>NZ_JBKQXS010000001.1:0-625509 GCF_048545075.1 Gardnerella phocaeensis | reverse complement strand
GAAAACACTCCAGAAGGCGTAAAAGTTGACGAAAACACTGGTAAAGTCACTATTCCAGCAAACAAAGTCGCAGACGGTAGTACTGTAACCGCTAAAGATAAGAAGGGTAACGGTACCAACAGTGACGAAGCCACTGGTAAAGCCGGAAACAACCCAACTACTCCAGAAGCTAAGCCAGCTGCTCCAACCGTCACGCCTCAAAACGATGGTTCCGTTGACGTAACACCAGCAGCCGGTACTGATACTCTGGAAATCACGTATACGCCAGAAGGTGAAACCAACCCGAAGACCATCACTGTCAAGAAAGGCAATGACGGCAAGTGGAAGGGGGAAAACACTCCAGAAGGCGTAAAAGTTGACGAAAACACTGGTAAAGTCACTATTCCAGCAAACAAAGTCGCAGACGGTAGTGATGTAAAAGCTAAAGATAAGAAGGGTAACACCGCTTCCAGCGAAGCCACTGGTAAAGCCGGAAACAACCCAACTACTCCAGGAACAGGTTCTGGTTCTGGAACAGGTTCCGGTTCTGGATCTGATTCGGGTAATGATTCCACGCCTAACAATGGTGGTTCAGCTAGCGGATCTACTACTGGTGATAGCAGCTCTACAGATTCCGGTGCTCAAAATAGCACCAACGAATCAAGTAGCGCCGACAATGCTAACAACGCTGGTAACGCTGAAACCGGTAATGCTGGCAACAGCAACGCTGGTAACGCATCCACTGGTGCTTCAGGTTCCAACGCATCTAATAAGTCCGGCAACAAGGTTCCTGCAAAGCATTCGTCCCAATTAGTAAAGACTGGTGCTGAAGTGGAACGAGTAGGATTGATCAGCGCAATGATTGGTGTACTGGGAGCTGCAGCAGCATTCTTCTCTCGCAAGAAGAATCGCGAGTAAAAAGTTCACCTGCAAAATTAAACAAAAGTAAACTAATAATTGAAAATAATTAGAAAAAGGAGCTGAGCCACAAACCCAGCTCCTTTTTCTATATCACTGCTCACTTACACATACGAACTCTTGTATTGTGATTCAAAACATATCTTATTTAAGAAGAACCATCTTTGAATATTTTCAAATAAACGATAATAAAATCAATAAGAACAATTTTTTACAAAACTGCAATATAAAAATTGCTCTTAAACCATATTTCCGAACATAAACAGGTGGATGCAAAGTGTGTGCACCTTTTAACGTTATCAATCCTGTGCACTCGACCCTAGAGCGTCGACATGTTTCCTCTATTAGCTTCACTTATTAGCCGCATCCATTTGCCGCAACTCTTTCTTTAGATCGCGTATTTCGTCGCGCAATCGCGCTGCAAGCTCGAATTGCAACTGCTCTGCAGCAACATGCATCTGCTCGCTCAAATTTTTAATCAGCGACATAATATCGTCTTGCGGAAGCTCAGAAACATTCGCCATACGCTTTTCTTTGCTTTGCTGCCCAAGATTCGGCTCTTTTGGCACACCATAATGCGAGTTCCCAGCCTTATTAGCATTCCTGTAACCGCCTGCTAGCAAAGTTTGAGTATCAACATCCTCTTTAGCAAGCATATCGTTCACATCGCTAATCTTCTTTCGCAAAGGCTTAGGATCAATTCCATGAGCTTTGTTATACGCGATTTGCTTTTCGCGACGGCGCTCTGTCTCGCTAATCGCCTTGCTCATAGCATCCGTAACAGTATCCGCATACATAAGAACAGTTCCAGAAACGTTACGAGCAGCACGGCCAATAGTCTGAATAAGCGAACGGTAAGATCTTAAGAAACCTTCCTTATCTGCATCCAAAATCGCAACAAGCGAAACTTCCGGCAAATCCAAACCCTCACGAAGCAAATTAATGCCAACAATCACATCAATTTTGCCTTCGCGAAGCTCGCGCAAAAGCTCAACTCTGCGCAAAGTATCAACATCCGAATGCAAGTACTCAACTTTAATACCAAGCTCAAGGAAGTAATCAGTTAAGTCTTCCGCCATTTTCTTCGTAAGCGTAGTAACAAGCACGCGCTCATCTTTTGCTACTCGCTCCTTGATTTCCGCAAGCAAATCGTCAACCTGGCCTTCTACAGGGCGAACCTCAATCTTAGGATCAAGCAAGCCAGTAGGCCTAATAATCTGCTCAACTACACCATCCGAAAGCCCCAACTCGTAATCTCCAGGTGTTGCAGAAAGATACACAGTTTGACCAACGTGCTCCAAAAATTCTTTCCACTTTAACGGGCGATTATCCATTGCAGAAGGAAGCCTAAAGCCATGCTCTACAAGCGTTCTTTTGCGCGAAGCGTCTCCCTCATACATAGCTCCAATTTGTGGAACTGTTACATGCGATTCGTCCAAAACTAGCAAAAAGTCATCCGGGAAAAAGTCAAGAAGCGTATGCGGAGGCGTGCCTGCATCGCGTCCGTCAAAATGCCTAGAATAATTTTCCACTCCTGGGCACACACCAACCTGTCGCAGCATTTCCAAATCATACGTAGTTCGCATTTCCAAACGCTGAGCTTCCAGTAATTTATTCTGCTTTTTAAGCTGCGCAACTCGAGCGTCACGCTCTTTTTCAATCGCCTCTAACGCGCGCTCCATGCGCTCCGGTCCTGCAATATAGTGAGATGCTGGGAAAATATGAACACTACTCTCCTGTCGAATTACTTCTCCTGTAAGAGGATGCAACATTGTAATTCTGTCGATTTCGTCACCAAAGAACTCAATTCTCACAGCTAATTCTTCGTACACTGGAATAATCTCAACAGTGTCACCGCGCACTCTAAAAGTTCCGCGCGTAAAAGCAATGTCATTGCGCTTGTATTGCATGCTCACAAATTGACGTAATAAATCGTCTCGCTCAAGCTGCTCGCCAACGCTTAACATAAGCATTCGCTCGGCATACTCCTCCGGAGTACCAAGTCCATAAATACAAGAAACTGTAGCAACAACAACGCAATCCCGTCGCGTAAGCAAATTCGCTGTAGCAGCGTGACGAAGACGCTCAACATCATCGTTAATATTCGAGTCTTTTTCAATATACGTGTCTGTTTGCGGAATATACGCTTCCGGCTGATAGTAATCGTAGTAAGACACAAAATAGCTCACAGCATTATCTGGCATAAGCTCTCGAAACTCTGCACAAAGCTGAGCTGCCAAAGTTTTATTCGGTTCAATAATAAGTGTCGGTCGTTGCAAACGCTCAATAAGCCAAGCGGTTGTAGCAGTTTTACCAGTTCCCGTAGCACCCATTAAAACAACATCGTTTTCGCCGTTTTCAATGCGATTTGCCAACTCTTCTATTGCTTGCGGCTGATCGCCCGAAGGCTTGTATGGCGCTTTTACTACAAAAGGCTTGTTTGTGCGCTGAATTTTATTTGACATGATTTTTTACTTCCCCAGTTTTTTACTTCCCCAGTTTTGCCATTTCGGCACTTTTATTGTTTATTTCGCGCAACCATGATTTCAACGTATCGTCAACACTGTTAAGCATAGATTCCATTGGTTTAGTGGAATCAACTACAAAATCTGCCATAGCTTTTCGAACTTTACTTGGAAGTTGACTATTTATGCGCGCCAAAGCCTGATTCTCAGTCATATTTCGCTCGCTTATCATTCGTTTAACGCGAATTTCTTGAGGCGCTTCAACAGTAATAATATGATCAAAACTAAATGGAATGCTGTCGATTACTTGCGCAAGAAGTGGAATATCGTGCACAATAACTGAGCTTATGCTGCTTATCTCATTGCGATTTTCTTTAGCATTGCAATTTTCTTTAGAAATTTTACTAGCATACTCGCTTTCATACTCGCTTTCTAAAAGCTTTGCGCAATCATAAATAGCAGGATGAATTATAGACTCAATCTTACTTAACGCTTGTTTACGTTCATCGTCGTCACCAAAAATACGCTCCGCAATAAACGCACGATTTAAAGAGCCATCATTCTTAACAGCATTTTCCCCAAAAATGCCTACTATTTGTTGTAATACTGCGCTTCCCGGTTCTACTACTTTACGCGCTAAAACATCGTAATCAATAACAAACGCGCCAAGCGAACGCAAATGGTTTACTACAGTAGATTTTCCGGCTGCAATTCCGCCCGTTACAGCAATCCGCATTATTGTCATACTTTGATTATAAATAATCCTCTTATAAAACTTCCTCAACGACTATAAATAATGCCCCAGTAAATAATTACCAGAGCATTATTATTAAAAGAAAATAAATGGTTAATCTTGTAATTCTGCACCATCAAAATCTTTATGCCACTTAGTTCCAGGCTGTGAGCAAAGAATGCAAATTCCTTCAACACATGACCATATAATCGAAATGCATGCAAGCAAGCCAATAGAGAGAACAGAAATCAACAATTGTGCAATAGCCTTGCCTTTAAAACCAAGGTAGAAATTGTGAATTCCTAAACCGCCTACAAAAATCGCCATAAGACCAGCAGCAAGCTTATGCCGAGAACTTACTAAAGTAGCATTAGTATTCATTGAATTATTTCCATCGTATGAAGGAAACTGAGTATTATTCTGATTGTTATCAAGCGTATTCATAATTTTTACCAATCCTTTTAATAACTCAATTAATGCTTTAATAAAATCATATAATCTTGCTTTTTAAAAGAAAATTCGTTGTACTCACATTTAATTACAGAATATAAGTTACAAAATCGAAGCATTTAGAGCGCAATGTAATAATCGAAACACACAAGATTCGAATACACAAAATGCCCCAATGATTACTCACCAGGGCATCTTGTTCATACGTTTTTAGTAGAAAACTACTTCTTTTCGCTCAAAAGCTGTTCGCGCAAAGCTGCGAGCTGATCAGAATCAGCTAAAGCACCTTCACTAGTTGCTTCAGAAGAATAGTTGGAAGCAACTTCTTCCTTCTTTTCTTCCTTAGCTGGCTTCTTTTCAGCTTCTTCGCTCTGACCGTCAGCGGCAGCAGATTCAGCTGCAGCTGCAAGTTCCTTAGCAGCGAAAGCCTTGTGCTCTTCCCAAAGCTCGTGAGCTGCAGCATACTGAGCTTCCCACTCTTCACGCTGCTGCTCGTAACCAGCCATCCACTCGTTAGTGTTTGGATCGAAGCCTTCTGGGTACTTGTAGTTGCCTTCAGCGTCGTATTCAGCTGGCATGCCATAGAGAGCTGGGTCGAAATCTTCAGAATTTGGATCGACAGCTTCAGTAGCCTGCTTCAAGGAGAGGGAGATACGACGACGATCGAGATCAACGTCGATAACCTTCACGAATACCTCTTCGCCACCCTTAACAACAGTCTCTGGGTTCTCTACGTGACGGTTTGCAAGCTCAGAAATGTGAACCAAGCCCTCAATGCCATCTTCAACGGAGATGAACACGCCGAACTGAACGATCTTGGTGACCTTGCCCTTAACAACCTGTCCAGGAACATGGGTGCGAGCGAAACGCTGCCATGGATCTTCCTGAGTTGCCTTGAGGGAAAGGGAGATGCGTTCGCGATCGAGATCAACGTCGAGAACCTCAACGGTAACCTTATCGCCAACCTTAACAACTTCAGATGGGTGATCGATATGCTTCCAGGAAAGCTCAGAAACGTGAATGAGACCGTCAACTCCGCCGAGATCAACGAATGCACCGAAGTTTACGATAGAAGACACAACGCCTTCACGAATCTGACCCTTCTTAAGCTGAGAGAGGAAGGTTTCACGAACTTCAGACTGAGTCTCCTCAAGGAACTGACGACGAGAAAGTACAACGTTGTTGCGGTTCTTATCGAGCTCGAGAATCTTAGCCTTAATCTTCTGACCAATGTATGGGGAAAGATCGCGAACGCGACGCATTTCAACCAAGGAAGCTGGCAAGAAGCCACGCAAACCGATGTCTACGATCAAGCCGCCCTTAACAGCCTCAATAACGGTACCTTCAACGATGCCGTCTGCATCCTTAATCTTCTCGATATCACCCCAAGCGCGCTCATACTGTGCACGCTTCTTGGAGAGAATAAGACGTCCTTCCTTGTCTTCCTTAGTTACAACAAGGGCTTCAATGGTGTCGCCAACCTCGACAACATCATCTGGATCAACGTCTTTTTTGATGGAAAGTTCACGGGAAGGAATTACACCTTCAGTTTTGTAGCCGATGTCCAGCAATACTTCGTCGTGATCAATCTTTACGACCGTACCTTCAACTAAATCACCATCATCAAAATTCTTGATGGTTGAATCGACTGCCTTGATGAAGTCTTCTTCGGTGCCAATATCATTAATCGCAACCTTGGCGACTTCGTTATTATTCTCTGCCATTAGTTATTAGTGGTTTCTTCTTGGGGTGGATATTACTCGATATTTAATTATGTATTTACGTTACGCGCGCATACTATGCACACGCTCTGTCGATTTTATATACAGGCATAGCCAAAACTTACGTTTTACTTCGGGCGTGTCGCATTTTATTTGCAATTAGCTGCTCGCTCAGCCATATCTACAACATTCGCAAGCAACATAGCTCGAGTCATCGGACCTACTCCACCAGGATTTGGAGAATAAGCTCCAGCAATTTCGCGACAAGCTGAATCAACATCACCTTTTACGCGGTATCTACCTGCTTCTTCATCAAAAACACGAGATACGCCAACATCAACAAGAACAGCACCAGGTTTAATATCTTCTGGCTTAACAAAACCAGCACAACCCATTGCTGCAATTATTACATCAGAACGGCGCATAATCTCTTGAACATTCCGAGTATGAGTATGGCACAACGTAACTGTTGCATCTACTCCCCTGCGCGTTAAAAGAAGACCAATAGTACGTCCAACCGTAATGCCACGACCAAGCACACAAACTTCCTTACCAGAAAGTTCAATACCGTATTCATCGAGCAAAGCTAAAATTCCATGCGGCGTACACGGCAAAGGCGTTGTAATATCTCCAGAAATATGAGTAACAAGTTCACCTAAATTATATGGGTGCATTCCGTCGCAATCTTTTTTAGGATCAATTGACGCAATAACTTTTTGAGAATCAATACCTTTTGGCAATGGCAATTGCACAATAAATCCAGTACAAAGAGGATCATTATTCAATTTCTGTACAGCAGCAAGAATCTCATCTTCACTAGCATCTTCTGGTAAATCGCAACGAATAGAATTAATCCCCACTTCTTCGCAATCGCTATGCTTACCAGCAACATACTTTAACGAACCAGGATCGCTACCTACAAGTAACGTACCCAGACCAGGATTAATACCTTTTTTATGCAAAACAGCAACGCGCGTTGCCAAATCTTTTTTAATTTTACTAGCTAAAGCTTTACCGTCTAACACAATAGCCATAAAAAATTTTCCTCCCAACTCGCACAATTCGTAAGGATAGGCTATCGTGAAGTATAGAAGATATGGGTCGACTAACAATTTTGTGTGCGCCGACGCACCATTATCACGGGAGGAGTCACAGTGATGCGTACCGTTCTTTGTGCAGTAAAGAAGTTTGGAAAAACTGCCATAACATGCCTTATTGCTTCTGCAGTAATACTTGGATTTGCAGCTTGTGGAAAAACAGAAGAAAAACCAAAAGAAAAACCAAAAGCTGCAGCAAATATTTCTGTTGTATCCACTGTTGACACCTGGGGTAGCTTAGCTAAAGAGATCGGTGGCTCTGATGTCAAAGTTGAATCAGTTATGACTGGCTCAGACACAGACATATCGTCATTCAAGCCTAGCTCAAAAGATTTAAAGAACATGCAGAATGCGCAAGTATTGATTACAAATGGTGCAGGCTACGATGATTGGGCAAGCAAAGTACACCCAGCTAAAGCGGAAGTACTTAGTGCAGCAGGTACTGTAGGAGCACTTAAAGGAGACAATCCATATCTCTGGTTCTCTCATGATGCTAGGGATGCAATGGCATCTGCTATGGCTGATACTTTCTCTAAAGTTTTGCCATCAAAAAAGCAAGCTTTTTCTAAGCGACTAGCTCAATGGCAGGAAAAGGAAAAGAAATTAACCACCTACTTAAGCGATTTCTCTAAAGAAAATAGCAACGCAAAGTATGCTTCTACATCCCCTATTCTTTTCTGGCTAATGTCTGATACCAATTTGAAAGATAGTTCGCCTAAAGAATATGCTGACGCAGTAAATAACAATAACGAACCAGAACATTCAAGTGTTGAGGAGTTTCAGAAGCTTATTGAAAGCCGCAAAATCGATGTGTTGATTAGCGATAGTCAACAAGGAAGCGATGTTTTGAACTTGCTAAATGGAATTGCAGGACGAAGCTACACGTCTACAGTGCAAGTAAGCGAACTTATGCCAAAATACGCAGACCAGCTTGATAAATGGATTATGAAGATTTGTGACGACCTACATAATGCTGTAAAAACAACAAAGGATATGCGTAAAGACATTGATGAAAAAGAGCCTCAAAAAAAGCCAATCACTGAGAAGCCACATGTAGCAAAAAATACCGATCCTAAAAATTCTAACCAAGGTCAGCAAGATCCAGGTAAGTAAATTTAGGTGAATCTGTTAAAATAAAAATCCTTGCATTTTGTAAGTGCAAGGATTTTTTATTACCTGTTTTAAGAAAGAGCAATTTTAATAAAGAGCAAAAGCAAATTGCCTATTGCAAATCATTTTTTCTTAGATTTCTTGCTACGCTCTTCTAACAGCGCTAAAGTTCGCGATGCAGGCTCTTCTGGAGCTACAGTATGGTGATCTTCATCGCCTTCTTGAGGCGCCTTATATCCAAGATTCACATCTAAAAGTCGCTCCGCCTCAATCTCATCAATCTTTTCAGACAAAGCAATTTCGGAAATTAAAATACTGCGAGCGCGAGCAAGCATTCGCTTTTCTCCTGCAGATAAACCATGTTCATCAACATCTCGCTGAGATAAATCACGAACTACTTCAGCAATATTGTTAACATCGCCAGTAGCAATCTTCTCTACATTAAGCTTGTAGCGTCTAGACCAATTCATCTCTTTTTCAACTATTGGAGTACGCAAAATCTCAAAAACTTTTGCAACTTCTTGCGCTCCAACAATGTCTCGCACGCCAACTTTTTTAACATTATCGACAGGTACGTTAATTTCCAAACCATCAGACGATAACACTACCAATCGTAAATATTGACGAGTTACACCTTTTACGGTGCGCTCACTAATTTCTTCAACACGAGCCGCACCATGACGAGGATAGACGACCATATCGCCGACTTGATATTCCACAGAACCCTCCGTATGCACAGAAAAACTCATAACAGTTTCCCATAAGGTCACGACTTGAAAAAATTTTCATATTTTTTTCACAATAGCGCGAAACACACGCGACTTACAGCAATAAAGCATGTATGATAGTCACCATGAGTACAGTTACTAACATCAATGAAGATGCAGTCGCAGTCCCAGTCCGACAGGACGTATTAGCTGCGGTGAGCAATGCAGAATATTACAATCCACATGAGGTTCTTGGAGGTCACCTTGGAACTGGCAAAGGTGCCGACACTGTAACCATCCGCGTATTGCGCCCTATGGCAAAGAAAGTTGTTATTCTTACTAAGAACGGCGAATACGAAGCTAAACACGAATATAACGGCATTTTTACAGCTGTTATTCCTGCCGTAAAGCACACAAAAACAAAGTCTTGGTCTGTTCCTAGTTATCGCGTTTACACTGTGGAAATAGACGGTTCCGAATCCACAGATGACGATCCTTACCGTTATTTGCCTCAAGTCGGTGAACTTGACATGTACTTGTTTGGAGAAGGTCGTCATGAACGTCTTTGGGAAGCATTAGGCGCACACGTCAAAACGATAACAGATTCATGGGGACTTATATCTCCTGAAACTGGAAAGATGGTAAAGAAAGTTACTGGTACTGCTTTCTCAGTGTGGGCACCAAATGCTCGTGCAGTACGCGTAGTTGGTAACTTTAATTACTGGAATGGTCGCCGCCACGCTATGCGCTCACTCGGCTCTTCTGGCATTTGGGAACTTTTTATTCCAGGAGTTACAGCAGGCGAAGTATACAAGTACGAAATTCTTACACAATCTGGCAATTGGATTATGAAAGCCGATCCAATGGAGCGCTCTCATGAAGTTCCACCAAACACAGGATCTGTTGTTGTTGATTCTGAGTTTAAGTGGCACGATACCGATTGGATGGATAAGCGCGCAAAAACAGATGCTCACAATGGTCCAATAAGCATTTACGAAGTACAAGCTAACAGCTGGAATCGCGATTTGGGTAATTATCGCGAACTTGCTGATCATTTAGTTGATTATGTGCAAAGAGAAGGCTTTACTCACGTCGAGTTTATGCCGTTGACACAATATCCATTCTCTGGATCTTGGGGATATCAAGTAACAGGTTACTATGCAGTAGATTCTCGCCTTGGCTCCCCTGATGACTTTAAGTACTTGGTAGATAAACTCCACAAAGCAGGCATTGGCGTCATTATGGATTGGGTTCCAGCTCACTTCCCTAAGGATGACTTTGCACTTGGTCGTTTTGATGGCACAGCATTATATGAGGATCCTGATCCTATGCGAGGCGAGCATCCTGATTGGGGTACTTACATCTTCAACTTTGGTCGTCATGAAGTTCGTAACTTCTTGGTTGCTAATGCTTGCTTCTGGCTTGATGAATACCATGTTGACGCGTTGCGCGTCGATGCAGTATCCTCAATGCTTTACTTGGACTACAGCCGTGAAGCAGGACAGTGGAGACCAAACATCTACGGCGGACGCGAAAATCTTGAAGCAATTGACTTCATTAAGGAAGCAAACGCAACTGCATACAAGAATAATCCTGGCATCATGATGATTGCTGAGGAATCCACTGCTTATCAAGGCGTAACTGCACCAACAGATATGGGCGGCTTAGGATTCGGCTTGAAGTGGAATATGGGTTGGATGCACGACACTTTGCAATACCTTAAAGAGGAGCCAATTAATCGTCGTTGGCATCATAACGAAATTACATTCTCAATGGTTTATGCATATTCTGAGCATTATGTGTTGCCATTAAGCCACGATGAAGTTGTGTACGGTAAGGGTTCGTTACTTGGAAAGATGCCAGGCGACGAATGGCAACAATTCGCAGGATTACGCGCATTGCTTGCATACCAGTGGTCTCATCCAGGCAAGAATCTTCTGTTCATGGGTGGAGAAATTGGACAATCCAGCGAATGGAACTTCAATACTTCACTTAACTGGAATGAGCTACAATGGCCGTTCCATCAAGGTGTACAAAAGCTTGTTGCAGATTTGAATACTCTGTATAAGAGCTCTCGCGCATTCTGGAGTCAAGACTTTACTCCTGATGGTTTCCAGTGGCTTACAAGCGACGATTCCGATCACAATACTTTAAGCTACGTGCGTATTGGCGACGACGGAGAAGAAATCGTTGTAGTAGTAAACTTCTCAGGTCAAGCATGGCAAGACTATCAGGTTGCGCTACCAAAAGGTGGACAGTGGGAAGAGATACTCACAACTGATGATGCAAAGTATTGCGGATCTAATATTCACAACGGCACATTCACTGCTGCTGCTGAAGAGTATCATTCTCGACCATACTCTGCAAGAATCACTGTTCCAGCGTTAGGTGCGGTATTCTTGAAGCCAGTACAACACTGAAAGGTCTTTTTAAAATATGCTAAACGCTCCATCAGCTAGCGTAAATGCTCGTACGATTCTCGTTGTTGAGGATGAGCCAGATCTTGCTACAGCAATTGCACAACGCATTACTGCACAAGGCTGGAGAGCAAGAGTCGCTGCGGATGGAGCGTCTGCTGTTAGAGCTGCTGAACAACTAAAACCCGATCTAATAATTATGGATATTATGCTTCCTATTATGGATGGGATTGAAGCAACTCGACGAATTATCTCCAAAATGCCTGTTCCTATCCTCATGTTAACAGCGCGCGACGCAGAAGCCGATAAAATTGTTGGCTTAAGCGCAGGCGCAGATGATTACATGACTAAACCATTTTCACCACGTGAGTTAATTGCTCGTTGCGCAGCATTGTTGAGACGAGTAGAACGCGCAGCGCAAATAGCAAAAACAATGGAACATGAACGCACAATTATTTTTGGATCGCTTATTATTAGACCTCGCCAAAGACTTGTAACTCTAAACGGCGAAGAGATACATTTTACACCAACCGAGTTTGACTTGCTCGCTACTCTAGCTCGTCATCCTCATACTGTATTTAAGCGTGAAAAGTTACTTGAAGAAGTGTGGGATTGGCCAGATGCTTCTGGAACTCGCACAGTAGATTCGCACATTAAGTCTTTGAGGCATAAAATTGGATCGGAATGGATTCGTACTGTACACGGAATAGGATACGCATTCGAGCCACCTATTAGTGATTACGACAAAGTTCTACAATCACAAGTTTCATAAATAATTACTACTTTCATAAATAGTAAATGGTTACAACACTTTAGCTTCGGAAAATTCGTAAATGGTATTAGAAAATAAAATAGATAATGCTAATTCTGAGCAATATAAAAATACTAAACAACATAATTTATTAAATAAAAACTCAAATGCTCAACTTAGAGATAAGTCAAAAACTCTATTTACGAATTCTTCTATAAAGCATAATTATCCAAATCGACCTGTCGGATTTTTTTCATCTCTAAAAATTGAACTTTCGGCAATTATTGTTTTTGCAACAGCAATTGCTTTCGTAATGGCATGGTTTTTACTTAAAACTGGTCTAAATGGCTGGATTGCAATGCCATTAACACTTATTGTTGCTCTGGGAATTACATACATTTTTTCTAGAGGACTTACAGCACCACTTCGTCAAATGAAAAATGCTGCAGAAGCTATGTCTGATGGCGACTATTCTGTGCGAGTTGCTGTAGAAAATCGTCGTGACGAAGTAGGTAAATTAACTCTTGCATTTAATGAAATGGCAGAAGAACTTGAACATGCAGATCAAATGCGTAGAGAGCTTATAGCAAACGTAAGCCACGAACTGCGCACTCCTGTTTCTGCTTTGCAAGCGATGCTTGAAAATCTTGCAGACGGAGTTGTTGATCCTACTCCATCTAATATGGAAGCTATATTAAACCAAACTCATAGACTTGCTGATCTTATTACTTTCCTTCTTGATTTATCTAGAGTTGAAGCAGGTGCGGAAAGCCTTAATATAACTTCATTTAATTTCACAGACTTTATTGACGAAATTATCGAACCACTAGAAATAGCAGATTCAGGTCATAATCACAATATTGAAGTTCAAATTAATGATGAGATTGAATTAACAGGAGATCAAGCTCGCCTTTCGCAACTTTTTACTAATATTATTTCTAACGCTCTAAAACATTCAGATGATGGAACTCGTGTTCTTATAAGTGCTCATATTAACCACAGCCAAAACTCTGTAATATGTAATGTTGTGAATTTTGGAGAACAAATTCCTCAAGAAGATCGTGCAGATATTTTCAGAAGATTTGTTAAGGGAAATCAGCGAATTGGCACAGAATCAGGAGGAACAGGATTAGGATTGTCAATTGCTCGTTGGGCTGCACAATTGCACCATGGAACTGTAAAAGTAGTAGACGATAAGCGTGGTCCAAACTTTGAAATTGCACTTCCGCTAAACTATAGCAATACAATAGAAATACAATAGAAAACTAGCATTCGTAATCTGCTGTACAATCATCCTTATTGCATACACACGCTAAAGAAAAGCATGCCAAAACAGTAATTCCACTACTCTGTAAAGTTGAAACGCAGCTATTCATAGTTGAGCCAGTAGTTACAATATCATCCAATACAATAGCTTTGTAATCGCGTTGATTTTCAAACTTTTGCTTTCTCAATTCTTTGAAATCGACGCTAAACGCCTTAGAAATTCTGTTAGACCTTCCGCGAAAACCGGAAGTTTGCACTGATTTCGCAGTAATCCTAGCATCCATACTTACAATATCTAAAACGTATGCCCTAATGCCACTATTACACAATCGTTTAGCAACACAATTTGCAATAGGCAGCATATGCTTACGCCCACGATGTCTTGATGAATATTTAGATGACGGAACTGGTATAACAAATATAGGATTTTCACTTATATAACAAGAATTCGAGCGCAAAAATTTAGATATAACTTCTACTACTAAATCGCCAATAAGTTCACCAAATATTTTGTCACATGCAATATCGAAATGATCCTTCCACAATAATATTGCGCGGCGAACAACCGTAGAATACGAACCACACGCGTAGCGATATCCACATACTGTTCTGGCAAATGGTGCGCTTTTCCAGCATTGCAACGCTTTCTTGCAGTTTTCACACAATATATAATCTGGAGTATCGCATCCTGCACATGCGCGAGGCAAAAATAAATTAAATAAAGCAATCGCTACATTCTTCCAACTAGCAAAACGCCAATTTACAGAATCAACATACATGTTTTCGTATGCACCACAAGGTACAGATGCGTGACATGCTAATCCCCCATTAGATGTCACGCTTCTATACTTCTTTTTGTTTTGGTGGTTTATAACCTTGCGTCTCCCAACCATAATGACAGCATATGCGATAGCTTATTAGCTATGCAAATAAAAAATGCGATTGTGGATAAAAGGTATCTTAAAATGAAAAATTAATAAAATTCTATATTTTTAAAATATTAAGTACCTTATTACAAAGTTCTAAAGTATCCGAAGGATTACTTACTTTAACAACTAAAGCTCCTGTAAAGGCAGTAGGATAATCGTTTCCTCCGGGATACATACGATCGCCAATAAAAGTAATTTTTTCAATATTAAAATCACAATATTTAGATAACATTCGCAAAGCTTGAGCTTTATCGTCACCGCGCCTGTATATATCGACGCTAGTATCTCCTCCAGCGCGTACAGCAAAATTAGGTAAAGCTTGAGAAATACTTTGTGCAAGTTGAGCTTTCAAACAACCGCTAGGATCCCAAGTTTTTTTATATTCAATAGGAGCTAGTTGCCCTAGTGCCGAAAAAGTAATTTGACTACCGCGGTTCTCTATCTGTTCTCCCCACAGCATTGGATCACCGGGTTCTTTCCACACGCCCATATTTTTTGCACAGTTGCGTATTGCATCAATAACGCATTGCGCTTGCTCAAAATCGATACTATGCTCATAAACACATTGCAATGACATGTCGTTATTCACACGATAATAACTAGTTCCATTAGTCGGCATTATGTGAATATTTTTAAGATTAGTGCCAGTTGCTAGCATATCTAAAATTTGCTTCTTAACTAACTCTAGGCAGCCACCTGTTATTACAGCAACAGGAATTATATTAATCAGCTTACTTAATGATTCAGCCATCGATTTAAGCATAGGTTTTTTAGAACATGCCAGTGTATTATCTAAATCAAAAGCAATAAGAGACGATTTAGCAATGCTCAAGTCAAGATTAAACTCATTCCAATCATGCACTATTGGTTTGAGCATTACAAATCCTCCTGACTTTTAAAACCATATATACAGTATTCTATAGTGTGAGCGTATTTCACACACCGCATATTAATTATTTACATATTATTGGCCTAGCCTTCTCGTAAAGTGGAAGCATGACAGGTCTAATTTGGGAAGAACGTCACTATAGAAATAGGCATGGTAGAGGTCTTAGGGCACCAATATTTGGTACTCGCCTACCACAATATAGAACTGCTAGTGGAATGTTCGATGCCATGGTAGCAGCTCAAATTAGACGTCTCAACAGCGCTTGGAGAGCATTAACTAAAGACGTTCAATTCGCGGTAGAAGATGTGCCGCCTTCGCAACCACTGTTATGGGAGCAAAACCGCAGAATACTTTCGCAAGCTTTTCCAGCTAGCCGTGGTATGCAATCTAGAATTGTATTGTATAGGCTTCCGCTATGCACTCATGTAAGCAGCAGAAGTGAACTTCAATATGCTATCAGAGATGAACTTGTGCAACGCTTAGCAGAACTATACGGTCGCAGACCAGAAGAAATTGATCCAGATTGGGGTCTGTAAACAATTTTTAAATTAATTAAAATTATTAAGTATTTTAATTAATTTATAGTCGCTTATAGCAATATTTTTATTCGTATTATTGCACAATATGATTGTCAGTTTTAACGTATACCTTCATTGCTTGCGGCTCCAAAGATTGCGCAGAAAGCCAAGAAATACCTGCTATACCAGCCTTATCGATTTCATCTTTATGAATACGGGCAGACAAAGAAACTTTGCTATGCGATTTCGCAATAAACATAACTGCATCGTGCGAAATGTCTGAAACAGGAATTCTTAAAGATGCATTCGCAGGAATCGTTACGTTTTTTGTAGCAGCTAATACACCATTTAAATCAAATCCTTGCAAACGCACAGAACTATCTTTATCGCTTGAAGAAGAAAGGTATAGAGCTGTTTCATTAGCAGAAACAGGTGAAACAATTGCGCCACTACCCTGCACGTTAGATGGTGTAATAAAAGCTACATCTGATTGATTATCTTTGCCATCTTTAGCAATAGACATCATTACTTGAGTAGGAACATCTCCACTTACGCTCAAAGCATTAACATGCTCTGGAACTTTTCCAAGATCGACAACCTGCAAATGGTGCGCTTTTAACGTCAAATCCTTTACTTCTTTAGAACCTGTATCATTCATCCATGAAAGTGTTACATTACCATCTTTACTTGGCCATACATATAACTTAGATTGATCGCCTTCACTAATACCTGAAAGAATATTTGTGTTAGATTGAGTGCTTAATTCATGAACAATATCTACACCTTTTACAGATAAGCCACTCATATGAACGACTTTTACAAATGATGCTATAGGTGTCTGCTCGCTTTCAACTTGCACGTATAATCCAGAAGTCTTAGGAGAAGCAGCAGCAAGATCAAAATATGCATGAGAACGAGCAGGAACAGTAAAAGCACTTCCTGTAGAAAGATTTAACTGATTGCTACCGTGTTCTGCAGACCAAGCTTTAACACGAACAACAGTAGATTTTGAAGCAGCATTAAATGCTTCTAAACGAATAGAAATTCCATCAGCAGATTCTGGAACTAGGAATGTCTGTTTCATAGACGGCATTGAACAGGTAGTTGCAGATAAACCTTTTACGTCACCTTTAGTAGCCCACGAAACCATGGAAGCAGATATTCCAGTGCCAGATCCAACTCGTGACAAATGTCCTTCTAGAACTTGAGCGTCGTGATTTACATTATTGTTAGCAATAAAAGCTGACGTATCATCATCAGTTGATTTTGAATTCAACGTAATAGATTGATCATTGCTATCGCGCATGTTACGCAAGCTAGAACTATACACATCCCCAAAAGCACCATAACGAGCAGAAGATTGTAAATCGCCTTCTGATTCGTTATATTCGCTATCACCATATTGAGTCAAATCTGGAAGAGACAATCGAATAGGGCAAATAGTTTGCAAACGAGTAGAACCAACACTACTTACAACGCCACTAGATGGAGTATTAGGATTATCTACAAGTTGAGGCATCGGTAGGCATAATGCAACAACACATGCAGAAGCAATGAGTATTATTGCACTAAAGATAGCAAGTGAGACAATAGTAACTATTTTGTTCTTGCGATTAATATCTACATCTGCATTTACTTCACCATGCTTAGAGCCCTCATGAGGATTTTTATGCCAGCTCATCTAATTCCTCCTCATGTCTGTCATCTGAACGCTCTATCATTGCATGTCTGCCAAATCGAGGCACAGCAACAATACAGTACAGCAGTAATACCATAGAAGAAACAATAATCCAAGGAACTCTCCACGCAAGAGGCCTAGATCGATAATACGGAGATGTAGAAGACAACGACTTAGAATCAGGCACACCATCAAATCTGCAATAAGTTCCTTGCGGTGATGAAACAACCAATTGTGTACCGTCAGAAGCGTTAACGTGTGCAATTAATTGTTCAGTAGCTTCTTTGTTAACATTACTTACAGTTTGTACAGAAGGATGTAACAATTGTTGTATTGACATAGAAGTTTTATGAGGAACCTTCTTATCTTCCGGACTATTAACGATATAAATACCGCCAATTCCAAGTTGCTTTAACGTTGATATTGCGCCATTATCTGCATGAGATAACAATTGTGCTGATGCGCGATATATTGCTTTATTGCTTGACGAATCGCCAAACATTACTTGTCTAACACGAAGAGCTGGAGATTCGTCTATTGCATCTCCCTTAGATGTTCGCATAATAGAAATTGACAAATCATGACTACTTTGAGCTCTTAAAGCAAGTATTCGTCGAGTATCGTCTTTTCGCAAATAATCAGAAACAACCATAGGAAGCTCATTGTTATTTGCGCAAATAGATGTAGCCGGTCCGCTCAATACAGCAAAAAGACCCAAAAGAACAGCCATAGTCAACATACCACTTGCAAGACCAGCGCGCGCTATGCGAATTATGTGCTGCAACAATCGTGCAGCAGAGCGGCGCATTGCAGCACGCCTATCTGCACGAGTTTTATAGTTTTCAAAAGTTTTAGATTCAGATTCCTTCGAAGCACGTAGTGGCTCAAAGCGACGAACAGCTTGACCAGCAACCATGCACATACAAGATAAAATGCCAACAGCAGATAATGCAACTCCAGGCAAAACGCTTGCAGCAACGGGTCCTGAAACATCGGATGCAACTACAATACGAGCAGAAACAAGAGATAGCAACATTCCGGAAATAATCACAACCCACATCATTCGAGAAACTCGCAAAGCAAAAGGCAAAGTTAATGACGCAATAGCCATAACAACAGCTAGAATTGCAAAAATTACCATTATTATTGTTCTCAAGCTCATCAATGGCATATTAATTTCAACATTAGGAGAAGCCATATTAAAAGCGTGCAACAAAACATCAGCGTAATCACTTACGCGTGGAGCACCTTGTACACTTCTAAACGGCAAAGCCATACTAGAGAACAATTGACGCCACATTCCAGATTCGCCATATCTAATAGCACTTCCTATTGTAGGTAGCAAAACAATTATCGATGGTATAGGCATAAGCGCAAACATAATACGATGAGAGCGCACCATAATAAACGATGCAATAAAAATAACAATAAGAGGCAAAACAAGCTGCGGTTCTGCAGCTACTGGAACCATAAAGCATAATGCTGCGCATGCTGCACATTGAGTGGATTTAACAGGACGCACAGGATCTTCTGTTACGTACATTCCAACTGCATGGAATGCAAAAGCAAATGCCGCAGGCAAAAATGTCATAGTCATTAACATTGGCAAATCACCGCGCGCAAACAAGCCAAAAGCAATAGCAATCATAGTCCAGCAAATACCAGCGCATACACGTACAGTATCCGAGCGCGTAAATACGCCAGCAAGAGCCCAAAAACTTAAACACATAGCTGGAGCAGCTAAGAAGAACATTAGCGTAACAGCCAACAACGGGTTAGCACCAACTACAGTTGATGCAATCGCCCAAATACTTAGCCATGGTGCTGGAGGAATTGCAGGTCCAAAACCATCATCAGGAACCCATGCGCCAATAGCAGAGTTCCATAACTGATTGAAATCTGCGCCCGTTGGTAACCATTGCTGCGCGTTCCAAGAAGCGCCACTTAAAATTTCACGCCATGGAGAACCATATAAATTCAATATGACTGCAAAAAGAAGAAGAGCCGCAAGAATAACAGCACTCCACCTACGCAACACTCGAATATGCAAATGGCGTTTTGCGAGAGGGCTTAACAGCACTAAATGCTGTTGAGCTTGGAAAGCAGAACTACGATCACGCCAACGTGCAACTTGATGACGATCTGCGATAAGAGGAACAAGTCGCTTTAATGGAACACGCGTATTCCTTGCAACCCTTCTGCGAGCAAAAATAGCTCTAGGCAATTGCATAATAGCAAGCCATGGCAAAAGCAAACGAATCCATGCTATATAAGGATGTTTAGCAAAAAGAGAGTGCAAAGCACCAACTAAACAAGCAGGCAAACTAAGAATCCATATGAGAGGCCACAAAAAAACACTAATATCAGTGTATTTGTAACGCTGCTTAGCCACGAGAGAAGAGGCTACACCATACTTAGATCCTGAATTATTATGATTTCTAGCATCACCGTTACGAGTACGTATACCTTCTAACCTTGCACGCCTGTGTGCGATACGAGCTGAAGGAACTACAACAACACGACCTCCAGATAGACATACTCTACGACAAAAATCTCTTGATTCACCAAAAGTTGTCATCCATGGTTGTGTACCGCGTAAAGTCTGCCATGCAGTTAGCGTAACTAAAGCACCTGCCAACGATACTGCGTATACATCTCCACGACCGTCATACTGTTCTTGATCTGGCTCGCCGTCAACTGTAAGAGTATGAACACCGTGGCGCCAAGCATACATTCCAACGTTGTGCAAGATATTTCCTTGCCAATCAACTTGTTTAGCTCCCAGTACTGATGCAGTCGGAGTATTGCGCCAAGTTTCGCGCAAATATTCTAAGCAATGAGAGTCTGCAGGACGAGAATCATCATGCAAAAGCCATAATGCAGAAACTCCTGCACAAGGCAAAATCTTACGCAAAGACTTTTCTATTGCATCTCCAAAAGAATGAGCAGAAGAAATAGGAATAATAATTATACGTACAGATTTATTTTCACTATTGTTTACACGAGTATTATTTACGCTATTAGTATTTGGTTTATATTTTGAATCGTTGTCAATTTCATTATTGGAATCGATATTGCTAGCATTCTGCAGTAATGATTTTCTAGTATTAATTTCTCCCGTAAGCATAGATGAATTAATTTTTACTTGTAAATTCGTTTGCATAGTCTGCTTTACTCGACTAGCACAATCGACTATTACTAAAGTTCCAGGAAGAATTGATTGACTTAGTACTGCATGTAACGTATCAGCATAAAAACGAGTGTCTCGCTCCACACACATCATTGCCATAATAGACGAATCTACATCATGAGGATGCGCATCTTTTGCGGATGAAAGCACCTGTAAAACTTCGTCTTCAAATGTAAGATTATGAGCGGTTATCGAATCCATACTTACCAGTTTACGCAGGGGGTATGTATCCGCCAAAACACAAGTCGTAATTTTAAATAAATTTATACATATTTTATTAATATTTTTGCTCATATTAGTCAGCACATTACATATAAATTTAATTAGAATATTTGCGTAAACTTATTAAAATTTTCATTAAAAAATCAAATAACATTCAACACAACCGAACGCAATAAATCTCATTGCCGTGTGCTATAATTGCGCGTTATATGTGTCCATTGAATATTGGTTTTATTCGATGGAAAAAGAAACGATATTGCCACAACCTAAAAGGTTCCTCATTATTGAGAAAGAGGGTACGATGACAACTTCACGGTATCATGAAGACATGCGGTACCAACCAAGCGAAGATTGGAATTCAACTCCTCACCATAGCCTTGGTTATAGAATGATTAACCGCACGCGCAAGATACTGTGCATGTTTGTTATTTCAGTACTTACATTCTTTTCAACAATAATAGCCGCAGTATGGTTAGATTTTTCTTCTGCTGTAAGCAGCAGAGTTGTAAGCGTTATATCTAAAGATCCAGAAGCTAATCAAGCACTTGATATCAATGCAGGAAAACCAGTAACTTTTCTTGTTTTAGGCCAAGATTCTCGTGATGGAAACAATCAAAGCTTCACGCACGACGGCGAAACTGGTGATCATCAATCAGATACTACTATGGTAGTTCAAATTAGCGCAGATAGATCATACATGAATATTGTTTCTATTCCACGAGATTCTATGGTAAACGCACCAGAATGTGACACTACAAAAGGACATATTCCTGCAAGAAAACATGTGATGTTTAATTCGATCTTCGCCTTAGGATATGCACAAGGCGGAGATTTAGCTTCAGCAGCATCATGCTCCTTAAAAGCTGTTAATTCACTTACCGGTTTAAATATTCATCATTTTATAGTCGCTGACTTTAGCGGATTAAGCAATATGATTGATGCAGTTGGCGGCGTATCATTATGCATACCAGCAGCAACTCGCGATACTTATACGGGCGTGAATTTCAAGCAAGGAATGCAGCATCTTAATGGTCGACTTGCTACTCAATACGCTAGAATGCGTCACGATACTGCAAGCGATGGCTCTGACATAATGCGAACAACAAGACAGCAATACTTGATTAAACAGCTTTTACATCAAGCAATGTCTAAAAACTTATTCACTCAAACAAGCGAGCTTTATCAGCTTGCAAAAGCATCGTTAGGAGCATTAAATATAAGTGAAGGCTTGGCAAATCCTACCACTTTAGTCGGTTTGGCATTAAGCATGCGTAAATTAGATTCTTCACATATTTACGCGCGTACTACTCCTGTTATTCCAGACCCTTATGATTCAAATCGTGTTGTGTGGTCCGATGAAGCAGACGATATTTGGGATTTAATGCGCGAAAATAAACCGTTATCGCTAAATCATAAAACTAACGGAGCTAACAAAAATAATGCCAATAATTCGTCTAAAAATGCGAACGATCAAGACAATGAAGACGCAGATGACGATAACAATATAAGCGAAAACAACAAGCTTAATCAAACTACAAATCCAAAGAAAATGGGACGTGTTGATCCAAAAACAGGATTAATAAAAAATTCTCAAGGTCAATTTATTGATCCAAATACTGGAGGAATTGTGGATCCTGAAAATGGAACTATTCGTGATTCACAAACAGGACAATACGTTGGTTTTGCAGACAAGTATGCAAACAATGTGCTTTGCGCTGTGCCTAGAAAAAAGTAAACAATTAAGCAAGATGTAATGTGTGAGTATATAATGTACGAGCATAAGACTTGTATATTATATACTCATAGTCATTGAAGATATATGACGCATATGCTTATTTTGGAGGATGCATGAATTCGCGACTGTATGAGGACCCTTCTGAAGATAATCTAAACCCACCTATCTTCACTCCTTCTCATAATAACGATTCATCTAACTCAAACGTGCCTCCTAGTTTCACTCCAAAACGCGCGCAAAAAGACAAAACAAATCCTAATCAACTTCCAACTCAAGCTCCATCTTTTGCGCCTACATCTCAAAGACCAAGAATCTTAAAAAGTCCAGAACAATTTTCTTCTAGACCTGTTTCTTACGCATCGCAATTGCAAGCAAGACAAACACCGCGCACAAGTTCTATTTCACAAATGCGTATTCCAACAACTATAAATAAAGCAGTTGGGGGCGCAGCAAAACTACTACCGCACAAACCACGTAGAATTTTACATGCATTTATTGCAATCTTTATTGTTCTAGCAGTAGCTGCAACTGGTTTTGGAGTATATTCGTGGAACTGGGTTGACTCAAGAATTAACCGCACTACTTGGCTTACTAATACTCCTAGCACTCAAGGCAAAGCATGGCTTATTCTTGGCTCCGATCAAAGAGAAGGCGAAGAAGCTAAAGAGATAACAGGATTTAGAACAGATACTATTCTTGTATTGACAAAGCCGAGCAATGGTCACAGTTCTCTAATTTCTATTCCTCGAGATTCTCTTGTTTCTTTAAATGGCGAACAAGTAAAAATTAATAGCGTTGCGCAAGCAGCTGGAAATAAAGCATTAACAGCAACAATAGAAAAAATTACAGGTCATCACATTGACCATGTTGCAGAAATACGTTTTGGTGGTCTTACTAATGTTGTTAACGCTATAGACGGCATTGATTTATGCTACAACCGTACAGTAAGCGATAAGTTTAGCGGACTAAATTGGACTTCTGGATGCCATCATGTTGATGGAAATACAGCGTTAGCATTTTCTAGAATGCGATACGCAGATCCAGAATCTGATTTTGGACGAGCTGCACGTCAACGAATGGTTATTGCAGCTATTATGAAAAAAGCTTTAGATCACAATACATTATTGAATTTTGGAAAAGTAAAAAAGCTTGCTGAAACGGGACTTGCTTCAGTTATTTTTGACGAGAAAACCAATCCAGGAACATTATGGGAAATGGCTCAAGCATTCAAAGAAGCAACTGGACCGTCAGGCATATCTGGAACAGTATATTGGACGAATCCTGATTATCAAGTTCCAGGAGTTGGTTCATCAGTGCTTCTCGATGATGCTAAAAACTTAGATTTATTCAATCAACTTGCATCAGGCACTCATAAACCTGGATCAGTTGGAACTCTTGCGGAGCAACAATAATTTCGAAGTATTGTTGTATAAACAACACTTCAATTAGATACCATAACTTAGAAAGCACTAAACTCGTATCTTTTAACCACAATCTTGCATAAGTATTGCACAAAAATCAAAAATATTGTCTCATACATTTATGAGTAACAAATCTAATACAGGAATGTCTACGACTAAAGTACTTATGCATGTACAGATGGCAGCGAGTATAGTTCCAATATTCGCTCACATAGCGTTGGCTATAATGGCATGGATGCAAAATAATTGGATGATGCTAACCATGATTATTCCAAGCATTATGATGTATATAGCAAGTCTTATTCCACAAATTTTTCAATACATGTCTGAGAAAAATTCTGTTCAAAGTGTTCAACAAGATCAGCAAATTCAATTATTAAACACTACGCAATCGTCAAATAACTTAACTTATAATCAACAAACTGTAGAAAGTCTGCCAGATGCTATTACGCCAGTTAGTTTAGAAACATTACTTATGAGAAGAAATGCAATTCCTAATACGCAGCATCACTGGAAAGAAGTATTGCAAACATGGTTAAAAAATGCAGGAACATACGATACAAAAAACAAATCTAATAGTATTAAAGAAAATCTAAATACAAATATTTATAACTACTTGCCTAATTCAAAAACTAAACACCTTATAGCTCCACTTGGAATAAGCAATAATGGATACTGCTATTTAGATTTAATTAACAATGGGCCACATGCTTTAGTTGCTGGAACAACTGGTTCTGGTAAATCAGTACTTCTTACGACTTGGTGTTTAGCTTTGGCTTTTCAATACAGCCCACAGCAGCTACGGTTTGTTTTTATGGATTTTAAAGGAGGAGCAACTTTTGACATACTATCTAAACTCCCACATGCTATGGGAAACGTAGGAGATTTGAATCTTAAACACGCAATACGCGCTCTAAAAGGTCTCGAACTAGAACTAGATAGACGAGAAAGACTAGTAGCTCATAATGGATGTAGCAATATTGCACAAGTAACTCCAGCTGAGCCTTCATTACTTATTGTTATTGACGAATTTCATGCTTTAAAAGATCAACTCCCCGACTATATGCCTCGTCTTATACGAATTGCATCAGTAGGCAGATCTTTGGGAATGCATATTATTGCTGGAACTCAAAATCCACTCGCACAAGTAAGCGCAGATATGAAAGCTAATATTTCTATTAATATTTGCTTAAGAGTTAGAGACGGAATGCAATCGCAAGAATTATTAGGAACAGCGCATGCAGCTAAAATAAGCCCAAATACACCAGGAGCCGCATATTACAATATTGGAGAAGGAGTAGCATCCTTGCGATGTGCTCAAAGCAGCAATACCGCACATTTAGTACGAGCAATACAGTTAGCTGGCAGATTCTGCCATCATGATCATTCTCCAGAATTATTTAGCAAACCATTGCCGTCGATTCTTTCATCAAAGCAACTCGCAGAGTATTCAAATAATTACAAATATAAAAATTCGGAGCAAAAAATATCTCAAAGTTTACGTACTCAAGAATTTAATACTAAGAATATTATTATTGGTTTGCAAGACGATACCATACACTTATATCCTGCTCTATTGCCAATTCACCTTGGGAATATAGCTGTTATTGGTAGTAGAAAACAAGGCAAAACAACAATATTAAAAATAATTTCTAAAACTTTAAACCTGCCAATATATTCAGGAAAATCACTATGCGAGCAAAACATTAATAACATTTACAACGAAAATACGCCAATTATTATTGACGATGCGGATGAATTGCTTGATCCGCTAAATACTAAACAAACTGCTATTGCTTTTCAAAAAAGATTAAATAGTAAACAATGCCCAGTTATTATGAGCACTAGCACTTCTCGCTACTTACGTTTACCTGAGCAAGCGCCAGCGAGGATAATATTTCCAACAGGAGATATTGGCACAGATACAATGCTTGGAATACCTTCTGCTTTATCTAAAAGTTTTGATATTGAAGACTATCAACTTCCAGGACGATGTGTTTTAATCACTCCAGGATCAGCAAGTTTAACTCAAATAGTGCACGTAGAATAAAATTTATTCATAGTGACTCATCTTGACTTTTACGTGCGCGCATTGCTCTACGTTTTAGAGTTCTACGCTCATCCTCGCTTAATCCTCCCCAAACACCATAGTCTTGGTTAGTTTCTAATGCGCATCTTAAGCACTCTGTTGCAACGTCACATGAGCGACATACTGCTTTTGCTTCTTCAAGCTGTTGAAGTGCAGTACCAGCACTTCCAAGAGGAAAGAACAGTTCAGGATCTTTGTCACTACATGCTGCTGTTGTGCGCCAATCAAACGAGTTGTTCATGAATTATTATCCTCATTTCTTACCTACAACGGTGAGCTTTAGAAGTTCCCCTGAATGTAAGGAAATCATGAAAAGAAAGTTTTTTCAAGGCATTTTGCATCTTTATTAGCAATTTTAATTTTCCCTATACTTTTTACACTAAATTTATATTATTTAATGCATGTTGGAAAACAATTTTTTACGTAAAGCTACTCAATACCAGATACGCGCAATTTAATGTCTAACACTACCCTAGTTCCGCCCTCTCTTCGAGGAGACCAACGAACTGTGCCACCAAAATCGTTAGTGACAAATGTGTTTATGATTTGCGTTCCAAGACCAGACCCAGATGGTTTAGCCATTCCATGAGAAGACTCGCTATCTATGCCATCTCCATCATCTTCAACGACAATATTAAGATTGTCTCCGCCTCTACCAACTGCAATACGAATATGACCTTTTTCACGACCTTCAAAACCATGTTCAACTGCATTCGTCACTAGCTCAGTTAAAACAAGAGACAATGGTGTAGCATCCTGAGCTGCTAATCTGCCAAATTTTCCAACAAAATCAATATCAATATTTTGATTCTGAGATGCCAACTCAATTGACATCTTCAACAAACTCGAAATAACTTTGTCAAAATCAACAATTTCGTCGGCAGTTTGGCTTAAGCCTTCATGAACTAGTGCTATAGTTTGCACACGACGTTGAGCTTCTTCAAGTTCTTTTCTAACTTCAATAGATTTTGTTTTGCGAGCTTGCAAACGCAAAAGAGCAGAAACAGCCTGTAAATTGTTTTTTACACGATGGTGTATTTCAGAAATAGTGGCATTCTTAGTGCGCAATTCTTGCTCACGCCGCAAAACTTCAGTAACATCACGGCATAACACTACTGCTCCAACACGATTATTTGGCCCCCACAGAGGCAAAGAGCGCATAGAAACTATAGAATGGTTCGCTTCAAGTTCGCAATCCACATCAGCTTTTCCAGTTAGTACAAGAGGTAAACTTTCAGGAACATTGTCGTTCGTATGCAACAGCCTAGTGCCAAATTCGCTTAAATATTCACCTTGCATAGTGTTTAATCCGCCAAGTCTGCGGAAACAACTAATGGCATTAGGAGAAGCATAACGAACTATTCCATCGTCTTCTAGCACAATAAAACCATCGGATACTCGAGCATTATGTCGCTGATTTAATACAGATTCATGATATGGGAATTGTTCACGAGGAATCATGTCAAATAAAGTTTTACCAGCATTAATGCTTTCGGTTTCATAACGACCATTAGATTCACGCGTTGCCAAATTAGTTTCGCGCATAACCAATCCGAGAGTTTTACCCCTATGACGAACTGGAGCATAAACGTAGCACACGGTAGCTCTACCAATAGAGCGTAAGGTTGAAGAGTGGAAACTTGTCTCAGATTTCATCGCCTCATTAAGCTCAGGCACTAAAGAATCATCTAATTTTTTACCTAACAAATCATCAGTACGCAAAGTAATAGCTGTTGAAGGACGACATTGTTCAGCAACAACATAATCACCGTCACCATTTTGAATAATCAGCAGCAAATCTGCGAAACTCAAATCTGCAATAACCTGCCAATCTGCCACCAAATGGTGAAGCCACTCACGATCACTGTCATTAAAATCAGGACGAGTAGCAAGAATGTTAGAAAAATCAGCCATAATGTAATAATATATCGGACTCACAGAAAATTCTGCGATGCATGTTGTTGTTTTGAACAAGAAAACCGCTCCTCCTCAATTAAGAGAAGAAGCGGTTTAATAATTTATAAATTATTCTTTAAAACTAGAAGCCAAACTTAGCAGCAGTTTCGCGCAAAGTTTCAGCAGAACGCTTCAAAGCAGCCAACTCACGATCAGAAACTGGAGTGTTTAGACGAGAGTTTACACCATTGCGATTAAGCAATGTTGGCACAGACATGCACACATCAGAAATACCGTGGAAGTCATCAAGCAAAGAAGACACTGGAAGAATGCGGTTAGTGTCGCGAAGAACAGCCTCAACAATATCTACACCAGACATAGCAATAGCGTAGTTTGTTGCACCCTTACCGTTGATAATCTTGTAAGCAGCGTTAACAACTTCCTGGTGGATCTCTTCACGCTTAGCAGCATCAAGTGGCTCATGACCTGGAAGAGCGTTCCAATCACACATTGGAACACCACCGATGGTTGCAGAAGCCCACAGAGGAACTTCAGAGTCACCGTGTTCACCAGCAATGTATGCGTGAACGTTCTTAACATTAACGCCAGTGTGCTGAGCGATCAAGAAACGAAGACGAGCGGAATCAAGGTTGGTACCAGAACCAAACATTTGGTTTGCTGGAAGACCAGAAAGCTTCATAGAAACGTGCGTAACAACATCAACAGGATTAGTAATCAACATGTAAATTGCGTTAGGAGCAACCTTCACAACGTTTGGAATGATTGACTTCATGATGTTGATAGTTGCACCTGCAAGCTCCAAACGAGTCTGACCTGGCTTCTGGCGAGCGCCAGCAGTAATCACAACCATGTCAGCATCACGGCAAATTTCTACATCGTCAGAACCGGCAATAGAAACTGCAGGATAGAAGCTAGAACCATGCTGCATATCCAAAACTTCAGCTTCAACACGTTCCTTAGCAATATCTTCAAGCACAATCTCACGCGCAACACCACGCTGAGCAGCAGCGAAAGCGAGAGTAGATCCGACTGCACCGGCACCAATAATTGCAAGCTTAGTTGGCTTAACCTGCGAACTCACCATGAGCAAAAACCTCTTTTCGGCAACCTATTAAACCCTACTCGCATAAAAATACTTAATTTATGCATTACTAAGGGCTGCTCTCACATTAAGAGCTTTTGGTATGAACACCTTTACTCTAATCGCACCACCGGAATTTATTATTACAACGCTACTTTCATAAGTTTTGCAGCTAACGATGGTCCGACCCAAGCAATAAGTTCAACCCCAGAATCTACATATTCTGCTTTTTCAACTACACCATTTTCACGAACTTTTGATAATAATCCACCAAACTCGTACGGCAAAGTTACATCTACACGAACACGAGGTGACGGTAACAATTCTTCTAAACGATTGCGCAATATTTGCAAATTTTCGCCACTAAATGCAGAAACAATAACGGCATCAGGATAAAGAGAAGAAAAACGTTCTCGCGCAGCATCACTCATCATGTCTGATTTATTCAATGCCATAATTTGAGGTATATCTTCTACACCAGAAATATTAGCAAGAACTTCGTTTACTGCATTAATTTGCGAAATAGGATCTGGATGCGAACCGTCAACTACATGCAAAATAACATCTGCTTGTCCAACTTCTTCCAAAGTGGATTTAAATGCTTCAACTAATTGAGTTGGAAGTCTGCGAACAAAACCAACAGTATCTACCAAAGTATAGCTTCTACCATCTTGAGTTTGAGAACGACGTACTGCAGTATCAAGAGTTGCAAACAGTGCATTTTCTACTAATTCTTGTGAACCAGTAAGGCGATTTATAATAGACGACTTGCCAGCATTCGTATATCCAACAACAGCTACAGTTGGAATATCTTGTCGTCTACGAGAACCACGTTTTACATCGCGCGCAGGTGCCATATTTGCAATATCGTGGCGAAGTTTAGAAATACGATTTCGAATAGCTCGACGATCCATTTCGATTTTAGTTTCGCCAGGACCTCTAGAACCAATACCAGCATCGCCTGCAGCTCTACCACCAGCCTGCCTAGAAAGAGCAGCACCCCAGCCTCTTAATCGCGGAAGCATATATTGCAATTGAGCAAGCTCAACTTGAGCTTTACCTTCACGGCTTGTAGCATGCTGAGCAAAAATATCCAAAATAACAGCAGTGCGATCGACAACCTTAACTTTGGTTGCATCTTCTAAAGCTCTACGCTGGCTAGGTGGTAAATCATCGTCAACAATAATCGTATCTGCATCATGTTGAGCAACTACTGCTGCAAGCTCACGCGCTTTACCTGAACCAACATAAGTTGCAGCATCTGGTCTATATCTTTGTTGCAACATGCCATCGCAAACAACAGCACCAGCAGTCTGCGCCAACGCTGCAAGCTCACGCAACGATTCTTCAGCTTGAGCAAGAGTTCCTTTTGCGCTAGACCACACTCCTACTAGCACAACGCGCTCAAGACGAAGCTTTCTATACTCAACCTCGGTAACATCTTGTAATTCGCCAAGACCAGCTACTCGCTTTAAAGCATTACGAGATTCACGCTCCTGCCAAGCTTCATCATGCTTTTCACTGTCCGAAGTAGTGTCTAGAAGCACATCCGAATGAGCATAAAGCACTGCATTATTGGTGAGATTATGCTCATTCATATTAGTAGAATCATTTTCGAGGGAGGAAAAATCGTTTAAATTAAGCGCATCATCTCGCCCGGATGCCACATTACTATCCGCCAACTGTCCCTCCTCTATTTCATTGTAAATAGCGTTTTACAACGTTTGTCTTATTATGGTGACTTGAGACGACAATATATAAACCAATATATATGTATGATATGTAAATAAAGATACAATGGTAAAAAGTATATTAATAAATTTAAATTTATAGGCGAAATACGGTATTTTTGAGCGAGATTATGGAAAGTCATCAACAATTTAAACAATACGATAAAACCAAATCACCAAAATCAGAAAAAACGCAAAAAATCAGTGGCGAACAATACTTTTCTGCAACACCATCATCTTGCGATGAGCGAAGAACGTTACATGTAACTTTGAGAAATCATGAAACTGTTATACAAGTCTCAAACGGAGTATTTAGTGCTTCTAAGCTTGATTTAGGCACGTCTGTTTTGCTAAAACATGCTCCAAAACCACCAGAAAATGGCAAATTCCTTGATATTGGATGCGGATGGGGTCCTATAAGCATTGCAATGGGCTTAGAATCTCCAGAAGCTGAGATTGTAGCTGTAGATGTAAATGAGCGAGCGCTAGAGCTTACTGAACTAAACGCAAAAAACGCTGGCTTAAAGCATATTCGCACTTCTTTAGTAGATGACGCTTTAAAAGAAAATAATACTTTGGAATTTAATAATTTTGATCTCATATGGTCCAATCCCCCAATTCGCGTTGGAAAAGAAATGTTGCACGACATTTTGATGACTTGGATTCCGCGTTTAAAAGTAGGAGGAGCAGCTTACTTAGTTGTGCAAAAAAATCTTGGCTCAGACTCGCTTATTCCTTGGCTTGCTGAAAATCTTGGCGAAAACTACAGCGTTGAAAAATATGCAAGCTCTAAAGGATACCGAATTATAGAAGTACTAAAAAGTAAGCACTAAAGAAGTACCAAAAGTACTAAAGAAGTACCAAAGTAGTACCAAAAAGTAAAAAATTTACGAAAAGAAATATACACTATGAAATTCGACTACCCTGTTGAGCTTCCTATTTGCGCAGCACACGACGAAATAATAGAAGCAATTAAGTCTTCACAAGTCGTGATTGTTTCCGGACAAACCGGCTCCGGTAAAACTACGCAAATCCCAAAAATGGCACTTGAGCTTGGAAGAGGCGGAAGAGGTAAGCAAATCGTACACACTCAGCCTCGCCGTTTAGCTGCACGCACTGTTGCTGAGCGAATCGCAAGCGAAATGGAAGTAAAACTGGGCGAAGAAATCGGCTACCAAGTGCGATTTACCGACGAAAGTTCACCTAAAACAAAGCTTCGAATTGTTACTGACGGTATTTTACTTGCGCAAATTCAGCGAGATCCTCTACTTACTAAATACGACACGATTATTATTGACGAAGCTCACGAACGCAGTCTTAACATTGACTTTTTGCTAGGATATTTAACAACTTTACTTCCGCAAAGACGCGATTTGAAGCTGATTATTACTTCAGCAACAATAGATTCTGCAAAATTCCGTGAACATTTTGAGCAAGCTTTACACATAAAAGTTCCTGTTATTGAAGTTTCTGGACGCACTTACCCTGTGCGAGTTCTTTATGAACCGCTTGGATCCGCTCCTTCACTTATGCGACACGTACCCGGCTTTGCAGACATAACAATGGATGAGGAAACTGTTGCAGAAAGCCAATCTAGCGAAAGCAATCGAGACGATATTACAGATGAAGATATGACATCTGCAGTAACTCGCGCATGTGCTCAATTAGTGATTCATTCAAGCCACGAGCAAGGCGCGCGAGACATTATGGTTTTCGCTTCCGGCGAGCGCGATATTCGCGAATTTGAATCAGGATTACGCTCATATTTTGGCACTCGAGCAAGTGATATGAAGCGAGCTGACGCTATTGAAATAGTGCCGCTTTTTGCGCGTCTTTCTGCAAAAGATCAGCATCGAGTATTTGAACACCACTCTCATCAACGCATTGTTATTGCTACGAACGTTGCTGAAACTTCGCTTACTGTTCCTGGGATTCGATACGTTGTCGATCCTGGTTTTGCGAGAATTAGCCGATATTCCAAGTCTGCAAAAGTGCAAAGGCTTCCTATAGAACCGATTTCTCAAGCGAGCGCAGATCAGCGTTCTGGACGATGCGGACGAATCGCGGACGGTATTGCTATTAGACTTTACTCGCGCGAAGATTACGAAACTCGACCTCGTTTTACAGATCCTGAAATTCTTCGCACTTCGCTTGGAGCAGTAGTATTACACATGCTTTCAGTAGGCGTTGCTAAAACTGGCGAAGATATTACGAATTTCGGTTTTATTGACCCTCCTGATATGAAAGCAGTAAGCGACGGCTTTAATGAGCTTAACGAGCTTGGCGCAATAAGCAGAAAATCAGGTTTCATCACTTTAACTCATATTGGACGCGAGCTTTCGAAATTGCCGATTGACATTCGTTTAGGACGCATGATTATTGAAGCGGCGCGTAAAACTACTCCGAATACTCTTGCTGCAGTGCTTGTAATTGTTGCGTTTTTGAGTTTGCAAGATCCTCGCGAGCGCCCTGAAGAACAGCGTGAAGAAGCAGATAGACTTCATAATCGTTATGCGGATGAAACAAGCGATTTCTTAACTGCTTTAAATATTTGGGATTATATTTTCCAAGCAGACGGAAATATGAGTAATAATGCTCTTCGCAAACTTTGTAAAGCGGAATTCTTCCACTTTTTGCGTTTAAAACAGTGGAAAGATTTAGTTAATCAACTTCAAGACTTGTGTAAAGAGTTGCATTATAAAGTTGGCGAGCCCATTCCATCTAAAAGAGTATCTTTGGAAATTCGTCAACTTCCTAATAATCAGCAGGCTGCTCACAGCTTGTGCTGTTCTTGGGATTCGCAAGGTATACACTCGTCGATGCTTGCAGGCTTGCTTTCTATGTTGGGAATGCAAGTAGTGCGCGAACCGAAAGCTTCAGATTTTGCTAATTTGCACGGATTAGCAAAAATTCGCGCTATGAAACGCGCTCAAAAAATGGCTAAAAACGACTATCAAGGCGCGCGCGGAGGAAGATTCGCAATATTCCCAGCTTCATCTGTTTCTAAAACAACTCCTTCATGGGTTATGTGTACGCAATTAGTTGAAACTTCTAGACTTTGGGCAAGATATTGTGCACAAATCGATCCTGCTTGGGCTGAGCCACTTGCTAAAAATCTTACTAGAATCACGTATTCAGATGCTCATTGGAGCGCTTCTAAAGGTGCTGCTGTAGCAAAATCTAAAGTATTACTATACGGATTGCCTATTGTTCAAGATCGCACAGTTCAATGGGCTAGAGTTAATCCTTACGAAGCCCGAATGATTATGATTCGTCAAGGCTTAGTTGAAGCAGACGTGCAACAGCGTTTTGCACACGATGAGTTTATTTCAAATAATCACAATGTGCTTGAAGACGCAGATAATCAAGCAAATCGCACTCGTCAAATAAGCGAAACTGTAAACGACGAAGATTTATTTACTTTTTACGACACTCGCATTCCTCAAGAAGCAACTACTATTGCAGCTCTTGCAAAATGGTGGAAAGATAATCGCGAAGAAGATCCACACAAGTTAGACTTTAATCCCGATGAAGTTGAACGTTTACAAACTACGCAAAGCACTGATTTAGCTGACTATCCTGACCATTGGAATACAGTTGGTACAGACGGTCAGATTATAAGGTTGCGTTTAAGTTATGTGTATGATCCAGCTAATCCTTTGGACGGCGTAACAGTGCATGTGCCTCTTCACACACTTTCGCGTTTAACTCCTGAAGAATTTACTTGGAATGTTCCAGGTTTGCTTGATGAGCTTATTATTGGCATGATTAAATCTTTGCCTAAAGCTCTACGAGTACAGTTTGTTCCAGCTCCTGACACTGCTCAAAAAATCCGCTCTTGGATTGACGAACATTACGACGAGCTTCCTGGGGTTGAAGAAACAGAAAGAAATATAAAAAGCGAATGGCAAGATTTTAGAGAAGTTTTCACTAAAGCTGCAATTTGTGTAGTTGGAGCGCAAATACATCCGGAAGTTTTCGACGACGAGCAAATAAGCAGACTATCACCATACTTGCGCATGACGTTTAGTGTTGAAGAAAGAAAAGCTAACGAAAATCGCAATAAACCTGCAGGTCGTAACAAGTACTCTAATCGCGTAAAACCTACTATTCTTGGTACCGACAAATCATTAATTGCATTGCAACAGCGTTTTGCAAAAGAAGCACAAGAATCCGCGCGAGAAGTTGTAAATATCAAAGCAAATAAAGCAGCACAAGCTGGGCATGTAATTGAACGAGCAGATTTATTACACAAATCTGGTGCTACAAATCTTTCACGCGCGCAAATGGTTTGGCAAAGTGCATTGAACATGCTGCATTTAGACAATAAGCGCATTACTTCTCGGTGGCTTGGTTCTGAAGCTTTAATGCTCGCATCTGCACCTTATTCAACTTCTAATGCTTTAGCAGAAGACTTGCAAATGTCTGCAGTAAAACGACTAATTGCGAACACAGATAATATTACTGATGATAATTTATTACGCGAAACTGTTGCAAACGTATCTGAAATATACGAGGACACAGTATACGATATAGCGCACGATGTGATCGCAATATTGAAGCGTGATGCAGAAATTAGTAAAACTGTTTCCGGCAAGGCTGATTTGCCTTTGCTTTCAGTGTTGCAATCAATACGCGAACACACTGCAAGTCTTGTATACGAAGGATTTATTGCCAAAACTCCATCTGATTCTCTACCTCGTATTGAACGCTACTTGCATGCAGACGTGATTCGTCTTACTAAAGCTAAAGCAGATAAAAACCGTGACGTGCGTTGGGCTTGGCAAGCAGATGAAGCACATAAGCTTGTAGTAAAATCTCAAGAAGACGCTCAGAAAATCCCAGCGGGACCAGCTCATGACGAGTCACAAATAATCGCTGAGAAATTACGCTGGATGTGTGAAGAATTCTATGTGTCTCTTTGGGCGCAAGAATTGGGAACTGCATATCCGATTAGCATACAACGCATGAGAAAGATAATTGACGGAAAGTAAAAGCTGTTTCGCATATATGCATATATTTTTCTTAGCGATTGCAATGTTGTAAACAATATTGCTCATAATGTTGCAAGCAAACTTTATTTGCAATGTTGTTAAGCTATTGTCGATTATAATTCTATGCTTTTGATTTTTGCTTTTACTATTATTTTTGGTCTTATTCTTGATCTTCGTCTACTTCGATTGCATTGCTTTCTTTAGTAATAAAGTTTCTGAATGCAAATACGATAATTCCTAATAATGCAACAGCAGCACACATAAGAGATATGTTTGCAAATCCAGACGAAATACCAGAAGCACCCGTTATAGAATCTCCATTCAACATGTTTTTATCTAATATTCCGTCAAAAATTACTACACCAACAGACGCAGAAACACTAATAGCTAAATCATTCATTCCGCACCCTCTGCCAGATTCTTCAACTGGAAGAGAAGAAAGAATTGTTGAAGCAAGTGGAGAATACACCATTCCACAACCTGCATAATAAACACATGCACACAAAGCTATAGCTAAGAATCCAGAATTTATTAATACTGCAATACCAATCCATCCGCAAAGTATAAACAATATTGCTAATAATAAACTCGTTTTCCTTCCTATACGACTAATTATTAAGCCTGAGCATGAACCGAATATTGCAGCAACAATAAAAGCCCAAACTAAATAAGAAGCTACTTGTGAAGTAGTCATGTTATATAAAGTTTTTCCAACTCTATTGAACAGTGGGCTTATGCAATAATTCGTGAAGTATATTATGCCCATCAAAATTATGCCAGAAAGCCAACGAATATTCTTAAAGAAAGCTGGCGTAACAAACGGCTCTTTAGCTTTACTAATGTAAATACCAAAAATTATAAACAATATAATTGCTGAAATAAGCATCAACAAGTTTCCGTATGAAATGAACAATGTAAGAGATGCAACAGCAAATCCAAAGACTGTAAAACCAACAACATCAATTTTTTTACCGTTGCCATTTTTTGTTGGCAAATAATGTAATAATGACGGCAATATTAGAATAGTTAATGCTGGAATTAAGAATAAATATTGCCAAGCAATAGAGCTTAACAATCCTGCTGAAAACACTCCAATACATGCAGAAAGCTGATACGATGCTGTAAATAATCCGAAGAAGATAACTTTCAAATCATTTCGCAAATATTTTGTTGCAATTACTAAGAATGATGAACCTGCTACTTGTTCACCAGTTGTTTGCATAATACGGGCAGCAATAACTGTCCACAAATTTGGTTCAAAACAAGAATTAGCTACAAATCCAAAAACTGAGCCTATAAACAAAGATGTTAATCCAATAGTTACAAGCTTTTTTAATGACACAAAGTCGCCTAAAGAACCATAAATAAAGCATACGATTCCTAAAATAATGCCAGGTAAACCTGTTATAAGGGGCGCTTGATCAACAGCTTTCACATCTATACCAACTTGTTTATAAACAAGATTGAAACCTTGCAAGCACAAAGTGCTAATAACAAATGTAATAAGCAGTAGTATTAACGCACGGACAGCAACCTTATCGCGCATTTCTGGGTCATCATAAGGATCCACAGAAGAACAATCAATTCGTTTAGTCCCAATCATCACCGTCTTACTCCCCTGCCACAGCCTAATAATTCCAATATTTATGCAGAAAACTACTGCAAATAAATCAATCTGCCATAACAATCTAAGTTAATCGCAACAAATTCTTCGCGCGTAGCTACTCAATCGGATAATTCTACAGTTTGATAGTTACAATCAACAATAAAAGTTAGGAACAATTTTAAAAAATAATCATAATAATAAAATGATTCGCATATCACTTATAATGTAACAAGCTAAGTAGGAGGAAACATGGTGCAGAGAAGAAAGAAACATGATTCTATTCATGTCAACCTAAATAGTGAACATAATAGTGGTACTCATCACAATAAAAACAACAGTTCATTAAAGCATAAGTTTTACTCCAATAAAATTTTACGAAACATTATTATTGCTGTCATAGGCATTGCTATTATCATTCCTGTTGTTCAGTGGATACGTTGGGAGCAGACTGTTTCTGATCTTCGCAACAAACAAGAACAACTTGTGTCACGCTTTGATTTTAATCCAGGAAATATTATTTCTGATTCTCAATTTTTTGACGATAACGCAATGAGTAAAGATGAAGTACGCAATTTTATACGCAAAAAAGGAGCAAAATGCACTGGTAAAAATTGCTTAAAAAATGCGTACTTTAATACTCACACTATTCCTGCCGATTCACTATGTTCAAAGTATCAAGGTGTAAGCAAAGAATCTTCTGCAGACATAATATACAAATCAGCAAAAGCATGTCATATCAGTCAACGAGTACTACTTACAATGCTGCAAAAAGAACAACATCTTGTAACAGACACTGATCCTAGCGATTTCCAATACAAATCAGCTATGGGATTAGATTGTCCAGATGATTCTCATTGCAACCCACGTTTTGCAGGATTCTTTAAACAAGTAATTGGTTCTGCAAGAAGATATAGATATTATCTTCTTCATAACGATCAATATAACTACCACCCTAACACGATTAACACAATTCAATATTCGCCAAATAAATCATGTGGATCTAGCAATGTTTATATCGAAAATAAGGCTACTGCATTACTTTATATCTATACTCCTTATCAGCCAAATATAGAATCGTTAAAAGCTGGATACGGCGAAGGAAATTCGTGCTCAGCATATGGAAATCGCAATTTTTCATTGATTTACTCTGCATGGTTCGGAGATCCTCGCAAATAATATTCATTAGATCGACATAGGAATACAATCTCGGTGTATAAGCGTCGAGGTATACTTAAATGCCTAATTTTTGGCACAATTGGTTGCGGTATTTTACGAAGAATGGATGCGTATGTCTACCTATTCCTCACAACTTGGCGAAGAACAACAAGCTGTTGACCGAGCTTATAGCCGTCTAGATGATTTGCGTAATACTATTCGCGCGCGCTTAGACGCTGTGCGCGCGTCAGGTTCGCACGGTTCACCAACACAGCGCACAGAGCGCGACTCATTCGCAACCATGTACGAAGATCGTCTTACACAATTACGAGCTGTTGAAGATCGTCTTGTTTTTGGAAGGCTTGATAACACAGAAGGCATTAGGCGATACATTGGTCGCATTGGTTTGCTTAGCGAAAACCATGATCCTATTCTTACAGATTGGCGCGCTGAGGCTGCACGACCTTTTTATGAGGCAACCCCTTCGCATCATGGCGATATTGTTATGCGTCGTCATATTACACTCCGTTTCAGAGACGTTATTGGTGTTGAAGATGAAGTACTTGACATACATTCTGATGAAATAGGAAAAGCTTCACAACAAGGTACTCTTACTGGCGAAGGAGCACTGCTCGCATCTTTAGGTTCTCGCAGAACCGGCAAAATGACTGATATTGTTGCCACTATTCAAGCAGAACAAGATCGAATTATTCGCGCTCCTCTTGATCACACTATTGTTGTACAGGGAGGTCCTGGCACAGGAAAAACAGCTGTTGCTTTGCACAGAGCAGCATATTTGTTGTACACTCACAGGCGCAAACTTGAGCGTTCAGGAGTTCTTATTGTTGGTCCAAGTTCGGCATTCTTGCGTTATATTGATCAAGTACTCCCTTCTCTTGGTGAAACAGGTGTAGTAAGTAGAACTATTTCCGACTTAATTCCTGGAATTTGTGCTACAGCTGAAGATTCTCCATACGCAGCAAAATTAAAGGGAATGTATCGTATGCGAACAGTTATTGCGAATGCAATTGCCGCTCGTATTCGCGTTCCTAAAAATCTTCCAACAATTCATGTTGGAGGATTTAGTATTCCTCTTCTAAAAGAAGATATTGAGATAGCTCAATCAGATGCTCAACGAACTCACCAGCCTCACAACCAAGCGCGAAATACTTTTATAAAAACCGTGCTCAGCATATTGAAAAATCGTTATTTGGAAAAACTTGATTATGTTCCAGATCAAGCTGAATTAAACGATATAACTTCTCAACTTCGCCTTGACGATAAACTGCGCATTACTTTAAATCTTGCATGGTTACCTATGACTGGAGAATGGCTTATTGACCAACTTTTTGCTAAACCTGACAAATTACGCACATACGCACCTTGGTTAAGCAACGAAGATATCAACTCACTTACTAGACCAAAAGGCAGCCCGCTTACTCGTTCTGATATTCCATTACTTGATGAAGCTATGGAATTGCTTGGTCCTGATCCAAAACTTGAGGCTCAAAGATCTGCAGCACAGGCAAAAAAACTTGAAGAACAGCAATTTGCAGCTGACACTCTAGCACAAGCTGGTATTGGAAATGGCATAGTAACCGCCGATATGCTTCTTGATAATCTGCAAGGCGACGATGCAGGAATGCTTGCCCGTAAAGCAGCTTCTGACCGCGAGTGGACATATGGTCACGTAGTTGTCGATGAAGCTCAAGAGCTTACAGCAATGGATTGGAGAATGCTTATTCGTCGTTGTCCTTCACGCTCCTTTACTATTGTTGGCGATGTTGCACAGACTTCTGCGCTCGGAGGAACTCACAGATGGCAGAAGAATATGAATTCTCTATTTGGAGAACCAAATTGGGATCTTTACGAGTTAACAATTAATTATCGAAATCCTAGTGAAGTTTCTGAAGCAGCAAGCAAGGTTGCAACAGATTCAGGATTATACATTTCTACTGTTCATGCAGTTCGCTCAGTACCTGATTCACTTGTATCACAAACGGTTGAATCACAAGATGAACTCGATACTGCACTTGCAGAATCTTGCACAAAACTATTCGAAAAATTTGTCTCTGATGATGGTAGTGGTCGTATTGCAATCATTACTCCTAACAGCATGGTTAGCCATGCTAAAAAGGTTGTAAACCAAGCATTAGAACATGCATTACCTGAAAAATTATGGAATCAGTTAAACAAACAAAATGCCGATGATTGCCAATGCAGCGTTTGCACAGCTGAGGAAGTAAAAGGTCTTGAATATGACGCTGTCATAGTGTTGCAACCTTCTCAAATTGAGCAGGAAGCAGCATCTAGACTAGCTGCTGCAGCCAATCTATATGTTGCAATGACTAGACCAACTCAAAAATTGCATATAATACGCACTAAAGATGACGCAAATTTTGAGAAATAGAACTCAAAATAATGCAAAAGCGCAGGAAATAGATATTCTGCAACAACAATCGATAAAATTATTATCCTTCTGTTTTACTGCGCTTTAAATCTTCAATGGCATGTTCAAAATCTTCAAGACCTGTGAAGTTTTGGTACACACTTGCAAAACGAAGATATGCAACTTCATCTAATTCACGCAATGGCTTAAGAATAGCTTTGCCAACTTCTTCAGATGTAACTTGCGCTAAACCTCGTGCTCGCAAATCAGCTTCTACTCGCATACCAATTGTCTTTAACGCTTCAGCATTAATAGGACGTCCTTGACATGCTTTGCTAACACCGGCAACAACTTTTGCTCGATCAAAAGGTTCAATAGAGCCTGAACGCTTCATTACAAGCAACTGAGTTGTTTCCACCGTAGTAAATCGATTACCACAAACTTGGCATTCACGTCTACGGCGAATAGAGTAACCATCTTCACTGATACGAGTATCTATAACTTTCGTATCAGAATTTTTACAAAAAGGACAATGCATATATTCAGCATACTAAAAAATAGCGAAAAACTACATAATATTATTCACTTTATTCAAATATTTCCGAATATTATACGATTTTATTGTCCATAATCCGAAATACTCCATAAAACACACTGAATATTACATCATCATTTTCAATAAAACTTATCTCATCAGTTTCAATTTCAAATATAGTAATATTTTCCCTTCTCATATTTCCCCCATTTTCATACTATTTGTACTCAATCAACTATTGAGCATCATTTAATGGAACATTAATAGACTGTCCGATTACCAAATCTTCAGAAGAAAGATGATTTAAAGCCATTAAACGCTCTACATTATCTGATATATCACCGTTTTTAGGAGTAATAGTAGCAGCATAATTCCATAACGTATCTCCAGGACGAACTGTATATGTAACAACTCTTTCAGGTATCGCAGAAACAGCAGTCTTTGGCATAAACAATGTACAGAATGTTATTGCTGTCATCAAAAGTACAGCTACACGAAAAACTCTAGTTTTGCGCGCATGCTTATTAGAAACGCAGCGTTTACGAATCAAATAAGTATTTTCTTGCATACCTACTCTAACTTCCCTGCCACTTCTAATTAATGACGTACTCATAACTGTCCTTTCTCCTTCCTTAATCGACTGAACATTTGTTCTATCGAACAGGTGTATTAATAATGACACATTTGTTCGATAGTTGCAACGGCGTGTCGAACAGATGTTTGATTTTTTTAAGAAAGTGCGTTAAAATAGTAAAAGCGAAAGGAGCATCATGAACAACGATGGCACAAATAACGATAACAACGGCATTAATGCTAGCGATATTAACGCAATGTCACTTACTGACCGCCAACGCAATATTATCAATGCCATCCAAAACAATATAAAAATTCATGGATTCCCTCCTTCTTTCCGCGAAATCGGAGAAGCAGTTGGACTTAGAAGCCCATCTTCTGTGAAACATCAATTGCGAACACTTGAAGATAAAGGGATTTTGCGAATTAATGCAAATAAAGGTCGCGCTATTGAAATTCTTGATAATTCAATTGTTAAAAACAATTCAAATAACAAAATTAATGAAGATTCTTCAAGAGTTGCCAACATTAGCGCATATGAATCTGATTCTGTTATAAATTCTAGAGATGTTCCTCTAGTGGGAAGAATCGCAGCAGGAGCTCCAATAACAGCAGAACAGCATATTGAAGATGTAATGCGATTGCCAGAACGTCTTACAGGTACAGGAAATCTTTTTATGCTTGAAGTACACGGCGATTCAATGATTGACGCCGCTATTTGCGATGGCGATTATGTAGTAGTTAGAGAGCAGCATGAGGCTGTAAATGGAGATATTGTTGCAGCACTGCTAGATAACGAAGCGACTGTTAAAACTTTCAGAAATGACCACGGTCACGTATGGCTTATTCCACATAATCCGGCTTACTCTCCTATTGACGGATCACACGCAACTATTATGGGAAAAGTTGTTACAGTTTTGCGAAAAATATAAAACTTATCCACCAACCCCTCAAAAAATATTCTCCCCACTTATTTCAAAATATGGACTAAGTGGGGAGAATAATATTTATAAAATCAACTTATGCAGATTATGAAAATCATGTAACTTACGCAACTTCGCAAGTTACACAACTTACGCAACTTACGCAAGTGGATGTGAATCCTTAATTGTCACTGAAATTTCACGTCCATTTGGAGCCGCATAGCTAACAGTATCACCAGCATGAGCACCCATAATAGCTGCTCCAATTGGAGATTCCGGGCTAATAACGTCATAATCTGTAGCTACAGCAATATCGCGAGAACCAAGAACATAAGTCATTTCACGACCTGCTAGCTCAAGAGTAACCAAAGAACCATTGCCAACAGTGCCATCCTTCGGAGCTTCAAGAATCTTCGCATTACGAAGCTTTACAATAAGCTCATTAATGCGACCTTCATTCTTTCCTTGCTCCTCGCGAGCAGCCTGATAACCACCATTTTCAGACAAATCGCCTTCAGCACGAGCTGCAGCAATACGCTCAGTGATTTCTTCTCGATACTCACCTTCACGATGTGCTAACTCTTCTTTTAGTTTGTCATACGCTTCCTGCGTAAGTAAAATAGTTTTTTCTTCAGCCATTGCTACCTCCTTATCCAACAATCTCTAAAAATAAAAACTATTCGCGCGCAAATAAAATTCACGCTCTTATATCAACGAGTTGAAATAATATCAACAACAAATACCAAAGTGTCTCCGCCGCCAATACCGGCTTGAGGTATGCCACGAGAGCCATAACCATACTCTGGAGGAATAGAAATCAACAAACGAGACCCAACATTATGACCTGGAACAGTGCGATCCCAGCCCTGAATCACTTGACCGACACCAATACCAAAACTAGCTGGAGTATGACGAGCAAAGCTTGAATCAAATGGCTTGTCGCTACCCCAAACCACACCATGATAATTCACAGTTACAGTGTCACCGGCACGAACTACAGGACCATTACCCTCAACTAATTCAACAACTTTAAGACCTGCTGGCGGTTCAGATTCAGGGAACGTCACCGTTGGCGTAGTGCCAAATTCTGCAATCACTTCTGGCATATCTTGTGCCATATTTCCTCCTTTACAAACTCCAAACAGTATAATCTGAACAGTATAACATCTACACAGACAGCTTTTAACCATCCTGCATTACTAAAGCAGCGCATTTTAAATAGTACATTTAAATAAATGCACATTCGAATAAATGCAGTTTAGACTAACACTTCCTAGATTAACCTGTCCTAGATTAGCACTGAAACGTTACGTATGTACATGAAATATACGCATTGTGTATAACTTAGCAAAAATTAATCTCAAAACATCAACAAATTAATGCCGCAATATTAGCAAATTAGCACTCAACAACGTTTACAGCTAGTCCTCCTTTTGAGGTTTCGCGATATTTAGACATCATGTCATGACCAGTTTCTTTCATAGTCTTAATCGCTTTGTCAAGACTTACCATGTGCGAGCCATCTCCAAGCATTGCCATTCGAACAGCATTAATTGCAGTATTTGCAGCCATAGCATTGCGCTCAATACAAGGAATTTGTACCAAACCGCCTACAGGATCGCAAGTTAATCCCAAATGGTGTTCTATACCGATTTCTGCAGCATTTTCAACCTGTTCCGGAGTTCCTCCCAACACTTCACACAATCCTGCAGCAGCCATCGAACAAGCAGAACCAACCTCTCCTTGGCAACCAACTTCAGCTCCAGAAATTGAAGCATTTCGCTTAAATAAGTAGCCAACAGCACCTGCAGCAAGCAAGAATCGCACAACCCCATCTTCATTAGCAGAATCAACAAATCGCCAATAATATTGCAATACTGCAGGAATAATTCCTGCAGAACCATTCGTTGGAGCAGTAACAATACGCCCACCACCAGCATTTTCTTCACTAACAGCGAGCGCAAAAAGATTAACCCACGCAGAGTCTGAACTTTCTAAAGCAGCATCCGAACGACGACGATTATTGCGAAGCATGTCTGAATTTGCAGCTAAGCGCTCATACATGCGAGGAGCTCTGCGAGGCACATCAAGACCTCCTGGCAAAATCGGTTGCTTTGAGTTGCATCCGTTTTCCACACATTTACTCATAACTTTCCAAACATGCAGCAAATAGTTACGCACGTAGTCAGCATCGCCTTCATGCAATGCAAGCTCGTTTTGCCACACAACATCGCTTATTGACATATGCTTTTCTCGGCAAATATTTATAAGCTCGTCGCATGAAGTAAAAGGATAAGGTACAGTGGAATCTTTTGTTTGATTTGAGGAGCTTGCAGCATTATCGCTATTATTCTCGTTATTACTTTCGCTATTATTTTCGCTATTATTCTCGCTTACACCATTCTTACTAGCATTATTTTCATCTTGCTCAGTAACACGCTCATGCAAGCCAACCATTGCATCATCTGCACACCCTTGACGAATAAATCCGCCGCCAATTGAATACCAAACTTGCTCATCGATTTTATTGCCGTCAGAATCAGTTGCAACAAAACGCATTCCATTAGGATGAACAACCATTCGCATCCATTTTTCAAAAATTACATCCTTATCGTAATCAAAAGCAATGGTATGCTCACCTGCGAGCGTTAAAGTGCCAGTTTTTTTGCATTCCTGACGAATAGTAAGCATATGATCAGTATCTACATTATCTGGAAGATTTCCTTCAAGACCTGCAACGCAAGCGCGATCAGTGCCATGACCAAGACCTGTTAAAGACAGTGATCCGTAAAGAGTCACACTTACATGCGCAACGTTTGCAAGAGTACCACTTTTTTTAAGCGATGAAACAAACGAACACGCAGCTCGCATAGGACCTACTGTATGTGAAGAACTAGGACCAACCCCAACTGAAAACATCTCTAAAATACTAAACACATATCTATTGTAAGCATCATTAAGCTCACGTCGACACACTAATTACATTAGAAATATGTTAGATTGTTCACTTCTTACTTTGTTTAGATAACAAGTTTGCTAAACTCACACACACAAACCAGAGGATTGCAGCTAAAACAACAGCTATAAGCATTACAGTAAACGCGCTTCCTGCAGCTGGCACGTGAATTTCGAAGAACTTTGCAGTAAACGGTATAAAAGCTCCAGCAACTCCAACTGCAGCAAATAGCGCAACCATAATTCCTCTCCACGAGCGCAACGGCTTGGCAACGCTTGCAAGCACGAGTATGCCAAGAACAAATACGATTACGGAACAAATACTGCGAGTGGTTGCCAAAGCTTGCACGTTTGAAACAATAAAACGAGATGCTATCAAATTATTTGCAACAACATCGTCAAGATTTAATCCCAAAACTCGCGGAGCTATAACAGCAGTAGCGAGCACAGAAGCAGCTATAGCAAATCCGCTAGGAACAGCAAAACGAACAACTCGCTTCAAGAAACCTGGAATGTATCTACGAGTATTAGGCGCTAAAGCGAGCAAAAATGCTGGAATACCAATAGTTAAAGAACCAATATAAGTAATGTGACGAGGCAAATACGGGAAGTGCAACGCTAGAAGCACAACTCCTGCAGAAATAAGCGCAGAATAAACAGTTTTTACAAGGAACAATCCGGCCACACGTTCCATATTTGCCATCACTTGCCTACCACGAGCTACAACATCCGGCAAATGCGAGAAGAGCGAATCGACAAGAACCACTTGAGCTACAGCTTTTGCAGCAGGAGCAGCATTGCCCATAGCAACACCCAAATCTGCTTCTTTAAGAGCCAAAGTATCGTTCACACCATCACCAGTCATAGCAACCACATGACCTTGAGTGTGAAGCGCCTGAACAATCGCCTTCTTTTGATGAGGAAGCACGCGCCCAAGCACATCCACATTTTCAAGCACTTTAGCCAATTCGTTAATATCTTCTGGCAATTTTCTAGCGTCCATTGCAACAGGCTTGCGATCTCCCGTTAAGCCAACTTTTGCAGCAACAGCAGCAACAGTTGTAGGATTATCTCCCGAAATTACGCGGCAGCGCACACCCTGCTCACGGAACCATTTAAGCGTTTTGCGAGCATCGTTACGAATACGCTCAGAGCAGCGAACTAAAGCAACAGGCTGAGCATTTGCGCAAATAGTAGGAGAATCGCTAAAAGTTTTATCTGTTTCTGTTACGCTACTTACGCTGCTACTTTCGACGTTACTTACTCCGCTACTTTCGCTACTTACAGCACTACTTTCACTACTTACTTTTGCAAGCAGCAGCACGCGCTCGCCTTGCTCGGCATAAGAATTAACTTTCTCTAAAAGTTCATTAGTATTTGCATAATTAATCGCGCTTAGCAACACTTCCGGAGCACCCATATACCAAGTTGCACGCTCTCCACTGCTTTGTACATATTGCACAGCACTCCACTTTCTAGCAGAAGAGAATGGAAGACGGTTAGATACATGCGCGCTAGCTGCAACTCCTTGAGCACCAAGCCCTTCCATAATCGCAACACCTGTTGCGTTCGGATTTTCTTCATTAGATAAGTCAAATAAAGCTTGGTTGGTTTGTAAGTTTGTCTGTAAGTTAGTTTGCAAGTTAGTTTGCAAGTTTGTCTGCAAAGATATTTCGGCACTATTATTATCTAGATTTTCTACACCAACGAATGCAATACCACCGTCGGTTATAGTGCCAGTTTTGTCCAAGTTCAAGCAGTCTACACGCGCTAAAGTTTCTACAGATTCCAACTCCTGAACTAACGTTTGCTTACGCGCAAGTCGCATAGCAGCCACAGCAAAATTAAGCGAAGTAAGAAGAACCAAGCCCTCTGGAATCATGCCAACAACGCCTGCAACAGCAGAAACAACAGCTCCTCTCCAAGCACCAGTTTGCCAAGCTTCAACGAATCCGCCAGCCTTGTGCATTTGCGACCACACAAGCAGCACGCACAAAGGCACCACAACCATCGTCATATACTTCAAAATCGTGTTAATTCCACGGCTTAAGTCGGAAATTGTTTTAGTATAAACTTTCGCTTGCGCTGCCAATTTTGCAGCGTAACTGTGCTCTCCTACGGCAGTAACACGCGTTAAAGCCATTCCAGAAACTGCAGTAGATCCGGAATAAACGTCGTCACCTTTTGCTTTTCGAACTGTAGCAGACTCGCCCGTAAGCATGGACTCATCCATTTCCAAGCCCCACGATTCCAGCACTTTTACGTCCGCTGGAACTTGCTCGCCAGCTCTAAGCCACAAAACATCCCCAAGAACAATATCTTTGTGCGCAATCTCAATATTTTCTCCACCTCTACGCACCATTGCGCGAGCAGCAACCAATATAGAAAGCCTATCCAAAGTGCGCTTTGCTTTTAATTCAGTCACAATGCCAATTCCAGTATTTACCAGAATTACTACACCAAAAACAGCATCCTTCCACGAACCAGTTGCAAGCACGACAACCATTGCTGTGAAAATAATCGCGTTAAACAATGTAAACACGTTCGCGCGCACAATATCCATTAAAGAACGAGAAGTCTGCTTAGAAGTAATATTCACGTCTCCGCGAGAAACTGCTGCTGTAACCTCTTCGTCACTCAAACCAAAAACTTCTACTTTAGGAAGCGCCGCAATAGCGTTATTTTTGCTGCTTTCTGTAGACGCTATCGCATTTTGTTTATTACTTGTCATTTATAATCACTTCCCTACCGTGTGGCGTATTGTCAATTATTGCGCGAACAATGCTTAGCAAAGATGAACACTCAAATTTTGATTTCTTTTTTTTGTTATTTAAAGATTCGCTATTTTTTGATAAATCAGATTCATGAATATTTTTGCCGATTTCACTTCCATCGCCATCAAAATACAAAGTAGCTGCGTATAAAGTTGCGTCTTTTGGCGCTTTTACAGGATTTATTAACGCAACTGGCACTCCAGCATAACGCGCGTATTGCAGCGCAGAAATCCATGCTTTGCTTTCGTTTTGTTTATTGCGAGCGCTGTTATTAAGCTTGTTATTCTCTTTTATATTTGATTGATTATTAACATTATGCGGATCGTCAACGCCTGTTACGTCGAGCGCGTCTATAAGTATTAATGAAACAGGCTGCTCGCTTGCAGCGCGAATAGCTTGCTGAGCAGCTTCGTTAGGATTAGCAACATTTGATATCGGCACATAAGAGGCACTCAATTTTGACGTTTTACAATGCTTCATAACTTCGTCATCAAGCGCAGCTAATTTTGAACCAATTACAAGTAGATGAATATCGTCAATATCCACACCATCGTGAATTATGTCTCCAACGCGACCAGTATTCCCCACAGCTTTACCCTGCGGCTCACAAGCACTCAACGTGCCCAGCGCTAAAGCAGTTACGATAGCAGCCGCAAAAATGGTAATAGCGCGTTTAGAAAACATAAGACTTTTATACCACACCTTCAACATAAGTGGCTGTTTTGGGGTATTTTATACAATTCTACAAATTGTAGTACATTAACCCATTGACACCATATATAACACCACTTATACTTTTATAAACACATCAAATACGCTATTTTACTGGGGAGCTAAATGTCACAATGGGACAAATTACTTAGGAAAATACTTAGCCTATCCAAAGATATGCGATTTGATGAATTGAGAAAAGTATTGGAATCCTACGGATATGAGATGTGCAATCCACGAAGCGGAAGTAGCCATTATACTTTTCGCAAAGAACACGCAAACCCAATAACAATTCCAAAACATGAACCAATAAAAAAGATATACGTAGAAATGGTGAAAGCTGTAGTAGAAGCAGCAGAAGAAGAAAAACAGTAAAAAGTAGGAAATTGGATATGGTAAAAACATTAACAAATAAAACACTCAGCTACTACATGTCACTACCGTATAAGTTGGAAATTGTAAAGGATCCAGACGAAGGCGGATTTGTGTCCTACTACCCTGATTTGCCAGGATGCATAAGTTCGGGAGAGTCCGAACAGGAAGCAGCAGCAAATGCACAGGACGCTAAACACGCTTGGATTGAAGCAGCTCTTGAAAGCAAAATCAACATAAAAGAGCCGTCTTACCATGAGCTGAATGACTATTCTGGTCAATTCAAACTGCGTCTCCCTAAAGAATTACACAGGCAATTGGCTGAGCAATCTCAAGCCGAAGGCATAAGCATGAACCAGTATTGCGTGTATCTTCTTTCGCAAAATAACGCTATTGAACGCGTGCTTGAGCGAGCGTAGAGAATAAATACCTATACTAATTCATAAGCAATTACTTACAAATTAAGGATTTGCTGGCGATTTATCTACAATCACTTGCAATCATCAGTGATTACTTGCAGCGCAATTTCAATACCCCTTCATACGAATATCACTTTATTAAAACATTAATACGTATCACAAAAAACTGTACATATGTGAATGTCACTGTATATAAACTGTATACAAACTTCAGGATTCTACTACGTAATTCATGTTCGTAAAAAGATTAGTGATAGTCATATTGTGAAATAACCACACAACTCCCCACACAACACGCACAGACCTTTGCCGCACTACAAATCTGTTCTATCGGGCAACTGTTCACACTGCTTCATAACAGTTTCAATTGCATGCTCTAAATCGCTAGGGTATTTATACCTCATTAGAAGATGCTTAACACAAGATCGCATTCTAGCGCGTACCGTTTCTTTCTTTTGCCAATCAACAGTGCGATTTTTACGTAATGTTTCTGTAAGCTCTTTTGTAATGGCAACAAGCTGATCATTCTCATAAAAATCTTTTATAGCTTGCGGCTTCGTTAAGGCATCATAAAAAGCAAGTTCTTCATCAGTAAGACCAAGTTCTTTACCAATATTTTTTTCATGCATAATCTGTTTAGCCATATCACATAACTCTTCTATGACCTTTTCGTTGGTAATCATGCCATTAATGTATTTATTCATAATACTTTGCATTATTTCGCTAAACTTTTCAGATTTTACAACATTTGTCTTTCTGTATATGCGAACCTGTTCCGAAATAAGACTTTCCAAAATCTTTACAGCAATATTCTTTTCCTTCATTTTTGAGACTTCACTCATAAATTCAGGATCAAAGATTGAAAAACCTTTCTTAATGTCGGAGAAAAGATTTATAACACCCTCACTTTTAATACTATTTTTAAGAAGATTGTTAATTCTGCTATTCATCTCTTGAAGAGAAATTTTCCTGTTAGCTCCGCTATCACTTATACGAGATAGAATAACGCGTACAGACTCAAAAAATGCTGCTTCAACTCTTAAATCACGCTCAACAATTGACGAGCATAAAGATAATGCTTGATGCAATAGAAGCGCTTCTTTTACAAAATTCTTTAATTCTTTCTCTTTACTTACATCGAGTATAAAATTGACTGCTCCAGAAACAGCTTTTGATCTTTCTAAATTAGTTCCATTAACAAATTTTGAATAATCGTATCCATAAAAAAGATCTTTGCAAATCGACAATTTTTCTAAGAATTTAGGATAAGCAGAATGAGATATATCCATATCCCCATAATTTTCTTTATCTCTTACGGTATAGTCTTTCATAGCCTGCTTCAAAGCAGAAATAATGCCTACATAATCTACTATTAAGCCACCTTCTTTACCTGCAAATACTCTGTTTACGCGCGCAATAGTTTGCATAAGGTTATAGCCCTGCATTGGTTTATAAATATACATAGTTGATAGCGATTGCACGTCGAAGCCAGTAAGCCACATGTCAACAACTATCGCAATCTTCATATCGCTATTGTCATCTTTGAATTCTTCTGCAAGAACCTTACGATGACTTTTATTGCCTATAATTGTTCTCCACTCTTCAGGATCTTTGTTGCTTTCAGTCATCACAACTTTGACTTTTTTATCCCATTGAGGTCTTAATTCAAGAATCTTATTATAAATTTTTATTGCAATTTCACGAGAATACGCAACAATCATTGCCTTGCCTGTTAAAAGATTTTCGCGATAATTCTCATAATGATTAATAATGTCTTTAACAAGTGAGTCTATTGTTGAATCATTACCAAGAATTGCATCAAGAGTTGCAACTTCTCTCTTACTTTTCTCAATAACTTCAGAATCAGCATAATCAGCCATTGCGTCATACTCATTATCAATCATGCGCAAAGTTGATTCATCAAGCTTAAGTTTTACAACTCTACTCTCATAGTAAACTGGAGTTGTAGCACCATCCTCAACAGCTTGAGTCATATCATAAACATCAATATAATCACCGAACACTTCGCGAGTATTCCTATCTTTAGCTTCAATAGGTGTTCCAGTAAACCCTATGAAAGTTGCGTTAGGTAGAGCATCCCTTATAACTCGCGCATTGCCTACTTTAATTTCACCTTCACTGTTTACTTTTTCAGAAAGACCATATTGGCTACGATGCGCTTCATCAGCCATAACAACAATGTTTTTGCGATCTGACAATGGTTCAGAAGATTCTTCAAACTTTTGCATAGTAGTGAAGATAATTCCGTTTGCTTTTCTTCCTTCAAGCAAACTCTTCAAATTATTACGACTTTCAGCATGCTTAGGCTCCTGCCTAAGAAAATCCTTGCACTTAGCAAACTGAGAATATAACTGATCGTCTAAATCATTTCTATCAGTAATAACAACTATTGTTGGACTGTTCAAAGTACGTTGAAGCAAGTGTGCATAAAACACCATAGACAATGATTTTCCACTTCCTTGTGTATGCCAAAAAACACCGCCCTTTCTATCTGTTTCCGACGCACGTTTAGTTGATTCAATAGCTTTTTTAACAGCAAAATATTGGTGGTAGCCAGCTAAAATCTTTATTAATTCACTACCATTTTCTGAAAAGCAAATAAAGTTTTTTATAATATCAAGCAAGCGTTCTTTAGTAAACATGCCTTCAAAGAAAGTATCGAATTGTGCATATTGCGTATTTTCATAGCTTCCATCTTTAGATTTCCAACACATAAAACGATCTTCTTTGGAAGTAATAGTGCCAGCCTTACTCGTAAGCTGATCACTTATAACGCAAATGCAGTTGTATATGAACATGGAAGGAATTTCTTGCATGTAGTTCCTAATTTGCAAATAACCTTCTGAAGCATCAGTGTTTTCTCTAGAAGGAGATTTCAGTTCCATTAAGACTACTGGCAATCCATTAAGGAACAAAATAACATCAGGTCGCTTATTGCTATTTTCAATATATGTCCACTGATTAGCTACAACAAAAGAGTTATTATTCTTATTTTCGTAGTCTGCAAGGTAAATAATATCTGAATGCTCTTCACCATCTTCAAAATATTTTACTTCAACACCATTTTGCAAATAATTCATGAACAATTCATTCTTTTGCACAAGCTCTGCATTCTCAAAGTTCTTGATTTTGCGCAACGCTTCTGATATCGCATGTTTTGATGCACGAGGATTCAGCCTAAACAGAGCATCATTAAGCTCTTCTTCGTATAAAGGACTATGAAAATCACGTTCTAAGTCTGGAGCATATACATACCTGTAACCCATATTTTGAAAAAGCTCTATTATAGAATTTTCATAATCTGCTTCAGTATAGGATTCTGACATGCTTCACACTCCCTCGTATTAGGATTTCTATTATTATCCTACTATTAGGTAAGTTTTGCACTATATAACCCGATTTATTTAGATAAATAAGAATTTACTTCAGCAGGCACAAGCTCTTTATAAGGATCGTTTTGTTGATTTGCATTCCCTCAATGGTGAGATACCTCCAGATTGGCATCTTGGTGAAGTTTCGGAAATCATAGAACTACACGATTCCAAACGCATACCACTTTCAAGTCGTGAACGAGCCACCCTCACAAAGCTTTATCCGTATTATGGAGCTACTTCAGTAATGGACTATGTTGATAGGTACCTTTTTGACGGAATCTATCTACTTCTTGGCGAAGATGGAACTGTTGTAGACAACAATGGCTTTCCGATTCTGCAATATGTGGAAGGAAAGTTCTGGGTGAACAATCATGCACATATTATTACGGGTAAAAACGGCTTTACTGTTGAAACGCTTTATTTACTTTTCAGCTTGACCAATGTCAAATCAATTATTACTGGAGCTGTTCAGCCAAAGATTAGCCAAACCAATTTGAGCAAAATGCCTATCGTTATACCATCAGAGGCAGAATTGAGTGATTTTAACTCGGTCATACAACCGATTTTTGCACAGATTCGTAATCTTCGAGCTCAAAACGATAGACTTGTTGTCACTCGTGATACTCTGTTACCACGATTAATGTCTGGAGAACTTGATGTATCAAATCTCGACATTTAGAAAGCTAAATTCTTATTTATAGATGAGTTACGCAAAACTTCACCCAAAACAAATCAATAAATTATTTAATAGTATCGTTCTCTAAAGCAAACTATGCAAAGGAGATACTAATGAAGCAAGAACTTATGTCAACTATTATGCAGCAAATGTTGCCTTATCTTGACAATTCGCAACTAAAGCATCTACACCAAGTTATGGAACGAATACTTTTTTGCTACGAAGTAAGTTGCTCAGATACAACCAAAAATGAAGACAACAGCACTACTTTGCTTGAAAAATTTATAGCAGCTAAACGTGTAGAAGGTTGCTCAGAAAAAACATTAAAGTATTACCAAACTACTATTGAATTAATGATTGCTTCGATTGGCAAAAACGTTCAACATATTATTACTGAAGATTTAAGAACATATTTGACTGAATATCAAAATAGAAACCAATCCAGCAGAGTAACAATAGACAATATTCGTAGGATATTATCAAGCTTTTTTGCTTGGCTAGAAGATGAAGATCATATTATTAAAAGCCCAGTTAGACGCATACATAAAGTAAAAACAGCAAGTAGCATAAAAGAAACCTATACAGATGAAGACCTAGAGAAAATGAGAGACAATTGCAAAGAGATACGCGATCTAGCAATGATTGATATTCTTTCTTCAACTGGTATGCGAGTAGGCGAATTAGCTCTACTTAATCGTGACGATATAGATTTTACAGAAAGAGAATGTGTGGTGTTTGGCAAAGGCAACAAAGAAAGACTCGTGTATTTTGATGCTCGAACAAAGCTGCATTTACAACAATATTTAAGCAAAAGAACTGACGACAATAAAGCATTATTCGTGTGCCTTAAAGCCCCTTATAAACGATTACAGATTAGTGGAATAGAGCAACGGCTTCGTAACATGGGTAGAAAATTAAACATACCTAAAGTGCATCCTCATAAATTTAGAAGAACGCTCGCAACAATTGCAATAGACAAAGGCATGCCAATTGAACAACTACAAAAATTATTGGGACACCAACGCATTGATACTACGCTTCAATACGCTATGGTAAAACAAAGTAATGTTAAAATAGCACATAGAAAATATATAGGATAGGACGGCGAGATTATGACTGAATGGAAAACTTGTACAATATCAGATCTTGGCACAGTTGTAGGAGGAGCTACACCGTCTACTAATAAACCAGAAAATTATGAAAATGGTAACATTGCTTGGATTACACCAAAAGATTTAGCGGGATTTTCTGGAAGATATATTTCCAAAGGAAAACGCAATATAACCAATAAAGGACTTTCCAGTTGCTCAACACAATTAATGCCTAAAAATTCTATTCTTTTTTCTTCTCGTGCACCAATAGGTTACGTGGCAATTGCTGCAAATGAAATGTGTACAAATCAAGGATTCAAAAGTGTAATACCAAATGAAAATACCGATTATTTATTTCTGTATTACTTGCTTAAATATAACAAAAATAAAATAAGTAATCTTGGTAGCGGAACAACGTTCAAAGAAATATCTGGCAGTGCAATGAAACATGTAGAGGTAAATGTTCCAGAAAACATACAAGATCAACGAAAAATATCATCACTCCTATCTTCAATCGATTCCAAAATTGAAAATAATAGAGCTATAAATAAGAATTTAGCTTTCTAAATGTCGAGATTTGATACATCAAGTTCTCCAGACATTAATTTTGGCAAAAGAGTGTCTTTTAGGTACGATAAATAGGTGTTTTCTTTACGATTTGAGGCAATTATATTATTTATTGCAGTAAATTGATCTATTACAGAAAAATTATCAAGGTTTAATGGGGCATAAAATGAAAAGTTTTCAAGGCTACCTTTTGTTATAAATTTTATAACTGAGCCACGAGCAGTTGCCGTGATTTTCTTAAGATTATGTTTTACTGCATAGAATAACCAAGCAGAAAATTTTGGGTTGCTTGGAATCAAAACATATGTGCGCTGGTATGCTTCAAATTTTCCGTTGTAGAACTTTACATTGAAATCTCCATTTCCAGCTACAAGAATTGCATTACCTTCAAAAGAGTATTCATCCGTCCAAGTAATATCTTGAGAACAGCTGAAAAATGGATATGTCCCGATTGATGAAGATACATTGGCATTTTTCTTGCCAGTAATTACAGGCAAGAAATCGCTCAACTTGTATTCAACCCAATCATTGGGAACTATTCTATTATAAGGTTCATAATCAATGAACCACGATTTGAAAATAGCCTGAGCTTGCTCCTCTAAATTCTTATTTATAGCTGAATTAGCTTGTATTTTCATATAGATTGGATCAAGAATACTTAAAATCTTTTTTTGATAATCAATACTTGGAATTCTCAATTCAAGACGATTCAATGTCTCAGTACGTAAACTTGGTATTGTTGTACCCTCGTCATAAGCATTTAAATCAATCAAAGACATAAGATAGTACAAAAACTTTGGTATAACAATATTTTCATTAATCTCAGTGTAGAACAATGTATCAATAGTCCAAAATGGATGTTCAACATAACTTACTTTGCCAATTGTTCCTTTTCGCCCTATTAATACAGATGGATAATTATATAGATAACGCGAAGCATATCCCATTAATCCACCAGTTCCATAGATAGGAATATCACCATTATCTGATTGAACATTTTTTTGGTTCTTTCCGTATCTGATTTTGGCAATTTCTCCCAATGAAAAAACATCAAATTTCATACCCAATTGCCCCCAAATTTTTCTTGATTTCAGCTTCTAATTCATGCGATTTTGCAAACATTTCTGAAAGTTCAGAAGTAAGCCTCGTCATCTTCTCTTCAAATGGCTCTCCGTCATCGTCCTGCTCTTCAATGCCAACATATCTTCCTGGAGTAAGAATGTAATCTTGATTAGCTATATCTTCTGTTGTTGCTACTTTGCAAAAACCTTTAACATCCTCCAAAGTTCCATTTTGAAAAGCTTCAAACGTGTTGGATAATTTTTGTATATCTTCATCTGAAAGATCCCTATGCTTACGGTCAATCATATGACCCATATTTCTGGCATCAATAAAAACAGTTTTACCAGTCTGCCTCTTATTCTTAGTAATAAACCACAATGTAACTGGTATAGTAACGCTGTAGAAAAGCTGAGTCGGCATAGCAATAATGCCTTCTACTAAATCATCTTCAATAATTTTCTTTCGTATGTCGAATTCTGAAGTAGTCGATGTAGACAAAGCACCATTAGCAAGAACAAGACCAATTTTCCCGTTTGGAGCAAGATGATGAATCATATGCTGAATCCAAGCGTAATTAGCGTTTCCTGCAGGAGGAACTCCATACTTCCAACGCACATCATCAAGTAGTTTTTCTTGATTCCACGGGTGATAATTGAAAGGAGGGTTAGCAAGAATAAAATCGGCTTTCAAAGTAGGATGCAAATCATTAGTAAAAGTATCTGCCTGATACGGTCCTAAATCTGCATCAATACCACGAATAGCCATATTGATTTTAGCCATTTTCCAAGTGTCTGGATTAGCTTCTTGTCCATAAACAGAAATAGTTCCACGACGATGACTGTGAGCCTCAATAAACTTCTCAGACTGAACAAACATGCCACCACTACCGCAGCAGCAATCATACACGCGGCAATTATCGAACGGCTTTAACACGGAAACCAAAGTTTTTACTATGCTGGAAGGCGTATAGAATTCTCCACCATCTTTACCTTCTACAGCAGCAAATTGAGCTATGCAATACTCATAAGTTCTTCCAATAATGTCTTCATCAAGTCCATTACCGCTCATATCAATGCTATTTGTAAAAATATCGACAACGTCGCCAAGAACTTGCTTATCCAAATCAGGATTTGCATAATTTTTTGGCAATACGTTCTTAAGACTCTTATTTTCTCGCTCAATAGCATCCATTGCATTATCGATGACTTTACCAATTTCAGGAGTATGAGCAGCAGAAGCAATCACATTCCATCTTGCATTTTCTGGAACATAAAAAATATTATCAGCAAGATACTCATCACGATCGTTTTCAAAACCATCATTTTCTTCTACAAGTTCTTTATAACGCTTCTCGAATGCAGTAGAAACGTACCTCAAAAAAATTAAGCCAATAATTACTTTGCGATATTCAGCAGCTGGAATATGCCCCCATAACACGCATGCAGCATCCCATAATTGCTTTTCAAAACCTATATTCGCCGCATTTTTATCAGCCATCTATATACCAACCACCTATCTACTTGCAAAGCTTAATCATCTACAGAATAAATCTAGTATTAAGTTTACATCAATTAACGATTTACTAATTAAATCTAGATATCATAAACCAACGTAGACATTGACACCACATGTAACACCACTTATACTCTTGTGAAACTTTTAAAAATCAGCATAATATGAAATCAAATATGACTAAAACAAATAAAGCTAAAAAATATCACTCACAAAAACTCCACCACAACACGCACAAAATCAAAATTGGTAAGACTCGCATTCGTGTAATAGTATTGTGCATTGGATGTGCATTCGCGCCGCAGCGTGAATTAAACAAAGCAGTTGAAGCACATACAATAATTTCAACAGAATTTAGCGGAATTAAATTAAACTAAATTAAATTAATTTCAGCAGAATTCAACAGAAATAAACAAAATTAAAACTAGATTCAACGACGAAAAGAGATTACCGATGACGAAGATCATTCAGATTGGCGCAAATCACGCCGGCACTGCCTGCGCTAACACCATTTTGAGCTACCCAGGAAACGAGCTTACAATTTACGATCAGAATAGTAATATTTCCTTCCTTGGTTGCGGCATGGCTTTGTGGATTGGCAAGCAAATTCAAAGCAGCGACGGACTGTTCTATCAGAAGCCAGAAGATTTCGTTAAAAAAGGCGCTAAGGTAAATCTTGAAAGTAAAGTTTTAGACATTGATTACGCAAAGAAAGAAGTAACAGTCGAACTTAAAGACGGCACTGTTATTCACGATTCTTACGACAAGCTGGTTCTTGCTACCGGCAGCCTTCCAAACAAGCCTCGCATTAAGGGCATTGACTTGGAAAACGTGCAAATGGTAAAGCTTTTCCAGAATGCTCAAACTGTTATCGCTAAGCTACAAGAGCGCGATTTCCGTAACGTCGTGGTTCTCGGCGGAGGCTACATTGGCGTGGAACTTGCGGAAGCTTTTAAGCGACTTGGCAAGAACGTAACTCTTATTGACATGGAAGACCATATTCTTAACGGATACTTTGACCCAGAGTTTTCCGATAATTTGAAGCAAATTATGGAAGATAAAGGCATTAAGTTTGAACTTGGTCAAACTGTTGAAGAAATTGTTGGCGAAACTGAAGTAAAAGCTGTTAAAACAAGCAAAGGCACTTACGATGCAGACATGGTGATTTGCGCTATCGGCTTCCATCCAAACGTTGCGCTTGGCAAAGATCACTTAAAGCAGTATGCTAACGGCGCTTTCCTTGTTGACAAGAAGCAGCAAACTTCCGATCCAGACGTGTACGCAATTGGCGACTGCGCTACAATCTACGACAACGCTCGAGACCGCGTAAACTACATTGCGCTCGCTACTAATGCCGTTCGAAGCGGCTTGATTGCAGGTCACAACGTTTGCGGAACTCCTGTAGAAACCGAGGGCGTGCAAGGTTCTAGCGCAATGATGATTTACGATTACAAGCTTGTTTGCACAGGCTTGAGCTTGACTGCCGCTCAAAAAGAAGGCATGGACGTTGATTACGTTGATTTTGAGGATACTCAAAAGCCTGCGTTTATGGAAGTTGAGAATCCAAAGGTGAAGATTCGCATCGTTTACAAGAAGGATACGAAGGTTATTGTTGGTTGTCAGTTGGCTTCTAACTACGATATGTCTGCCGCAATTCACCTGTTCTCGCTGGCTATTCAAAAGAAAGTAACGATTAAGGAACTTGCTTTGTGCGACATCTTCTTCATGCCTCACTTCAACCAGCCATACAACTACATTACGATGGCTGCTTACACGGCTTTGTTGAAGGGATGATTAGTATCTGTAATTTTTGATGATTAATCTGTGCAATTAGCTTCTGCTATTAGCTTAAATCGCATTTATTAAACCAAGCAATCTGTTCTATAATGGAGCAGTTGCTTGGTTTTTTAATCATCCGCGCACAAAAGCGCGCACACGACGCGCATATTAGCGTAAGACATGCAGATTAAAACAAAGGAGTCTAGGATGAAGCAGCTTTCTATTAAACCAACTATTCATAAGTTCGAGCAAGCACGCGACTTTGCGCAAGAATTCAAGCTTGGTAAGGGTGATTTGGTTATTACAAACCAGTACATTTGGGAGCCTTATTTTGGCGATTTGAATCTTGATTGCGACGTGATTTTCCAAGAGAAATACGGCAAGGGCGAGCCGAGCGACGCAATGGTTGATGCAATCGTTAGTGACATTCACACCACTCCAAAGCGCGTGATTGGCATTGGTGGCGGCACTGTTTTGGATATTTCGAAGGTTTGTGCGTTGAAGCAAACAAGCCCGCTTGAAGACTTAGTTGACGGCAAGATTCCTGCACAAAAAGGCGCGGATCTTATTCTTGTTCCAACTACTTGCGGCACTGGCTCCGAAGTTACGAACGTTGCCGTGTTCTCGCTTACTAAGCGCAATACCAAGAAGGGTTTGGCAAACGACGCTTGCTACGCTACTGACGCGGTTCTTATTCCGGAATTGTTAAAGAGCCTGCCGGATTACGTTTTTGCAACCAGCTCTATTGACGCTCTTACACATTCGATTGAGTCCGCACTTTCTCCTATTGCAACCGAGCTTACAAAAATGTTTAGCTACAAGGCTTGCGGACTTATTTTGCAAAGTTATATGCGAGTTGTGAAGGAAGGCAGCAGCGCAAAAAGCCAAGTTGTAAGCGATTTGGTTTCGGCAAGCCTTTACGCTGGCATTGCGTTTGGTAACGCTGGTTGCGGTTGCGTTCACGCGATGGCTTATCCGCTTGGCGGCACTTTCCACGTGGCTCACGGCGAAACAAATGCTGCTCTTCTTACAAGCGTTTTGCGCTACTATGCTAAGCATGACTCCAACGAGAATAGTGCAGAAAACACTGAGCTTTCTAAGCTTTTCGACTTCATGGCAAATATTCTTGAATGCCAAAAAGCGGACGTATTAGACAAGCTCGACGAAGTTCTTAACACGATTCTTCCTAAGCACAAGCTTCACGAGTATGGCATGACCGAGGATATGATTCAAAGCTGGGCTTCGAGCGTTGTTAAAGAGCAGCAGCGACTTTTGAAGAATTCATACATGCACATGGACGAATCTGCAATTGCCGAAGTCTACGCGTCTACTTTCTAAAGTCAGATAACGTATTTATAAAGTAACTAAATTAAACTAGATTCACTAAAAAATCCCCGCAACCAACAAAAGCTGCGGGGATTTTAATTATCGCGCCTACATTAACACTTATGCATCAAGCGTTATTACAGGATGCAAATCAAACATTTTTACAGTACGCTTCATGCGGAAGGCAATACTTGTTATAGCAATCGCAATAACGCCGAAAAGCACAAGCATTCCAATGCCTGAAACTATTTCACCACTGTTCTTTCCAGACATTGCTTGACGCAACCCCATAATCGAGTACGTCATAGGCAAATATGGATGAACCGCCCTAAAGAATGCCGGCGTCATTTGTACTGGGAACGTTCCTGCAGAGCTTGTGATTTGCAACATAAGAAGCACAATTGCAACTATTCGCCCTGGTATGTGGAAAATCACCATAATCATTTGCATTATTGCCATAAACATTATGGATGCAATAATTCCAAGACCGTAGAACGCAAGAACGTTGTCAATTTGCAGCTTTAACACAACGTGCACTACGCCCATAAGAATTACAGCTTGCACAACGCCCATAAGCACAAACGGCGTCAAGCTAATAAGCGCGCTCTTAAGCGGATTCATGCCGTTTAGTATCGCTCGCCTATCCATAACTCTCAAAACAAAGGTTGCCATAAGAGCGCCGACCCAAAGGCCTATGGAAATAAAGTAAGGAGCGAAACCTGTTCCGTAATTTTCAACGTGAGAATACTCGTGTTCTTCCAAAGAAACAGGCGCACTCATCATCTTACTTTTTTGCACAATATTGTTGATTTTTCCAGACTTTTGAGAATTCTTAAGCCCGTCATGCAACTTTTTTGCGCCTTCAACCAGCTTTGGAGTATTATCCGATAGCTTCTTAGCTCCGGAATTAAGCTGATCAGAACCGTTCACTATTTTCGCTGAACCTTGAGACGCTGCATTCACACCATTATTTAGTTTCTCGCTACCGTTACTTACTTGAGCCAAACCTTCAGCAAGACTATTCGCTCCAGCAGCAAGCTTATTTGATCCAGTATTAACAGCTTCAATACCTTGAGATATTGCGTCAGCTCCGCCCTTGATTTGCAAACTTCCAGCAGAAAGCTTGTCTGCTCCAGCGCTTAAAGCAGAAAGATTTGTTTCTAGAAGATCAGAATTTTCACTTAATCCTCCAGCTAAACCTTGTAAGCTAACAAGCACGTCTTCCTTAGTGACCCTAGGATCTTGCGCTTTCATAAGAAGACCAGTAATTTGTGCTTTTGTTTCAGCGTTTCCAGCTTTAACGTGTTCTTCTAATTCACTGCTAGAAGCAGAAAGCTTTTGCGCACCATTGTAGAATTCGCTTGTTGCTGCTGATAGTTTTTGAGTTCCTTCACTTAATTGTTGAGCTCCGTTTGCTAAATCTTGCGTTTTTTGTGCAAGATATTGCGCGCCTGCTTTACTTCTAGCGTTTGCTTTAGAAAGAGTATTTGCTCCTTTTTGGAGCTCACTTAATCCGCCTTGAAGTTTTCGCAAAGATTGTGAAAGTTGATTAGATCCATTTGCAAGCTTATTTATTCCAGTTTGCAAAGATTGTGAGCCTTCATGCAAAGCACCAGCACCATTTACTGCATCACCAAGAGAATCAGAAGCAGAATTAACTTTCGCAAACATATTCTCCCAATACTCTTGAGCAATCGCCTCGCTAATTTCAGTACGCATAGTGCGGAAAGCAGTTTTACCAATTTGTGAAGCCAGCATATTGCTTGCTTGATCGTACTTTACGTGAAGTTTTGCTTTAGTTGGAGTATCGTATTGCGCGGAAGCAATGCACTTACTGAAGGAAGCTGGAATAGTTGCTACCATAAAATAATTGCCATTTTTAAGACCTTTGTTTGCTTCATCACTATTTACAAAATTCCATTGGAAACCTTCACTACCGTCTTTTTGATTCTTTAAACGAGTTTTGATTTCGTTTCCAATGTTTCGCATTTTGCCATTAATCATAGCGCCATTGTCTTCAACAACAACAGCTACAGGCACAGTATTTAAAGTCTTATAAGGATTAGTAAATGCCCATAAATAAAGCGATCCGTATAAAAGTGGAATCAAAGCTACGGTTCCAATAACAAGCTTTCGAGCTTTTCCTTTCAATGTATTGTTAAGCTCACGAAATGCAAGAGCAAGAGTATTAACGCGCATTGTTTTCACCACCATTTGCTTCACTTGTACCAAGCTGCGAATCAATATGAGAATTTTCTACTCCACCATGATTTGGGCTTAGTCTTAAGACTTGATCCGCTTGCTTTTCTAACTCACTTTGCAAAACTCCAACAAGGCAAGAGCAGTAATTTTTACTAACGTACGCGCGAATATCAGAAAGTAAGCATTCACTTTGTTCGCTAGTAAGCTCCGTTTCAATTCCATCAACAAATAGCAACCACGGCTTTTTTAACAAAGCAAGCGCAATTGCCAAACGCATGCGCTCACATGGAGTTAACTCTCCTATTGCTGTTTCGTGAGGAGAAAATACTTTCCATTGAGCTAGCACGTTGTAAGCGTACTGCTGTAACGCTTCGCGATTTTTTACATCATTTTTGTATTGCTTCAAAAATAGAGGCGAGCGCGATGCGAGTTTCAACTCGCTCATAAGAACTTCTTCTATTGTTTGCGTTTTGTAGAATTCGTTAATTCCGTTGAATAATCCCAATCCCACGTATTGCCGAGATTCGTGGAAATCGTTAGGAAGAGTTGCGTCCGCAATAGTAAGAGTTCCGTTCGTAAATTTCATATAACCAGACAGTGCAAGTAGCAAAGCTGATTTTCCAGAGCCGTGTTCGCCTGATATTGCAACGATTTGATGAGGTGCAACTTTTAGCGACACATCCCAAAATGGTGTTCTTCTAAATCTTTGTAAACCTAATTCTTTAGCTTCTAAAAGCATTTGTTCCTCTTGCATAATTTGTATGTTTGACGCTTATTGCTTAGACACAACGCAGTATCTAAATTCCGCTTAGAGCGCCAGGCATTCCTCCTTACTCTAAATAACTATTTTCAATTTTCAATTTTCAATTTTCAATTTTTTAGTTTTTTGTTGTTTTTGTTTGTTGTTTATTGTTTATTTTTGGATTTTCACAATTAGCAAAACAATTTTTAATTTTCACATTGCTTTATCGCCATTTTTAAGCGGTAAACTCACGTTGCAATGTTGCATAAAACGGTGCAAAACCGGACATTTGGTGATTATTATTAATTCTTCACCACTAATGTTTTAGAGTACTCTTTTGGGTAAACAATTGTTGAGTTAATCTAATTTTTTTATTTAATTGTTTATATTTTATATTTAATTAAGAAACATGTTGTAATCACTTCCATGCAATATTGTCCTTAATTACTAAATGTAAGAAATACATATGTAGGAATACATATGCAAAAATACAAGCATAAGCAATACGAAATAAAACGTATTGCTTCAAACAATATATTAAAATTCAAGCATTTAAAGGGGTGAACGGCATGCTAGGTTTGCAAATTTTAAATATTATATTTAATCCGGTTATTGTGTCGGTTGTAGTGCTATGCGCGCTTAGTCTTGCAAAACTTAATGTTTTGCTATCAATGATAGTAGCTTGCATTGCAGGTGGCATTGCCGGTCATCTTCCTCTTTTCGGTGACGGAAATCACACAATTATGGCTTTGCTTTGCGACGGTTTCTCCACCAACGCACAAACTGCACTCGCCTACATTTTGCTTGGTACTTTTGCGGAAGCAATTACTGCAACAGGCTTAGCTCAAATTATTTCTAAAAAAATTAGCTCAATCATTGGCATGAAAAAGTACGCTCTACTTGCGGTACTAACTATTATTGCATGCATGTCTCAAAATATTGTGCCGGTTCATATTGCTTACATTCCTATTCTTATTCCGCCGATTTTGCAAGTTATGAACAAACTTAAGATTGACCGCCGAGCAGCTGCCTGCTGCACTGCTTTTGGTCTTGAAGTTCCGTATATTGCTATTCCGTTTGGCTTTGGTCTTATTTTCCAAACTGTTATCGCTACGAATCTTTCTAAAAACGGCATGAAGGTTAGTGTTGCAGACGTTAGTGCTGTGAACTGGTATTTAGGTCTTGCTATGTTTGCATCACTACTTTTTGCAGTTTTTGTGCTTTACAGAAAACCTCGCGAATACAAAACTACAGAAACTGACACTCGCGCAGCCGACGCTGTTGTCGGACCTCTTAATTTACGCCATTATGTGACTATTCTCGCAATTATTGTTGTTGTAGTAGTGCAAGTTATTAGTAAGGATCTTTCGCTTTCGTCTATTGCAGGTCTTGCAACCATGATTATTTTTGGAGCAATAAAGTGGAACGACATTGACAATCAGCTTACTGGCGGCGTAAAACTCATGGGTCTTATTGCGTTTGTGATGCTCATTGCGGGCGGATATGCTAACGTGATCCAAGCTACAGGCGGAGTTGAGGAGCTTGTAAACTTTGGCGTAGCTTCTATGGGACAGAACAAACTTGTTGCCGCATTTGTTATTACGCTTATTGGCTTGCTTGTGACTATGGGAATTGGCACTTCGTTTGGCACGGTTCCTATTCTTGCGGTTTTGTTCGTGCCACTTTGCCAGAGCATTGGTTTCAGCACTCCTGCAACGATTCTTCTTATGTCTTCCGCTGCAGCTCTCGGAGACGCAGGCTCCCCTGCTTCCGATACTACGCTTGGACCTACTTCCGGCTTAAACGCAGACGGTCAGCACAGTCACATTTGGGATACTTGCGTTCCAACATTCCTTATTTTCAATATTCCGCTTATGGCTGCCGGCATTGTTATTTCGCAGTTTATTTAGCAGATTATTTCTGATATTAGCTACTAAACATCTCGTATTATTTAGCTAAATATTTAGTTGAATATTTAATAGAGATTAAGCATTTCGAAACATAAAAGTGTTTATTGATAAAATTATCGATAAACACTTTTATTCTTTATCAAAAACATTATAATGTAATATGCAAATTTCGAATTTATTATACATTTATTGTATATTTCGAAACAAAATAAAATAAATTTATTTAGGTATCTAGTTAGATGGTTGATTAGGTAGTTGATTAGAGAGTTGGGTGTTTTATGAATAAGGCAGCGAAAATTATTCTGACTTCGACAATGATGGGTATTGCAACGGCAGCTTGCGCAGTATGCATGAGCCAAACCGCTTACGCTGCTGGCACTGATGCAAATAACATAAAAACAACTACCCCCCCCCTGCAAATCTCACTAATCAAAATGATTTAGAGAATAACGCCAAAACTGGCAATAATAAAGCTAACGAAAATAAAACTAGCAACGATAAAACAGAAGATAATAAATCTCTCGGAAATAAAACCAGCAGTGCAGAATACCGCAGTGTAACTCCATCTACTACAACTACTAAGACTACGGAAACAGAAGCTACAACAGAAAAAGCAGACTCTCAGGAAGAAACTGTTTCATATCCACAAATGACAGAGGTAGAGCCAGGTGTAGCAGTTACCATTAAGCCAAAGTTCATGCGCGGAGACGAAGAAATCACATTAAATCAATCGACAAAGTACGGCGATTGTAAGGACTACATGGAAGCCATACACGTCGAATATAAAAACGGCGATAAATATGAACTAGCGTATGATTCTTGGGTAACGCGCTCAGCAGATTATAGCTACACGTTCAAATGGCGCACGAGTGCAGCGCGCGAACATCCTAACGCTACTATTCGCGTTACGGGACTTCGTATGTATAGCAAGAACGGGCAGCAACTACAAGAAGAGATTGTTCCAACATTTAAAACTGCAGGCTCGGAGAATCATAAGATTGAGCCAAAGACATTTACGTTTGATAGGAATGAACTATCTGCAGCACTAGCAACCGATGCAAGCGGTAATTATGTTCGCTGGCGAGCAATAAACAACTCCACCAACTCTAGTTCAGAACAAATGACGGCGTACGGTAATTACCTCAATTACAATCCCGATACAAAAGTGTTGACTACAACTGTAAGCACGGATCCATTCAAGAATGAGAAGAAAGGTGTTGTTGCAAGAAAATACAACAATATCACGATCAAAACCTTAAAGGTCGGAGAAACGGAACCTAAAGTTGTAGAGGGTATTAAAGAAACCCCGTGGTTCTTCAAGTATCAGCAGTATGCGGATATCTGGGACGAAATTAATCAAACGACAATCGGTTCGTATAATTTTAACAACGTTGAACAAAGAATCGGCGGCAAGGGTCTAACTGGTCTGAAATACGACTTTGGAAAACAAGGCATCACTGGCACTCCTACCATCACAGATTGGAATGATGGCGAAACAACTCGTACACTTACTATCTATATGGCAACAATCCATAAGGGCAATGATGGCTCAGACACCATGAGTTTAAGCCAGTTTGAATGGACAGTGAGTAAGCCACAACAAACTCCAGTTCTAGACCCTACGAAGAAGCAACCGCCGCAATTTACTGATAGCACTAACAAATTGGCTGAAGGACTTGCAACTGATAAGGCTGAAGAATATATACGCTGGCAAGTAACCAGTGCTGATATGTATAAAGCAGCAGCATATAGCAACTATATCAAATATGATCCTATTAATAACGTGCTAATCGCAGAACCGTGTACTATCCCATTTAATGAGGAAAATACAGAGGTTGTTGCAAGGAAATATACCAATATCACGCTCAAAACTATAAAGGCTAACGAAACAACACCTACGGTTGTAGATGGTATTAAAGAAACGCCATGGTTCTTCAAATACAAAAAATATCAAGAAATTTTTAATGCGGTTACCGCAACCACAATCGGCTCGAGAACGTATAACGATACACGTGGGAACCTTCATACGGTAACGATTGGTGGAGATGGTCTCAGCGGCTTAACGTTCGATTTTGTTACGAATAGTATTAGCGGCATTCCTAACATTACAGACTGGAAGGAAGGCGAAACAAGTCGCACAATTCCTGTTTATAGGATAGAGACTTGTCATGTACCCGGTACGTTTACGGAAACTATGGGAATAAGTAAGACGGAATTAACAGTGACGAGACCTAAACCACAGCCACAGCCACAGCCACAACCACAACCGGAACCACAGCCACAGCCACAGCCAGCACCGAAACCCGAACCGCCTAAGCCGGAACCAAAGCCAGAACCGAAACCAACTCCTGTTCCAACTCCTGTTCCGACTCCAGAGCCGGAGCCTGAGCCTATTCCAGTGCCTATAATTCCTGCACCAGAGCCGGAAGAAGTGACAGAGCCGGAGCCAGAACAAGAACCAAAGCCAGTGCAAGAAGAGACTGCTGAAGAAGCACAAACTCCACAAACGCATGAACCACTTGCTAGCACAGGCTCTGAAACATCAAACATTGCAGGTGCTGGATTAGCGTTCTTGCTGTCAGCCTTCGGCGCACTTTCGCTTAAACGCACGCGCATTGGCAAACACAGCAAGTAAAAAACGCAACTAGCGAATAACGCAAATAAAACTAATAAACGCATCTAACTAATAAACGCCAGTCGAGTTGAAATAAACTCCCTGGCGTTTATTTTTAAGCACCAATCAACCAATCACAAATCAACCAATCGCAAAGTAGCCAATCGCTGCAAATTTACAACGATTGGCCACTTGAGATATGCTATCTAGCTAAACATTTTCACTAACCCAATATGTTATCGATATTCTTCTTATTGCTTAAATCATCCTCGCTAAGAAAATCCATCTGCTTTATTCCGCTTAGGCTTGCAATAAGCGAGACTGGGAAGGTAACGATATTTTGATTAAGAGTACTGATATTACTATTAACAATTCTTTTTGCCGCCGCCAGCTGCTCATTTTCGTCATTTATTTCTTCCTGCAAGTTCAAAAATTGTTCAGAAGACTTTAATTCCGGATAAGCTTCCGCCAAAGCATAAATCTTCCCTATTGCATGATTCTGGTTTTTTATTGCCGAACTAGAATCCGCTGAACCCAATCCCTCTCTTAAACTAACCAAATCCACTAATGTCGTTTTTTCATACTTTGCAAACGACTGCGCAACTTTAAGCATTTGGCAAATCGTGTCGTATCTTTTGGCAATCGCAATGTCAACGTTTTTCTGTGACTCTTCTATAATCACCCTATATTTTCTTAATCTATTTAAATTGCCAATAAACCAAGCAATAAGCACTACAAGCACTATTGCAATACAAATTAGCACAGTGTTCTCATCCATAACGTCACCCATAACGTCTCCTTTAGTTCTAGTATTTTCTACTTTTTTAGTTCGCTAGTATTGCAATTTACTAGTTTTTACTTTTGTAATTTTTACTTTTGTAATTTATCTCTAATTACGTTAATTATTTCGTAATACTCAGCCAAAATATCTCTAAATTTTGCATATTCTCTTATTAAAGATAAGTTTTCTACTCCAGATTTTCCTGGAGCACCAAATAAATACCTACCAGAATCAAAGGCTGCAATAATATGCTCGCTATCTAGATATATGCAAACTCTCATTCTTTTTTGCAAATTATTCAATGCTTCTATAAAACTTGGATCTAATACAAGCTTTGTATAAAAATCGTCTGTAGAAAAGATTGAATAGGAGTTATTAAATTCAATGGATTCTGTTTGAGCTTCGCTCTCCTCTTTCGTTTTTTTACCATAGTATCCATTTAATTTTTGTCCCATAAAGTTCTTTCCAGTAACGGGGACGATTCTAATGTGGCCATTTATGTTGGTTTTTGAGTTTATTAACAAGACTTGCCCAATAAAATCCGTTTTTTTAACAGTTTTTCCACTTTCACTTCTAGAAAAGTGGATTGCTTGCATATTTGAAAATTCAGTTTTAAATTCATCGCCAAAAATTATGTGTTTACTTGAATAATACCTACTAGATATTGGCAGAAGATTATTAAAAATGCTGCTGTCAATTCCTTCGGAATTGTTTAATACTGTTCCAGGCAGAATCGCATTCAAAATCGGCGTTAAAACATTATCATCGTATAGCGCGTCTACATCAACCTTATTATTTACAAAAAACTTACCTGCAAAGCAAACAACAAAAACACCTACTATTAGCAAATAATATTTGTAACGAGAGTAATCAATATTTGGGAAATAGTTATACAAAGTGCCTAAAACCATTACTACCGGTATTAATGGAATTAAACGAACTGGATCAAAAGAGTTATTTTTTACGCCTTCTTTTAAAGCACTTAATTTTCCTTGTATTTGGGGAGATTGTTCTATTTGCGCGAGTCTGTTTAAAACTTCTGGATTTGTAAATACGCTACCATATTTTACATTCATGTCATCTCCCTTTTATAAAATCACTCGGAATACTTTGACATATTTTGCGAATCGCTATGCACAACGTTGTAGGCATTTGAATTTACAGTATCATTGTTTGGGATTGGCTGATTCTGATCATTATATTCATAGTCATCTCGATCATTCGAGTCATGCTGATTAAACTGTTCCATATATGCCTTTTCTCTAACTCTATACAATCTAAATTACACAAAATCATTAAATAAAAACAGATTTTTACTAAGATTTATTTTGCAAAATTTTAAAGCAAAGAAAGCATTGCAAGTAACAGCGTAATTCATTAAATATAGCGCAAAAGCAGGTCATATCGCCGAAAAACTACCCAATCACTGCAATTTTGCAACGATTGGCTACTAAAATCATGAAAATCGAAACTATAAAGGCAATAATCTAAAGAAATAATCATATAATATCTTTAGATTACATTAAACTAGTTTGATAATTTATTTGTGTACATAAAGTAAAACTAGATAAGCTAATTCAAAAAAAAATAATAAAATAACCAAAAGCCAAAGCAAAAGCAATAAAATAACAATCATCTCAAAGGACTCACACGATGCCAACTATTAAGTCAAGCACAGATTTACGCAATAACTACAACGAGATATCAACATTCTGCCACGAAACAAAAGAGCCAGTTTTCATTACAAAAAACGGTCGCGGAGACTTAGCAGTAATGAGCATCGACTTATTCAACAAGTTCATGAGCAAATATGAACTATACAGGTCACTATCTCAAAGCGAGTCTGATTTTAACAACAATCGCACATTATCTTTTGAAGAATCAATGCGAAGCTTAAGAGAAGAACTCAACAATGGCGAAAAATAACCAAAAATACGCAATAATCGTTTCGCAAAGTTACCACAAAGATTTGCAAGACATAGTTCATTACATTGCGCACAATCTAGACTCCCCAATTACAGCATCCGAATTCCTCGATAACGTAGAAGCCACTGTTTCAAGCCTATCCACAATGCCATATCGATACCGATTGGTGAACGATGATTACCTAAGTAGCAAAAACTTTAGAAGATGTTTCGTTAAAAAATATGTAATCTTCTATAAAATTTGCGAAGAAAACAAAACAGTTATGGTGCATAGAATACTTCATGCTATACAAAACTGGGTTGACATATTGTAAGTTAAAGTTATTGAGATACGCACATGTCAGTGAGATATACAAGATCGGTAGTAAATAAAAAACGGCCTTAACTATCAACTAGTCAAGGCCGCCTTGCGTTTACTTTATAAGACTTTACGAAGTCTTATAAAAGCGCGTAAACTTCAACTTTCACAAGTAAACGCTAGTTATCTTCCGGATTTTGCTTCAAACATTCTCCTCATTCTCACAACCACAAAACCAGCAATCGCAAAGACTAAAGCCGAAATAAATGCAACAACCGAAGCTGACTCACCAGACTTAGGCATATCTGGAACATGCTTTTCAGCCTTATGCTCAACAACAGGCGATTTCACAGATTCATGTTCTATCTTATTCACAGATTCAGGAGTTTGAGATTCAGGAACTGTAACCGGACTCTCCGAGCCTGATTCAGACTCAAAAGATGCTGACGGAATCGGATTTGAAGTAGGATGTTGCGTTGGCTCAGACACAGGATTCTTCGTAAAAATGGCATATACAGTCGTATCACTATTTACTGTGGTTTTACCAGTAAACGCAGTACCTTTACCATCCGCCTTAGTATTCCACTCTTTAAACGTGTAGCCATCTTTAGTTGGATTCTTAGGCATTGACTGATCAGTTAACGCATCAGAATCAATAGCCTTACCAGTTTCCACCTTTACCGTTTGAGTCTTATCGCCATCCTTGAATGTAACAATGCTTCGAATCTGCTCCCACTGAGCAGTAAACGCAGTATTAGCATTCAACGCATACATATCATCAGGCTTGTAGGCTTTACCAGCAGCATCCACCCAGTTTAAGAACTGATAATCTTCGCGCGTAGGAGCATTTAATAGTTTAACCTTCAAACCTTGCCGTCTTAAAGCACTTATTTTTTGTTTTCCATTGCGAAACGCTCCGCCGTTTGCATCAAACGAAACTTTTGCATTCCACTGTGCGCGAAGTAAAAATTGATAGTCACCCAAAGGATCTAATTGCTTATCATTCCACTGCACCAAATCGCAGTTGTAATCCGAGAACAGTGACTTCTTATTCCAGTAGTAGCGTTTGCCTACAATGCCACGCTGTTGGTAAGCTTTAATATTAGGAAGCTCGGTATACCACCCTCCAAACACCAAATCCTTTTTTGTTGGGTTATCTGGAAAATCAACCGTATTATCTGTTTTTACTGTATTGACGATTGGATCTGTTTTACCGCCAATATTTCCGCCCTTAAGATCGAATTTCACGTTCAATTTTCCAAACGAAATTCGCAGAGGTATGGTCTTACCATCGTCGAGTTTATACGTAACGGTGAATTTAGAGTAGCCTTTTGCTGGAATATATGCGCGATCCATATCATGAGAAATATGATAGCCTTCAGGAATACCCTTTGTATCAATCGTTATTGTTAGTTTTTGCCCTTCTGCAAAATTGCCAACAAAACGCTGAAAGTTAGATTCTAGCTTGTTGGGTACTGTGGTTTTATTTCCCTTTTCATCCTCGACGGTTATCGGAAGATTTTTCCACATGCTTTCAATATTTGATTCGAGTTGCCCTGTAGCACCTGGATGAATGTGACCAAACCCAGGATCTTGGGCAATGTCCATATCAAGTAAAAACGGATATTTCTTTACGTCTGCAGTTACTGTACCAGCAGCCTGTGCGGTCACTGCCCCTGCAAAAAGTCCAATCGTAGCTACAAAAGCGACTACTAAACTAATAACTTTTTTTATTCTTTTATTATTCATTTTCATTTCAAACCAAACTAACAATTATCGCAATAATAATTTTTATTAATTTCGAAAATTTATATAGAGTAAATCACGCTAAAATGCATATAAATATGCAGAACCACTCACCTATTTCAATGCAAAATAAATAAGGCATAAAGTAGTGAAAATTATAAAAAATTATGTCACAAAAAAGACAGCATCACGCTGTCTGTCTGTCTGTCTGTCTGTCTGTCTGTCTGTCTGTCTGTCTGTCTGTCTGTCTGTCTGTCTGTCTGTCTGTCTGTCTGTCTGTCTGTCTGTCGAGGATTATATTTTTCATAATCTCAGTTTGTCAACCTCCGTTACCGAATTAACATGCGGAATTATAACAAACAAACTTGGCAAATTCCAGTGCTATGTACTGCATCAATAAACTCAAAACACACTACCAAATCCTAAAGTACCCAATCGCCGCAAATTCGCGCTTAATGACTACTTACGCCAAACAGAGACACTCGCACATAACACCAACTGCACCAGTGTCCCAAAACAAGCAAAATCAGACACTCGCGCAGAAAAGGTGTACATATCAAGGTATGACAAACACAAATCAAGTTTGACAAACTAAAATCCATTCGCTATAGTCATCACTTATCACCATTTCGACGAGTAAAGGAGTGCACATGTATCATACAAATATGATGACAAATTGTTGTTGTTATAACGTATGTTGTTGCGCATTTCTTAATCGAAATGATGTTTGCAAGCATTAAATATGCATAACATCTAGCCTGTGTTAAAAGCATTTACGTTAAAACACAGCAAATTACGATTCAAGAAACAGCGCGCTGTTTCTTTTTTTTTATGCCAAAATTCGAATATAAAATCTTGAAAATATAACAATTTAATACGGATTAAATATTAAAACGAATAAATGGCATTTTTAGAAACAACCAATAAGCAGAAGTCGCTTTATTAATAAAATTATTTTTTAAAAATTAAAAATAAACAAAATTAAACAAATTAAACAAAACAAACAACAAAAAACAAACAAGTAAGACAACAAACAAGTAAGGGGAAATATTATGTCTAACATCTACAAGTCCGTGCAAGAACTCGTAGGCCACACTCCACTTCTGGAACTTACTCACATTGAAAAAGAGTACAATCTAACAGCAAAAATCCTAGTAAAACTCGAATACTTCAACCCAGCAGGTTCCGTAAAAGACCGCATCGCAAAGCAGATGATTGAAGAAGCAGAAACCGCAGGAACTCTCAAGCCAGGCTCAGTAATTGTTGAGCCAACTTCCGGAAACACTGGCATTGGCCTTGCAATGATTGCACAAACAAAAGGATACAAAAGCATTATTGTGATGCCAGAAAGCATGTCTATTGAACGCCGAAAACTTATGAAAGCATACGGAGCAGAACTCGTACTCACTCCTGCTGCAGAAGGAATGAAAGGCGCTATTGCAAAAGCGAAAGAAATCGTTGAAAACACGCCAAACGCGTGGACTCCGGGACAGTTTACCAATCAAGCAAACGTGCACGCACACTACAACACAACCGGTCCAGAAATTTGGCAAGACACTGACGGAAACGTGGATATTCTGATTGCAGGCGTTGGAACAGGCGGTACAATCACCGGTACTGGCACATATTTAAAGGAACAAAATCCGCATCTTGAAGTAATTGCAGTTGAGCCAGCCGACTCTCCTGTGCTTGCAGGCGGCAAACCAGGAGCACACAAGATTCAAGGAATCGGCGCAGGATTCGTGCCAGATGTTCTCAACCAAAACATTTACGATCGCATTGCTCATGTAACAAATGAAGACGCAATTGAAAGCGGCAAGCTTATAAGCAAAAAAGAAGGCGTGCTAGTAGGCATTTCTTCTGGAGCTGCGGTTTGGACAGCAATTCAAGAAGCAAAAAGAGAAGAAAATGCGGGCAAAACCATTGTTGCAATACTTCCAGATTCAGGCGACCGATACTTGTCAACGCCTTTGTTTGCAGAATAATGCTATGCAATAATGATAATAATAAATGATGTTTTGAAAGTGCGCGTTTAGTAGATTTATAAGCGCACATTCTAACACTCTAATAAAACAAGCAAGAGAATAATAGGAGAAATGCATGAATGATCGCCTTGACCTTATAAACAAACTCAACTCAATTCATGATTCTGATATAAGGCAAGCTACATTCATACCTAATTACCGAAATATTATTGCGCTCATACATGCGACTCAGGTATTACTTTTGCCTGAGTTGCATGCTCACAATGTAAGCAACGATACTACGCAACTCAATGCTACTTTAAATACTGTTACCTCAAATGCGTTAGACACTATAGAACGCATTATATTCCACGAACTTCAATGCTACACAAACGACACAGTTAAAATTCGAGAAACTTGCAATCAATTTATAAGCACGCTTCCTGCAATTAAAAAGTTACTTTTAACAGATATTCAAGCAATATACGAAGGCGATCCTGCTTGCAAAAGCAAAGTAGAAGTTACGCTCGCATATCCCGGGTTTTATGCAATGCTTATTCACCGCACAGCTCACGCACTCTACGAGCTTAACGTGCCGCTAATTCCTAGACTTATGAGCGAATATGCTCACAGAAAAACCGGAATTGACATTCATCCAGGAGCAAAAATTGGTGCATATTTTTGCATTGATCACGGAACTGGCATTGTAATCGGCGAAACAACTGTAATCGGTGAACACGTTAAGCTTTACCAAGGAGTAACGCTTGGTGCAAAAAGCTTTGCGCTAGACGAGGACGGAAATCCTATAAAAGGCGGAAAGCGGCACCCAAATATTGGCGACAACGTAGTAATTTACGCAAATGCTACTATTCTTGGCGGCGAAACAACAATCGGAAGCGGAAGTATAATCGCAGCAAATGCGTGGATCAACCGCAGCATTCCTGCAAACACAACCTACCACTTCCCTAAAGCCTAATGCACGCTAAAAATACTGATTTCACTTCTACTATTTTATTTGCACGTCTGTTAGATTCATTTACAATAAGCATCCAAATATAATAAGCATCCAAATATAATAAAAGTGCGCGCTCATAAAAACGTAAGAACGTCAGAACGCGCACTAACAAGAATACTTAGCAAAAACTAGCAAAAGCTAGCAACACTAGCAACAGCTACTTTTTAAGCTGCACTGGCTCATGATCCTTGCCCATCGTAAACTTAAGACCTGCACGCTGCCACATGCGATATTCGCCAACCGCAGTAAAGAGAACATCCGTGGAAGAGTTAAGTGCAGTTTCGCAAGAATCCTGAATAACGCCAATAATAAGACCAATAGCAACTACTTGCATAGCGATATCGTTTGAAATACCAAACGACGAGCATGCAAGAGGTATAAGCAAAAGCGAACCACCAGCTACACCGGATGCGCCTGCAGCAGAAACTGCAGAAAGCACAGAAAGAATCACAGCAGTTGGAATATCAACGCTAATACCAAGCGTGTGAGCAGCGCACAAAGACATGATAGAAATAGTTATAGCAGCTCCACTCATATTAATAGTTGAACCAAGCGGTATTGAAACAGAGTAATTGTCTTTGTTAAATCCAAGCTTTTCGCACAAATTCATATTCACAGGAATATTTGCAGCAGAAGAACGCATGAAGAACGCTGTAACACCCGAATCGCGCAAAGTCCTAAAAACAAGAGGATACGGATTCTTGCCAGTAAGCACGAAAACCAAAATAGGATTAAGAATCAAAGCAACAACAGCCATAGTGCCTACTAACAAAGCAATAACGAAACCATACTCGCTAAAAATACGAAGACCGTTACTTGCAACTGTTGTATAGACAAGACCCATAATGCCAAAAGGCGCTGCGTTAATAATCCAGTGGACAATTTTTCCAATAGCAGATGAAACGTTATCGAAAAATGCTTTAGTAGAAGGCTCAGCTAAACGTAACGCAACACCGAAAGCAATTGCCCAGAAGAGGATACCAATAAAGTTACCTTTAACGAGAGCGTCTACAGGATTAACAACAATATTTAGCACAAGTGAATTAAGCACCTCACCAATTCCTTGAGGAGACGGAGAAGACGCTGCTGCAACATGAGCAAAAGTAAAATCAACAGGGAAAATCATAGCCGCACATACAGCTACAAGGCTTGCAGTAAACGTAGATAGCGCATACAGCCCTATTACCAATTTCATATTGCCAACACTTTTTGCTTGCGCAAGCGCACCAATAACTAGGCAAAATACCAAAATTGGCGCAACAGATTTAAGCGCACTGACGAAAAGTTTTCCCATAAGATCTAGCACATAGACTTGAGCTGGCACAAAAATACCAAGCGCAGCACCGAGAAAAAGACCAATTACAATGCGTAAAATAAGGTCAATGTTATTCCATTTTTGAATAATCTTGTGCATGAGAGTCTCCTGTATAGTAATTTGTGCAGAATGTTTTATACTCTTTTACGTGTATTAGCACTTGCAAGATTTTTATTTTTTAAAGATTATACATAAGGATGCATATATATGCAAATCGTTAAGTTTTAGCATTTTAGCAATGCTTTTTGCTTAAAAATAGTCCTTATTAATCGTCATTAATCGTCTAATCTGCATAGCTAGTGTTTGGCAACTATTTTGTAAAATAAGGTCAGAACGTACGTGGTAACAATACCAACAACAATTAACGAGGAGAACGTTAAAGACACACCTCTAGAAGTGTCTGTTTTACCTGCGCTCGCATGCTGTAATGCAATCATGTTGCTTACCTCTCGCGCTTTACGCGTTCTTCTTCAAGCATTTGAACGCCAAGCTCAACAGCTTTCTGTGAAGCTTCCTGTAATTGCGCATCCGTCATACCTGGCTTCCAAGGCTTTTCAAAAACAAACAGCAACACACTAGTAACCGCTGCGCCAATAATAATGCTTAGCAGTGTAGTATTTGAAACAAGCAATAAAGCAATACCAGAAGTCACCAGCAGCCTGAGCACAAAATCGATGATTCCAATAAGCAAATCACCAGACCCGTCATCCGGTCTACGATGCCTATCCCACTGCAGATACGCTGTACTTAGCAGCGAAAACACCACAACACTCAACGCGAGTATGACCACAGTTTCCCAACCTAGTACGCGGCGCCCTATGAACTGTTGTACGAGCAACGCAATAATCAGCGTGCAAATGCTAGCAACAGTTTCTGTAATCACATGACCCCAAAAAGCATGCTTGAAAAGCACTGGCCTTACATTCGTCTCACTCATCATCTCTCCTCTATATATTAATCCAATACCTTCTTGTTGTAACGTTTCCTCTTGATAAGCTATTTTTCACTTTGTTTTCTAAAATTCCACCATTATTTTCTATAACTTTTATTGATCCGATATTGTCATCATCGCATGTAATCAAAATTTTATGTAGACTCAAAGTCTCTTTACAATATGTAAGTGCCATAGAAAGCATTTTTGTTCCATAGCCCTTCATACATTCAGATTGCCTAACTTCGTACCCTATGTGACCACCATAGTTAATTAAAAAAGAATTTAATTCATGCCTAATATTAATTTCACCAATAAATTTTTCATTATCTATCAGCCAAAATGTAGTAGCTTTAACATAATTTTCAGGCAAATTTATACCATGTTCATAGTTATAAGAACTCTCTACAATTGTCTCAGGGTTTATAAAACGTCTTTCAGCATTCGGCCTAAAAATTTCATCTTCTTCATTTGCCTCTATATAACCTTGGATATATTTACTATCTGGTCTAATTAGTCGCATACGTGCTCCTTATTTTTTAATATGCAATTCTAATAAGAATGCAATTCTATTAAAATTAGAATCCATAATAGTCTGTTTAGCTTTAATAGTATTACTATTAAAAAAAACCACACATACAAGCTTTATTAAAGAAAAATTTTTTATTTTTCCAATTAGTATAGGGTTTTCGCATCCATAAAATTTTTCTTTTCCATAAATCACAGCTTTTACTAGAAAAATAGGGTTATTCCCCAATAATCAAATAATGTAGGGAACTTTTTTATTATTTTTACACCGTTTTGTTCCCCAAAATATAAGCAACTAAATCGCACAACTACTCGACAGCAAAATAGCAAAATTGCATCTAAAAAACGCGAGAAGCGAACCTAAAGCAGCTTACTTCACTACAGCTTTTCCATTCAAGCAGTGCACAGCATAGTGAGCATATCCATCTGTTTTGCGCCCAAGATTATTACAACCAAGATTAGCTTTATTCTTATCAGAAACCTCGCTAATACCATCCTCACAAACTACTTCAAGACATGCATCCTTAGGTACTTCTCCTTCTAAAACACTCGTACCATTTAACGTATCCACCATGCAAGAAGCAACAGCCTTAACATTATTCGCCACAAAATCGACGCTGAAAGTCACTTATTTCTTTCCTAGCCTCCACGCTTTGAGCACTACTTCTATTACTCCGTAAGTCAATGCAGCCAACGGCCAAACAATCCAACTTTTTCCCCAATCGGACGTGATGAAACTGTAGGCTAAATAAATGCAGACAATTATAAGCCAGTAAGCTTGGAGGAATAAGCTAATCTTTGCAGGATAGACAATCTTTTTCTTCGGTTGCAGCAAACGGCAATAGGACGAGCGGACAATATTCGCCTGTACGAATAAATAAACAGCTGCTGCAACTAAGGCAATAGCGATAACTACAAAAAAGCCGGATGAAAGTTGATAAAATTTCGGCGCTATATCCGAAATTATAAGAAAAATAAAGGCAGCCATGCATAAAACGACACCGCTGACCGTCCGTAGCACATACGACGGCATGAAACGTTCCAAGCGTTCTTTGAGCACACTGTCAACGCCGTAAGCCGTTTCAAAGTCCTCTTTTTCCAAATATTGATAACGCTTTCCATGGAAACTCTGAATAATAAAAATAGCTACAGCTACGGTAATAATCGCAACACTGAATGCTAAGCCCATAGTTTTACCGACTTGCGCATTTACTGTGTGAGAAAGCAAAAGATCACTGCCAACCAACGGGATTGCCGCCAGAATACAAAGAAGAACGCCTAGAGCAACATAGGCGGCAAATGATATTCTGTGAGCAATATAAGCAGAGGCTTCTTCCAACTCAATTACTCGCATGCGAACGCCGGCTTCTTCCTGGCAGGCATTTTCATCTGCATTGACGTTCTTCCCCATAACATCAATTTCATCTTTTACCAGAAGATCTGTACTAACACCAAACAAACGGCTCAATGCAATTATCCGTTCCATATCTGGGATACTTTGTGCGCCTTCCCATTTGGAAACAGCTTGGCGACTGACGCCCAATTTGTCCGCCAATTCTTCCTGCGACCAACCGTTTTGTTTACGCAGTTCCAATATTTTATCTGCTAAAATCATAAAAACATCTCCATTTCAAACTAGAATTCATCATGATTATGGTGAAATTATAGCTGAAACAGCAGTTGCGTAGTAGCAAGTGCAGTTGGCAATTGCCTTTAAAAGCGCAATTTCTGCCGACAAATGAGCGCAACCGACCGCCAATTCGTTTTCTCTCATGTTTGCACCGCGCTTTCTAATCATCTTCACTGATGCCGCCAATCGTCGGAACGAAAGTTCGCCAATCGTCGGAACGAAAGTTCGCCATCGGCTTTCTATTCGAGACACTTTGCGTCAGAGATTTGCGCATTTTTGCAAATTCTCTAGGCGGCGAAGTTTGCCACCCAAAAGGGCTAATTCCAAAAAGGAGCTCTAATGAACACATACCGCAAACTGTTTGCCTATATCCCACAATTTAAGGGTTTGGCTAGCGAAAAAACAACGCTGTTACGGCTTATAAATGGTTTAATTCAGCTCTTCTATCAAGGAAATGTAAAAGGGCAATATATTAAATTAAACGGTCGTTCATGCATGTTACACAAGATTGATTCATATGTAAGCCTGCGGTATCGTTAGAGAGACCTTAAGCCCACCATGTTTGCTTTTACTTATATCAACCGTTCCGTTATGAGAGTTAATAATCTGCTGAACAATCAGCAAACCCAAACCATGCCGTTGCTCTGCAGTACTTGTATCACAAATCATATAGTGCGGTTCATGATTAAGCTTTTCGATTTTTTCATCTGAAACACCTATACCGTTATCTTCAACACAAATAATACAATTATTATTATTATTTGCAGCAACGGATACATAAATCGTACACCCATTTTCATTATGAGATATGCTGTTCTGAATAAGATTAGATATTGCTCGTTTTAATAAATCTTTGTCTACATTAATATTGCAAACAGTCAATTCTGCGTCCGTTTCCCATTTAATCGAAAACTCATCTTGCATACTCATATTTATAAAGTCCACAACAACTTGCCTAACAACAGCAACAACATTTTCTTCTTTTTTCATAATTGGTTGCATATTGTATTCAAGTTTTGAAGCCAGATTAAGGTCATTAATCAAATTCTTCATTCTGGCACTTTGTTTAATAATCATCGTCGCTTTTTTACGATCTTCTTGCGAAATATGTAGAGAATTTTCTAACTGTCCCGCATATCCCATAACCATAGATAACGGCGTACGAATATCATGCGAAACCCCAGCTATCCAATTTGCTCTTGCAGTCTCCTTTTTTCTCAATTGTTCTTTTTGTATTTGCAAAATATCGGAAGCAGAATTTATGTTAGATGAAATTTCTGAAAGCGCTCCTGTTTCTGGAATATGCACGCTTTCTCCACTAGATAAACGTTGTATCCCTTTTGTAATCGGATTAATTGATTTTAGTAGTTTTATATTAGCTATTAAATAAATTCCAAGAATCAGCAAAATGTTGATAAATAATACGCTTAAAACAATCTGCGGAAAATTTGAGATTAAACTGTAGTTCCAACTTGGTCGCGTATGTTTCCAAAAGCTGTTGTGCGGAAATCCGACTACTACAACTCCATCCTTATTTTTGCCAGTGTAAGTTGGATAACCATCAATGTAACCAACGCTCAAATTAGCTATATCAGACAAAGTATAGTCGTTTGGAATACCCGCAGGAACATTTTCTGTTTTCCATACGACTTTCAACGTATTATTATCAATCAGAATTGCCCATGCGCCAGAATTTGTCAATTTGGAAGACATATTTTTGGATAATGCATAATCCCCACTTGCGGATAATTGTAATGCTTCTCCCGTCTCTTTTGCTATGCTATAAGGAGATATCTCTTTATCGGGTGCGTAATTCCCTATAAGTACAATAAACGCAATAATATTCATTAATACTATAAGCACAGAGCTTAGTAGAAAAATACTTATAAAGCGTTGTATTAGTTTTGGTATGCTTTTCATTCTGCTTTACTCCACAATCAGCTTATATCCTAAGCCTTTAACTGTTATTAAAGAAACAGGTTGCGATGGATTGAGTTCTATTTTTTCTCTGATACGACGTATATGTGCCATTAAAGAATTTTCATATCCAAAAGGATTAGCTCCCCATGCAGCTTCACATAACGCGTCAATTGTTACAATGCATCCAGCATTTCTATAAAGTGCAGAAAGTAAATCATATTCTTTGGCTGTGAGTGGAATATGTTCGTTATTTTTTATTACTTGGGCAGAAGAAAAATCAATCTGACTATTTTTCAGTTTAACAATGGGATTTTCGCTCTTGTAGCTTCGTCTTAAAATTGCCATAATGCGAAACGTTAGCTCTTTTGGAAGAAACGGCTTTACAATATAATCGTCTGCTCCTAAGTCAAATCCCTTAAACTTATCTTCATCTTCACCGCAAGCAGTAAGGAATAAAATAGGACAATCACTATATTGTTTTATCTGCTTCATTAACTCAAACCCATTACCGTCGGGGAGCATAACATCAAGGATTGCTAATTCTGGACGTAATTTTTGTGTTGACTCTACTGCATCTTTTATACTTTTTGCAGTCGTTATATTATAAAAACCGTATTCGTTTAATATGGATACAACCATATCTAGAAGTTCCTGCTCATCATCAACAAGTAGCAGATGCTTGTTCAATAAATAATCATTCCGATTCATGGAGAACCCCCTAACATATATTATGCCATGTGAATGTTCATTTTTTGACCTCGCATAAAAATGTAAGGTAGATGTAAGGTGAAGAGAATGTTGTAGAAAGGTTGACGCAATATCATAAATCCCGAAAGGAGATATTGCCATGAACAATATTATTACAACAGAACATTTAACAAAAAAATATAAGTCATTTATTGCTGTTAATGATGTTTCACTTCATATTCGCAAAGGTAGCATTTACGGCTTTCTTGGGCCAAATGGAGCTGGAAAATCTACAACAATGAAAATGCTCCTAGGGCTTACAGCTCCAACAAAAGGTGCATTTACAATCGACGGAAAACAGTTTCCTGCCGATCGCATACCTATTTTGAAAGAAATAGGCTCATTTATTGAATCACCATCTTTCTATGCAAATCTAACAGGTAGAGAAAATCTTGACATTATACGTCGCATTTTAGAACTACCTAAGAGTGCAGTTGATGACGCATTAGAATTAGTAGGTCTTTCTGAGTTTGCAGACCGTCTTGCAAAAAAATATTCGCTTGGCATGAAGCAAAGGCTTGGTCTTGCTGGAGCATTGCTTGGTAGACCACCTATTTTGATTTTAGATGAGCCAACAAATGGACTCGATCCATCTGGCATACATGAAATCCGAAATCTGATTAAGTCACTGCCAGATCTTTACGATTGCACGATTCTTATTTCTTCTCATATGCTATCCGAAATTGAGCTTATTGCAGATGATATTGGAATACTTAATCACGGACACTTGTTATTTGAAGGTAGTTTAGATGAACTACGACAGCATGCATTACGATCTGGTTTTGCTTCCGACAATTTGGAAGATATGTTCCTATCCATGATTGATGAAGACAATAAGATCAGGAAGCAGAGTGCACGACTATGAAAACGCTTGTAATCGAACTAAAAAAATGCAAGAGAACTGGCTTTATAGCTCTTATGATTGCTATTGGAGTTATGGGAGCAGCGTACGCTTTTGTGAATTTTATTGTACGAAAAAATACATTATTAAACCTGCCTTTAGCTCCTATGGATATTCTTCTCACACAGCTTTACGGCATGATTATGGTATTAAACATGTTCGGCATAATAGTCGCAGCATGCATTATCTACAACATGGAATTTAAGGGAAATGCAGTAAAAAGGATGCATATGCTGCCTATGAGCGTTCCTGCTATGTACCTATGCAAATTTATGCTGCTGACTGTTCTATTACTAATCGCTATTTGCATACAAAATTTAGCACTTGCAAAAATCGGTGTAACAGATTTGCCACAAGGCACGTTTAATGTAAGTACTCTTATATCTTTTGCTGCATATTCATTTATTACGTCAATGCCTGTATTGTCCTTTATGATTTTTGTATCATCACGATTTGAAAACATGTGGGTAACGCTTGGAATTGGTGTAGCAGGATTTTTAAGCGGCATGGCATTGGCTTCTTCAGACATTGTGCTTTTTATGGCATCACCTTTTATAGTTATGCTAAAACCAGCAGTTGCCATGAGCGCGCAACCTAATACTACGGTCGTAATCGTATCCATAGTTGAAACACTTCTGTTTTTATGTTCTGGATTGTGGGCGGCTAAGAACCTGCACTATGAATAAGGAGATTATGAAAATGAGATTTTTTGAACTTTTTAGAATCGAATTTAAGAAAGTAAAGCGTAGTAAAATTATTCCTTTGATTTTTATTGCGCCATTACTTGTGGTTGGATCTGGTGTAGCAAGCCTTCATAGCTACTTCACTCCAGAATGTACAAACGCATGGGCTGCTATGTTTATTCAAAGCGCATTAGTCTACTCATATTATCTGCTTCCGTTTAGTATGATTGTTATCTGCGTGATGATTGCAGGACGAGAAACAAGCAATAACGGAATACTAAAAATGCTGGCACTGCCTGTTAGCAGATACGCGATTTCTGCTGCAAAATTTTGCGTACTGCTATTTTATTTGCTTATGGAAATGGTCGTATTTTTTGCTGTATTCGTTATAGCAGGATTGTTTGCAACCAGTAGCACAGGAGTTACAGAAACGCTCCCAATTATGCATCTGCTAAAATGGTGTTTAGATCTGTTTTTGACTATGATTCCAAGCGTAATAGTCATGTGGGCGATTACTGTACTTTTTGAAAAGTCAATGTTATCCATTGGATTAAATATACTTCTTGTAATTCCTGGCGTATTAATAGCAAATACTCCACTTTGGATAGTTTATCCTTATTGTTACAGCGGATATATGGTTTCCCGCTCTCTACATGCAGTTACATCAACAGGATTAGGAAACGGCTTTAATCTTATACCATTTTTGCCATGTGCAATTGCAATATCTGTGTTTGTATTTTTGATTGCAATAACACAATTTGGTAAAAAAGAAATGAGATAACAAAAGATACTAAATAACAATGCAGAGAAATAACAAATGCAGATGTGATTAGCAAAAGCGCACCCAGCTAATCTGCGCTTGACATCATTTACAGTGCTCTCAATGTAGATTGAGAGCACTCGTAGTATTTATACACTTTTTTGAGTGCACACTATGGATAGTGGGTGCACTTTTTAACGATAGGAAAAGCTATCGTTAAAAAGTTTAAGATTGGCTTGATAGCGCGTTACATTACAATTCTTCCAGTTGTTTAGTCTGGTCTCTTCTCACGTAGATAACCGCGAGTATTTGAACTTCTTTTCTACTCTCATCAACACAAAAATAAACGTAATAATTTTTTAAGCGTATTCTTCTAAAACCAAGCTCACACCACGGTTGCTAATCATCGTTCAAGCTCTTCAAAAACATCATCTATCGGATAACTATCACCACGAACCGCCTGATCATAACCTTTAGCCATCAACGCGTTAAACGTTTTCTCATCCATATCATCTTGTGCCGGAAGCGACTTCGGAATAGTAAGCGAAAACGGAATACCCTTATTAAGAATGATTTGACGATAAAACATGTCAATAGCAGTAGCCCTAGAAATTCCAATAGTTTCCAAAATCTGCTCCGCCTGCTGCTTAATATTTTCTTGTATTCTCACATTCACATTCGCTGTTTTAGTAACTGCCATATCAACCAACCTCCATACACACATCATAAAATACTGTGTCGCATATTGCAATACAATTGCACGAATGGGATTTTTTGACTGATATATACACTTATAGAAAATATGGCGAAGAAAAGAAATGGTATGGAGCCTCTGTTGACTGCGCTTAGAATAAGAAAATCCACTTTATACAATGGATTCTTGTAAGACCAGTAGTCTCATATGTGTGAACATAAAAACATTAAGGTCTTAGAGCAGCAATAGGTATTACGCAAACACCATCATTTCTTTTGTAAGCAAAAGGCGCTTTGGCACATAAAACTGCCATAAATGAAGGTTTAGGCATGTTTTCAGTGTCTATTTTAGATGCTAAATCCTTTAAAGTTTTTGCACCATCCTCAATCAACTTATCTCCACCGAGCTTAATCTCAACTAGACCATAAGACCCATTTCTTAAATGAATTACCGCATCACATTCTAAACCATTCCTATCTCTATAATGATAAACTGTTCCCTCTAAATAATCCGTATAAATTCTTAAGTCACGAACACATAAATTTTCAAATAAAAATCCCATAGTTTTTAAATCATCTAATAAATCTTTTGGCCCAATTCCTAAAGCAGCAGTTGCAATGGATGGGTCTGAAAAATATCTAGTATCCGTTGTGCGTATGGACGCTTTAGATCTTAAATTTGGATTCCATGCAGGCGAGTCTTCTATCACGAACATTTTTCTTAGTGCATCAAGATAAGAATAAAGAGTCACTTGATCAAATGTATCCTCTTGATTGACCAACATATCTTGCCTTATCGTTTCTAGCGAGCTTTGCGAGCCCACATGCCTTGCGTAAGATTTAAGTAGTCTTTTTGCTTTTTCTTTATCTCTTTTTATCGAATCGACTCTACTAATATCTGTAGAAACAACGGATTCATAATAATCTATCGCTTGAAATAAAGACGGTTTTTCGTCTAAACCAATTGCTTTCGGCCATCCGCCTCTACATATTAAAAAGGCTATTTTTTCAAGACTGGTTTCATTAATAGACGAAATATTTTTATCTTCAAATAAATCTCTAAGAGAAACTTCACCGCTTGAGTCTTTTGATTCATACAAACTCATAGGTCGCATCAAAAGCCTAGAGATTCTACCTATGCCTGTATGCATAGAGTCATCAAATTCATTAGGCACCGCAGAACCCGTTAATATAAATTGGCCAAACTCATCCCTGTTGTCAACCTCATATCGCACTGCATTCCATATATTAGGCGCTATTTGCCATTCATCTATCAGCCTTGGAGCTTCTCCTTCAAGTAGAGTACTAGGAGAAAGTTCTGCCATTTGTTGATATTGTTTCGTCATATCAGGAAGATCCATAGATATAAAACTCTTAGCCTTTTGTTTTGCCGTTGTAGTCTTTCCGCACCATTTAGGCCCTTCAATTAAAACTGCTCCCTTTGCGTCTAATCGTTCTTCTAACAATTTATCTGCAATTCTGGGTAAATACTCCTTCATAATCTCCTCCGATGCCTATTCGTTAGGTAAACTTTATCAGCCATTCAAGTATTTGTCCAATTTTCATTCAAGTATTTGGCGAACTTTCATTCAAGTATTTGGCGAACTTTCATTCAAGTATTTGGCGAACTTTCATTCAAGTATTTGGCGAACTTTCATTCATACATTTGGACAATCACTATTCTATAGTTTGCATATTCGGTATAATCCCAAACAAGCAGCTTCTTAAACTCAGGAACCTTATTTTCTGGAATAACCAACAAGCCCCTACCATGAGAAATCAAATGATGTAGGGAAACTTTTTTATGATTATTGTGACGGTTTGTTCCCCAAAACATAAGCAACTAGAGCACACATAGGCTATACGTCATTTATAAAATAACTCTAAAATACTTAGGATTTATTTATCCTAAAATATATGCTATAATTCTCACAAAAATGGAGGTTCTTGATATGAATGTAAATACAGACACGCTTGTTTCTATTTCCGAAGCAAATCAAAACTTTTCTAAAGTTGCGCGACTTGTTGACACATACGGATCAGCTGTTATTTTGAAAAACAACGCTCCTCGCTACGTAATTTTAGAATTCCCAAAAGCCAAAACTGAAAAAGTTACTGTTCCAGCAGACGATGAAGTTATGGCTTTATCCAACATGTTCATCAAAAAGAACAAAAAGTCTATGAGGAACTTGCCAAATGAAGAACTGATCGATATTGTTCTCAAAGTTGCATCAGGCAAAGCAAATGAAAATGACCTTTACACTTGGATTAAAAACCACCAAGCCTAATACTCCAACATTCCGAAGAATTTTTAGAATATGCCAAACTCTATTTCGTGCGATTGATCAAAGTAGCGAACATAAAACACCACAACAGTATTACTTCACTACAGCTTTTCCATTCAAACAGTGCACGGCATAGTGAGCACATCCATCTGTTTTGCGCCCAAGATTATTACAACCAAGATTGACCTTATTCTTATCAGAAACCTCGCTAATACCATTCTCACAATCTACTTCAAGACATGCGCCTTTGGTAATTTCTCCTTCTAAAACACTCGTACCATTTAACGTATCCACCATGCAAGAAGCAACAACCTTAACATTATTCGCCACAGCAGAACCATTAAGACACTTTAGAAAAACATCATTCGCCTGAACATTCCTTGCTTCCACCCTGCCGTTATGAACTTCCGCATAAATCTTGTCAGCTTTAATATCTGTTACTAGTACTTGATTAGACTCAGCTTCAATCTCACAAAAATCAACACTCTCCGGCAACGAAATAATTACCTCAGGACTGCCTTTAGCAAGCCAATGCAACCAGTAAAAAGCCGACACTTTTTCTGTTTGAACAAGTTTTATACCATCTTGATTTTCATCAATCCCAAACACGTCTTTTTCACAATTAACACAACTAATACTAAAAGAATCAGCCCTTCTAACCGTTAAGCTAACATCTTTCGTTTTTGCTACAAACTTCCTACTATTCACCACTTGAACAACTCCCTTGTTAGCGAATTATCTATCTTAATTATACTTACGAATAAAAGTTTTAACAGTCAACAAGTGCGTTTAATACACCATCTTTTATTTCATTATTTTGCTTGTAACGCTCCCTGAGTTCTTTTATTCCTCCGATATAGTTTCACTGCAATTGCCGTGTAGAGAAACGCTCTATATTTAGAATATAATAGCACGTGATATTAAGAAATTCCACATCATGCGAAACGATAAAAATAATGCGTTTTTGGTTTTTAAGCGATTGAATGCAGTGCGATATGGCAAGCATGTTCTTATAATCCATGCCACTGGTTGGTTCATCAAAATACATGAGCGCCGCTCCATCAACCATGCTGGTAGCAATAGCAACACGCTGTTTTTGACCCCCAGATAAACTCATGGGATGCACATCTTTGAATTCACGGATGTTAAGTTGCTCTAATATAGAGTCTAGGGAAACTTCCGATATGTTTTTTTGTGTAAGTGTGAGCTCATGTTCAACTGATTCGCTAAAAAGCTGGCTGTTTACATCTTGCATTACTAGTGATGATAGCGAAATCCTCTTTCGTTTATTACACTGTTTATCCTGGTAAAACACTGTTTCTTTTGATTGTTTCATAACACCAATAAGGCTTTTAATAAAGCTTGATTTACCACAACCATTTTTTCCAACAATGCCATAAATATAGTTCGTTTGAAAGGCAAGATTGCCTACATGAAGATTGCATTGGTTGGCAAAGCTTAATTTGAGATTGTCTATACGTAGTGTTGGACAATTTTCTATTGTGTATGGTGGCAATTCAGGCAACGAGAGTGCCTCGTCAATATTGCTTCGCAGCCCGCGCGCATGCAACTCATCTGTACTCAAGCGAATAAATTCACTTTGTGTATAACAGTGTTTTATTTCTCCCTTTTCAATATGAATAAGCCTATCAAGTATTTCGCGTAGGTAATACAAGCGATGCTCAGCAATAAGCAACGTAATACCCTGTTCTTTTAAACGCCGAAGCATATTAGCAAGTATTTCAATATAGGTATGGTCTAAATTTGATGTAGGCTCATCAAGCAGTATAAGCTTGCAACCTGCAATATAGGAGCTTGCCAGGCATAAAATTTGTTTTTCGCCACCTGAAAGTTCAAAAATGCTTCTGTTAAGCAAGTGAGCAATCGGAAAAAGAGAAAGTAACTCTTGCAACCGCTCCTGCATATCCTTTTTAGACACTCCAGTGTTTTCCAGGAAAAACAGCAGCTCTTGCGTTGTATCGACGTTGAAAAAATGCGTTTTGGGATTTTGAAATACTGATGATACAAGCATTGCAATTTCGTAGATTTGCTTTTGAGCAAGCACGTCGCCATCAAGGGCGATGGTGCCTTCGATGCGCGCATTATCGTAGCGCATGCCTAATCCGTTTATGGCATTTATGATGCTTGATTTGCCGCTTCCGCTTTCGCCCGTCAAAACAACGCATTCACCTGGCGATACGTTAAGGTTGATAGAATGAACCACCTGGTTTTCATCGTAAAACACGCTTAGATCGCGCAGTGTAAGCATGCAATTCCTCCTGCAATTAGTGCCGCAACAATGCCCATATACAAAAAATCAACAACGCGAAAGCGAATGGTGGTGTAGCGCGTTTTGGTGCCGGGGTTGGATATGGCTTTGCACTCTGCGGCTTTGGTAATGTCGTCAGCAAGGTTGCACGACACAATCATCAGCGGCACGAATACGTACTCTAAATAGCGTGCTAGGTGGCGTTTAGAAATGTTGCGAATGCGCATAGCGGTGGTAATGGCGGCGCTTTCTTCTTTGAACGCTGGGAAAAAGCGAAACATCACCGCAAGGGGAATTGAGACGCATTGCGGCACTTTCAGCAGGTAAAGCGAGGACAGGATGGCGCTTACGCTTGAACCTTTCACCAGGAGCTTTCCCGCTAAATACGGCAGCATGAACAATTTTATCACCAAGCCGAAACACAAGAACATCTTCAGCACATCAGGCAGACTCGAAAGCGCGTCAAAATTCGGCACAAAACTAAGCAGCGTGTAAACAATTAGCGCTTTCAGCACGGTTGCGCGGTAGCCGTTCAGATACAGAAATACCAGCAGCGTAATAAACAGCGGAATTTCGGTAGGGAGGTGCTTAAAGACGCACAGCCCTGCCAGCACCAGCACCACGCATTTGCTGATGGGGTTTGGATTGAACGGGTGCGCGTGCGAGTCACAAAATGAATTGACGATTTCTGCGGCTGCTTGCGCGTTCTTCTGCGCGTTCGCTTCGCACGACGTGGCGCTGGTACTTTCGTTCTTGGTTGATATATGCATGTGAACAGCCATTGTTACGCAACAATTCCGGCTTTTACAAAGTGCTTCTTTAAGAGCTTTTTACCGATAAGCGCCCCGATAATCGCTCCCACGATTGTCCCGATAGTTACTAAAATCATGCTTTGCCATGTAAGAATTTGAACAAGCTGCGCTATATAAGCATCTCCCATCGGCTTACACAGTTCAAGAAAACGCTCGCGCACGAAAATCATCTGGCTTAATACGCCAGGTATCCATAGCGAATACACTGCATATGCCAGCGTGTTCCAGGTGAAGCTGGAGTAGTTGCCAATTTTGCGCAGCACTTCGGCAAGAAGGGTCGTGATAATGACAATCACCAAAACAACGTACGTGTTGCCCAGCAAGAACGTGAGAGCGGGCGGTATAATGCCAAAAATTGCAAACGCAAACATCTTTTGTTCTTTCGCCATAAATAGCAGCACCAATGGCCCAGCAATAATGGCGGCAATGGTAGGGTAGATCAAATACATTATCGGCACAATCCCCATACAGTCGCATGCCATGATAATGACAAGGTAAATCACAGCGAAAATGCCAATAAGAACTAAATCTTTCAGCATAAGCGATTTACGCTGTTGTTTTGTTGTACTATTGTTCTGTTGTTTCATAACAATCTCCTTACTATACGAATCGCACGAACCCATCTGCCGCGCGTGGCGCTGTGGTGCGCGCCGCCTCAATATACGAACTCATCTGCTGCCTGTGTTTTCTCGAGCAGCTTTTGGTAACTTGAACTGGAACGAAGCAGCTCGCTATGCGTGCCGCACGCTTCAACGTGGCCCTCTTTCAGCACCACAATGCGCGCTGCGTTCTGAATCGACTTCATGCGATGCGAAATGATGATGACGGTTTTGTTTTTCATCAGCTTATTGAGGGATTCTTGAATTTTTCGCTCGTTGTCAACATCTAAGCTCGACGCAATTTCGTCCAAAATCAGAATTGGTGCATTTTTCAAAAACGCGCGTGCAATGGAGATGCGCTGGCGTTCACCGCCCGAAAGCTGCTGGCCATTTTCCCCGATGAGCGTATCAAAACCCTCGGGCAACTTGTCAATAAAGTCGCACTGCGCAAGCTGCGCGGCACGCTTTACTTCCTCATCGCTTGCACCTTCACGCCCAATGCGAATGTTTTCAAGAACGCTTGTGTTGAACAGCACGACATCTTGAAACACAATTGATACGTTGCGATACAAACTTTCAGCCGACGCGTCTTTAATGTTCACGCCGCCAATTGAAATGCTGCCCGAATCGAAGTCGTACAGGCGCGCTATCAGGTGCAACAGCGTCGTTTTGCCACAGCCCGACTCACCCACCAACGCGCACACGCTGCCTTGCGGCACCGTAAAGCTAACGTCTTTGAGCACCGGTTTGTTGGCATCGTAGGAAAAATTCAGGTGCTCGATGCTCATATCGAAGGACGAAAAGCTTACATCGCGCCCGCCGAGCGCCTTTGCGTTGCGGATTTCGTTGATGCGTTCTACTGCCGAATTGATGTAGAAAATTTCCATGAAAAACATCATGTTCGCATCGACCGCTTCTTTGATTTTCATGGCAGCAAGCATGTAGCCTATCAGGTACAATATTGAAATTTCTCCCGTTTGCATAAGGAAAATGCCGCCCACAATCGTAAATGCAAGCGAGAAGTGGCCAAAAATTCCCGAGCCCATTATCAGGAACGCCGCATTGCGTTCGGTTTTCCAATGCACGCGCTGCGTATCTTCAAGTCGCGCGTATAAACTGCTTTTGACGTGCTCTGTTAAGTTGAACGCGGTAATTTCTTTCGACATCTCGATGCGCTCTTGAAACGCTTGCGAATTTTCGCGCAGGCGCACGTAATGTTTGTTGAACTGCGCGCGTGCGTAGTTTTTCCCCAGCACAATCAGCCCAAACGACACCAAGGTTGGCACAATAGCAAGCAGCGCCATTTTCCAGTTGCCGATAAGCATCAGTATCGTAATAAGGGGCAAGAATAGGCAAAACCCAAGTGCTGTGGGAATGGCGTGACTGCCTGCGTGCTCGATTGCCGCTACATCGGCCATAATGCTTTGCGCAAGATCGGCAAGGTCGTGCTTCGAGAAATACGACATCTCAAGCTGCGAGAGCTTCTGCGCAATTTCGATGCGCAAGTTCGCCGCTTCCTTGTAGGTTTCGTTGTATTGCGCTTCATATTCAAAGCTTAGCAACACTGCCATTACAATAAGCGTGATCAGCGAAAACAGCACGTAAATAAGCGTGTCGTGCACGTGGTGCAACAGCAGTTGATCAACCAACAGCAACAGTAACATTGCCGGGAACATCGTTATAACAAATACCAAGAAGCTGAACATGCCCGCCTTCAGAGCTCCGTGAACTCCCTGGTCAGTTAGGGCGAAGCTGCGTTTCAGAAACTTATTCATTGCTTACTCTCCATTCGTTCGCCTGAGTATAGAGCGTGTAAAGCCGTTTATACTTTCCGTTTTGCGCAATAAGATGCGCGCGTGAGCCGCGTTCGACGATTTTTCCCTGTTCAGCAAGCAAAATTTCGTCAACGCCCGTGATGGACGACAAGCGATGCGCAATCATGATTACCGTTTTGCCGCGCATCAGCTTCTTGAACGCTTTTTGCAGTTCGTATTCGTTATCGGCGTCAACAGAAGCCGACGCTTCATCCATAATGACGATGGGCGCGTTTTTCAAGATGGCGCGCGCAATAGCAACGCGCTGCGTTTCGCCACCCGACAGGTACACGCCTTTCGTTCCAATAAGCGTATTTTCGCGTTTCTCCAGCTTGTCGATGACGCTATCAAGCCCCGCTGCCGACAGCGCCGCCATTACTTCTTCATGCGATGCATCGCGCTTAGCACAGTGAACGTTGTTGAAAAGCGTGTCATTGAACAGTTTGGCGTCCTGAAACACGAAGGCAATTTCGCGAATGAGCGCCTCTTGCGTGTAGGAGGAAAGTGGTTTTCCGCCAATGAGCACCGCGCCCGAATCAAGCGGGTAGTACGCGCAAATAAGCTTCGCAATGGTCGACTTGCCCGAGCCCGACTCACCCACCAGCGCATATATCTTGTTTTCCTCAAGCGTGAACGACAAATTTTGAAGAACGTGTTTGTCGCCGTAGGAAAATGACACGTCCTTAAACTCGATGGAGTGATTCGCAAAATGCGTTTCGTTTCCAAAATGCATAGATTCATCAGCCATTTGTTTGTACAGCGCTTCAAGCGAATCAACCGCGTAGTTGCCTTGGAACGCAAACATGCCAATGTACATAACGCCCATGAATGCGGAAAACATCACGCCCGACAAGAACAGCACCATTATTAAATCGAGCGCAAGGATAGAAGGGCTACCCAGTTCAGGCAAACAAAAGACAATCGGAATAACAAGAATTGCCGCCACGCCAAAGAACAGCAACTGATATAAAACGTAACTTTTTTTACAATGCCTCGAATATTGGTACGCGTAGTCGGAGTAGGCGTGAATAAGCGTGAACAGCTTTTTCATCGAACTGATGGATACGCCGAAAATTTTAATGACGGCAATTCCGCGAATGTATTCGACCGTTTCCGCTGATAGCTTGTCAAGTGCGTCCTGATATATTTTCATAAATTGGCTGCCGCCCATCATGCTGGCCAGAATTGCTCCCGTAACAAGAGTAAGGATGGTAACGCATAATCCAACGCGTATGCTCACCAAGAAACTTATAACAATGATAAAAATGGGCATCAGGAACGCCTTGGTGGCATCTGGGATGATGTGCGCTACAATCGTGTGCGTCAGCGCTGCGTTATCATCGATGGTTTTACGAATAGTGCCTGATGAATGGGTATCAAAAAACCTGAAGCTTGCTGTGTTCAGCCCTTCAACGCCGCGTTTGCGCAGCGCGGTTTCTAAGCTGAAGCCCACGTGATGCGCTATGAGCGCAGAAATTCCTAGAAATATGCTTCCTGCCAGCAACAACAGCACAATCACGAACGCAAAACTTTGCGCGCGCTGCAGGTTGCTGTCAACGATAAGCGCGTGCAAAAAACGATAGATGGTGTAGTATCCGCCAGTAATAAGGACGCATGATGCGCCCGATATAATAACTGCCAGTATTGCCAAGCCTTTAAGCTGGGGAATGTATGCGAACAGTTTTCGGTATGTGTTCATAAGCGTTCCTTTGTTGATGGGAAAGGCGTTGTGCAGCGGTGCGTGTTTGCGTGCGGACGCGGCTTGCACTGTTGCTGCGCGTGCGCACGTTCTGCTTGTGACGTGATGTTTTCAGAATCACTTTGCTCCAGAATACGTAAAATGATGTCTTTTATAAGGTCTTGATTGTCTTGTACAAGCTCGTGTGCTTTCAATACGTTTGCAGAAAGAATAATTGCATTTATAAAAAATGCCATAAACGCAACTCGATTTGGAGCGATATTGAGCGTTTCTGTTTCGATGTTTTGGGTCTTAAACATTTCCAATGTTGTGCGCTCAAGTTGCTTATATACTTCTTCAAGCCGGGAGTTTCTCTTTTTAGCCAGTAGCAATTCAACGTAAACGGGCATCAGTTCGTTCGCGTCAACAGCCTTTTTTGCCATTTCTTCGGCAAGAAATTCCATGCTCCACTGCCTGCCGTCTGCTATCGATTGCGCAATAACGTTGTTGCGGTATGCAATGCCGTCAAGCATGATGTCATACAGTATGCCGGTTGTATTTTTGTAGTAGTGATACAGGCCGCCTTTTGAAAGACCCGTTTCTTTAATCAGATCTTCCATTGTGGTATTTCCAAAGCCCTTTTCCACAAAAATACGTGCTGCTACACGCTTGATTTGCTGTTTGCGCTCATCAAAGCTCAGGCGCTTATTACGAACCATAGGACACCTCCCCGCTGTTGGAGCGTACAGCGTCAGAACGGCACGCTATCGCATCACGTACATACGTACCAACACGTACGTTAGTTTGTCAGCGCTACATAACCCACATATTAAGCTGTTTTTCTCCCATGCCGGCATCATTTTTGCCGTTCCTGCGCGTTACACGCCACCGCACGGTTATATCGACGGTTGCGTCGATATAAATAGTATAAACTAGGAATGCCTTACTTTCAAGTACTTCTTGGTGCGGGATAAGAGATGCGCGGGTGCGCCTACAGCAATGCGTTGCGGCGCAGCAAATGAAAACGGAATTTACACCACTTTTAGGACTTGACCGGTGCAAGGTGGGTGCAAAGTGTGTGCACTTTTTAACGTTAACATCCTGTGCACTCGACACCAGAGCGTAGACATGTTCCCTAATACAGACAAACTGCGCTCAAAAACCGCGAAAACCCAGCTTAAAGCCGCTTCGCATTAAACCTTTTAACGATAGCCCTCGCTAAGCCCTGTTACACAAGGACTAAAATGCACCCACTTAATCAGCCTCCTGCATCTTATAGCACGGTGAAGCGCCGTGACGGTGGGAAGCACCACTTATTTTTCTCGTTTGAGTTTGAACATAAAAATAGCAGATAAAGGGAAGGAAATGAATTTACACCAAAGTTAGGACTTGACCTATGAAATAATTAATCGTTCCATTTTCAATCAACATATAGAGACCGAGTCCAATAAACACGACAGGTACAATTATTTTTTCGTACTTTTCCACAGTCTCTCCGATAGCAGAAATTGAGGCGAGATTTTGAGATAATTTGCATAGAATCAAAATCCCTAAGGCAAATATTACTAAACTTATACCAATCTCAATCAAACTCTTTCCTGTAAAATAGGGGATATAAATTCCTAAATTATCTCCACCCATTGCCACTGTTAAACTTGTAAATGCTAAGATTTTTGATCCATTTCCGGTAATTTTCCCCTCGATATCTTCTTCATCAATATCTTCATCCACAAAAATTGCTCTTATACCAAGACCTAGCGGAATTAGACCAAGGAGTCCGATAATCCAATCTTGTGGAATAAAATTTAAAAAGTAAGCGGCAATAAGACTAGCCAGTACAAGCAGTCCTGTACCTAAATACTGCCCTACATAAATTGATTTCAAACCTTTCTTTCCTTGACTAGCGAATAAAATAGTCAAAACAACTAAGTAGTCAATGGATGTAGAAACAAAAACTAATAAAGCGGATACTATTGTTTCCATTATTTCTCCTTTCAAAATGTTAAATTTTTTAGACAGACGCACCCTCTTCTCTCCATTGATACTCAACCCGTAACTCTTTTAACAGCAAAAAAGCACGTCAGCGACTTGCTGATATACTTTTATTTTACCTTACACTTTTCCTGTAAGCTTAACACTTTAGTTCCGTTTTGCTCCCATCAAGGAAAGTAAGATCAACCTTTCCATCGTGATGCACAGTTAGATGGTCAACCATGCTAAGCCAGACGTTTTCATCGAACACTGTTAACAAGTCCTGTTTTTTCAAGTCCTCGATAAAATATTCAACTCCATCATGCCTCATTTGCTTTTCAACAATGATAGCTTTGACTTTTTTAAGCCTTGATTCTACGGTATTAAACCTGTTTACTAGACTCGTATATTTTTTCTCATACTCATCCTGGTTCTGCAATTTCCGTGCATTTTCATTGATACAGTTGTTAATCTTTTAACGATTACCCTAACTAATCACCGGCTAAACAGGACGGACATTGAGCCTGACTTTAAGATTCATAAAAAGAAGTGACTATTACTGACAGAAATCAGTAATAGTCACCCAACGTGAGATATTCAACTATTGACTTGAACCAAACAAAATTCAATCAGTCTTTCGAAGGACAGTCTTAAGCGAGATCACTGTGACACCAATAACAAAAGAGGTAAAACCAATTCTAATAGCAAGTGTGCCATCCCATATTAAGGCAACCAGCATCGCGATTAAGGCAACCGTCAAGCCGAATGTCGCTACTTCACGGCAAAAACGAACGAGCTTGTCCATTATCCTTAAACACCTCCTCATGCACATACTAATAATCAGGTTTCATTTTACCTTTTGAGCTATATTTTCCCACTTCACAGGGTGGGTGCAAAGTGTGTGCACTTTTAACGATAGCCCTCGCTAAGCCTTGCTACACAAGGACGAAAACGCCACAACAGGATGCAAGCACAGTAGAAATCATCAAAACGATATCTTGATTCAGTGCGATTTGTAAAGGAACGCCACTGATTCTGTATGGATTGAGAGAACTCCAAGTATAGCTACACTTTTTTGAGTGCACACTATGGATACTGGGTGCACATTTTAACGATAGGAAAAGCTATCGTTAAAAGGTTTAAGATTGGCTTAATAGCTTGATTCTTGAGCATAAAAACAGCCTAGAGAGGATTACCCCTAGGCTGACTTTTGTAACATTTCAAATGCTCACAGTCTTTTGGCTTTTACGATGCCCTTTCAACATCCACACTAATCTCTGACTTAACAGTTACGCTGAACCTATCCTTGTAAACTTTTATTTTCTTAACCGACTATGGAAACTACTAATAGATAAAAACATGAACAGGGCTGATTTGCAAAATGCTGCAAAAATCAGCTCATCAACTATTGCAAAACTTGGCAAAGGTGAAAACGTCACCACTGAAGTTCTCATCAAAATTTGCGAAGCATTGGACTGTAAACTGGAAGACATCATGGAAAACGTAGAAGAATAAATACTGCCAAAATTTATTATTAATTGTTTATAACACTCAGTACTACTGCCCCATTCTAATAAATGGGGCAGTATAATAGTTAATTCATTAAATGAATAAAAAATCAAGCGTTCCTTCTCTTTGCGAGATATTCAAGCATTCTTCGTGCATTATCTAACATAGTGTCTGAGTTTTCTCCAAACAATTCATTTGCCCATATTCTATCTACTCGTCGTATTTGTGGGTCAATCAATTTTAAAAATCTTATTGAAGAATACTCTTTAAACAACGCATCTTTCGTTTCTTTTTTAATGTTGTCAAAAACTGGAATGAATGTTTTTTCTATATCGCAAATCTCCATTTTTCTCATTCCCTCTTGATCTTTAGATGATACTTCACATATTAATTGATAAAAAATTGTGCTCATCCAAGTGGATAGCATGATTGCTTCGCTCAATGAAGGCAACGTACAAACAACAAAATTTGTAGACACAAATACAGGATTTTTTGATAGATAAATTTTCCCCGTTGCTCTGATGCCCCTTGGAATCAATACAGAATTTGCGCCAAATTCTCCTTTGCTCTCTTTGGCTAATATCTTCTTCCATTCCTGCTTTGTTTTTCTCCCACGCTGCTGTTTGCCTTTTCTTTCAGGTAATTTGTTATATGTGTCAATAATTGCATCTATGACCTGGTCAGAGTTATTGGAAATATCCAGAAAATAGTTATCTCCTGTTCCAATATCTATTGTATCCAATTTAGCATTACGCATTCCAATCGAAAAGCTGATATTTTTATTTTCAAATTTGTTATATAATTCACTACGAGCGTCAAAAAATATAATATCGCTGCCGCCCTCGTTCCCCGCGTGCCCTCTTTTAATTATGTAATTAGAGATAGATAACTCTAGAAATTGACTTGAATTCTTAAAATTATCTTTTACAAAGGCGACTGCATCAGACATTTCACTATTAAGTGTTCTCCATCCATCCTCAATGTCAGCAATCATTCCCTGTACTGAAATCTTTCTCGCAACAATTCCTGGCATCATTGGAGAAAAGTTATATGTCATATCATCTGAGAGAGTTTGCACAAATCTGTGAATATCAATATTAGGAATAGTGTCATAACTTGAAATAACTTTTATGTACTCAGATGAAGTTTTCACTTTGCCAACAAGGACACAAGTATCTTTTGTTACACCATCAAAAATTTCGTCTCCTGGATATGTAAAAACCAGACGGAGTCCAAACTTATTTAATAATAATTTTCTTATAGTTTTTGCTTCTAAACCACGCGCCATTAAATGTGTCTTAGGAAATACGCAAGCTAACGTTGTTCCAGGCTTAAGAAGCTCAATCAGCAATTCTAAAAAGACACCTTCTAATGGCATCTGACCAACGAACGTAATCGCTTCACCAGAAACTAAATGTCTGATTTTTTGATTAAAAAAAGAGTATAAAAAAAGAAGCCACTAGTTGTATAATTAATCTACCAAAACAAATTAACAAAGGAGTGACTTCTAAATGGATTTTAACACAGAATTGACAAAAAGACTATTACAAGGTGACAATATTAATCACTTATTAAAAGAAGCGATTGAAAATGGGATTAATCAATTACTTCAAGTTGAATTAACAGAGCATTTAAACTACCCTAAACATTCTGTAGAGGGATATAACACCGGAAATTCAAGAAATGGTGGCTATAATCGTAAAATTTATTCAGAATATGGTATTTTAAATATCCATATTCCACGAGATCGTAACGGAGAATTCGAGCAAAAAATTATTAAAGCTTATAAAAGAAATTCCGAAAAATTAGAAGAGGTTATTATTAAACTTTATTCTAAAGGCTTTACTAACCGTGAAATTGCAGAGTGTATCGAAGATATTTACGGTCATCACTATAGCCCTACTACCGTAACAAATATTACAAAACAAGTTGAAGACTCTGTTAAAGAATTTCATCAAAGAAAAGTTCAATCTCGTTATGCAGTGATTTATGCTGATGCAACGTATGTTCATTTAAGAAGAGCTACTGTTCAAAAGGAAGCTGTTCACTTTTTAGTAGGAATTACTCCAGAAGGCAGTAAAGAAATTCTTGATTATGCAATCTATCCTACTGAATCTGCTGAACACTATAAAGAAATGTTGGAATCATTGAAACAAAGAGGATTACAAGAAGTTTTACTATTTATTACAGATGGACTTAGTGGGGTTAAGACTGCTCTTTTAAGCGTGTTTCCTAACGCAAAATATCAAACTTGTTGGGTTCATTTAATCCGACAATTACAAAAGAAGGTAAGAGTTGAAGATAAAAGAGAATTAGTAGATTCACTTAAGAAAGTTTATCAATCAAACAATAAAGAAGATGCAGAGAAAAAATTAAACGAATTTCTAGAAAACATACACAAACGTTATCCTAAAGTCTGTGCAAGTATTGATTCAGTTTATGACGATTTATTAGTCTTTTTTGACTTCCCTAAACAAATTCGTCAAAGTATTTATACGACTAATTTAATTGAAAGTCTCAATAAGCAACTAAAAAAACGATTAAAAGCAAAGGAACAGTTTCCAGCAGAGGATAGTTTAAATCGTTATCTAGGAGTATTTTGTATTGAACAAAATGAATTATCTAAAGAAAGAATTCATAGAGGATTTGGATTAGCGTCTTATGACCTGCACGAAAAATTCGAAATCCAATAATATTTGCTTTTCGTAGAAAAGCAAATATTATTGGATTGATAGCTTGATTGACAACTAGTGGAGTTTACACAAAATTCTTGACACTGCCGAATTTTTCTTACCTGCTAATAACTTGGTAAAAAGCACCCGACGATTACAGATAGAGAAATACATGGATAGCTTTACAGACAAAGAACTATCCTTAATGGAATCTTTAGCCAGCGGTATCAACGAAGCAAGAAACATCGAAGACTAATTAAAAGAATCCATACATAACGGAAAGAGCCGATAAAATGAGATTGTATTAATCTCATTTTATCGGCTCTGCGTCTTTGCGTCTGGCTCTGTAATCACAGTTACTTTGAACTGCTTTATTTCAATTAAATTTTCTTGTCTGCATTTCGGACAATAGAGGGGGAATTTTTTTAATTCAGTATCTTCCCTTATCTTTAATCGTGTTTTATTTCCACATACAGGACACAATATCCACTTGTAGTTTATAATAACTATCTCCTCCTTTACACTTTAATTCAAATCTTTATTAAAAAATATTTCATCTTATTTAACAAGAAACCATATTTATATAACAACATAAAATACACTAAGTTATTTTATTGAACATATATCGTACTTTATCTATCCGACTATTTGGACGACGGGGCTGGCAAACAGGTTCACCGGTAGTAACATGGTACCCTTTTAACTCTGTTAAACAAACACTACGTCCATTTGTAAAGAAAGTTAAATCACTACGATATTCTTGAATACACCGAGCAGGGATTTCTCCACTAAGAATGACCTCATTATTTTTCAATTGAGTGTCTACGATGTTCGCACAATATTTAGGAGCATCGTTGTATGCTCGTGAAAGATATTCCTGTGGCGCATAAATTTTAAAACTAAGATATGGCTCTAACAATTCTGTTCCAGCTTTTTTTAAGACTTGTTCCAATACAATAGGAGCAAGCATCCGAAAATCTGCTGGGGTACTAACAGGGCTATAGTATAAGCCATACTTAAAACAGATTTTACAGTCCGTCACATTCCAACCATATAATCCTTGTTCGCAACCATAGCGTATCCCTTCCATAACTGCATTTTGAAATGATTGATTTAAGTATCCAAGAGAAACCGAGCTCTCATACTGCATTCCACTTCCCAACGGAAGCGGTGATACAGATAAACCAATGGAAGCCCAGAAAGGATTTGGCGGCACTTCGATGTGAATGGTATATTCTGCATTTTTTAACGGTCTCTCCATATAAATGACTGTAGGCTCTTTTAGTTCTATCTCCACATGATACTTTTCTTGCAACAGTGCACTAATCACTTCCATTTGTACTTTCCCTAAGAAAGAAAGTATAATTTCATGTGTCGTAGAATCCACGTAATATCGTAGAAGCGGATCACTATCTGAGATTTCCAAAAGGGCATCAAGCAACATTTCTCTCTGTTCAGGTTTACTCGGTTCAACAGTTGTTTGTAGTAGAGGGTGCGGATTTTCAATCTTTTTTCTCTGTGGCAATAGTTTTGTATCTCCAAGAACACTATTTAACTTCAAAAACTCATTTTGCAAAATAACAATTTCTCCAGAATAAGCCTTATCGATTTTACATAATTCACCATTTATTGAAGTATACATTTCTGTAATTTTTATTTTTTCCTTTTCCGATATTCTAACCGAATCTCGCAAATGCAGTACGCCACTATAAAGACGTATATATGCAAGACGCTGTCTTTTTTCCGAATACTCAATTTTGAAAACTTTTCCGCAAAGTTCAGACTGACCTCGATGTGTTGATGAATAAAATTTATTCGTAATCACTTCTATAAGGTTATCAATCCCTATATTGTTTTTTGCACTTCCGTGATAAACAGGGAACAGGGAACAATTCTGAAATCTTATGCTTTCCTCTTGTTCGAGTTCCAATGCTTCTAATGATTTACCGGACATATATTTCTCTAAAAGGTCATCGTTTCCCTCTATTACCGTATCCCATTGTTCAGATTCGGTAAAGTTCGTCACACACATATTAGGATACAGTTCTACCTTCTGTTTGATTACAATTTCGGCAGAAAGTTTCTCTTTAATATCCTGATAAACCGTTGATAAATCAATTCCATTTTGGTCAATCTTATTGATAAAAAAGATTGTGGGAATCCCCATTTTCCTAAGTGCATGAAATAATATACGAGTTTGTGCTTGTACGCCATCTTTTGCAGAAATCAGTAGAATTGCCCCATCTAAAACTGATAATGAACGATATACTTCTGCTAAGAAATCCATATGTCCTGGCGTGTCTATGATGTTCACCTTCGTATTTTCCCACTGAAAAGAGGTTATTCCTGTCTGAATTGTAATTCCTCTCTGACGTTCTAAAAGCGTATTATCCGTCCTCGTTGTACCTTTGTCCACGCTTCCTAATTCTGTAATCGCTCCACTGTTATATAATAAGCTTTCTGTTAAGGTAGTTTTTCCTGCATCAACATGAGCTAAAACTCCAATATTAATAATTTTCATGTGATTTTCCTCCATTCAAAAACCCAAAAGGGCATAAAAATCCCAGTGATAAATACTTTTATCACTGGGATTTTTATGCATAACCATAGGTATACAAAGCATACAGATATTCTCTGGATACTTTAGAATCACATGATAAAGGTATTCTTAAACTGGGTACAAAAAACTAAGCCCTCCTAAAAAAGGACATCCAATTATTTGTTCCCACTATCAAATTGACAGTTTATTTAAGAATACCTTGCCGCATATTTATTAACTCCTTTTAAATAAATACTTAAATAATAGCACGTAAGAGCATATTTGTAAAGGAATCTCCAATTTTTTATCAAAGAGAGTACGTGATTACAAAATAGCTGTAATAATGTACCAATATTTGTTATTCTATAATCTTCCAATTACTCCCGTTCTTTTCAAGTACCAAATCAAATTGAGATACCTGCGTTGCTTTGGTCTGCTGGTCGATATACTCCACTGTCAGCGATACCGTGACTTGATTATCCTTACGATTGTGAATAGGATTTACCAGTTCTTGAAAGATGTACTCTTTTCCGATTGGTTTTAATATCCCGTCATTCACATAGTAGGAAAGTTCACTGGCTGTCGCTGTAGGATAGAGCTTGAAGAACGTCGTTAAAAACTCATTGATTTCATTGGTTGTAATGGAATCAACCGTCCCCTCACTTTCAATGGCTTTTGGTTTATAACTTGATTTCTTAGGTATGTTGGTAATGGTCGGATTCTTAACCAGTACCATATTTCCAGAACCATCTACATAGACACTCACTATATAAGCAGAGTGGACGGTCTTTGTATTTTCTCCCTCTGTAATGAGCTGGTCTACACTGTAGGTTACATTAAACTCATTGTCGCCAGTTGCCTGGAGTCAACACTATGGATAAAAAGTTCATTTTTTCGTTTTCGCGAACATATCATTGACTTTTTTTAATGTTTTCCTCGTATTGGTAAACATATCATAGGTTTTTTATACTAGTACGTATTTGGAAACATATCTAGTTTTATATTTTTGATATATAATGCACATTATATAATGTAGAATTTACTCATTTACAATATCCTTTTATTTTATCTGCATATTTGCTTAAAAGCTCTTTTGAATATACTTTACTTTGGTTAGATTCTCTCACTTCGTTCCAAAGAATTGCAGCAACTTTCATCTTATTAGAAAATTTATCACTACGTTCATCTAAGTTAAAATCTTTTACAAACTGGTTCCATTGGTTAGTAGTATTATCATATTTTGCGTAATCAGAGTCTCCATTATATACATCAAGCATATTTTTAATTGTAAAATTTTTGTCGTTCTTTCTTTTTACTTTTCGCCAAGCTTCTGCCATATTCGCATTAAATTTAAATGGCTTAATTCCAGTTTGCTCTGAAAAATAGTCTCTAAATTTTTGATTGAATGAAAATCCACATTCTAGTAATGGAGTATTTAATGTTATATTATCAGTTATCTTTTTATTTTTATTCCTTGAAGATTTTTTTATTTTATTTCCCTTAAAATATTCTTCTATAATATAATTCAGTTCCTTTTTTGTTCCTCTATATTCTAATCCAAGAGACTTACAAACTTTTGATAACTCCTCTCGATACCAATAATATTTGTTGAATTCTTCAAATGATTTTATATCTTTAAATTCAGGTCTACTTTCTAACATACACTTTCCCTCAATTCTCTTTTTTTCTATTCGTTTGTCATCAATACTAGAGCCTCCGCCGCAGCTTTCACATTAAACGAGTAAACACTAGGTATGTCTTATCGACATGTTCGTATGCAGAAACATATCCATGAACCTTTTAACAATTATCTCTGCCTATCGTTAAAAGGTTTCAAGCAAATAAACTTAGAGTTCTCACACTCCTAGATATTTAATATATATTTGACACGGATTCCACTCATCCCATAAAGTTGGAAAACATTCCAATTCTTTATATCCCATCGCGATATAAAAATGATTTGTAATATCATATTCTTTGTAGTGTCCCATCTGAACAGTTTTTACCTGTGAGTATGTGTAACCCATCTTCCTTGCCATAGCTTCGTATGCTTTGTTAAGTACCGAGCCAACTCCCATTCTATGGAATTTCTTTTTTATACCCATCACAAAAATCTCTGCACAATCCTTGCTGGTTGCGTTTAACACAATAAACCCAACAAGTTTATCATTAATATAACAAGCAAGAAAAGGCTTTTCCTGTGAATCTTGAATATATTCTTCTGTACTTTCTGGCATTCCAAACCATTCTTGAAGATCATACAATACTTCTCTCGATACAGATTCCTTTTCTAGTTTATTCTCAATTTCTTTTACTTTTATATTCAATCCAGTCCTCCACAAACTCTAATTTATTCTTGTCATCAATACTAGAGCCTCCGCCGTCGAATCTTTCCAATCGAAGCTTCCTATTCGGTCGCTTCTCTTGGAGATTCTTGACATGAGACCTACCTCTGCTTCGCATCGATTAGCTTTGCTAATCGCGCGATAGCAGGGTTAGAGCTTCAACGTTGATTGACATTCCCCACTTCACCAGCTGGGTGCAAAGTGGGTGCACTTTTTAACGTTAACATCCTGTGCACTCGACCCCAAAGCGTCGACATCTTCCCTCATACAGCCAAATCACGCTCAAAAACCGCGAGAACTCAGATTAAAACAGGCAAGCATTAAACCTTTTAACGATAACTCTCGCAAACCCCTGCTACACAAGGGCAAAATTGCACCCACCTATTAAGCCCTTGACATCAATACGACAGTCTCCACGTGATGAGTGTTGGGATATATGTCGAACGCGCGCAAAGACTGAACACTGTAGCCAAGCTCCTTAAACGTACCAACATCGCGAGCAAGACTAGTCGGATCGCAAGCAACATACACAACGCTTCTTACTCCAGACTTCGCAATCTGCTTACAAACTTGAGCTTTAGCACCAGCGCGCGGAGGATCCAACACAACAACATCTGGATGCGCAAATCGGCGCACAATCTTAGACGACTTACTCGCCTTAAACACCTGCGATTCAAGCGTTTGCGCAACATCGCCTTCAAGCGCTTCAACAACATCCCTGCTAAGACCTGCGCGCCCAATGTTTCGCCTTGCATTCTTTACAGCAATCGGCGCACCCTCAATGCTAAGCACGCGAGCTGGTTCTGCAGAACCAAAAGCGCCAGCAGCACCCGCAGCACCATAAGAATCTCCGCCAACATTAGCCAAAGTAGCAAGCGGAATCGTAAACAAACCCGAACCAGAATACAAATCCCACAAAACCGTATTCTTAGTGCGCCCACCAAGCGCAGAACGAACTAATCCCAAAACGTAGTTCACCAAATGCTCTGGAGCTGCGCGATGAATCTGCCAAAAACCACGCGCGTCAACATCGTAATCAAAAGTACGCATACGCGATGAATCACCATCAACCGCAACTCGCACGCGCTCTCGCAGCAAAGCCGAGCCTGCAACCAACTCATCATTTACTATAAGCGCATAATTTTCGCCAATCGCACTAAGGAGCGCAGACTTATCATTAAAGTCCAAACCCTCAACCCGAGGCTCTGGAACAGCAAGACGAATTTGCGAATTTGGCTCAAATTCTCGATTCCACAAATCTAAAGAATCCGCAACAGCCAAAACCGCGCGCGACGCAAGTGGCATAGTATCAATAGCAATGCGATCATGCGACTCACGCTTTCGCATAGACAATCGCCCTTCATCATCCGCAACCAACTCCATGCGCGTACGCCAATTAAATCCGTTAAGCTCCTCATCCCCCGGCATGCGCTCAACGTTAACATTGCCTTCTTCAACATCCATATGCGCTAAACGCTGGAATTGATTGGCAATTACGGACGCCTTCCAACGAATCTGCCCAGGCAAAGAAACGTGAATTAAATCTGCTCCGCCAACTCCGCCGCCCTGAGCCAAAGGGCCAGCGAGCTTCCAGTGCGGCTCCACACGATCAGCACTAGGCTCCAAAACTTCCACAACTTCACCGGTGAAAAAGTGCGCTTTTGCACGCATCGGCTCATCCATACGCACAACAACCAGCTCACCAGGCAGCGCAAACCGCACGAATACAACACGCCCGTCAAGATGACCTACGCATCTGCCCTGATCCGCATATCGCTCGATTCGCATCGTCACTTGCATAAACTACCTCTTAATTTTGCGCTTTGTTAAGCTGATTTTCTAATGCCAATTTTAGTTAAGCTGATTTTAGTTAAGCTGATTTTCTTCGCTAGAATTTACTTCACTTTGCTTTTCTCCGCTCTGCTTCTCTTCATGATTTTTATGATGTAGACGCATAAACGGCGTTGCAATAATCAAGTAAGAAACCCAAATTGCGAGCGCCCAGAATGGCAATCCCATAATCAAGCGAACGGTACCTAGCCACACAACGTGATTCGTCAAATATAGTGGCACTTGCAAAACAAGTCTCAGCGCAAAAACAGCAATCCACAATCCAGTAACATACATATACGCTCGCTTAAGCGGCTTATAATCGAGCCATTCGTGAAGCCACGATCCAAAGTTTTCTGTAGGCATTTTGCGAATCGACTCAATCACAAGCCCTAAAGCAGGCACGCGCACAATCAGCGAAATCGCAAGAAGCACACCATAAACAGCGTTTGTAATAAAGCCCATCATATAGTAGTCGCGCGCTTGGTGACTCGTCCACACCCAAACAAGGCAGATTCCAATGGAAAAAAGTCCACTAATTGCTCCCATAAGCGATTGCCTTTGAATAAGACGAATCACAACTTGCAAAACAGCAATCACAGCTGCCACAATAACCGTTGTTTGCACGTTACGCGTTACAACGAAGCAAATAACAAATAGCAAGCCTGGAAGCATGGATTCGATTACGCCTCGAACTCCACCTATTGAATCAATTACAGAAAATGTAGATCCTTCTGCTCCGATTGAAGCCAATGTCGCTAATCCTGAGCGTTTTTTGGTTTGCGCAAAATTGTTGGTTTGCGCAGAATCGTTGGTTTGCGCAGAATCGTTGAGTTTTACTTCATTTGAAAACTCTTGCGAAGAAAACTCTTCTTCGGATTTCTGTAAAGATTCTTGTGAATCCATTCAATTAACTTTCTACTACTTGCATTATCTAATTTCAGCAAACATTGGACCGCGTGTAAGCGTAGTTTTTACTTCTACTTGTTGGTCGTAACCTAATGGTTTATCGTCTTTTTTTAGGGCATTATTAGCATCTTCATCAGACGTATTATTTTCCCCATCTTTACCGCTATTTTCTGCATTTAAAGCAGCTTCTTTTTCTTCTCTAGTTATTGGATCATGCATAGGAATAAAATCGCGAGGCGCAAGCGGCTCTTCACCACGATTTACAACAATCCCCTTAAACCATTCATCTAATTGTTTTGTTTCGTTATTATTATCTGCAAGCTCTGTTGCTGCAGGTCCAGAGAATACGCCACGAAGCATCCACCTAGGACCATCAACACCAACAATACGTGTTGTAATAGTTTTTTCTCCAACTTTTACAGGCAACAGTAGCTCAGTACCAAATTCACCTTGTACTGTACATGCTTGACTATTTCCGTCAAGCAAATCTTTGCATACTTCTAGCCAGATACCAGATGTTTTAGGCGCAGCAAAAGCTTCAACTTCTACGCTTGAAGAACCATAAGTTACTGTCATACCAAGAACTTGCGATGTTTCACGCTGTTTTTTTACTCGCAATTCAATGCCTTGAAAATATGGAATATAGATTGAGCCAAAATCTAGATAATCGCTAAAATCAGGAGCATCTTCATCATTGAAATCCCATGGACCAGTTTTTTCTTCTACGATTTCGTCTTCAACTTTTGAAGATTTTTCTTCTTCATGTCGGCCAAATAACCAACCCATTATTCCTCATTTCTTAAAACAACAAATCTACAACAATGCATTTTTACTTATTGTAAATTGCTCAACTTCACTAGAATATCACAAGCAAAGCACTGAAAAATTCGCACATACGCTACATGCAGATACGCGTGAGATTGCCTAGCTATTTCATATTGCGCATATTAATATCCACGATTCACACATATCGCTTCACACATCATACTTTATACTTAACGGTGCGTGATCAGACCATCGCGCATCATAGCTTTCAGCACGATCAATTACAAATCCGCGAGCGCTTTCCGCAATCTCAGGAGTTGCGAACTGGTAGTCTAATCTCCATCCAACGTTATTGTCGAAGGCCTTACCGCGCTGACTCCACCAAGTGTATGGTCCTTGAATATCTCCTGCAAGCATGCGCATAACGTCAACAAACTCATACTCGTTAATCCAGCGATCAATATACGCACGTTCCTCTGGCAAGAATCCTGCACTTTTTTCATTAGCCTTAGCATTTTTAATATCTAACGGCGTATGCGCAATATTAAAATCGCCGCACAAAATCGCCTGATTTCCGCCATTTGCAGCAATATTTCGAAGCTCCCCCAAGCGAGTAAGCATTGTGTCTAAAAAGCGGAATTTTTGTTGCATTTTCTGCGGATCGTCCACATTTCCAGCATGAACATACACAGAAGCAATAGTAATTTCATACCCTTCGGGGGTACGCACGTCAGTTTCAATCCACCGCCCAGAATCAACATCCTCGCTTAAGCCAGGCAAACCGTAACGTTTTTCAACTACAGGAAGAGACGTAACTAGAGCTACTCCAGCTCGACCTTTTACACGGCAAACTTCGTTAGTATAAGTAAAATTATCGTTTTCTATAGGATTTGCGATATTTTCAGACGCACGATACCCCATTTCAATTTTTGTCATAATTGGGTCGATTGCATCCTGCGGAGCGCGCACTTCTTGCATGCACCACACGTCTGGAGTATGCGCGTCAGACCAGTTAAGCATACCTTTGCGCTCAGCTGCACGAATACCGTTTAAATTCGAAGTCGTAATTGTAATCATGTAATCAACTCTAATATGCACACAACACAAACAGCACAGTCACTCAACAACCAACACAGATCACACAACCAACACAGATCACGATCTATGGATTTCTCACAAATAAATACTGAATTAATAGAAAAATAAAAAAGGTGCAGATTCTATAAAACCTGCACCTTTTTATCAGCTTGTACTATTTAATCTAAGCCAAGCTTCAAATTTCCACCTGGAATTGCATCGAGCAAGTCACGAGTGTATTCCATTTGTGGATGATCGAATACTTCGTCTGTTGTAGCGTGCTCAACAAGCTTTCCATGCTGCATAACAACAACTTCGTCTGCAATCTGGCGAACCACAGCCAAATCGTGAGTAATGAACAAATAGCTCAAACCACGTTCGGCTTGCAAGTCGTTAAGCAAACGAAGAACCTGATCCTGAACAAGCACATCCAAAGCAGATACAGCTTCATCGCAAACGATTACGTCAGGATTCAATGCCATAGCTCGCGCAATTGCAATGCGCTGACGCTGACCGCCTGAAAGCTCATTCGGGAAGCGAGTCATAACAGAAGCAGGCATTTGAACCATATCCAAAAGTTCGCGAACTCGATTCTGCCTGCTCTTCTTATCGCCAATCTTATGAATGCGCAACGGCTCCTCAATAGAGCGATAAATAGAATACATTGGGTCAAGAGATCCATAAGGATTCTGGAATACTGGCTGTACATGACGGCGGAAGTCAAGCAAATCCGCACCCTTCAAATCAGCAATATTCTTACCTTCGTAAGTCACTGTTCCACTTGTTGGATCAAGCAAACGCAAAACCATATTTGCAACAGTAGACTTACCAGAACCAGATTCACCCACGATTGCCAAAGTAGTTCCGCGCTTAATTGAGAACGAAACGTCGTCAACGGCTTTAAATAGTTCCTTCTTACGAGGAAGCTTAAACTCACGAGTTAAGTGATCCACAGTAATAATGTGCTCGCTTTTTTCGAGAGTTTGCTCACCTACTACATGATGCTCAAGAAGGCTATCAGCATTACCACCATGCTCTTTCACTGAGATGATTCGCTGAGATGCCAAAGATGGAGCAGCAGCAACAAGTCTCTTTGTATACGGATGCTGAGGATGCTGCAAAACTTCCAACGATGGACCAGATTCAACAACACGACCCTTATACATAACAACAACGTGCTGTGCACGAGCAGCAGCAAGGCCCAAATCGTGTGTAATGAACAGAACAGAAGTTCCGAGCGAATCAGTTAGTGTGTGCAAATGGTCAAGAATACGCTTTTGCACAGTAACATCCAAAGCGGAAGTCGGCTCATCTGCAATAAGCAAGTCTGGTCGGCAAGCCAAACCGATAGCAATCAAAGCGCGCTGACGCATACCACCGGAAAACTCGTGCGGGAACTGACGAGCTCGAGTTGCAGCATCTGGCAAACCAGCTTCGTCAAGCAAACCAGCAATACGATCTTCAATAGTTGCGCCAACAACATACTTCTTGGCAATTTCCCAAGCTTTGTCGTCATTCACACCATACTTGATTAAATCGTCTGCTACGCGCCAACGAGTTTCAGAACCTGGAACCCACTCTTTTTTGTAGTATTCCATGGCTTCATTGAACTTTTCAGAATTGTTATTCTCATCAAGTCCAACTTCTTTCAAAGCATTTTTAGTAGCTTCAATCAATTCTGGTAATTCTTTAGAGCCAAGGAATGTTTCATCATCGTTATTTTTGACTTTAACAGAATCGCCTGCAAGAGCCTCAGCCAATGAAGAGCGACTCTCATGATCAACGTCAACACCATTTGCGATTAATGCTTCTTTAACCTGTGTACCAATACGCCACACAGGATTCAAGTTGCTCATAGGATCTTGTGGAACTAAGCCCATGGTATTACCGCGCAATGCAGCATATTCTTTTGGCTTTAATTTGCTAATTTCTTTACCTTTGAGCTTAATAGATCCGCCTGTAACATGACCAGTTCCAGGAAGCAAACCAAGAACTGCCATTGCAGAAGTAGATTTTCCTGAACCAGATTCACCTACGATTGCAACCCACTGTCCTGGGTAAACACAGAAGCTAGCATCTCTAACAGCGTGAACAGCTTTTTTTGAGTCTGTTGTGAAATCTACCTGAAGATTTTTCACTTCCAACAACGGCCCTTGCTCTAATTGCATGGCGCGAATGTCGATATCTTTACGTGTAGTATTCATGAGTTTCTATTCCTTCACGATGATTTCACGCCTTGCGGCTCTTTGGATCCAATGCATCCTTAACAGCGTCGCCCATCATAATAAAAGCGAGTACTGTAATTGCGAGCGCAATAGACGGATAGAACAAGACTTCTGGGTTTGTTGTAAGAACATCTCTAGCGGTAGAAATATCTCCACCCCAGCTGACCGTAGTAGTTGGCAAACCAATTCCCAGGAAGCTTAATGTTGCTTCCAACACAATATATGTTCCAAGCGAAGTTGTTCCAACAACAATGATTGGAGCCAAAGAGTTTGGGATAATATGTTTGAAAAGGTTACGTGTTGGAGTAGATCCTAAAGCAGTAGAAGCTGTATTAAACTCAAGATTCTTTGATTCCATAACTGCGCTTCTTGCAATTCGAGCTACACCAACCCATCCAAAAAGCACCATAACAAGTACGATTTTCCAAATTGACTTAGATGTGCGGAACATTTGTAAAACTACGATTGCACCAAGAAGCATTGGCAAAGCCAAAAAGATATCAGTTATTCGGCTGAGAATAGTATCAACCCAGCCTCCGAAGAATCCTGCTAGTGCACCAATTAAAGAACCAACAAGTACAACCAAAATCGTTGCAAGCAAACCAACACTCAACGATGTACGAGTGCCATAAACAACTCGAGCGTAAATATCGCATCCTTGCATATCCAAACCAAATGGGTGCGCAGATGAAGCTGGCTCAAGTGAATGTTCCAAAACACAATAATTAGGATTTTGCTTTGTAAGAGTACTTGGGAAGAACGCAACAAAAATAATTGCAATAATCAAAACTGCAGAAACAATAAACAATGGATTTCTGCGCAAAGTTCTCCAAGTATCTGCCCACATACTTGTTGCAGCAGCGGATTCGTCTACGGAATCTACTGCTTGAATAGGAGTATCGTCTAATGATGCAACGTAGCGTTCTTGTCCCGGCAATGTATTGCAATTCGAAGCATCATTTGCAATCAAATCATTTTTCATCAAATCATCTTCCATAGTTTGCTCACCTCACGCGTAACGAATGCGCGGATCAAGAGCCGCGTACAACATATCAACAAGGAAATTGCTAAATACGAATATCAATGTCAAAAGCGTTACGATGGAAACAACAAGGTTTCCTTCTCCCTTTAGAATTCCTTGATATGTGATGAATCCAATGCCATGAATATTGAAAATTGTTTCCGAAATCATTGCGCCGCCCATAAGAGCACCCAAATCCTGACCTAAGAAGGTAACAACAGGAATAAGCGAGTTTCGCAAAATATGGCGAACAATTACAGAACTTTCTTTTAAGCCCTTTGCGCGAGCTGTACGCACATAGTCGAGAGCAATATTTGAAGAAATTTCAGACCTTGTAAGTCGAATAATATATGCCATAGACACAGAACCAAGAACCATTGCAGGAAGAAGCAAATCGAAGAATCCAGGATCGTTACTAGCTGTAACTGGTAATATGCGCCATTTAACACCGAATAAGTACTGTCCAACGAAACCTGTAACAAATGTTGGAACAGAAATAAGAAGAAGCGATACAACCAAAATTACACTGTCGTACCACTTGCCTTTCTTCAAACCTGAAATTATACCAAATACGACACCAAATATTGCTTCGAAAGCAAATGCCATAATTGCTAGTTGAATAGTAACTGGGAATGCACGACCAATTTCATCGATAACTGGTTGACCTGCAAAAGTATTACCAAAATCGAGGGTAAGAGCATTCTTTAAGAATAATAAATATTGAACAATAAATGGTTTATCTAAGTTATACTCGGCTCGTATTTGTGCAGCAACTGCAGGATTAACAGGTTTCTCGCCAAACATTGCTTTTACTGGATCTCCAGGCAAAGCAAATACTAAAGCATAAACTAATAATGTTGTGCCGAGAACAACAGGAATCATCTGCAAAATACGACGCAGAATGTACTTACCCATCGAATTCTCCTTGAATTGTTAAACTTACTCAAAAAACAACAAAGTGCCGCTCCAGCTAAAGTGGCTTTACTTAATCTTACTTCAACTGGAGCAGCAATCTCGCAATAAGCGATATTAAATTATTGAGAGGAATCAAATAGCGTTACTTACTAATTTTCTAAAGAGCATGTAACGCTATTCTGTTTTCTCGATTGATTACCAACTTATTTGTGAAGCTGATAGTACAGTGCCATATTCTGCCAATCCATTGTGAAGCCCTTCAAAGTTGGAACCATCACAGCCTTAGCGTTCGAGTAGAACAATGGGATTGATGGAAGTTCATCAAGAAGGATTTCGTTTGCTTGCTGATAGAGCTTAGTAGCTTCTGCTGGCTTAGCAGATGCAGCCTTCTTAAGCAAATCGTCAAACTTTGGATTCTTATAATCACCATCGTTGGAACCATTGCCATCAGCTGCAACGGATGCAAACTGCTGAGTCAAGTAGTTCTCTGCACTTGGATAATCTGGCATCCAGCCTGAACGCCATGCACCCTTAATCTGACGCTTGGAGCAAGCATTACGGAACTCCTGGAATGTAGGAATTGGAGTAGTTTCAGCCTTGATTCCCAAGTTGTTCTTCAAAGAATTCACAACAGCATCGAACACGGACTTTGCGTTTCCATCAGCATTGTAGGAGAAAGTAAGAGATCCATCATACTTGGAAATCTTATCTGCCTTAGCCCAAAGTTCCTTAGCTTTCTTTGCATTAAATTCAGTGTTCTCATGACCCTTAAGATCAGCCTTATAGCCTGGAGTCAATGGAGAAGTAAATTCGTTTGCAGGAGAAGCAGTGCCATTAAGAATCTTGTCTATGATTACCTTACGATCTATAGCCATAGAAATAGCTTGACGACGAAGCTTACCCTCTTCAGTATTCACATCGAAGTGTGGGAGGCTTGAAGAAATAGTGAACTGCTGAATTACAGAACCTGGACGGTTGTAAGCCTTAACAGTTGTATCCTTCTGGAAAGTCTTAGTTTGCGTATCTGGAATGTTATCGGTCATATCGAGATTTCCAGCCTGAACGTCGCGGTATGCAGCGTTGCCATCTGTGTAAACCTTGAAAGTAACACCATCATTCTGAGCCTTACGTGGACCCTCGTAATCTGGGTTCTTCACAACTTCAATCTGCTTGTTGTGATCCCAAGACTTGAACAAGTATGGACCAGAAGAAACTGGCTTTTCGCCATAAGCCTTTGGATTCTTGTAGAAGGATTCTGGAAGTGGAGCGAATGCCAAGTAACCAACCTTAATTGGGAATACAGAATCTGGCTGTTCCAAATCAACAGTAAAAGTATTCTTATCAACAACCTTCAAACCAGAAAGCTGCTCGTCACCCTTGGTGTCTTTCTTCTGCAAATCCTCATAACCCTTAATAGTCTGGAAGAAGGAAGCGCACTTCTGAGCGTTCTTAGCGTTAGCAACGAAGCTCCAAGCTTTAGTGAAGCTCTCAGCGGTAATAGGAGTACCATCGCTGAACTTCTTTCCCTTCTTAACCTTAACGGTGTACTGGGTGGCATCAGCATTTGGAGTAATGCTTTCAGCATCCTCATTTACAGGATTACCCTTTTCATCGAAAGTTACCAACGTGGAATTAATCAACATGCCAGGACGAGCGCCAGCGTTTTCGTTAATGTTTCCAGGAACTAATTCGTTCTGCGGCTCAGAATTTGAAACGGTAATAATAACCTTGCCACCGTTTGTTTTTGCATTCTTAGCGGAAGAGCCACAGCCACCAAGTAACATTGCCAGCGAGCAGGCAGCAGCAGCAAAAGCTAAAGCCTTATTCTTCATATATTTTCTCCTAACGTCTGGTAGGCAGGATTGTCATATCACGAAAAAGTCAGGAACAGGCTAAAACGTAAGAATCCACCCGGTTTTTATTGCCAGATGGATTCTTGCAAGCCAATTACGAGGCCTCTTCATTGATTAAAATTCAATGATACATATTTTTACAAACAACGCAATAGCAAAAGAAAAATGAGAAAAAATATTCTATATTCCTAATAATTAATTATTTTATTCTAAAATTAATTATGAATATCGAAAATTTTATTATACAAACAGTAAAATTTATTGTTTTTTACATGTACATATATATTACATAAATGTAAATAAAATATTTATTATGTAAAAAACATGTTAAACATGAATAATTAAATATCTAAAAACATTGACTATCATGCACGCGGAAAAGCTTGAGAATACTTACGTTTTAAAGATTCAATAGAAACATGAGTGTAACGCTGAGTAGTATTAAGCGATGAATGACCCAATAATTCCTGCACTTCGCGCAAATCTGCTCCACCATTCAACATATGCGTAGCAGCACTATGCCGCAAAGCATGAGGAGATATATCCGGAACATGCGCACTTTTAGCCTCGTCATGCACAATCTGCCTTACCAAACGCTGATCAATACGCTTTCCGCGAGCACCAAGAAATACTGCTTCTTCAACAGAATTTCGCAATAAAATTTCTCGTCCATCTTTAGAAATCCAAGCAGATAAAGCTTTATAAGCAGGAACCCCAAAAGGAACAACGCGCTGCTTATTTCCCTTACCAGTAACTTTTATAGTGTGTGAGGAAAAATTAATATCCTGAATATTTAAACTAGTAAGCTCGCCAACACGAATACCAGTCGCATATAAAAGCTCCAGAATTGCAGCATTACGAAGTTCTACAGCTTTCTGATTTTTGGTACACGAAGATGAAACATTAGCTTTAGAATCAACATTATTCATTAATGATTCTGCTTGATATTCATCCAAGACAGATGGCAGCATATTCTTAATTTTTGGCGTCATTAAAATTTCTGCAGGATCACTTTTTATGTATTCAACATGCTGACACCACGCAAAAAAACCACGCACCGCAACTACTTTGCGAGCCAAGCTTGAACGCGCATGACTTCTCGACTCATCAGCCATCCATGAACGCAAATCATCCGTAGTAAGATCCGAAATATTATTGAATCCGTGCCGATTACACCATGCTAAACATTGCAAAATATCGCTTTTGTAAGCTCGCTGCGTGCGCTCCCCCAAGCCCTTATTAGCGCGAACATAATCAATATAATCATCTATTAAACTCATATATTTAGAAGGTAAGGCTAAGAAATTTTCAGAAACAGATTTATTGTTTCTCATACTTAACTCACCTTCCATAAAAGCTCAAAACAAAACGTTTGCTATACGCGCCCGTCACATGCATAATACAACAAGGAGCTTGTTTATGAACACACGTACAAAATCAACTACACTACCGCAGCAAATACCTGCAGGCGCGCGCATAGTAGTAAGAACATACAAAATTATAGAAAACAATAACGATGGAACGCAAAAAATCGAGTATCATGATGCAATTGGGCACGTACTCGAGTGGGACGGGGTAATGCTTCATTTACTTCGAGATCCTGCAGCAAACGGCACTAGAGCTGCCGAAGAAATGTTCATTGATGCCAAAACTATTTACCGATTAAAGCCAATCCCAGAACGCAAATTTCAAAAACCTCTTAGCGTGTAAGTTGTTTGATGTGGCGCGAGTTTTGTGGGATTTCTTTCCTCGCAATTTTATTTTCGATATTCTTTAGTATCGTCTATGAGTTTTGTAACTGGTTTAGTTTTTTGGTTTTGACGAGGCTGGAAAATTTGTGTTTGCGTGCGTCCCGTCCTTCGTCGCTTTAACTGTTAAAGCATTTTATTGTGTTCGCCTATCTTTTAACAATGTTGCTTCCTCAGTCCTCTTTTAGCACTGAACACAATTTTTCCAGCCTCTCAACACGCTAATCAACAACACAAAACTCATAGACTCGTGCAGAAAGTTACGTAAAGTGCGTGGTTTACTAAGTGCAACTAAAGTCGCGCAATTAAGCTGCGGATGGGTGCGTGGTTTGTCTGTTTGGTGTGGTGTGTGCAGCAGCATGAGTGCTAGCGTTCTCTATGCAATAGAGAATCAGCGTCTGCAGAGCACAACTGCAAAACTTCATAAACGGGCAAGCATCCAATCAGTGCGAAAAATCTCAAATCTCTACCACACGAATATTATAAGATGTTAAATTTTACGCATTACTTATGGGAGTTGTATGGTAGAGAAGCATCTGAACGCAATAAGAGTTGCGAAGATTCGTCGGTATTGGATCCGGAAAGTTCAACAATAGACTCACCTAAGCGCGCAGAATCCAGCAAATCTTTCTGCCAATTGCTTCTGGAATCATACTTCCATAATCTGCTATTGGCATCATCATTTTGCTTCGCATCGTCGCTTTGTTGCGTACTAGTTTTAGACGAGTTGCGCTGCTGGTATTTATATTCTCTCCACGATTGAGCTTTAGCAAAAAACTCTTGCTCTAAAGCATCCGCGGTTTCAACATCATTATCTAACATATTTGCAGCAAAAGTTAGCTCAGAAATTACGGAACGCAATAATTTCGCAGTATTATGCCGATTTTCGCTTACCATAGCGCGCGTGCGTTGCGGATCCGTAAGAGCAACTCGCGTCATATCTCGCCAAGAACCGGCAGATAGTTGCAAAGCGATTGCACGATTAGGTTGTTCGCACAAAACATTTGCAAGAGCAGTTGCAACAACGTGAGGCATGTGAGAAATAAGAGCTGCAGAATTATCGTGCGTTGCATCATCCAAAACTATTGCGCGATTCTTGCATAGCGAAACAATCATTTGCAAAACATTGCGAACTCGCCAAAACTCAGTAGAATCATCAACAGTTAAAGCCCACAAAGCACCATTTAAAAGCTCATCACTAGAAGCTTTCCAACCAGTAAACTCACTTCCAGCCATCGGATGCGCACCAACGTAGCAATCTTGCAAACCTGCGTCTTTTACTTGCTCTCGAACTAAAGTTTTTACGCTGCCAACATCGCTGATAGTTGTGCGAGATTTGTCAATATAAGGTGCGATTTCCTGCAAAATACTTGGCATAGCAAACAAAGCATTGCACAAAATCAGAACATTTGGGCGAAGTTTTGCTAAATCTTGCACTTTTTCTACGCAAGTAATTCCTAAACTTTTAGCTTCTTCGTACGGATCATGATGACGATTCCAAGCGTACACTCTACATTCCGGCAATTTAGCAAGTCGTTTTGCAAGAGATCCGCCAATAAGACCAAGACCTACAATACCGACAGAAAATTTTTGAGAAAACTCAGCATCTTCTACCATAATAATTCTCTTTCTGCACGCAATACGTTCAAATTACGCAAAGCATCAACTGAAGGCTCAACACACACTCCACCATTAGGCAACATCCAATCATTCATCACCGGATTATTGCGCTTATCGGAAGGATACACTGCTAAAGCTCGAACCCAATCGCCATGTTCAACAACCTCTTGAATCATATCTTTACACATAGAATCCCAAGGAGCAGCATCAACAGTGGCAATAAAACTGTATAAACCGCCTTGACCTTTAATTGGCCTAGACATAAAAGAAGTCATGTTAAGACCGTGATCGCGCACAACATCAAGCAAATTTGCCAACACGCCAGCACCTGTGCAACGCGGAATAAACGCGATAATTGATGAAAAAGATGAAAAATTTTCGCGCTGAGTATTAACAAAATTTAAAGCCTCATCTCGAGGAGCTAGCACTAAAAACTCAGTGCGCGCGCCAGAAAAATCTTCAACGCCTTCGCTCACAATCTGCCTATTGTATAAATCAGCACAAATTCTAGGGCATAAAGCAACTTCGCCAGGAACTAAATCCCTACAAGCAGCAGCATTTGAAGACGCAGTTTTTTCTTTCAATCCGCGTTCTTGAGCAAACTTACGGCATTGTGCTAACGCGTGCGGGTGAGCAACAATAGTAGAACAGTTATAGATTGAATCTGATTTGCAAACAACAGCATCAAAACTAATATCGACGCCAACGCGAGCAATACCAACCATATTCTTTGCATCAATTAGTAAATCTAAATTAGGTATTACAACGCCTTCAATATTGTTTTCCCACGCAATAACACCCCAATGATGATTCTCTTCAATTTCACTAGCAATACTAAGAACATTCTCGCAAGCAGTTGGAATAAGTTGCAAATTATCAAATGATTGTAACTGCTGTTGAACTTTTAAAGCTGCTTGGTGAGTAAAAGAACCTTCCGGCCCTAAATAGCATAATTTACGTGAGAACTTACTGTTACTACTATTCATAAGTATTCCTTAAAAACTGTTGCAGTTAAGAATATTGTAAGCAAGACTACTGTAAAAAATACTACTTAATACTGATTAATACTTCTTTGTATGCAAAATTCACAGCGAAGTCGCGCTTAAATTATTGCAAATTCTTCACTTATTTTACTATTCAACAACAAACCAACGCTGAGGCATACAAAGCAAAACTACGTGAGCAACAAGAACGCCGTAAAGCCACAAATATCCCACATATTGCGAACACCATGGCAACGGTATTGTGAAACCAACAGGTACTAGAATTGCACTGCCAATAAAACCTAATGCGAGAATCCAAGCAAACGCGGAGAAAACTATTGCGTGAATAAGTAATCCACTCCAACCACTACGAGATCTTGCACACCAAGCAGACAAAAACAGCAAAAGCATAGATAATACGAATCCGTAAGGAATGTTATCCATTGAACCGCAGCGATGAGCAAAAGTACCAATCAACGCGCATATTACTGCAGAAACACACGTGGTCGCATACCTGCCCCAAGAAGGCAAGCGATGCGACCACGGTTTCGACGACATAATAAAACCTAACGTTTCATTACTAATTGGTATATTGCGATTATCACGCAGCGTTGTTGTTTTGACGACGCTGCTTAGCACGCCACTTGTACCACTCATCTCGGCTCAAAATAATTTTGCGCACGCGAATTGCTTCAGGCGTAACTTCCACGCACTCATCTTCGTTAGCGAAGTCAAGAGACTCTTCCAAGCTCATCTTGATTGGTGGAGTTAAAGTTTCAAGCACGTCAGCAGTTGAAGAACGCATGTTAGTCATGTGCTTAGCAAGCGTAATATTTACATCCAACTCGTCTGGTTTGTTGTTAATACCAACGATTTGTCCTTCGTAAACCGGGCTTTGTGGGTCAACGAAGAAGACGCCACGAGCTTGCAAACGCTGCATAGCATAAGGAGTTGCAACACCCTTACGGTCGCAAACCATGGAACCATTCTGACGAGTCACAATCTGACCAGCCCATGGAGCATAACCGGCGGAAATAGAGCTTGCAATACCAGTTCCGCGAGTAGCAGAAAGCAAAGCAGTGCGGAAACCGATAAGGCCACGCGAAGGAACAGTAAATTGCAAACGAACCCAACCAGAACCGTGGTTGCTCATAGAATCCATGCGACCCTTGCGATCAGCCATAAGCTGAGTGACGGTACCCATGTACTCTTCTGGGACGTCAATCGTAGTGCTTTCCATAGGCTCATTAATTTGACCATCAATAGTCTTGGTAACAACCTGAGGACGACCAACTGTAAGCTCGTAGCCTTCGCGACGCATCTGCTCAGCTAGCACAGCCAAAGCAAGCTCGCCACGACCTTGAACTTCCCAAGCATCTGGACGCTCAGTTGGAATAACCTTAATAGAAACGTTACCAATAAGCTCGCGATCCAAACGATCCTTAATCATACGAGCAGTAAGCTTATGATCCTTGCCTTCAGTTCCAGCAAGAGGAGAATCGTTTACTCCGAAAGTCATAGAAATTGCAGGATCGTCGACATGAATTAATGGAAGCGGCTTTGGATCGTTTTGGTCAACGATAGTTTCGCCAATCATAATGTCGTTTACGCCAGCAACAGCAACAATGTCGCCAGGACCTGCAGAAGCTACAGGAGTGCGCTCCAAACCTTGAGTGCGAAGAAGCTCAGAAACACGGAAGTTTTCAATGGAACCGTCGACGCGAGAAAGACCGTAAGTCTTGCCCTTTTCCAAAGTTCCGTTGTAAATTCGCACTAAACCGAGACGACCCAAGAAGTCAGAGGAATCAATGTTTGCAACATGCGCCTGAAGAGGAGCGCCTTCTTCGTATTCAGGAGCTGGAATGTTCGAAATAATAGAATCAAACAATGGCTCCAAATTATCGTTATCTGGCAAACCACCATTTTCAGGCTGATTAACAGAAGCATAACCAGCTTTAGCAGCGCAATAAATCACTGGCAAATCAAGCAAAGCGTCGAGATCGAGGTCAATACCTTCCTCGACAACATCCTGAGCCAAGCCAAGAAGCAAATCTGTAGATTCGCCAACAACTTCTTCAATACGAGCATCTGGACGATCTACCTTATTTACGCACAAAATAACAGGAAGCTTAGCTTCCAAAGCTTTACGAAGCACAAAGCGAGTCTGTGGAAGAGGACCTTCAGAAGCGTCAACCAACAAAACAACGCCATCAACCATAGAGATACCACGCTCGACCTCACCACCGAAATCAGCGTGACCTGGAGTATCAATAACGTTAATAGTGATACCTTCTGGATGGCCATACTTTTCAGCTAATGGACCTGTGTACTGAACGGCAGTGTTCTTAGCAAGAATAGTAATGCCCTTTTCGCGTTCCAAATCATTGGAATCCATAACGCGATCTGGAACTTCTTCGCGCTCAGAAAATACGTGCGACTGCTGAAGCATGGCGTTTACCAGAGTGGTCTTACCGTGGTCTACGTGCGCCACAATTGCCACATTTCGAATATCACCGCGAACAGTCATCACAAACCTCTTCCATTTCTTCGCGTTTAAGTAATTATTAACATGCAACCGCTTAAGCTATAAATATCAGCTAAAACAGCAGCTATATACATTATTGACAAGCACCCAAATAGGTAAACTGCCAAACCGCACCGATTTTACTAGCGAGCGCAGACAGTTTTACAAATAACACACTGAATAAGAAGCTTTGCAATCGTATTGCTGACTATGACTACCGTCGATTACTGAACATTAACAATCATGCTCCGCCGAGACCAGAACAAATAAATCTACAAACCACGCACCCACCCGCAGCTTATTTGCGCGACTTTAATTTCAGGGATATTCGTGTGGTAGAGATTTGAGATTTTTCGCACTGAGCGCGGCGAACGTCAGAGCCGCAGGCTGCTGATTCGCCAAGCGAAGAAGAAAAATCGAAAAATCTCTGCGATAGACACGGTTATTAGGGGCTAGCACGCAGAGTTTGGGGGATTTCTTTACGAGCACTAAAAGAGGACTGATGGAGCAACGTTCGTAGAGAACAAAGTATGCATGAGAGTCTTTAACAGCCAAAGCGACTGAAGGACGGGACGTGCGAGGAAAGAAATCCCCCAAAACTCGCGCAACAGTAAACACGAGCGGAGCGCTGCGAGACAAGTAATTCCTATCACTCACCTTTGCGTAAAATAAAATCGCAAATAAAGAAATCCCCCAAAACTCGCGCAAATCAAGCCGTAAAAACTTAAGCAACAACACCTTTAGCAATAAGCTCACGCGCAACTTCGCGATACTCTTTTGCAGTCTTGTGTTCAGGAGCAAAAATAGTGATAGGAACTGCAGCAACAGTAGAATCTGGCAGTTTAATAGAACGCGAAATCACAGAGTGCAAAACGCGATCTTGGAAAGCTTCATAAATGCGCTGCAACACTTCCTCACTATGAAGCGTGCGAGTATACATAGTGACAAGAACTCCAAATACTTTAAGATTTGGATTAATACGAGACTGTACCTTCTCAATTGATTGCATAAGAAGAGCAACGCCTCGAAGAGCAAAGAATTCTGCAGCAAGTGGAATAATCACGCCATCAGCTGCTGTTAACGCATTTACAGTAAGCAAGCCGAGAGAAGGCTGGCAATCGACTATAATAACATCGTATTCGTCGCGCACTTTGCGCAATACGCCTGCTAATATCTGCTCTCGTCCTACTTCGGTTACTAACTGAACTTCAGCTGCAGATAAATCAATATTTGCAGGAATAATATCAATATTTTCTGTTTCAGTATGACGAATTACATCGTGAACGTCTACAGACGAATCAAATAATGCCGTATAAACTGTATTATCAAGCGCATTTGCGTTAATTCCAAGTCCAACTGTTGCTGCACCTTGCGGATCGAAATCAACAATCAAAACGCGACGACCATACTGACTTAGTGCGCCAGCAATATTAATGGAGCTTGTAGTTTTACCAACTCCACCTTTCTGGTTGCACATTGCAATAATGCGAGCAGGACCGTGTGAAGTTAACGGCTCTGGCGCATGAAAAGTCTCGTATTCGCGTCCAAGTAAATCAGTAGGCATGTTCCCCACTTTATCAACAGGTATACTCACGAAACTCTGAGCATAAAATTATTTAGCTCGAGGATGGCTCATTACGTAAGCTTCAACTAATGCGTCGGGACTAATATGCGTATAAATTTGAGTTGTTGTAACTGAAGCATGTCCAAGCAACTCTTGAACTGTGCGCACATCAGCGCCACCTGCAATAAGATGCGTTGCAAGAGAATGCCGCAACGTATGCGGATGCAATGGTTTGTCAAGTTTTGCGCGCTCGCCAGCTTGCGTTACTATTCCCCATGCTGATTGGCGAGAAAGTGCATTACCTCTCTTATTTAAGAAGATTGTGTGCAATTCACGTTTACCCTTTAACGCTAATTCTGGGCGAGATTTCTCCATATAGTTACGAAGAGCACGAACAGCACACCCACCAATCGGAACTAAACGCTGCTTAGAGCCTTTACCAGTAAGTTTTACAACAGACTCGTTTAAATCAATATCTTCAAATTTTACGCCAACTGCTTCCGAAATTCGCGCTCCAGTAGCGTATAAAAACTCGAGAAGCGCAGTATCTCTAATCGAAATAGCATCGGAACTTCCAAAATTCCCTGCAGCTTCAATAACTCTATTTACTTCTTCAATACTTAAAACATCCGGCAAATACTCGGCTTGTTTTGGAGCTTTTACTTGCGCTGAAACGTCAGCTTGTATGTCGCCATGAGCAAGCATAAAGCGATGCCATTCGTGAATACTCGCAAGTCGACGCGCAACTGTTCTAGTCCCCAACCCTAATTCATTCAAAGTTCGAATGTATGATTCAATATCTAGTTGAGAAATAGTAGTAATATCTTTTATTTTTCGTTCGTCGTAAAGCCAGCATGTGTAATCTTGCAAATCTGAAGCGTACGCAGATACTGTTTTTTTAGAAAGACCACGCTCAATATCAATATGCGCAATAAAGCGTTGAATATAAAGTGCAAACTCTTCAGGAATATTATTTTTCTTATTGTCAGAATCAAGATTTGAGCGCATAAAAACAATTATAGCTAATAAGTAAATTTGTTGATTTAAAAGAAAAAGCCCACCTAAATTGGTGGGCTTAAAATAAAACTCTATTAAAGCAAAATCAGGCTTCAACTGGAGCGTTTACATCAGCTGGCAATGCAGCCTTAGCAGCTTCGACAACAGCCTTGAAAGCTTCAATATCGGAAACTGCGAGCTCAGCAAGAGCGCGACGATCCAATTCGATGCCTGCCAAGTGCAAGCCCTGAATGAAGCGATTGTAAGTGATGCCTTCAGCGCGAACTGCTGCGTTAATGCGCTGAATCCACAACTTGCGGAAATCACCCTTGCGAGCCTTGCGGTCGCGGAAGTTATAAGTAAATGAGTGGAGCAGCTGTTCCTTTGCCTTGCGATAAAGACGGGAGCGCTGACCGCGGTAGCCAGAAGCCCTCTCAAGAACAACGCGACGCTTCTTGTGAGCGTTTACTGCGCGCTTTACTCGTGCCATAAGTATTCCTCAGCTTTCTTAAAAATTTTCGATTGCGTATTCGTTTACAAGCAATTCTTACTTGTTACTTACTTAACGAGCAAGCCCTTAAGCTTCTTGCTCTGCGCAGTAGCCAATACTTTATCTTCAGAAAGAGCACGACGCTTACGAGCCGACTTGTGCTCCAAGTTGTGGCGCATGGCGCTACCATCGTGCATCACCTTACCGGTACCGGTAAGACGAACGCGCTTGGACGCTGCGGAATTAGTTTTCATCTTCGGCATTGCTGCCCTCCTTGTGATGTTGATCGGATTGCATAGCATTTACTGCAGCTGCAGCTTGTGACTGAACCTCTTGCTTAGCCGCAAGACGAGCAGCCTGACGAGCTTGACGCTCAGCGCGAGATTCAGCGCCACGACGACGCTGCTCAGACTGTGTATGAATTTTCTTGCCTTTTGGAGCAAGAGTCATAATAATATTTCGACCTTCTTGCTTTGGCGCAAACTCTACTGTGCCACTTTCAGAGACCTCATCTGCAAGTCGGCGCAACAATTCAACGCCACCAACTGGACGAGATTGCTCACGGCCACGCAACATAATAGTTACTTTTACCTTGTCTCCGCCGTTCAAGAAACGAAGCACATGACCTTTCTTCACATCGAAATCGTGATCGTCGATCTTGAGGCGGAAACGAATTTCCTTAACCTCTGCGACAGTCTGATTACGACGTGCTTCACGAGCCTTAATCTTTTCGTTGTACTTGTACTTACCGTAGTCAATAAGCTTGGCTACTGGAGGCTTAGCAGTAGGTGCAACTTCGACAAGATCGAGGTTAGCTTCCCTTGCAAGGTTTAACGCGACAGAGGTTGCGATAACTCCCACTTGCTCGCCCTTTGGACCAATAAGGCGCACCTGAGGGACTCGAATTTCCTCGTTAATGCGTGGTTCGTCGCTAATGATGACTCCAATCCTTCTAAATACTTGTAAGATGCAATACACCAAGAAGTCCAAGAGCTTAAGATTCACTACTTCATATCAATAAAACGCTATAAACAGCGCAGCAAGCAGCACAAGAAGCTAACTTACGTGACCGAAGTCATGAACCCGAAACCACAGTAGGCTTCCAGGTGGGGACATCCCACTTTCTTGATTACTCAAGCCGAATGTCTATTCTACTAGAAGCCTTGACAAAAAGGCAGTCAACACACGAAACGCGTTTTGACTGCCACAAATCAAAGCTAGAACTATGCGATTTCTACGCTAACTGCATTGGCTCAGGCTTCAATCCATCGTGATTAAAGTACACATCATACCAAGTCAGGAATGTGTAAACTGTCCAAATCTTACGACGATCGTCATTTTTCTTTGCATAATTATCGTCAATCATACGAAGTAAAGCATCTCTATCGAAGAATTTAGCAGCGTCGTCACTTTCAAACGTCTTACGCACAATCTTATAAAAACGTTCCTCGCGCAACCAATCCTTAACCGGCACAGGGAAACCGAGCTTTTCTCTGTCATACCAAGCTTTTGGCAAATGACGGGACGCAGCTTGTCGGAAAGCAAACTTCGTATTTTCGTCAGTAATTAAGTATTTAGTAGGAACTTTTTCTGCAACATCCATGAGCACGCGATCAAGCAAAGGCACGCGAAGCTCCAAAGAATGAGCCATAGTCATTTTATCTGCCTTAAGCAAAATATCTCCTGGCATCCATTGATGCATATCAAGATATTGCTTTTTCTTCACTTCAGAAAGTCCCTTACCAGCAATTCTATTGTAAATAGCATCGACAATGCTGCGAACGCTAGGACCTTTGCGATACTCAGGCTTCAAAAGTTTTACAGCATCTTCCTCATTGAAAACCTTTGACTGACCGATAAAATGCTCCTCAGCTGGAGCTAAATTAGCGTACAAATGCCAAGCTCCGTGGAAATGCTTACCCTTTGCAGCTCGACCAATCGCGTAACGCAACTTTTTTGGCAACTTTGCAAGCATGCGAGTCACAACTTTAATAAGTTTAGAACGCGTATGAACACCATAATCAATGTATCCTGCAAATAATTCATCTGCTCCCTCACCGCTTAGCACAACGCGTAAATCTTGCGAAGCTAATTTTGCAAGGAAGAATAATGGGACGCAAGAGAAGTTAGAATCAGGCTCGTCCAAATACCACTGAATTTGTGGGAAATAACGGAATGCGTCAGCAGCGTCAATAATTTCAGATTTATTGTTTAAGCCAATAATTTTTGCCAATTCGCTTGCTTGTTTGGATTCATTGTATCTTCCACCGGCAAAACCAATAGAGTATGTGTGTTCAGGGCGCGCAACAGCGGCAACATAACTTGAATCAACTCCAGAAGAAAGGAACGAACCAACTTCAACATCCGCAATTTGGTGAGCTTTAACAGAATCACAAACTGTTTTATCGATAGAATCAACTAATTCATTCAAGCGTTGCTTTGTTTCTTTGAAATTAGGATCGTAATATTGCTCAATCTTCATTTCGCCATTCTTATACGTAAAGCAATTACCTTCACGCAGCTTAAAAACGCCTTTGAAGAAAGTTTCGTTAATTGCAGGATATTGGAATGTCATAAACGGCTTAAGCGCATTTTCGTTAAGTTCCTTCTTAAAATCTGGATGGCGCAGTAAAGATTTAATTTCGGATCCGTACATAAAAGTACCGTTCATTTGCGCATAATAAAAAGGCTTAATACCAAAATGATCGCGAGCGCCGAACAATTCTTGAGTACTCTTGTTCCAAATAACGAATGCAAACATTCCGCGTAAGCGATTAAGTAAGCCTTTACCCCACTCTTCGTAGCCGTGCACTAATACTTCTGTGTCGCAATCAGTGTGGAAAGTGTGACCAGCTTTAATAAGTTCTTCGCGAAGTGGCTTGTAGTTATAAATCTCGCCATTGAAAGTAACTGCAAGATTCCCATCCTCGTTGTACATAGGTTGGGATCCACCGTGAAGATCTATAATGCTAAGTCGACGAAAACCGAGTGCTGCGTGTTCGTCAATCATAGTTCCATACTCGTCAGGACCACGATGCGCAATCACATCTGTCATATCTTTTACAATTTGGCTTTTGACGTTAATTGGGGTGTCATTAATGAACCCTGCAATTCCGCACATTTATTTCTCCTCGTAGAATATACAACACAGCATTACGTTAGTCTACTAGCAAATAATTAACGAAAATCCATAATAACTTGGAAAATCTAACTTGCCATGCAATATTACACCAAGCACTTTATGTTAAGCGAGTATTAGTCTAAAAATTCCTGTATTTGCCGAAATAAAAGCAATCAAATACGCTAATATCAAATCCAAAAAATGGCATAAAACATAGTCAAATGTTGGTTGACGCTACGCTTATAAACTCTTGTTATAAATGTATGCCATCAGTACAAATGCAGCGTTATTATGTTGCTATGGAACCTTTGCAACGCTGCGTAGTATTAGCAGCAGGAGATTATTACGATCATACGCGTGAGCATGTGCCAGATCGCGCTTTAACAATTGCAGCTGATGGAGGCTGGGATCATGCATGTAAATTAGGTTTGCATGTGGATGCACTCATCGGCGATTTTGACTCTGTTAGATTAAAACTCCCTACTGATGCAGTTATTACTAGATTGCCTGCAGAAAAAGATGATCCGGACTTACTTTCTGCGTTGAAAGTCGGTTGGGCTAAAGGCGCTCGAGAATTTCATATTTTTGGCGGATTAGGTGGTCGAGTTGACCATACTATTTCTAATATTCAACTTATGGTTCGTTTAGCGCGTCGCGGTGGAATTGGATTCTTGTACGGCGACGGTCAAATTGTTACAGCAATACATGATGGATCTCTTGATTTTCCAGCATCATCTGGAGATGATTTGCGCATAGTTTCCGTTTTTTCTCATACTCCAGTTTCTAATGATGTAAATGAAGTTGGATTAAAGTATCAGCTTAAACACGCAACCATGCATGGAGATGCTGTACAAGGTTTAAGTAACGAATTATTAAATGATACGCCGGCTCATATTGACGTTCATGAAGGAACACTTATTGTAACCTTCCCTATTAACACTCCATTGCCACAGGTGAGCTGGTTTAAAAGACCAATTGGAGATTTAGGCGAAGTTGATACTTCTATATCGGAAGCATTAGCAGTTCCTCTTGAAAGCGAGACTACTCCAACATATTCGACTACTGCAGCTGCTGAAGCAATGACGTATAACGAATAGGCGAAAACTTTAGTTTGCACAAATGGCTGACGAGAATCTTTTACTTTAAAACTCGTCAGCTTTTTTCTTTTTAAAATTACATGCGTTGTTCAATTGAACAATATTGATTCGTAAAATGTTATGCAAAAACGCAACTGGAAACTATCAAAAAATTCACAAAAACACTCATAAAACACAGCATGTTAACGCTCACTGTTTTCACAATGCATTATTGCAATAAAAGTGAGCTATATTACAACTCTTCGTACATACCGCACACTAAAATGAACACCGTTAATTCAAATAACGATGACCTAAATGCGTGAGTTTTCATCGCGAAAATAGCGCGGCTTAAACGTTGCGCACGAGGTCTCACTCAAGGGAGAACCACATGACAGTCAAGATTGGTATTAATGGTTTCGGTCGTATCGGTCGTCTCGCATTCCGTCGTATTTTTGAGCTTCAAGCTCGCGGCGGTCAAGCAGGTGACATCGAAGTCGCAGCCATCAACGATCTGACCACCCCATCGATGCTCGCCTACTTGCTCAAGTATGACAGCACCCACGGCACATTCCGCCACGATGACGGCACCCCAGTTGAGGTAACCTCCACCGAAGACGCAATCGTTGTAGATGGCAAGACTTATAAGGTTTACGCCGAAAAAGACGCAAATAACATTCCATGGGTTAAGAACGATGGCGTTGAATTCGTTCTCGAATGCACCGGTTTCTACACTTCTGCAGAAAAGTCCCAGGCTCACTTGAACGCAGGCGCTAAGAAGGTTCTTATTTCTGCTCCTGCTAAGGACGAAACCACTCCAACAGTTGTGTTCGGCGTTAACCACGAAATCTTGAAGGCTTCTGACAACATTGTTTCCGCTGGCTCTTGCACCACCAACTCCATGGCTGCAATGGTGAAGTTGCTTCAAGACAACTGGGGAATCAAGTCCGGCTTCATGACCACAATTCACGCCTACACCGGCACTCAGATGATTCTCGACGGCCCACGCGGCTCCAAGCCACGCAACAACCGTTCCGCAGCTTGCAACACCATTGAGCACTCCACCGGCGCTGCTAAGGCAATCGGCAAGGTTGTTCCAGAAGTTAACGGCAAGCTCCAGGGTCACGCACAGCGTATTCAGGTTCCAGACGGCTCTGTTACCGAGTTGACTACTGTTCTTGAGAAGCCAGCAACCACTGAAGAAATTAACGACGCTTTCAAGAAGGCTTTCGAAAACTGCGAGTACTTCGGTTACAATGCAGACAGCATCGTGTCTTCTGATATCATCGGCGACACCCACGGTGGCGTTTTCGATCCAACTCAGACCGATGTGAACACTGTTGACGGTGTAACTTTGGCTCGTACCGTTACCTTCTACGACAACGAGTACGGCTTCACCTCCAACATGATTCGCACCCTTCTTTACTTCGCTGAAATCTCCGAGTGATTTCGCTAAGCATCGATCAGCAATAGCTGATTGTGCGAATATTTAATATTAAAACCCCTTGTGCTGCTTTCTAAGCTCACAAGGGGTTTATATTTATTTTTAGCGTCATATTCAGTCGTGTGGATATTAGCGAGGTGAGATTTGAGATTTTTCGCACTGATTGAATGCTTGTACGTTCATGAAGTTTTGCAGTTGCGCTCTGCAGACGTTGATTCCTGTTGATTAGCGAACACTAGCGTCCGTGCTACTGCATGTGCCACTCCAGGCACTCTTCCTACCACACCAAAAAACAATGGTGGGTGAATTTACGAGTGAGCGGTGGGTGTTGCTTGGTCGAGCAATATAAAAGCGGAACGATAGTAATAATCTCGTTGACGAATACTATTTTTGAAAGAAAGTAACTAAAAAAACTAAACTTAACTACGCAACCTTTAAGTCCAAATAAGGTATAAGAGCGGAGCGCTGCGAGACAAGTAACACCCACCACTCACAGTCACTCCAGAGACCCGCAAGCCAAACGCCAGACCCAAAACTCGCGCAACAATATGTTTAATATACATTAAGTCAACAGTCGGTATAGCATATCATGTAACACAATTTGATAGTTGAATATAAGGCACGGTAACAAAATGAGTAAAAAACATGCAGAAACCGGAAAAGCAACTCCTGCTATTGCACAACTCGAAAACGCAGGCATCACCTTCCGCATAGCGCAATACGAGCATGACGCTGATCACATGGACGACGGCTATGGAATTGAAGCCGCTGAGAAGCTAGGCGTAAGCGCAGCTCAAGTTTGCAAAACTCTTATGGTTGACACTGGTGAAAAGCGAGTGGTTGGAATTGTTCCAGTAAATGGACGTCTCAATATGAAAGCAATTGCAGGAGCAGTACACGCAAAGAAAGCAAGTATGACAAGCCCAGAAGTTGCGCAACGAGAAAGCGGCTACGTAGTTGGCGGAATTTCACCATTCGGACAAAAAACTCATCATGAAACAGTACTAGATAGTAGCGTAATGCAATTTGATGAGATTCTTGTTTCTGGAGGAAAACGAGGATTGGACGTAGTTCTTAATCCTCAAGATATCGTAACATTATTAAACGCAACTGTAGCTGATATAGCAGCATAAGCAACATAAGCTTTATTACTGCAAATATTGCTACCAAAAAGTGATTACTCGCACGATATTAGTACGTTGGCAAATATAACGTCTTGGCAACGTGCGATAATCCCTAAGGTTGTTCATTAATCGTTAAGGAGTGCATTATGGGTATGCGTGGCCGCAAGCGCAAGGCGCGTCGTAAAAAAGCAGCGAATCATGGCAAAAGGCCAAATGCTTAAGCTATAAATTCGCTTATACATACTGTAAAGCCCACGTAAATCGTGGGCTTTTTCGTTTTAGCATACTTTTATTCACAAGAATAATCAGAATAATCAGAAAGCTCACGTTTAAGTTGCATGCGAGCGCGGTTAAGTCTGCTCATAACGGTTCCTATTTTTACGCCTTCTTCTTGCGCAATTTGTTTATAAGATTTACCTCGAATAGCGGCTTCAATAAAAACTTTTCTGCGCTCAGGCGGCAACTTACTAAGCGCCGCAATAATCTCTTGTGGAGCAAACCCTTCTAAATATTCTTGTTCAGCAGAAAGCATTCCTTTTGCGCAATGATTAGAAGCTTCATAAATATCCCAATCATTGTAGTCACCAGTTTCATCGTTAGCACGTTTAGGGCTTCGTTTTGCTTTCGCGTACTGATTAAAATACAAATTTCGTTCAATCCTGTTAATCCAGGCATCAAAATTTGTGCCAGGCTGAAAAGTTTCAAAAGATTTAAGAGCGCGCTCAAAAGTATCTTGCACTAAATCTTGCGCATCCTGCGCATTTTGCGTAAGACGCATAGCTTGAGTGTATAAAGGATCAACGCAAGTAGATACAAGTTGTTCAAATCTTTTGCGTCGACTTTCTATTGCAGAACTTTGCTTAGTATTTACTAAACGATCACTAAATAAGCGAGCATTACAATTTTTTGCACTTTGTTTTTTAGCTCTTACGCTTTTAGAGCACATAACATTTGTCTTCTCGATTTGCTCACTCATATAGTCAATAATACTTTTACTTTGCACATATAGCTACTGATTTATCGTGTTGCATAGTGTAGCGCAACGCGAGATGATAACACATCGCAGCACAATAACGCAGCGCGGCATAGTGTGACATTGCGTGACATTGCGGTAGTATTGTGACTATGCCAACTCATATTCAAGAATTGTTAAATGCTTTAGATTTAGCACCTAAGCAAGATGAGAATACATTACTTGCTGAATCATGGTTACTTGGTTTCGACACTGAAACTACAGGTGCAAATATTGGTAAAGATGCCATTGTTTCTGCAACTCTAGTATTACGCAATCCTGAACTAGCTCACGCTGGAGATGTGGTATCCACTTGGTTAATTAACCCTCATAAGCCTATGAATCCTAAGGCAAGCGAAGTAAATGGTTTCACAGACGAATACCTCAAAGAACACGGCGGAGAGCCTGAAGAAGAACTTGAATTCCTTGCGCGCGCAGTAAGCATGGCTCAAGCTAAGAATATTCCACTACTTGCTTATAACGCTCCATTTGATATTTCAATGTTACGTCACGACTTGAAGCGTTGGCATCTTACTGCGCTAGAAGAACGCCCAACTTGTTCAATACATGCACTAAACGCTAATGACATTCTTACTGTTGATCCTCTTGTTATCGATAGAGCTGTTTCTAGAAGATCCGGCAAGCGTACTCTCACTATTACATCTCAATTTTACGGAGTTGAACCAATCGGAGATTTCCACGATGCTACAGCAGACACAGTTGCAGCTCTTGATTTGATTGCTCCAATGAGCAAACTATATGAGTCAGTAAGTTGCATGAGGCTGAACACTATGATGGATTGGCAGCGCGAAGCTTATATTAATTGGCGAGATAGCTTCAATCAATGGCTGCAATCTCACGGACGTGAGCCTATTACTGGAACATGGCTATAAAACATTTGGTGAAAAGAAGTAAATTATGATCATGCATAACACGTTGTCATTAGCAAGCGCAAGTGAAATTTTGCAGCACTATGGTTTGTTGCGCGAAATGATTCAATATTGTAAAGCAGAAGATACTAATAGTGCTAATAGTGCTAATACTAAAGAAAAAACTGTAGACTCTACTCACTCTCGTAATGAAATATGGTCTTTAAATCCGTATTATTTCCCAAATATTGATGCAGATGAGTGCTTTACTAACGCAACTTACGATACTCGCGATATTAAACCTGGAACACTTCTGTTTATTAAAGGCAATTTTAAGTCGGAATATCTTTTAGATGCAGACAACAAAGGACTTGCTGCATATGTTGCTGAACAAAGCTACGCGCAATACACAAAAGCTGTTGGTTTAATTGTTACGGATGCTAAAAAAGCAATGAGCGTGCTTGCAGCAGCATTCTTTGGAAATCCACAAGAAAAACTCACTATTGTTGGAATTACTGGAACTAAAGGCAAAACAACTACAGCCTACTTTACTCACGCTATTCTAAACTCCCATTCGCACGGTAAAACAGCACTGTTTTCTTCAGTAGATAATTGCGTAGACGGAAAAAATTACGTTGAATCTAATTTAACTACTCCTGAAAGTTTTGATGCTTTCAAAATGATGCGCGAAGCTGTAGATAACGGCATGAAGTATCTTGTTATGGAAGTTTCTTCGCAAGCTTATAAGGTGAATCGCGTATACGGTCTTAAATTCGATGTTGCAGCATTCTTAAACATTAGCCCAGACCACATTAGTCCTATTGAGCACCCAACTTTTGAAGATTACTTGTATTGCAAACGACAAATTATTGCAAATACTAAGCGTTTAGTACTAAATTCTGATACAGATCACGCAGATCTTCTTTTACAAGATGCAGAACGCAACAATGTGCTCGTAACAACTTTTGCGCGCATTAAAAGAGATGAAATAGAAGGCGATGCTTGCGAAAATGACAATTTCGATGATCTTGACGACGATCGCATAAATTATTGCGCTCCTGCTAACGATGAAGATTACACGGAATTACTTACTCCTGACTACATTGCAATGCCAGTAGAAAATAGTGAATCACATTGCATCGCTATGCGAGACTCAAGCGAAGACGACGACTACGAAGACGACGACTATGAAGATAGCGACTACGAAGAAGACGTGCACTACTGCCCTATTGACGAATTCGCATTGTCTATTGCAGGAGATTTTAACTACGAAAATGCTTTAGCTGCGATCGCTATTGCAGGAGAATTGGGAATTAATCAAGATACTGATTTACACGCACTACACGCTATTGAGAACGTGAAAATTTCTGGACGCATGGAAGTTTTCAAAGACACGCACTCAAACATGATTGCAGTTGTCGACTATGCGCATAACTACATTTCTACAAAATCAGTTCTTGACTTTGTAGAAGAACGCTACGGCAAATTTAATCCTCGAATTACGCTAATAACTGGTTCCACAGGAGATAAAGCTGTCGACCGCCGTAAAGAGATTGTTGAAGCAGCGCAAAACCGCATAGAACAGTTTATTTTCACTACTGAAGATACTGATACTGAAGACGTAATGCATATTTGCGAGGATATGCAAAGTTATGTTACGAACACGAATGTTTCTTCACGCATTATTATCGACAGAGCTGAAGCAATAGAATATGCTTACAACGATGCTGCAAACAGCGAACAAAAAAATGGAAGATTAAACATTCTTCTTGCTATTGGTAAGGGCGATGAACGTTGGATTAAAAACAAACGAAAGCATGTGCCGTATGAGGGTGATTCATTCGTAATAAAGCGTCTTTTTGGTCTGTAATACGCTTATGCGAAAGTATGAAAATATACGAATAAAATAAACGCAATTACTACATAAACTAAATAACAAGCTAGCTAACAAACTAAGACAAACTAAATAACAAACTAAAACAAATGAAGAAGATACAAATGAAGAATCAACGATTTCAACCTGTGTTACTTGGTAGCGATATAAACGCATACGGCATGGCTCGAGCATTCCATGAAGAATATGGCATTACTTCAATTGCTTTTGCGCACTTCCAACTTTCACCTACGAAATTTAGCAAAATTGTAGATGTGAGAATTGTTCCAGGCTTTGGAGAACTTCCTACATTCCGCAATACAATGCTTGATTTTGCTAAATCATGGCATGAGGAACATCCTAATACCAAACTTCTGCTTATTCCTTGCGGCGACGTATACGCGAATCTTTTAAGCCAATGCGGTGATGAATTGCACGAATATTTTGCTTTCCACACATTGCCAAATTCGCTCAATCGCCAGCTTAGTCTTAAAAGCTCATTCTATAAAACTTGTGAAAAATACAATCTTCCTCATCCAAAAACTAAAGTTGTAAACGCTCAAGAAGTAGCAGCGCATGCTTATGAAGATTTGCCATTCAGCTTCCCTATTGCTATGAAACCAGCGAATAGCACTAAATGGCTTGATATTGATTTTGAGGGACGCAAAAAAGCTTTTATTATCAATACTCCGCAAGAACTTGATACCCTTATTCAACGCTCGTACAAAGCTGGCTACGATGACGAAATGATTTTGCAAGACTTTATTCCTGGAGACGACAGCCGCATGCGTGTGCTGAATGCATACGTTGATAGCGACCATCATGTGCGCATGATGTTTCTAGGACACCCTCTTCTGGAGGATCCAACTCCAGAAGCAATCGGAAATTATGCAGCTATTATTCCAGACTACAATGAGGAAGTTTTCCAAAATATTAAAGCATTTTTGGAAGATATACATTACGTTGGCGTAGCTAATTTTGATATGAAATACGATGAAAGAGACGGAAAGTATAAGCTTTTTGAAATCAATTTACGCCAAGGACGCTCAAGCTATTTCGTCACTTTAAACGGATTTAATATTGCTAAATATTTTGTTGAAGATTTAATTGATCATAAGCCTTTTGACGGAAATACTGTGTTCGGCCGTGGAGAAAAGCTGTGGATGGAGATTCCGCGATCGATATTTTGCAATTATGTGGCAGAAGGCGATGAAAAGAAGCGCGGTCTTAATATGATTCGTCGTGGCGATTGGGGCACTACGCTAGAATATAAAAAAGATATGAATCTGCTACGCTGGTTGATGATTCGTCATATGTTTTCAATTTACACAAGACGTTACGCAGAATTTTTCCGCAACAAAGCGTGAAAATTATTACGTAACTTTGAAAGGGAATATGAGACAATGAAACGTCCGTTTTTTGCTGTACTTGGCGGCATGGGCACACTTGCAACAGAAAGCTATATTCGTTTACTTAATAAAGAAACGCATGCGCATAGCGATCAAGAGTTTTTAGATTATGTGGTGTTCAATGATGCTTCTGTGCCAGACAGAACAGCATATATTGTTGGCGAATCATCCGAAAGCCCATTCCCTACTCTTGCAGACGACATAGCTAAAGCAACTGCGATGGGCGCTTCATTTATTGTGCTCACATGCAATACTGCGCATTACTTTTACGATAAGTTCCAAGCACTCACCGATGTGCCAATTATGCATATGCCGCGTGGTGCTGTAGCTGAAGTTTCTAAACGTTACCCAAAGTCTAAATGTAACCGTATTGGATTCTTAGGTACTGCAGGGTCACGTAAAGCTGGAGTGTATCAGCGCGCTATAGAAGAAGCGGGATACACATTCGTAGCACCAGACGACGATTTGCAAAAACGCATTACATCACTTATTTATGATGATGTAAAAGGCACAGGCGATCTTAATTTGCGCCGTTACGAGTCCGTTTTAAGCGACATGCTTGACCCTGCAGGAACGTGCAGTTGCGACGCACTTATTTTAGGTTGCACAGAATTAAGCGTACTTAATGAAGCTTTCCCTCTTCCGCAAATACCGTTAGTTGACGCTCAAGCAGTACTCGTAAAAAATACTGTAGAAAAAGCTAAATTTTTGCGAATTAAGTAGCAAAAGATTGCTTAATTTTCAGGACTCGTCAATATTTGGGTGGATTGCTACGCGCTGATCCTTCGGCTTTTTTAAATCCGGATTCACGTGCTCAACAAGCATTGTGCGCGCGTCTCCTGCAGTGACGAAACTGCCGCAAATAAGCACTCCGTGACCATAGCCCACACCAAGCTCATCGTCTTCATCAACTAAATCAACAGCAGTTTGAATAGCATCCGGAAGCTCGTCAACACGAATTACGCGATCCTCGCCAAATACGCCTACAGCAATCTTTTCGAGTTCTTCTGGATCCATTACACGGTCACGCCAAGAATTACGCGTAACAATAATCTTCGTCAAAATAGGCTCAAGAACACCTAAGTATTCTTCAACTTGCTTATCTGCCATCATTGCTACAACGCCAATAAGCTGCTCAAAATGATAGTTTTCTTCAATAGTTTCGCGAAGAGATTCGGCAGCATTCACGTTATGTCCACCGTCAATAATGATCGTAGGCGAAGTACGAACCTGCTCAATACGGCCAGGAACCTTAACCTGGCTTAAAGCCTCTGCAACTAAATCGCCATCCAAAGCACCATTTACAGGCAACACAACCTCCGCAGCAGCAAGAGCTGCCAAAGCATTATGAGCCTGATGCTTGCCAAACTTGTCAACCGGAACATCCTCATAAGTGCCAAGAGGCGTACGCAACGTAACAACCTGTCCGCCAACTGCAGGAGTACGAGACACAACTTCAAGCTCGCCGTCACCATAAGAAGAATCGCGCAATAATGTAGCATGGTTGCGCTCCGCAACTTCCTTAATAATTGGCAAAACCTTAGCTTCATGCGGCTGAGGACCCAAAATAACCGTGCAATTAGGCTTTATAATTCCAGCTTTCGTGCGCGCAATCTCTTCAACAGTGTTTCCAAGCCATTGCATGTGATCCATATCAACCGGACCAATAATTGCAGCATCAGCGTTCATAACATTAGTGGCATCCCATTCGCCACCCATGCCAACTTCCATAACAGCAACGTCAACAGGAGCATCCGCAAAAGCCCAAATTGCCATGGCTGTAAGCACTTCAAAAAAGCTCATTTTCGGCTTACCGTCAGCCTCCATGCGAGCGTCAACCATGTCGATAATGTCTTTCATTTGATCCCACACATCGACGAACTGATCGTCACTAATTTCCTGTCCGTCAATCATAATGCGCTCGTTTACGCGCTCCAAATGTGGAGAAGTATATAATCCAGTTCGCAAACCGTATGCTCGACAAATTGACTCAGCCATTCGAGCAGTAGAACCTTTGCCGTTCGTGCCAGTTATGTGAATAACACGCATAGACTGCTCTGGATGACCTAAAATATCGAGAATAAGACGCATGCGATCCAAGTCGAGATTAGTTTTATTATGCTCTGGAGCTCGGCTCATAATATTGCGTTCAATATCAACAATTCGCTCATTATTGCGATTTGGATTTTCAATAGACATAACTACTCCCCCTAATTTTTACGCTCGCTTACTCATTTTCCAACTATCTAGATTAGTTGATACCAACAACACACGCATATAAATATGTTGTGACAATATTCACATAACAAAAGAGTTTAAACGCACTTTGTAAATTGCGTATAAAATCTTGCTATTTTGCACTAAAAAACTCGCATAAAACACTAAATAAGACTATGTTAGTTTATTGACTGTTTATTTACTATTTGTATAATTTGCGCAAGCAAAAATTAACAAGCAAAAATTAAGGAGTCTCATAATGGCAGAATATACGCCAACTGAGCACGGCGAAGAGCTAAAAGCTGACGGCACGCAAAAGGCAGAAGATCGCGTAAATAACCGCTCACTTCGTCCAAACAGTGATTCTTTTAAAGATTTTATGACGAATAACTGGGATAACCAGGAGCCAGAAGTTAAGGCTCTTGAATCTAGCAAGTACATTCCAGCTCGTTTAGAGGCTCTTTCGAAGCGTTTCCCAGGCGAACGTTTAGTTATTCCTGCAGGACAACCAAAGGTGCGTAATAACGATTGCGATTATGCTTTCCGTCCAGACACTACTTTTGCTTACTACACTGGCTTAGGTCAAGATTACGAAGCTGGTGCTGTGCTTGTTATGGAACCGGTTGAAAAAGACAGCGAAGAAGCTAAGGCTGGAAAAACGCATGTGCCTGAACTTTTTGTAGCTCCACGCGCAGATAACAGCACTTCAGCATTTTACAGGGATCCTCACTATGGAGAATATTGGGTTGGTCCTCGTGCAGGCTTAAAAGAACTTAAAGCAATGACCGGCATTGAAACGCGCGATATTGCAGAACTTGACGACGCTATTGCAAAGAACGTAAGCGACGACGCTAATGGCGAAGGCATTCGCGTGCGAATTGTTCGAGAAACCGATCCTGAGCTTACTGCAAAAGTTGAAACAATGCGCGAGGCAAGTGGATTTACTGATGAAGATGCAAACACTTGCGCAGACGACAAATTGCACGAATTCGCTGCAGAAGCACGAATGCTTAAGGACGACTATGAAATTCGCGAAATGCGCAAAGCTATTGCAGCCACAAAACTTGGTTTTGACCGCATGCTTACGCGTTTGCCTAATGCTTTAGGTCATGAGCATTCCGAGCGAATGATTGAGGGTGCTTTTAATTCTGTTGCTCGCGAGGAAGGAAACGAAGTAGGATACGACACGATTGTTGCTTCCGGCAAGCACGCGCCAATTTTGCACTGGATGCGCAACACTGGCGTTGTTTCCAGCGGAGAATTGCTACTTATTGATGCCGGCGTTGAAGTTAACAGCCTCTACACTGCTGACATTACACGCACTTTCCCAACTAATGGCAAATTCACTGACTTACAAAAGAAGCTTTACCAGTGTGTTCTTGACGCTCAGCAAGCCGGTTTTGAAGCAGCTAAGCCAGGTGCAACCTACTCAGATATTCACCATGCTTGCATGCGCGTTCTAGCTGAACACTTGCACGAATGGGGAATTTTGAAAGTTAGCGTTGAAGAATCACTTTCGCCAGAAGGTCAACAGCATCGTCGTTGGCACGCTTGCGGTGTTGCTCATCATCTTGGTTTGGACGTACACGATTGTGCGCAAGCACGCTACGAGTCTTATCAGGGCGCAAAAATTACTCCAGGAATGATATTCACTATTGAGCCAGGATTATACTTTGCATCTAACGATTTGATGCTTCCTGAAGAAATGCGCGGAATTGGAATTCGTATTGAAGACGATGTGCTAATGACTGAAAACGGTCCAGAATGGCTTTCTATTGACATTCCAAAGCAAATCGATGACGTAGAAGCATGGATGGCTGAACAAGCTCACAAAAGTGATATTTTTCAGCATTAAGCAATAAATCAAAATAATAGAAAAATATAATAAAAAAGAATAATAATAAATATAGTACGCCAGCATAAGCTAAGTTAAACGTACACAATATTGCACTTATGGTGCGCTCTATAGAAACGTAACACGCATTGCGCATGTTACTTATCGAAAGGGCGCACCATAATTGTTTATGTAGCATTTTTACAAGCAAAATTTGCATCAAAATGCTTTTGAAGAAGCGAGAAGATATTTAGTAAAAGTATAGCTCTACAAACTTGCTGCACTGACGCGCGCGAAAGGAATATTATGACTAAGCCAATTGTTCTTTCACTCGGCGAACTTTTATGGGATTTGCTCCCACATGGAAAACGTGTTGGAGGAGCACCAGCAAATTTTGCATATCATGCACAGTGTCACGGGGCGCAAAGTTGCATGATTAGCGCTGTTGGTCAAGACCAACTCGGCGATGAGCTGATTGACAAAGTGAACAAAGCTGGCATCGCTTCAATTATTCAACGCAACGCTTGGCCAACAAGCACTGTTGAAGTAACGCTAAAAAATGGAATACCAGAGTACACTATTCTGCGAAATATAGCATGGGATCATATTCTTTACACTCGAGAACTCATTGATTTAGTAGAACGAGCAGATGCAGTATGCTTTGGCACTCTAAGCTTACGTTCTCAAGAAACTCACGACACAATTTTGCAATTGTTAAAGCATACTAAGCCTGGAGCAATGAAGTTCTTCGATATTAACATTAGAAGCGATCACTACTCTAAGGATCTTATTGACACATTACTTCAAGAAGCAACAGTATTTAAGCTTAACGATTCGGAACTATTCTTATTGCGCGATATGTTCAATATTCGCGACACTTCAGACGAGGAAGCTTGCAAGTGGTTCCAAGCTCGTTACGGACTAGATTATGTGATTCTTACAGGCGGCTCTACTTTTAGCACGATTACTACAAATACCGGAGAAAGCTCTACTATCCCAACGCCACACGTTGAGGTTCTTGACACAGTTGGTGCTGGAGACTCGTTCTCAGGAACATTTGCAGCGCATATTCTTAAGGGAGAAAGCTTGCAAGAGGCGCATCGCGCAGCTGTTAATACTGCAGCATTCGTGTGCACTCAAGAAGGAGCATGGCCTAAGTATCCAAAGCAAATACCAGATTACTTGTCAATGGTAGAAAATAACAAATAAAACAAAAAATAAAAATTTAAATTATAAGATACAAAAATGCCACTTCATAAACCATAATGAAGTGGCATTATTATATCTTGTGGGGCCTCAGGGGCTTGAACCCTGGACCGACGGATTATGAGTCCGCTGCTCTAACCGACTGAGCTAAAGCCCCACGCTAACAAAGTTAGCAACGACTAGATTAGCACATACCCATAAACGTCGCCAACTCAGTGAGTCGAATTTTTGACCTTGCTAACGAAGGCAGACCTCGCTTGCGTCGAAAGCACACCGTGCTTTCAACCTAAGCAAGCTCGACGCTCCGAGTTGCTTTCGCGCGCTAAATCGCAGCGCTAAAGCAGGTCGTTACTAACGCAGTCACTAATCTGCACCAGTAACAAAAAACGGCAGAAACTTTACGCGCGTGTAAAGAAAAAGCCGCCTACGCGCGCAATCCCGGCAGAAACTGTGCAGAGGTGTAAAGTAAAAGTCGCGAAATGACGGAATGGAGACAGAAACTTTACAGCCGCGCGCAGTTTATGCCGTTTACGTGAGCAATGCCGGCAGAAATTTTACAGGCGTGTAAAGGAAAAGTCGGCTACGAGCGAAAAAACGGCAGAAACTTTACGCGCGTGTTTGCAGTCAATAGAAAATGTCGAAAATATCGGTTGATTTGGTGTTTTCGGCGGTTTCGGCTTGCGTATAAAGAACAACCTAGTTTCTAAAGCACAGCCATACTAACCTGCCCTGCCTTCGTCTTTACTGACGAAGGCAGACCTCGCTTGCGTCGAAAGCACACCGTGCTTTCAACCTGAGCAAGCTCGACGCTCTGAAGGAGCTTGAAATCCCGATGATTTCAAGCTCGGTCAGAGCGTCCAGAAGCAAAGTTATCAAGAGCACCAGTTTTGCGCAAAGCCAAATACACAAACCACACAAGCACTCCAGAAAGCAACAATCCACTAATAAGCTCATTAATCATATGAATAGTAATATAACTTGAAGCCTTAGCTTGATACTTAGTAAATGTTAAGAAAATTCCATACTCAAACGCTACCAACAATCCAGATGCAATGCTTAAAGTCAAATTAAACTTTCGCAAACGGAAAATTAAGAACGGAATCTCCGCAAACACACCCTGCAAAAGTGCGGAAATAAGCGTATCCCGCATATTAAACGGAGTTCCAAGAAGCACCTGTACAAATGCTGCAACAACGTTTACATACACTGCAGAACCCGGCTTACGAATAAGCAAAACTGCAAGAGTTCCAGACAAATACCAAACACCATGCGTTATGCTTGCAAAACCAGGAAGAACAGCTGAATTCAAAGTACGAATCAAAGGAATAAACACCAAGCCATAGCCATACAAAATAACGCCAAAAACAGCAGCAAGAGCAGCACCTAATGCGATATCTGCAACACGCCAACGCATGCTTACAACCCTATTAATACTAGAAGCAGCATTACTATCTACTTTATCTGTTACACAATTAGACGATTCTAATCCATCATTATTTGTATTGAAAATATCGCTCATAGGAAATCCTTTTTTAAGCTGCTGCGCATTGTAAATTACTTAATTGAATACTTCCTGACCTACGCAGCCCGGGCAGAAGCACCAATGAGAAAGTGTATCATCTCTAAAAAGCACAACATACATTTTGTGATATTTAATACATTGTCAGAAGTTATACCGATTTATAAAAAATATGAAAGACTGATTGCTGCGCAACAATACGAAAAATAGAGGCAAGCAGCAAAAACAGAAATACAAAAAACAGAAATACAAAAAACGAAAACGCCGCTGAAAAACCAGCGGCGTTGTAATTTGTACCCCCTAAGAGAGTCGAACTCTTGTTGTCAGATTGAAAGTCTGGTGTCCTAACCGTTAGACGAAGGGGGCTTCGAACCAAACCATATGATATTAACACTCAAAAAAGAGTCGCGCAACTTACGGCGTGTTGAGGTTAAGTACGGCTTAATTGCTGTGTGTTTCTTTTTCTTAGCGAAATGTGAGCAATGGGAATTACTAGCGTGACGACATGATTGAGCGCAGCATTGTGCGCGCGAAATCAACTCGGAGCGTGAGCTTGCTCAAGTTGAAAGCACGGTGTGCTTTCAACGCAAGCTCAGCCGAATGGCAATTAGCCGTGAGGACAGCGCTACGCTCTTATACCTTATTTGGACTTAGCGGTTGCGTAGTTAAGTTTAGTTTTTTAGTTACTTTCTTTCAAAAATAGTATTCATCAACAAGATTATTACTATCGTTCCGCTTTTATATTGCTCGACCAAGCAATTCCTATTGCTCACAGCAAACTAATCAAAATAAAAGAAATTACGCAAATAAGCTGCGGTGGGGTGCGTAGATTGAGATTTTCTGGTGCGACGCGTGCAGCAGCACGGATGTTAGCGTTCTTTGGACAGTAGGAAATCAACGTCTGCAGAGCACTGATTCAAAGATACGAGAACAGCGACGGCAGAGTGTTATTGAGCTAGGTAAGTGAAGTCGTGAATCGTGCGACCAGCTTCTAAGCCTTTGCGCTCAAAATTCGTAAGAACGCGACCGTCAAAGCGCTCAGACTCACTAAAATCTGCGTGCGGAAGAGCTGCAGCGGTGTCAGCTGTACCTTTTCCAACGTGTTCAATTGGAAGACTTACTTTTAATTCGCCAATGTTCGCGAAATCATTGCGAGAATCCATAACTTCGTGCACGTGCAAAGCGTAATCCTCAATATCTGTAGCAATGCGCCAAACGCCCTCTTTACGCAACGCCTGATGGATTGTAGAGGCAAGCTCTGGTTGCACAATACGACGCTTATGGTGGCGCATTTTAGGCCATGGATCCGGGAAGAAAGTCCAAACTTCTTCTAAAACTCCACAGTCGCAAGCAGCGAAGAAATCAGGAGCGTTAATTTGCGCAATACGAAGATTAGTCAAACCTTGATTTCCAGCAAGAAGCATTGTGTGAGCAACACCTGGATCATAAACTTCAAGCGCCAAAAAGTTAGTTTCCGGCAAACGTTCTGCTGCAGCAACAATGTTTTCGCCTTGTCCGGAACCAATTTCAACAATAAGCGGATCATCATTGCCCCACTTATCTTTAATCCAATCAGAGGTAATTCGCAAATTTTCGCGCAATCTAAATGAGCCAGGCGCTTCAGTAACGTCTAATAGGTACTGACTTGCGTAACGCTCCTGAGCGTGCTGTAAACGCGCATCTAAGCGCCCAGAACGACGCACAAACGACAATACAGTGCGTTGCTTGGCTTGCGTAGTGTTTTCGTTTTCATTTTCAGTGCTCATGAGATTACTTTCGTTATTTGGGCTACACGCCTTTAGTTTAATTCGCATGATTTTAGTCATGCTCGTACGCATCGCTTTTATGCTACCAAAGAGTATAAAAAAGCAGCGAAAGTTGTTAAACAAACGCTGCTTAATTAATTCTTTAGCAAATACAATTTTTAGGAGAACAAGTCACGCGCAGTATTGCCGTTCGGAGCGTCCTCTACTTTGATATTCACTTGTGCTGGGCTTAGCAAAAATACTCTAGGAGTTACGCGCTCAATAGATCCACGAACGCCAAACACAACTCCAGCAGAAAAATCAACAATACGATACGCAACTGATTCAGTTACACCAGTAAGGTTCAAAACCACTGGAACACCGTCTCGCAAAGCACGACCAACCATTTGCGCATCATCGTAAGACTTAGGATGAATTGTAGTAATACGACTCATACGACTAGCATTCGCACGAGCAGAACCACCACGCAAATCATTGCCACGTTGCGACACAGCAGGAGTTACCGAGCGATCATTATCGAATGACGTTTCTTGAACATCAGATTCAGCATAATCATCGTCTTCAGGCACATCTGCCATACCAACGTATGACATCACGTTCTTCATAAAGCCAGCCATGAAGCAACCCTCCTCTCGTTACGCTTAACGCAGAAAATCAGGAATATCTAGTTCGTCAGGTTCAGCAGGCTGCTGTACAGGAGCTGCAGAAGGAGAATATTGCTGATTCATTGCAGGCTCAAACATAGAAGGCATGGAAGCAGGTTGTTCTACTTGTGGAGCAGCTTGAGCTTCCTCTTTGAAAGATGACGTAGACTGTGCAGGAGCTACAGGCTTAACATCTGCTTGCATATCAACAAACTGACCAGCTTTAGCTGAGGACTCCTCCGCCTTAGGATGGGAATCAAATCCAGCAGCAATAACCGTAACTCGAACCTCATCGCCGTAAGAATCATCCAAAGAAAGACCCCAAATAATTTGAGCTTCTGGATGAATAGCTTTACGAACAAGTTCAGTTGCAGCAGAAGCTTCCTGAAGCTTCAAATCACTTGGACCTGCGATATTAATCAAAGCACCATGAGCACCCTCAATGCTTTCTTCCAGCAATGGGGAGCTAATAGCAATTTCAGCTGCCTGAGTTGCACGATCCTCGCCCTTTGCAGCACCAATACCGAACAATGCGGTACCTGCTCCGCGAAGAACAGCTGTAACATCAGAGAAATCAACATGAATGTAAGAATTCATGGTAATTAAATCAGTAATGCCTTGCACACCTGCGAGCAATGCAGTATCTGCAGTCTTAAATGCTTCAATAATTCCAATAGTACGATCAGAAATTTCCAAAAGACGATCGTTTGGAATAACAATCAACGCGTCAACTTCTTTGCGAAGATTCTCGATACCAAGTTTTGCAGATGCAGCACGTTGCGGTCCTTCAAAACCGAATGGACGTGTCACAACAGCAATAGTCAAAGCACCTTGCTGATGAGCTGCACGAGCCACAATAGGGCTTGCACCAGTACCCGTGCCGCCGCCTTCGCCGCAGGTAACAAACACCATGTCAGCACCCTTGAGTGCCTCTTCAATGTCTGATTGATGATCCTGCGCAGCCTTAGCACCCTTTTCAGGGTCAGCACCAGCACCCAAGCCTCGGCTCGAAGCATCAGATAATGAAATCTTTACATCAGCATCAGAACGCAGTAAATCTTTAGCGTCAGTATTAATGGCCACAAACTCTACATTCTGTAGGCCCTCGCTGATCATCCGATTGACGGCGTTACCGCCGGCACCACCGACGCCGACTACCTTGATGATGGTTTTGTCGTTGAAATTGTCAGTCTGGGCAATCTCGCTCACCGTTATCTCCTGTCACTCACGCACGTTTACACAATATTTTAGCGCAAAACGCTCGATACTGACGACGTTTTCACAATAAACTGAAAAAATGTCACTGCTTTGATAATACACCGTGCTATATGCAAATATGAGCACAAGGTGATTTTAATAGAATATTCTCGAAATAATCAGTGCGAAAAAATGACGAAAGCCCTAGAAAACACTAGTAACTTGCATCCATTGGATCGTCACCAAATAACGCCTCTCGCTCTTCGTGACTAGTTGTACGAGAATCTAACCATCCATACGGCAAATGAACTTTTTTAGCAAATCTAACTCGCCCACGCGGCGTGTCTAACACTTTTTCTGGCAAACGAAGAGAACCGTCAAGCATATCGAGATTACGTTGAACATCCTCAATCGACTCGCACTCCATAAACGCTTTACGAGTGCCACCGCCAACAGGAAAGCCCTTTAAATACCAAGCAATATGCTTACGCAAGTCGTGAACAGCCATACGCTCGTCACCATCATAAAACTCAACTAAAAGATTCAAGTGACGCAAAATAACAGAACCAACTTCTGCCAAAGTAGGATTCACACGATTATCGCTACCTTCGCAAGCATTGCGAATATCAGCAAACAACCACGGGCGACCCTGGCATCCTCGACCGATAGCAACGCCAGCGCAACCAGTTTCCTTAAACATTGCGAGCGCATCTTCCGCACCCCAAATATCACCATTGCCAAAAACTGGAATATCGAGTGCTTCTACAAGCTCGCCAATACGCGTCCAGTCTGAATGACCGCCGTAATATTCTGCAGTTGTGCGAGCGTGCAAAGTTACAGCAGCGCATCCTTCTTCTTGCGCAATATGACCAGCTTGAATAAAGGTTTCATGATTCTCGTCAATTCCAACGCGGAATTTAGCTGTAACAGGAATTCCTGCTGGCTCACAAATAGAAACAACGCGATGCAAAATTTCTTGCAACAAATCAGTTTTCCAAGGAAGAGCAGAACCGCCGCCGCGTCGCGTCACTTTTGGAACTGGGCAGCCGAAGTTTAAGTCAACGTGGTCAGCCATGTTTTCGTCGACAACAATTCGAGCTGCTTGCTCTACAATAGAAGGATTTACACCATAAAGTTGCAAAGAGCGCACTTTTTCACTAGGAGCAAAACGGCAAAGTCTAAGAGCTTTTGGATTTCGTGCAACTAGAGCTCGCGCTGTAATCATTTCTGCTACATAAAGCCCGTCCGGACCAAATTCGCGGCAGATTACGCGAAATGGCCAGTTAGTGATTCCTGCCATTGGAGACAGAACAACAGGAGTTGCAATATGAACTTTCCCTAAATCCACTGGTTTTATAGAAAAATTCATATTGCTTTAACTCCGTTCACTTCAATAATAATTTTGTTTATTAATGCTTAAGCGCTACTTAAATGCGTATTAGTACAATCCGCCAGCAGTCGCGATTTTAACAGGCTCAGACTCGTCTTTGCCTGCTTCTTTAGCAATATCCGTAGCACCGTCAGCTGCACGAGTACCAACGATTTCAACAGGACCTTGCGGATACTTAACGCGCTTTTCGTTAATGCGGCTAGCAACGTAATCTGCAACCTTGTCCAAGGAAACACGCTCTTGTTGCATTGTGTCGCGCTCGCGAATTGTAACAGCATGATCTTCCAAAGTATCGAAGTCGACTGTTACGCACAAAGGAGTACCAATTTCATCCTCGCGACGGTAGCGACGACCAATAGCACCGGCTTCGTCGTAATCGATAACCCAATCATGCTGACGCAAATCTGCAGCCAAATCTTGAGCAACAGCTTGCAATTCTGGCTTCTTGCTCAAAGGCAAAACTGCAGCTTTAACAGGAGCCAAACGAGGATCAAGTCGAAGAACAGTGCGCTTGTCAACTCCGCCCTTAGTGTTTGGAGCTTCGTCAACGTCGTAAGCATCAACCAAGAACGCCATAAGCGAGCGCGTAAGACCAGCCGCAGGCTCAATAACGTAAGGCACATACTTTTCGCCAGTAGCCTGGTTGAAGTAGCTCAAATCCTCGCCGGAATGCTTAGCATGAGCAGACAAATCGTAGTCAGTACGGTTTGCAATACCCTCGAGCTCTCCCCAATCCGAACCTTGGAAGCCGAATTTGTATTCAATATCGACAGTGCGCTTGGAATAGTGGCTGAGCTTCTCCTTAGGATGCTCATACATGCGCAAGTTTTCTGGCTTAACGCCCAAATCCACATACCAACGCACGCGAGTGTCAATCCAATACTGGTGCCAAGCTTCGTCGGTTCCAGGCTCTACGAAGAACTCCATTTCCATCTGCTCAAACTCGCGAGTGCGGAAGATGAAGTTTCCAGGCGTAATTTCGTTACGGAAAGACTTACCAATATTTGCAATACCGAAAGGTGGTTTTTGACGAGTAGAAGTCATGACGTTCTTAAAATCGACGAAAATGCCCTGAGCTGTTTCTGGACGCAAATAATGCAAGCTATTTTCGTCTTCAACCGGTCCTAAATGCGTGCGAAGCATCATGTTGAAGTCGCGTGGCTCAGTCCAGTTTCCGCGAGTACCACAATCTGGGCAAGCAATGTCTTTTAAGCCATTTTCTGGCATTTTGTCGCCATGCTTTTCAGCATAAGACTCTTCCAACTTATCTGCACGATGACGCTTATGGCAATTCAAGCACTCAATCAAAGGATCGTTAAACACGGAAACGTGACCGGAAGCAACCCACACCTGTGAAGGCAGAATAACGGAAGTATCCACACCAACAACATCTCCACGCGTGGTAACCATGTAGCGCCACCATTCGCGCTTGATATTATCTTTTAACGCAACGCCAAGCGGGCCGTAATCCCACGCAGAACGCGTGCCACCGTAAATTTCGCCGGCTGGGAACACAAATCCTCGACGCTTAGCCAAGGACACGACTTCATCAAGCTTTGAAACAGCCACAATACACCTTTTCGTAAAACTAGAAAATTCGGGTGAAAACGTTGCTATTATAGAAAAACCCTGTGACGCTTGTAGAATTATCAAATATTGCAATTCGTTTAATGTGGCGCGAGTTTTGTGAGATTTCTTTATTTGCGATTTTCTTTTCGAGATTCTTTAGTATCGTCTATGAGTTTTGATTAATGTTTTCTATAGTCGGTCTGATGAGCCTCGAAAGTTTTCAGCATCGCAAGTCCCGTCCTTCGTCGCTTTAGCTGTTAAAGGTTTTACTGTCTGCTTTGTTCTTAAAGAATGTTGCTTCCTCAGTCCTCTTTTATTGCTCTGCCCGAAAACTTTTGAGTCTCTACAACATTAGTCACAACACAAAACTCATAGACTCGTTGAGTTTGTTACGAAAAGTGCGTGGTTTACTAAGTGCAACTAAAGTCGCGCAATTAAGCTGCGGTGTGGTGCGTGGTTTGTGTGCCTGGTGTAGTGTGTGCAGCAGCAATAACGCTAGTGTTCGCTAATCAACAGGAATCAGCTCCTGCAAAGCGCAACTGCAAAACTTCATAAACGTGCAAGCATCCAATAAGTGCGAAAAATCTCAAATCTCTACCACACGAATATCCACATGACTGAATAACGGAACAATCAAGAGGTAATATAAATTATAAGTTTGGTGACGCATTGTTTTGCGTTACATTTTGCTAAATTTGCGTAAGATTAAGATTTTAAAGGAATTGTTACTATGAGTGAAAATAATAACGAGAATACAAACGACCACGCAAACGCTCACAAAACTAACACGGTTGCGGCGCTCTGCATCTTTCCAAGCGGAGTCGGAGAAGAGCTGAGCGAGTACGTGGCGGATGCAGTGCAAGTAATTCGCGATTCTGGATTAAAAAACGAAACTAACGCAATGTTCACGAATATTGAGGGCGAATTTGATGACGTTATGCGCGTTGTGAAAGACGCTACGATGGCACTAGTCAGCAAAGGATACCGCACTGGGGTAATCCTAAAATTAGATATTCGCCCTGGTTTTAGCAATCAACTTGACGCAAAAGTCGATCTTGTAGACAAGATTCTCGACGAACGAAATAAAGAAGAATAAAGTTAAAATCAAATAATCTCAAAACTCGCAAAAGTTATAATAAAACAAAAGAAAGCAGGAATTTATGCTGCAACTTACGGCAGTTCAGAAAATATTATCCGATTTAGATGAAACCCAAAGAGAACGAGAAAAACAATACAAATACTTTCATCAACATCCTGAACTGTCAATGAAAGAAGATCATACAGCTCAAACAATTATTGATATTCTTAGCGAAGCTGGGATTGAAACAAAGCGAGTTGGAAAAACAGGCGTTGTGGCAGAGATTAAAAACGGCGAAGGTCCTGTTGTTGCTATGAGAGCGGATATCGATGCGCTTCCAATTAAAGAAAATTCAGGAAAAGATTACACTTCAACAGTTAGCACGCAAGACGAAAATGGCAAAACGGTTGGAGTTTCACACGCTTGCGGTCACGATTTTCATATTTCCAGCCTACTTGGTGCCTTGAAGGCTTTTAATGAGCATAAAAATGCTTGGAAAGGAACGTACATTGGCGTTTTTCAGCCTGGAGAAGAAACAGCTCAAGGCGCAAAAGACTTGGTGGAAAATGGCATTACGAGTATGATTGCAAAGCCCGACGTTTACCTTGGTCAGCATGTGTTGGGCACTATTCCTGCAGGAACAGTCGGTATTCGTTCGGGCGCGTTCTTAACTACTGCAGCTTCGATTCGCGTGCACATTTTTGGTAAAGGTTCACATGGTTCTATGCCTGAGTTGAGCGTTGACCCAGTGGTTGTTGCTTCATCAATTGTGCTTAAATTGCAGACGATTGTTTCTCGCGAACTTGCAGCTAAAGATTACGCAATTGTTACAGTTGGCGCGCTTAATGCAGGAAGTAAGTCGAATATTATTCCTGATGATGCCGAGCTTTTAATTAACACAAGAACTTATAGCGAAGATACTCAAAAATTTGTGCACAATGCTATTGAACGAATTGTGCGTGGAGAGTGCGAGCTTGCAAGATGTCCTAAAGAACCAGAGTTTACGTATTATGATCGCTATCCGCTTACAAATAATGATCAGAATGCATCTTTGCGCGTGCGTAAAGCTTTTGATGAATACTTTGGAGAAGATTCTGTAGATATTTCGCGCGCTTCTGCTTCGGAAGATTTTTCTATAGTCGCGAACGCTTTTAAAACTCCTTACGCTTACTGGGGCTTAGGTGGTTTTGCGGATATGCAGAATGCTCCTGGAAATCACAATCCGGCATTCGCCCCAGATTTGCAGCCCACTCTTAATCGCGGATTAGAAGCTGCAGTTGTGGCAGCTTGCGCTTGGCTCACTAGCGAAAAGTAACAAATCTTAGTGAGATACTAGGCGTTTTTTACGCCACCAAATCTGCGGTCACGATGCGCATAACGGTCAATCGATCTCCACAGCGCTTCGCGGCCGTAATCCGGGAATAGTTCCGGCACAAAATCAAGTTCCGCGTAGGATGCTTGCCACGGCAAAAAGTTGCTGGTGCGCTGCTCGCCGGAAGTGCGAATCACCAAATCGCAATCTGGAATATCCGGATTATACAAGTGCTCAGCAATCATTTTTTCACTTACGCGATCGCCCTTAATTTTGCCGTCTCGAATTTCTTTCGCAATTTGCGCGCAAGCATCCGCAATTTCTGCACGACCGCCGTAATTTATGCAAAAAACAACGTCAATAGTTTTATTATTTTTGGTGATTTCTTGCGCTTTTTCCAACTCGTCAATAACAGACTTCCACAAACGAGGGCGCCTTCCTGACCAACGAACGCGCACTCCCCACTCGTTCATTTGCGCAACTCGCCTATGGATAATTTCCCTAGAAAATCCCATTAAAAAGCGCACTTCTTGCGGAGAGCGCTTCCAATTTTCGGTAGAAAAAGTGTATAAGCTTAAGTAGCGAACTCCTGCTTCTATAGCTCCTGCAATAACGTCAAAAACTACCGGTTCTGCAGCTTTGTGACCTTCGGTTCGAATCATTCCGCGCTCTTTTGCCCAGCGTCCGTTTCCGTCCATAATCACACCGACATGACGAGGCACTTTGCCCTTAGGAAAATCTGGTATGCGAGAAGGGTCACTAAAAGGAGCCGCTGGAATATCAAGCGACTTATAATCCACGTTTTCAAAAGCCATACTTACGAATGTAACAACCCCATCGAACGAATAGGTCGCTCAAGATAATATTCAGCCCATTGCTGAACGCAGCGCATAGTAGAAGAATCAACCGACACTCCGTCAAGAACAGACCAGTTTCCTTGCGCAAGCGCACACAATTGCAAACGCGTCGAATTAGCACAAACTATTGAATCTGGAGTGTGATCGCTTGCACACATCATTCCACCTGCGCAAGGCGAAAAATAGCATAAATCTTCGTTTTTGCCACATACAACACAAGCTTGTAGTCGCGGAGACCACCCAGCTAATGACAATGCTCGCAATATATACGACATGCCAATAGCATCAGGAGAATGCTTATGCTTAGATAATGAAAGTAAAGCCGCAGTAAGTAGACGATACTGCCCTAGCGTATCTTGATATTCACGCCTGTATTCATCTGTATATTCGTTAGAAACAAGCAAATCCACAACTTCAAGCATGACGTTTGCATACTCATAGGACGTATAATCTGCACAAATTTCGCCAGCATAAGCAGCAATAGAAACTGCCTGCGAGACTACATCCAAAGATTTACCTTGCGCAAGAAGCAAATCGACACGCATAAGCGGCTCAAGACGACCGCCAAAACGCGATTTAAGCCTACGAACTCCCTTTGCAACAGCACGAACTTTGCCATGCCGCTTAGTAAGAAGCACAACAATCCTATCCGCTTCACCTAAAGGAAAAGTACGAAGCACAACAGCTTCATCGCGATACAATGGCATAAATCAAACTATATCTTTTTAATAGTTAGATTAATTACGATCGTTATTTTCCGAATCGTCGTCGCTTTGAGAAGAGCTACCGAAATTAGTAGATTCATCAATATGGCCAATAATTGGGAATGACAAATCTGGAATATCTAAACTCAATGGCTTACTCGGCTGCAAATTAGAAACATGCAACTCCGGAATATTAAGCGAGGAATGCTGCGACGAATGCTGTGCAGAATCTTGGGGAGCAAATGATGGAATTGACTCAGAAGGAGCAGGAGCCGGTGCAGGCATAGGTGCAGGTGAATTATTGCGATTACGAGCTGCAGGAGTGAAAGAAGGAGGTAGCACAGAAGCTTCAGAAGAGTTTCGCATTACTGTAGCACTTTGCAAAAGCTCGTCATTGCTATCAGCATCGTTAAGAACATTAGAAGGCTTACTTGCAGCAGCATGAGGTGTAAATATTGCGCGCTCAGACTTATTTAACGCTTCAAACGAATCATTAGAATCTTGATTAGCATAATCTACAGGAGCAAAAATGCTTTGTTTATCATGATTTGGCACGCTAGGTACTGAGCGAGGTGCAATCTTAGGCAATCTATCTGCAGTGTCTTCATCTTCCACAGCATCCTCAACAGGTTTGAATATTGAAGAAGCAGAAGATGCAGATGCAGAAGCAGAAGCAGCGGCAGATGCAGAAGCAGCACTGAAGTCAGATGCAGGCTTTATTGAAGGAGCAAATGATGGAACAGGCTCTTCATAATGGTTATAAGATTCCGTAGATTCTGAAGATTTAGCAGGCTCTTCAGCTTTAGTTACAGGAATAACAGAAGGTGGAACGGAAGGTGGAATAGAAGCAGGAGCAGAATAAGATTCAGATTCTGCTCGAGAGTATGAGGAACTACTATTATCCGCATCAACATACTGTTCTACACGCTCAAAAGATTCCAAGCTGCTAAGCAAACGCACGCAAGCGTTTAAATAGTAGTCAACTTGGCGCTCATCATAACCGTGCTTACCATTTTTTTGTGTAAAAATCACATTAGAAACATAAGCAGAATCAATATCTTGCAATGTCTCTTTGTCGGTTTCCCACTCAAGCTCATGACCAAGCATAAGAGCAATCTTATCTAACGCTTGATCGACCATAATATCCACTTGTTTACGCGCATAAGACGGATGACGCGAAGAACCACGATCAAAACGATCGCGATAATCTCTTTGAGCATGTTGCAAAAGTTTACGATAAAGCGCTTCCACACGAGCTTTCCATGCAACTCGCCCGCATTGCGCCAATTCTTGCTCAGTGCACTTATCTACTACAGCACGTTCCAAACGCGACAACGCAGCATCAACTTGACCAATAACGTAACCATTACGCTCCAAGTCAAAAGAAACCTCTTGAATATCTTTCTGAGTGAGTCGAGCTTCATCGCTTTCATACAAAGTGTGAGCGCGCTCTAGAAAAGCATTCACCTGCGCAACGTTATATCCTAACTTACGCTTACCCACACGCTCCATTGCTGAAGCATTACGAGCGGTATCAGGTTTCTGAGCCATCGAATATCGACCTCCTGAGCACATGTTCTTATTCAGTATACTGTACGCGATTGTTACGACGCGCGCCACACGTTGCATTCGTACACACCATCATGTATGTTTTTAATTTGTTGCGAACGGGCGATTAGCTCAGCTGGCTAGAGCGCCACCTTTACACGGTGGATGTCGGGGGTTCGAGTCCCTCATCGCCCACTTTCTGCTTTTGTTTATTTTCTATTTTTTATTTGGTTTGTAATTTTATTTCACATTGCAACTTGGCAATTTATCTGCCCCACGACCAGAACCAATAGCTTTTAACGCTTTGTAAGCATCATCCAATGTTTTTACACTTACAACGCGCAAACCTTGTGGCACATGCCCAACAACTTCATTGCAATTATCGTAAGGCGCTAAGAACCAAGTAGCTCCATCTCTTTTAGCTGCAATCATCTTTAACTGAATACCGCCAATTTCGCCAATTTTTTGCGATTTTTCAATAGTTCCAGTTCCAGCTATCGTCTTACCACCAGTTTCTTGTTCAGGAGTAAGCTTGTCAAGAATTCCTAGAGTGTACATCATTCCGGCAGACGGTCCACCAATATCTTCAATATGTAAACGAACTTTTACATCTTCTTTTTTAATTCCAAGATGCTTAGACGCGTACTGTAACGCAACATTTTGAGCAAGGCTTTGCGAATCATCCATCTCGTTAGTTGATTCCTTCTCATACTCTTCAGCGCTCTGCCCTACCGGCACAATAGCTTCACGAGGCAACAAACTTTTATGAGGATCCATCCATGAAATCAATGAATAAAATGTTGAAACCTCATATCCAGGAACACCAGAAACATTTACAGTAATCAACAATAACTTACCAGTATCATGATTCTCTTTTACTCGAGAACCAGACATATCAATCACAGGAGTATTTGATAGGGATCCTAAAACATCCTGCGTTGGACCAGGCTCTTCTACAACGTATGCGCTTGGAAGCGACAACGCAAAAATCGCAACAATTACTGTAAAGAATCCTGCAAAATATCGCAAAGAATGCGAAGTAATGTACGAAACTAAAGCGTGAAGCAGCGAGCGCAAGAATCTAAAACACGCACGGAATACATTAGTACCTGTAGAAAAGCGAAACATGCTTGTATCATGACACAAGCCCTATATACATGACACAAGACCTATATAGTTTTGCTTTAAAATATATTTGCGTGCAAGTTGTAGCGCATAAAACCATATTATCGAGTAGAATATTTGTATTAAAAAATATTTTTATTAAGAAGATGCGCTAAACTCGCATATAAAGACGTGTAAAATACGTATAAATACTTATAAAATACGTATAAATACATGCAGATACGAAACGTATAAAAATAAAAACTGTAAATTATGCAACACGTGGCACGAGAAGGATACGCTCATGAATGACGATGCAATTCACCAATGGCTCATTGAATGCTTTGGGCCAATACAAGGAGAAGAAGCATGGAAACAGCTTGATCAGCTTCCTTTTGAGCTACGCGAACAACTCTTAAATCAGAATCCAGATAAGCTTCCTAAACCAGACGAAGTTCGCGGAATGATGCAAGCTTTCAGCGCAGGTGGTCTTAATAATCCGTACGAAATGGAAGCAACACTTGAAGAAGGGCCAATTAATCGCAAGTTAGCGCAATCTATTGCTTTACAGCACGCTAATGGCGATCAAGGAAATGTAAATGCAGACGTAGCAGATGCCACACGAAGAGCTTTAAGCCAAGCGAACTTGTGGCTAGATATAACGTGCAATTTCAATCCTGCTCCTGGAACGCCAGAAGTATTGTCTAGAGCTGATTGGGTAGAAAAAACGCTTGAAGCTTGGGTTAAATTCGCTAATCCTGTTGCAAAATCAGTAAACGAAGCACTCACTTCTGTTATTGAAGAGCGATTCCGTGATGTGGATGATGCTGAAGTAAAAGGATTATTTGCAGGAGTTGTGCCGATTCCGCTGCCTGAAGGAATGAATAATCCAGCGCAACTAATGAAACTGCTTGGAAACACTTCGTTTGCTATGCAACTGGGTCAAGCAGCTGGAGCACTTTCGCACGAAGTGCACGGCAGTTTTGATCAAGGTCTTGCGCTTTTACAAAATCCTGCAGGCGGATTAATTCCATACAACTGCATTGAGTATGCAAAAGTGTGGGAGTTGGATATTACAGAGGTCATGAATTATTTGGCTTTGCGAGAAGCTGCACACGCAAGATTATTTGCATCCGTGCCATGGCTTATGCCACGATTTGAAGCGCTGATTATTAAGTACGCAAACGGAATAAGCATTGATTTAGAAGCTATGGAAGAACAGCTTCGCGACGTGGAAACAATGAATCCGGAAGCAATTTCGGGAGCTGTTAATTTGCAAAATATTGGCAGCAATGATTCTGAAGAGCAGCGTCAAGCTTTGCATAGTTTGGAAACTCTACTTGCGCTTGTTGAAGGTTGGGTTGATTGCGTTACATGGCAGTCTGGAATGGCTCATATTGTGCACATTGAGCAGTTGCGAGAGATGATGCGTCGCGAGCGAGCTGCAGGAGGACCTGCAGAAGTGACGTTTGAATCGTTACTTGGTTTGCATTTGCGACCTCGCCGTATGCGTGAAGCATCGCAATTGTGGGAAAAGTTGACTCGCGAGCGCGGTATTGAAGAGCGAGATAGCTTGTGGAGTCATCCAGATTTGTTGCCAACTTTGCCGGAAGCTAGCGAAGTTACGAAGGATGCTGGTGCTGAAAGTAAAGCTGGTAATGCTGGTAATGCTGGTGACGGCGCTGGTAACGATACTGGTAACGCTGGTAACGCAGGTGGCGGTGCTGGTAACGCAGGTGACGAAGTTACGAAAGAAATCGATGCGGAGGATGCAACGAAAACTGCTGCAAAAAATGCAACAGAAGCTCAGTCTAATCAATCTAGCGAAGTAACTGAAAAAACTAGTGAAACTAGCGACAGTCACGAAAATGCAGACAGTCACGAAAGTGCAGACAGTCACGAAAGTAACAAAAATACTGCTAATGCTATCGAAAATAAGCCTATCGAAAAATCGTTTGAAAAATTAACAGAAGACGATTTAGGCACAAATGATTGGGATGCTGAACTTAGCAAGCTTTTGGAAGAGGATGCGCGCCAAAAGAAGCAAAACAGCGAAACCGATAACGAAACCGGTAATTCCGACGAAACTGGTAACGAATCTGGTAACGAAACCGGTAACGAAACCGGTAATTCCGAAGAAACTGGTGCTGACGGCGAATAAAACTCCTGTAAAACTCCTGATCCAACAACAATCCAGCTAAATAATCGACCTCAACGCACAAAACGGCATAAACTGTGCAGCCATGTAAAGGAAAGGTCGGCTACGCAACTCAATCCGGCAGAAACTGTGCAGCCGCGTAAAGAAACGGTCGGCTACGCGCCAAAAAACGGCAGAAACTTTACACGAGCGTAAAATTTATGCCGCGAGATTAAGCAAGAAAGCGGCTAGGCACGCGATTCATGCCAGTTCCACTGTCTTTTCTAGAAGCGTAAGAAAGATGCAAAGTCTTTTCTGCGCGAGTTATTGCAACGTACATAAGTCTGCGCTCTTCTTCCAAAGCACTGTCATCAGCCGTAGAGCCAAAAGGAATAAGCCCTTCAGAACAGCCAATTACGTAGACATGCGCAAACTCTAAACCTTTAACAGCATGAATAGTTGAAACAGTAACAGTTGAAATATTAGAAGATGCAAAAACGTCAGAAATACCTTGAGAACCGTAGCTTTGCGCATCCTCTAAAACATTTCGCTGCCACCCCACGTCTTTTCTCACGCGATACGGCAGTTTTGCTGCTTTTAACGCTTTACAAACTACTTGTTGTTGAGCATTGGTTCTCGTTAGTATTGCGCACTCCCCAAGATGCGCAGCACCGCTTTTTACAAGTTTTGCAATTTGCTCAACCACGCCCAAAGCTTCTTCAACATCGGTGGCAAAAACTTGCTGACTAACGCGAACGCCACCTTTCGTTGCAGCTTTAACTTTTACGTAATCCTTTTTATACGCAGAAGCAGCAAGCACTCTATTAGCAAGACCTACGATGCGTTCTGTGGAGCGGTAGTCAGTATTCAAACTAATATCTGCACCAAGAGGAGCAAATTCTTGCGGAAATGAAAGCAAATAGTAACTATTCGCACCTGCAAACGAGTAGATTGTTTGCGCAGGATCGCCCACTACGCAAATATCGCGGTTTTGCCCCATCCATAATCGCAACAATTCGTGCTGTAAAGGAGACACATCCTGATACTCGTCAACTGTGATCCATCCGATTGATTGCTTAATACGGTTCGCAGCTTCCGGAAAATTTCGTAAAATATGGCAGCAAAGTAGAAGAATATCGTTAAAATCTATGCAATTATGCGCATTTTTTTCGGTTTCGTAAGCTTCATATATATCGACAAATTGCTGCGGCTCTAAACCTGCAGGAGGCAAACGGTGCGTAGAAGCGCACACACGCAAGTAATCGTCAGGCGCAATAAGCGAAACTTTCGCCCAATTAATTTCTGCCAAGATATCGCGAGTTTGCAACAAAGTCATGTCCGCAAAATCCGGATAACGCTTAAGCGCAGAAGCTATGATTTGCTGAGAATCATTCATAATTGACGGAAATTGTGCGGAACAGACGTCGTTCCACACGCTGCGAATTTGTTGCAAAGCCGCAGAATGAAATGTTGAGACGCATCCAACATTACTTACACCAAGAGCCTCAATACGCGATCTCATTTCCGCAGCTGCTTTTACAGAAAAAGTAACTGCCAAAACTCTTTCAGGATCCCACTTACCACTAGCGCAAGCATACGCAATTCTGCGCGTAATAGTGCGCGTTTTACCAGCTCCTGCACAAGCTATAATGCGCACAGGCCCTTCTAGCGCGGTAGCAGCTTCGCGTTGCGAATCATCCAACCCGTCTAAAAGTGCTTCTGGAGAAGTTACTTGCGAAGTTTTAGAAGTCACTTGCGAAGTCACTTGCGAAGTTTCTGGTGAAGAATTCATAATTCTATTGTTGCAGCAATAACAACGCTTACGCAACAAGAATAAAAATATGTGTATAACTTACAAAAAATTGGCAAAATTTCGGTGCTTTGTATTACTGTGGGAGTGTGACACAACTCAGTAGATTCAAGTTGGCAGCACTGGCATCTGCAGCCATGCCCGAAGTACAGTTTGCAGGAACACGCCAAAGTGAGCAAGTTAATGCCACTGATACCGCGGCTGGAATTTCTCACGCCGTTGTGCAAGATATTTCCGGTAAACTTTACGACGTTTTTATCAGTGCAGATAGTAAAGGTCGCAAGCGTTTGCGTGACCGAGCTCGTGCAGCATGGACTCTTGAGCACAGTAAAGATTTGGCAGCTTTGGGATTCGCCTACGACACTATGCTCACGTTTATGCCAGGAAAACGCGAAGATGCCAATAATAACGCTGGAAATGTTGCAAATAATGTAAGCGCTGGAAATTCTACAGTTGCTGGCACTCAGCAATATGCACAACAGCAATACGCGCAGCAGCAACCTACGCAACAGCAATCTACACGAATGTCAAGCATTATTGCCAACGACAACGATGAAGACACTGTGCTTGTTTGCGAGCATCTTGAAGGTAGCGCTCGCGACTTGCGTCTTCTCACTACCGACGATTGCGCAAATGTTGGAACTGCAATCGGCGCTATTCATCGCTTGCGTCCTACTTTTGTGACGCGCGGAAAATACCCTGCTTTTACTACTGGTCAGATTCGAGCACAGTTAACCGGTTGGATTAAAAGACTTCGTCAAGCCGGTCATATTCCAACCGAAATTACTGACAGTTGGTCGAGAGTGTTGGAAACTGAAGGATTGTGGTCATTTGAAACTTGCCCAGTACACGGCGGTTTTATGGATGGCGACATTTTGTTTGCCGGCTCAACGATTACTGCTGTAACAAATTGGCAAAGAATGCAAATTAACGATCCTGCGCGCGATTTGGCTTGGATTTTTGCAAAACTTAACGAGCAGCGCCGAAACGCAGTGCTTTCTGCATACGGTAGAATTATGGGTTCTCGTTTAGATAGTTTGATTATGCTTCGCGCAAACTTGTGGCTGCAAATGGAACAAGTTGGCGATTTTGTTCAAGCTTTGCAACGTGCAGATAACACCAGTATTATGCGTTTTAAGGCTCAAGTTGAGCGTTTAGCGCACGAGCTTAGTCGTATTAGCAATGCACAAGCTGCTAAAACTGGTCGCGCTGCAGGAAATCCTGCCTCGACTATTACAGTCGGAACGCTTCTTGAAAATGACAATACGCAAAGTCGCCAAATTTCTAAGAATAATTCTGCTGAAAATCAACTAAACGCTGGAAATAGCGACGAAACTAATGAGCGAGACATTACTTCAGAAGGAAATACTGAATTAAATAACGCTCAAGACGAAACTTACGATAGCAACAAAACTATAAGCGACGATACTCATGAGCGCAAAGTTCAGTATGCTGGCACACACGCAGCTAACGCTGAGGAAGCTGAAAAAGCAGCACAACTCGCTGACGACACAGCAACTCAAGTAATTACTCATGTAGAAACTCAAACAGCACACGAAACCGCGGAAACTATTGTGCAAACTGCAATGAGTAAATCTGCTGATAGCGATGCTAATGATAAGCCTGAAAACGTTAGTAACGCTGGTGGCGCTGAGGTTGCTGAGAGTAAGGATGAAGCTATAGCTGAAAGCGATAGTAAGGTTGATAGCGCAAACGAGACTTCTTCGGACTCAAATACTTCTTCGGACTCAAAACTTTCTGAAGATGCACAAAAAAATACGCGAGAAGATTACGATAAACCAGAAACCGTAATCATCCCTCTGCTAGAGCGTGAAGAACGAGCGATGCGCGACGCACAAGCAGACTTAGACTAAAATAAATACACAAAAATGCTAAATATTAAATGAAGTAAATACTGAAGTAAACGCTGAAGTAGATACTAAGTACTAATTAAAACGATAAATAGCATAAAAAATAAAGCAAAAGGAGCATGCATGCGAGTTGTTTTAGGAGTAAAAAACGTTTCTGATTCCATCGATTTTGAAACCAACCAAAGTGCAGAAGAAGTGCGCAAAGTGATTAACGATTCCAAGGATATGCTTGAGTTTACGGACGTAAATGGGCGCACTATTATGGTCTCAGCTTCGTCGCTGTCTTATGCGCTAATCGGCGATACGCCAAAGCATTCAGTAGGCTTCGGCGCACTCAACTAAAATAGCAAAATTCCGCTAAAAGCGGCAGAAACTTTACGCGAGCGTAAAGAAAAAGCCGGCTACGCGCTAAAAAACGGCAGAAACTTTACACGTGTGTAAAGTTTTGGTCGGATTAAGGCGATAAAACGGCAGAAACTTTACACGTGTGTAAAGAAAAAGCCGGCTACGTGCGAAAAAACGGCAAAAACTTTACAGCAACATTTTAGAGCTTATAGCCGCGCAAGAGTATTTCCGATACTACTTCGCGGCTTGTTGTTTCTTCGCCCAAGCGATTTGGCTTACCATAGCCATGCCAATCCGAGCCGCCCGTCACAAGCAAATCGCACTTACTCGCTAAAGAAAGCAGTCTTTCACGTTGCGCTTTAGAATTTCCGCGATGATACACTTCTAAACCGTCAAGACCAGCTTTAGCAAACGATATAATTTGATCGTCCGAAAGAAGCACGCGGTTACGCGTAGGATCAGCAGGATGCGCAATAACAACAACTCCTCCAGCATCTTTAACAGCCTCAATAACTTCACGAACATTCGGAGAAGGAGTTGGTATATAGTACGGGCTGCACGGAGAAATAGGCCCAGCAAAAGCTTCAGAACGCGTTTTATACACGCCAGCTTTTACTAAAGCATCAGCGATATGCGGCCGCCCGATTGTAGTTAAGTCACCGAGCTTCGCTTGAGCCAAAACGTCATCCCAAGTAATTGGAAAATCGCACGATATACGTTCAACCATACGCTTTGTGCGATCAAAACGACGCTTCCTAGTAAGCTCAAACATGCTCACAATCATGCTATTTTGCGGATTGTACTGGTATGCGAGCATGTGCACAAACACGCTTGAGTCTTGCGCAGTAATCTCCGAACCAAATAATACTGGCATATTCGAAGCCTTAGCAGCCTCTTGAAAATCATGCCATCCTGCAGTTGTATCGTGGTCAGTAATAGCAACACCTTGCAAACCGACGATTTTAGCTTGCGTAATTAAATCTTCTGGAGTTGCAGTGCCGTCTGAATAAACAGTATGACAGTGCAAATCCCAGCGTTCGCGCGCAAAACTCATCATGCTGGAGTTGCTATCGCTAGCATGATTTGATGCGTCGCGCTGGTTGTTGCTTATTGCGGTCATATAATCATCGTAAACTGTGCCATGTAACGAGAAATGAATATACACACATAATTATTTGCTATTATTTGTTATTATTAGCATTGTTCGCAATTAGTAAATTTTAGGAGCAGCAATGGAGCAAACTGACGCCGCTAAAGAAGACTATGAAACAACACTTAGCGGATGGAGGCACTCTGCAGTATGGACATATGGCGTTATGCTATTTTTCTCTGCGGTAGCGCTCGTAACTTCGCTTATACTTTCTGCTGAAACTCTTGCTTTAGCGCGCAAACCTAATAAGCTGCTCAGTTGCGACTTCAACACCGTAGTATCCTGCTCTAGAGTTGCGCAAACTTGGCAGGCAGAAATTGTGAAATTTGGCGAATTAAGCTTCCCAAATGCATTCTTTGGAATTGCTGCAGAAAGCGTATTCGTAACGCTCGCAGTTATTGGAATGATTCGCGTACGCGTGCCGCGATGGTTCGCAATTTGCACTTGGCTTGGCGGATTATGCGCGCTCGCCTATGCTTACTGGCTGTTTTCGCAATCTATGTTCGTAATTCACGCGTTATGCCCGTGGTGCATTGTGCTTATGTTCTCCACAACAATGCAATTTATATCGTTGACTCACGCAAGCGTAAGTTCGCAAAAGTTGCTTGTTAAGCGTTTCCGCTTGGTTGAAAGCTACTACCGTTTGCGATACGACTTGCTAATAGACGTGCTTTGGGTTGCGGCATTGCTTACTTTGATTTTGTGCCAATATTCTAAAGTTATTTTTTGATAAGCTAGTCATTAATTTATAGTTTATTTTACAGATTGATTACGTTGACATTCAGTTGTGTGGATATTCGTGTGGTAGAGATTTGAGATTTTTCGCACAGAGCGCGGCGAACGTCAGAGCCGCAGGCTGCTGATTCGCCAAGCGAAGAAGAAAAATCGAAAAATCTCTGCGATAAAACGAGGTTATTAAAGATTAAACACGCAGAGTTTGGGGAATTTCTTTACGAGCACTAAAAGAGGACTGAGGAAGCAACATTCCTTAAGAACAAAGCAGACAACAAAACCTCTAACAGCCAAAGCGACGAAGGACGGGACGTGCGAGGAGAGAAATCCCCCGAAACTCGCACCACATTAAGCAAATTGCAATATAAACTATAAGATTAATTGCACAAGCTCTTCGCAAGTTCTTGCATACGCAAGCTTGTATCCGAATTAGTAAGAGTTATGCTGCCTTCTTGAGAATCGCTTGCAAGCTCATTATTAAGTTCCAATATTTTGCGCAAATGATTAATAGTTCCTTCGTTGCCGTCAACAATATTCGTGCGCTCAGGCAAAAACTCGCGGAAATAATCCCTATAAAACACAAAATGAGTGCAACCAAGCACAACCGAATCAATACTGTCTAAATCATACTCGTCGAAATACTTGTGAAGAGCAGCAAAAACTACATCACGATTATTAAGCTCCCCACGCTCAACAATACGCACTAAATCGGGGCAAGGCTGCGAAAAAATCGTGTTATTTTGCGAAAAACGTTGCAGCAAATCCGCAAACTTGCGCTCGCGAAGAGTAAGAGGAGTTGCAGCTACGATTACGCGCTGAGGCTCACCTTTGCCCAAATCACAAGCTAATTTAAGCGCCGGCTCCATACCTATGATAGGTATATTGTAATGCGCGCGCAAATCGTTCACAGCTGCGGAAGTGGCGGTATTACAGGCAATTACGACAGCTTTTACATTTAGGCGAATAAAATGCTCGACAATTGCAAAGCTTAGCTTTTTAACTTCTTCAGGAGTTTTAATGCCGTATGGCGCGTTTGCAGAGTCGCCGAAATAAACAATTCGCTCATGCGGCAGAGCAGCATGCAACTGACAAGCTACGGAAATGCCTCCAAGCCCCGAATCAAACACACCAATTGCTGCCGACGATGCCATAAGCTACCTCCTAAAAACGCTTACTATCGTAATGGCGAGCCTCAACATACTAGGAAAACATACTACGAAATATATTGAACGCTGCCATTTCTAATTATGGCAACTTCGCTAGCAACTTCCTGCACAACGCCAACATCATGAGTAATAAACAAGCATGCGTAACGGTATTTTTGTTGCAAATCATGTAATAAGTTAAGTACACGACGTTGCACTGTTACGTCAAGCGCAGAAGTTGGCTCATCCGCAATAAGCAGAGAAGGCTGCAAAATCAACGCTCGCGCAATACCTACGCGCTGTCTTTGGCCTCCGGAAAGCTCGTGAGGAAAACGGTTTGCGAATTCGACTGGCACTTGTACTTGATTAAGCATTTCTTCAACGCGCTCTAAACGCTCATTGGCATCAAGATTCGTGTGTAAAAGTAATGGTTCTGCAATACTCCAACCAATGGTTTTACGCGGATTTAGTGCGGAACCTGAATCTTGAAAAACGTATCCAATTCGCGATAATGCTTGGCGGCGAGCTTTACTGTTTAATCTGTTTAAGTTTTCTCCATTAAGTAGCACTAATCCAGAATTTGGTTTGATTTGCCCAGAAATAAGCTTTGCAATAGTGGTTTTTCCAGCCCCAGACTCCCCAACTAAAGCTAGTGTAGAGCCAGAGTTAATGCGCAAGTTTGCGTCACTGAGAGCGAGCTTATTTGAATCTTTGCTAAAACGAGCATGCGAATACTTCACACTTACGCCTTGAACTTCAACTACTGGAGATTCAGATTCTGGAGATTCAGAAATATTCTTAGAAATATTTTCAGCAATATTATTAGAAATATTCTTAGCAATCGCTTTCGCTACTTCTTCTATACTTTCATAAGAATCACCACTTGAAGCATATTGCATATCAAATTTCGGAACAGAATCCAGCAAAGTTCGCGTATATTCGTGCTTAGGATTCGCAAAAATATGCTGAACTTCGCCAGATTCCACAATATTCCCGCCTTGCATTACATACATTTCATCCGCGAGCGCGCGCACAACACTCATATCATGCGTAATAATTAACACAGCAAGATGTAATTTCTCCGACAAATTACGTATAAGACGTAAAATATCTCGTTGCGTTGTGATGTCGAGCGCTGTTGTAGGCTCGTCTGCAATCAAAACTTGTGGACGATTTATTAAAGCCATCGCAATCATCGCACGCTGAAGTTGGCCGCCAGAAAGCTCATGCGAATAAGAACGATACACGCGCTCAGCATCACTCAACTCAACCTCGAGAAGCTGCGAAATTACACGCTTCTTACGCTCTCTTTGGCTAAGTTTTCCTGCTTTTTCAGGATGATATATTAGCGCTTCTTCTATTTGCTTGCCAATTGTTTTCACAGGATTAAACGCACTGGACGGCTCCTGAAAAATCATGCCAATCATGCCACCGCGAATATGCTCATATGGGGCATCTTCGCTAAGCAAATTTATAAAAGATTCGTTAGTATCCGAAGCGTTAAAAAGCGCCGCATTCCCTTCAACACGCGCATTATTCTCAAGCAATCCTATAAGCGCAAGCGCAGTAAGTGACTTTCCAGAACCGGACTCGCCCACTAACGCAGAAACCATTCCGGCGCGCAATTGCATAGAAACATTGCGCGTAATTTGCCTACCATCAATCGAAACCGACAAATCTTCAACGCTTATAACAATTTTTTTACGCGCATCTGAAGCTTGCGCATCCGAAGCTTGTACATCAGAAGATTGAGCATCTGAAACAGCATTATCCAAAGCTTGAGCATATGAAGCTTGCGCATCCAAATTCGTCATCTTCAATCACCTATTCAAAGACACAGCTGCATAATTAGGGTAAGCAGGAAAACTTCCGATGTAGAAATTCTCAACACTGCTTCCATGAATAAACGTGTTATGCGAGTAAATAAGCGGAACAACAGGAGAATCTTCCATAATAGCGCGATCCGCCTTTTGCCACAGCTTATGCGCCGAATTCTCGTCAACAGTTTGCACAGCTTCGCGAATTAAAGAATCTACTTTAGGATTCGAATAACGAGAAATATTCCAGTTACCGCCGCCAATTTGCGAAGAATCAAAAAGCGGTCCCAAATTGGCAAAAGCAGAAGGAAAATCAGGCTGCCACGAAGCCAAAGCCAAATCGTAATCTCCGGAATTTGACGTAATTGCGTCCGTAAAGTTTACTGCGTCAACAGTTTTAATCGTCACTTTAATACCAGCTCGCTTTAAGCTTGATTGCACAGAAGACGCCACTTGCGTTTGATCCGGACGCGCAATAAGGCTCAACTTAATATCAGTTTTACCTGATTTTTTCAACAGTTGTTTAGCTTTCTCAACGTTCCCGCGAGGATCTTCAGAATACAAATTAAACTGCTTTCGGCCAGAAATACCAGGCGTAATAAGCGTAGTAGCAAAACCTCCAGCAATTTCGCCGCCCTTCGCAGTGCGATACGACTGCTTATCAACAGCATACTGAATCGCTTTTCGAATATTGATATCCGTTATTCTGCGCGTATTAATAGCCAAATATTCAAGAGCACCATCACTACTAGTAGTTAGCAACTTGCGAGATTGAGGATGCGCTTGAGCTTGCGCAAGCTGAGCAGGCGGCACAAAATCAGCCAAAAATGCGGTTTTTGTATCCGTATTTCCTTGAATCATAGACTGAGCTGAAACAGTAGTATCCGAACCAAGTTTCCACACGATTTCATCTGTAGCAGCTGTGCGAGTGCTGTCAAGCTTGGGATCCCAATACTTATTGCGTTGCATTACAACTTGCTTTCCAACTTCGTTTTGCACAATCCTGTATGGCCCTGAAGATTTCGGCTTTTTACTATATGTCTGAGCATCGCCTGAACTAGTTGGAACCGGCACAAATGCAGCCAAAGATGTCACCCACGGCCAATCTGCAAAAGGTGCTTTCAAATGGAAAATAATCGTTTGATTATCTGGAGTTTCAATCGAATCAAGCGACTTTCCGTCGAATGGTCCTCTATAGTTTTCAGCTCCAACAAGAAGAGTTTTGTGATATCCAAAACCACCGCTTAACGAATCTGCAAACGAGCGCTCAATGCCAAATTTAATATCGTGCGAAGTGATTTCGGTTCCATCTTCATACTTAACACCCTTTTTAAGAGTGTACTTCCAAGTTTTTCCGCCGTCACTTGTTGTGCCAGTATCCGTTGCCAAATCTGGAACTACGCGCGTTTGCTTGCTTAAATCCGGATTTACTTTCCAAGTAGTAAGCGCGCGAAAGATGAAATTATTTGACGTAATTGGCAAACCCTGACTGCGCGCTGGATCGAAATTCATATTCGTATTTGACGTAAATATTGTAAGAGTTCCGCCTTTTTTAGGATTAGAATTTAGCACGGAAGCGTTCGTAATACTGGTTTTCCCAGAGTTGTAATTTGTGCAAGCTGAAAGTGAAAGTAGCGAAATTGTAAGTAGTGAAAAAGCTGCTGTTGAAGCAAGAATTTTCTTTGAAATCGTATTTTTGAAAATGAACATAATAATCCCCTTATTTCTTTAATCTTTTCTATTTAAAATTTAATTCTTTAAAACTCGCGCATACGCTATTTAACGTTTTTTAACTTGAAAAAAGTGAGCGAGCTGACACAATCAGCATCAAGCAAACGCAAGCGCCTAGGACTCTCCCACTAACAATTGCACTCGAAAAGCACTAACAGACTGCGGCACGAGGATCGACGAAGCGATAACAGATGTCAACAATAAGATTCGCAACAATCACAAGCGCAGCCGCAAAAAGCGTCACACCAACCAGCACTTGCAAATCAAGATTTTTAACAGAATCAAGAAGTAACGAACCCAACCCTTGCATAGAGAAAACTCTCTCAGTAATCACAGCACCGCCAAGCAAACCGCCTAGATCCAAGCCAAACATTGTTAGCACAGGAAGCATTACGTTAGGCAGAGCGTGACGAGTTATAACTTTCGTTCGCGGCATACCCTTAGCCAAAGCAGTGCGCATATAATCCTGTTGCAACTCGTCAAGCATATGAGCACGAGTAAGTCGCGTATAATAAGCGGCGTTAAGAAGCGCCAAAACAATCCACGGAAGTAGCAAATGCTGCAGCCAACCTAAAGGATCATCCGAAAAATTCACATAACCGCCTGTAGGGAAAATCGGCAAATACACTGCAAAAGCAAGTATTGCAAGCATACCAATCAGGTAAGCAGGAGACGAAATCCCCACTGAAGAAAGCGCTCTAAATGCACGATCAAAAAGCGATCCTTCTTTAGAAGCAGAAATCACTCCGGTTACTACACCAATAATTACCCAAAGTAATGCAGCGCCAATCGCCAAAGAAGCTGTCACGGCAAAACGGCTCATAATAAGATCTGTGACTGGTTCGTTAAGTGTGAATGACCAGCCTAAGCATGGAGACGAGCAGATAATTGCAGCACCGGCACCAGCAGCAGCACCAGCAGCACCGGCAGCACCAGCTGCTGAAATTCCTGAGAATGCAGAATTAGTTCCAAATTCTCGTCCAAAAAATATGCCACGAATATAGTTTCCAAGCTGCTCATACCAAGGCGCGTCCGTGCCCATAAATGCGGAAACTCGAGCCAAACGCTCAGGAGTGCACGGCTTTCCGCAAGCTAGTTGCGCAGGATTCGCTGGAAGCATAAAGAAAATAAGGAATAATACAACTGCAATCAGTGTTAAAACAAGTACCGAGCTTGCTGAACGCTTGCCAATAAAAACAAGAAAATCGAAAATCTTGCCGATTATTCGCGAATTGGCAGCAGATTGATTACTGCTCATTTTCTGCGTATTGATTATATTTTGTTGCGCGCTTTGCGCATTCTGCGTATTTTGAGTATTTTGAGTATTTTGCTTGTTACTCATTCCGTCACCGCCTTTTTGGAAGCTCGCGGCTGAAGAGCACTGGCCAAACCGTCACCAACAAGATTAAAACCGAAAGTTAGCAAGAACAGTGCAATTCCAGGGAAAAGTAAATACCATGGGTCAACTAAAACCCATTGCACAGCTTCTGCAATAGCGCGACCCCACGAAGGAGAAGGCGGATTCATACCAACGCCAAGGAAAGACAACGCAGCTTCAGCTCCAATTCGTCCAGGAATAAGGAACGTTATATTTACGAGCAACAACGGCATCATATTTGGCATTATTTGTTCACGAAGAACATGCCACGTACCAGCTCCCATTACGCGAGATGCAACTGCAAAATTGCGGGATTTAAGCGTAAGAGTTTGAGCACGAACTAAACGAGCAATACTTGGCCAACCAAAAAATCCTAAAACAAGTATTAGCAAAAGTGGACGCGGAAAATCTTGTGGCACAACAGCAGATAAAGCAATCGCAAAAATCAAGAACGGGAATCCGAAGAACACGTCCATTGTGCGCGAAAGCAAAGCATCAGCAAAACCACTGAAATACCCTGCAATCATGCCGATTATGATGCCAAGAAATAGCGATATTATGGTAGAAGCGATACCAATTCCAAGAGATACGCGAGCGCCATGAGCCACAATTGCAAAAATATCAAGACCACGAAGTGGCGTAACACCAAACCAATGCTGGAAACTAATTCCACCAAAGCCTTTTGGAACAGAATTAAAATCTAAATATTCTGGATGCTCATCATAAGGATTATTGCCAGTGATTGCAGTAAAAGCATCGGCGAAAATTGCCAAAATCACGAATATTGCAATAATTATACTTCCTGCAATAATGCCAGAATTATTTCCAGTAGGAACGGTGACGCTAGATGAATCACGCTTATAGCGTGAACGAAATACACCGACCCTTCTCATCTTTACTCATTTCGTCACCTGCACTTTCTTTTTGAATATCATGCAATATAAATTAACGCAAAATACAAATCGAGTAAAAATTTGTATTGTTGTCTTATCGACACTATAGGAACCCATAGAAAACGGGGTGTCGCATCGCCTTGCTTTTTCACTCAAAGCGTAGCGTGAAAAAGCAAACCGATGCAAGAGCGCCGATTACGCTTACTTAATCAAAAAATAGCTTCAGATTAATACTTTTAGGTTAAAATAGCTTATAAAAAATGAAGACGAATTTTGAATATGAATTCGTATTATTTCTGTAAGAAGATCACGAAAGAAGGAGGAACAATATTATGAAAAACACCACAAAAAGTAAAGAGATAAGCGGAAAAGAAATTGATAGAAAATTCGATAACGGTGAAGACGTACTTGAATACTTTGATTTAGAGCATCCAATTATAGAGAACCACTCGAACGAACAAAAGCACGTCACTTTTATTATGCCTGAATGGATATTGAGAATAATGAAATTCTTTAGAGTAGCTACAACACGGTAGTCAAATAAAACTAGAGATAAAACAAAAACGTGCCGACGTATTGAATTGTACGCCGGCACGTTTTGTTTAGTTAATTAGCTGTTAGTTGTGTTTTACGCACGCTTAAGAGTTACGCTAAGCTCAGTTGCGTTAGAATCAGCCTCAACAACCTCGAAGCTCGTAGCCAAAGTCTCCTCCGCAATCAAATCGCGGAACTGCTCAACTTTAGCAACGTCCGAAGCTGGCACGCTCAAAGTCAAAGCGATTCGGTCACTAATATCCAAACCGTTCTCCTTACGCGCATCCTGAACAGCGCGAATAACGTCGCGAGCGTAACCTTCAGCAAGCAAATCGCTAGTCAAAGCAGTGTCAAGCATAACGAAACCGCCAGTTGGCATTGCAGCAGAAGCCGTATTCGCAGCCGCTTGAGCATCCGAAGATTCAACGCGATTTACAAGTTCATATTCGCCTTCAACAAGCGCAACTTCGCCGTTTGGAGTCTGAACAACAGGAGCGCCAGATTCGTCAACTCGCCAATCGCCACTCTTAGAAGACTTAATAGCAAACTGCACTTGCTTACCCAGACGAGGACCAGCAGCGCGCGCGTTCACCTTAAGCTCGTGAACAATCTTCAAACCGTGGTTACTTGCGTCTTCCAAAGTGCAGAATGTTACATTCTTCACGTTAAGCTCGCGCTCGAGCACCTGCTCGTAAGGCTCTACAGCAGCAGTATTTTCTGCAACAACTGTCAAGTTTGCCAACGGCTGGCGCACGCGCAACTGCTCCGCCTTACGAAGCGAAAGCGCAGAAGAAACAACCTCGCGAACCTTATCCATAGCAGCAACCAAAGCGTCGTCATGCGCAAGAACAGCACCAAGCTCGGTTACTTCGCCAGCTTTAGGGTTCTTCTCGCCATCCGAAAGCATTTCAGGCTCCACCAAATAAGGCCAATCAGCCAAATGCACGGATTCGCCACCGGTAAGACCGCGCCAAACAGCCTCAGCTTCCATAGGAGCAAGAGAAGCAATAGTGCGCATGAACACTTCCAACACAGTGTAAAGCGTGTTGAAAGCAGTCTCATCTTCATTCCAGAAGCGGTCACGGCTGCCGCGAATATACCAATTCGTAAGCACGTCAATAAAATCGCCAACTGCTGCGCAAGCATCGCTAATCGCAAACTCGTTCAAGCACTTTTCTACGCGCTCAACAAGCAAACGCGTGCGAGCAAGCAAATAACGATCCATGTTGCAAAGTCCTGCAACCTCATCCGCGCGAAGGCGACGAGCATCGTAACCCTTACCACCGTTTGCAGCGTTCGCATACAAAGTGAAGAAGTAATACGAGCTCCAAACAGGAAGCATAACTTGACGAACCGTATCCCTAATGCCGTCTGCAGTAACAATCAAATTGCCACCGCGCAAAATTGGCGAAGACATAAGGAACCAGCGCATTGCGTCCGAACCGTACTCGTTGAAAACGCCGTTCACATCCGGGTAATTGCGCAAATGCTTACTCATCTTCTGGCCGTCGGAACCAAGCACAATGCCGTGGCAAATCACGTTCTTAAAGGCTGGGCGGTCGAAAAGCGCCGTAGCCATAATGTGAAGCGTGTAGAACCAGCCGCGAGTCTGACCAATATATTCAACGATGTAATCGCATGGGAAGTGCTCTTCGAAGAATTCCTTATTTTCGAACGGATAATGGAATTGTGCGAAAGGCATGGAACCGGACTCAAACCAGCAGTCGAGAACATCCGTAATACGGTGCATTTGCGACTTTCCAGTAGGATCGTCTGGATTTGGACGAGTAAGGCGATCGATATACGGGCGGTGCATATTCACATTGCCGTCGTCATCGCGAGGATAGTCGCCAAAATCAGCCTTAAGCTCTTCCAACGAACCGTACACGTCTACGCGAGGATACTTTGGATCGTCACTCACCCACACTGGAATTGGCGAGCCCCAGAAGCGGTTACGGCTAATCGACCAGTCGCGCGCGTTAGAAAGCCACTTACCAAACTGGCCGTCCTTAACGTTTCCAGGAATCCAATTAATCTCCTGATTAAGTTCAAGCAAGCGCTTCTTAATCTTCGTAACAGACACAAACCAGCTAGAAACAGGCTTGTAAATAAGCGGAGTTGCGCAACGCCAGCAGTGAGGATAGCTGTGCACGTAGCTTTTTTCTTGGAATAGCAACGCGCGCTGATCTTCCGGCATTTGAGCAAGCGGACCGTCTCCTGCACGCAAGTTGCGCAAAATTGGCAAGTTGGCATCAAAAACGTACAAGCCTTCGTAATCTGGGCAGTCGCTTGTAAACTTGCAGCCTGCGTCGAGCACGTCAACGCTGCGAATTTCGTGCGCGTTAAGCGTGTTCATATCGTCCTCGCCGTAAGGAGCCTGGTGAACGAGACCAGTACCTTCAGCGGTATCGACATAATCTGCTGTGAAAATCGTAAAAGCGTTAGGACCAGGAGTGCCACCCTCTGCGAGCGCAGATTCGCTTGCAAAGTATGGGAATACTGGGTAGTAGCGCCAACCAGCCATCTCCGCGCCCTTAAGTTCGCGCACAACTTCGTAGTTTTCGCCAAGTTCCTTAGTGTAGGAGCCGAGCAAAGGCTTACCGATATAGAACTTTTTGCCAGCAAACTTGCCTTCAGTTGGGCGAACTTCCACGTAGTCGATGTCTGCGCCAACTACGATTGCGAAGTTGGTTGGCACAGTCCAAGGAGTAGTGGTCCAGAATACTGCGTAAGCGTCGGCTTCGTCGCGAAGCTTGACAGCGACGGAAACGGTTGTATCCTGGCGATTCTGGTAAACGTCCGCATCCATACGAAGCTCGTGCGCGCTGAGTGGAGTTTGGTCCTTCGGGCAGTACGGAAGCACGCGATAGCCCTTGTAAGCCAAGCCCTTATCGTAAAGCTGCTTAAATGCCCACATTACGGATTCCATGTATGGAATGTTCAGCGTTTTGTAGCCGCGCTCGAAATCAACCCAGCGAGCCTGACGATGCACGTAGTTTTGCCACTCTTTCGTGTACTTCAAAACGCTGGCACGGCAAGCATCGTTGAACTTTGCGATGCCCATTTTTTCGATTTGCTCAACCGACTCGATGCCGAGCTCCTTCTGCGCTTCCAACTCTGCAGGAAGACCGTGAGTATCCCAACCAAAAACGCGGTTTACTTTGCGGCCGCGCATAGTCTGATAGCGCGGAACGACGTCTTTTGCGTAGCCTGTGAGCAGGTGGCCGTAGTGAGGAAGACCGTTTGCGAATGGAGGGCCATCGAAGAACACGAACTCGTTTTGGCTACCTTTGCCGGACGGGCGGTATTCGATTGACTTGCGGAAAGTGTTGTTTGCATCCCAGTATTGGAGAACTGATTCTTCAAGCTTTGGGAAGGAAGGATTTGGTGCAACTTGCGCGCCGGCGGTTTCTTGCGTTGATGTTGAAACACTTACCTTTGGGTATACGTGATTTGCGAACGTATTTTCGGACGTATTTTCGGACGCGTTTGCTGCTGGATTAGTGGATTCGCTCACTGTGCTCTCCTCGCTCAACAGGGTGAATATTTCCCTGCGAGGACGACAGTTACTGCCGCGGTACCACCTCGCTTGCTATAAGATGATTACGTAACGTGTAGCGCAATGCGTAACGCAAGTGCGTAACGCAATCGAACTATTCTCATAGCCTCTCGTGTTTGGCTGTACGGGCCAACCCCGTCGGTTCTAATAAGCGAGAACCTTACAAATCCTCGCCGTTCTTCCGAAAACTCCCCGCCGATAACGGATCATCGCTTAAGTTAGAAATAATCTAACACTATCCCCTAACATTAGGAAGGATCTCGCGACTCGCGAATAATTTTCATGACATATTATCCAAAAATGCTTTAGCTTCATTAGCATTGCTAAAAACAATGCCATCTTCAGAAATTTTGCCATCTATAATTTGATTAGCGTGATTCATAGCCTTAAGCGTTGCTTCGTTCGGTTTATAAATAACCATAATCCCCACCAATCCCCCGCTATTAGATGCGCAAAGAGCCAATCAATTACTTGATTGGCTCTTTGCGAACCAGACACTGCCTGGCTTCATCACATTTCGATTTTACAAAAGAAACTAATGTTTGTCAACAAAAAAATAGGCAAACTACACACAGCACACAACACCATTGCACAAATATAAACTGCACAACATCCACACATAAAAGTGCCCCGGATCAGAATCGAACTGACGACACCCACTTTAGGAGAGTGGTGCTCTATCCACTGAGCTACCGAGGCAACAAATGGCAATTATACACCATGGCGTGATTCGCGCACAATTATGCGAGCAACAATTTAGGCTAGGCGACTGATCGGAACGGCAGAAACTTTACAGGCGCGTAAAGAAAAAGTCGTTTGCGCGCGAAAAAACGGCAGAAACTGCGCAGCCGTGTAAAGTTTCGGTTGGATTAAGGCGATAAAACGGCAAAAACTTTACAGGCGCGTAAAGTTTCGGTCGGGAAACCGGCAAAAAACGGCAAAAATTTTACGCGAGTGTAAAGAAAAAGTCGGCTACGCGCTTAATCCTCAAGATTCGACTGCGTGCCGGCTGTAGCCGCCGTCGCCGACTGCTCCGCCTGCGCCGCGTCCAACTTGGCGCGAACAGTGGCAAGCAAACCCTGCGCGCGTTTTGCCAGCGCCTCGCCAATCTCCCACTGACGCATGGACTGATCCAGCGTCAAACCGCCAGCTTCCAGTGCCTGAACCGCCTGAACCAGCTTTTCGCGAGCCTCTTCGTACGGCATCGCCTCAATCGCAGCGCGCTCTTCCTTCGTAAGCGTGCTTGCAAATTCTGCACTTTCGTTACTTTCTGCCGCTACTTCTTCCGCTTTTTTCGTTACTTTCTCGCTCATATCTAACCTTTCGTTGTATCTAAAATATCTAAAATATCTAAAAAATTACTTACTTGACTTTTTACTCGGCTTTCCGGCAGCTACTTTGTGCCAGCTACTTTCGTTCCAGCTACTTTTGTTCCAGTCACCTTGCCAAGCACCACGCCGCTTTTAAGCGTAACTGTCATATCGTCGCCAACTTTCGCTAAAGCCGCGTCGTCAAGCACTCGCCCACCGCTGAGCTGCACAACAGCATACCCGCGATTCAAAGTCGATTGCGGACTCAACGCAGTCAAGCTCGCGTGAGCCTTCTCAACAGTCAAGCTCGCGTCGTCAAGAAGTCTCACCAAACCGTGACGCATTCGCTCAACAGCCTGCTCAACCAAGCGCTCGTGCGGCTCAAGCATAGTGCTCGGGCGCGTAAGGCTCGGGCGATTCGCATAACCCTCAACGAGGCGGATCTCATTGTCGACGCGCGCAGAAATTCGCATGCGCATAGTTTGCAACGCGTTATCAATAAGCTGCCACTGCTCGCGAACGTCCGGAACAACGCGCTTTGCAGCATCCGTAGGAGTCGAAGCGCGCATGTCCGCAGCCAAATCAATCAGCGTCCAATCGTCCTCGTGACCGATTGCAGACACAATCGGCGTCACGCACGCAGCAGTAGCGCGAACCACGCCTTCGTCCGAAAAACCAATCAAATCCTCAAAGCTGCCACCGCCGCGAGCAATAATAATAACGTCAACTTCTGGGTCCGCGTCGAGCTGCTTGATTGCGGCAATAATATCCGCCGGGCACTGCACGCCTTGCACGTGCGCGTGAATAACTTTGAAGCGCGTAACAGGCCAGCGCAAATTCACGTTCGTAATAACATCGCCCTCCGCGCGAGCTTGAGGAGCGCACACGAGTCCGATGCACTTAGGAAATTCCGGCAGCGGAACCTTATTTTCAGCGTCAAATAAGCCCTCGCCCTTAAGCTTTTTTCGCAACTCGTCAATTTGCGCTTTTAAGTCACCGGCACCGACGCGGCGGATTTCGTCTGCAACGAAGCTCAAACGCGTGGCTTTCACCCAAATATCCGCCTTGCCGTGAACGACTACGCGGTCGCCCTGGCGAAGTTCGCGCGCCTGCTGCACGAAATTGCTGAAGCCCATTACGGAAATCGACACTTCTTCATTGCTGTCGCGAAGAGTGATGTAACCGGAAGACGCGCGGCGCATGTTGATTTCGACGATTTGGCCCTCAATCCACGCTGCTGGCCATCGTTCTACGGCGCTGTGGAACTTTTGGCTTAAGATTGCAACAGGCCACGGGTTTTCTGCAGTCGTGTCGGCAGCTTTTAGAGGGAGCTGGCGCGGCTGAGCTTGCTGCGGAGTAAGCGGTTGCTGCTGCGTAAGCAGTGGTTGTTGTTGCGGCTGTTCAAGCAGGGCATCATCCTGAAATAATTGCGGCATCATATTTGACGAGGTCATGTTTCCAGCTTGACTGCAAAGAGGGACAAACGCGCGCTGTTGCATGTGCGTAGCGGAGAGATTAGATACGAAAAAACCCAAGCTGTAAAGCTTGGGTTTTGCTTGTGCCCCCTCAGGGATTCGAACCCTGGACACGCTGATTAAGAGTCAGCTGCTCTAACCAACTGAGCTAAAGGGGCGTTGGTTATCTTGGTTCGTTTCGCGAACCGAGTAACTACTATACTCAGAATGAGCTCGAGCGCAAGCCGGCGTGTCGCATTGACTCGCTTTTCGCTCAAGCGTAGCGCGAAAAGCGACACAATGCGGTAGCGACGACTCAATGTTGAAAGCACGGTGTGCTTTCAACGTCGGAGCGCAAACGATTGTGCTTTCTTTATTTCTTAAGAAAGCACAATCTGACGACCAAAGAAGCTTTGCACCAATGCTTTGCAGACACTGATTCCTGTTGATTAACGAACACTAGCATTCACGCTGCTGCACACGCCATACCAAGCACTCCTACCACACCAAAGAACACTAGCGGTTTTACTAGTAGCGATGGGTGGGTGTTGCTTGAGAGGTACGAATACCAGTGTGGTAGAGATTTGAGATTTTTCGCACTGAGCGCGGCGAACGTCAGAGCCGCAGGCTGCTGATTCGCCAAGCGAAGAAGAAAAATCGAAAAATCTCTGCGATAGACACGGTTATTAACGAATTATCACGCAGAGTTTGGGGGATTTCTTTACGAGCAATAAAAGAGGACTGCGCATTGACTTGCCGGAGCGCTTAAAGCGTAGCGCGCGAAGGCACTTCAATGCGGAAACTCGCTAAAGTTGGAAGTCCAGTGGACTTCCAACGCGAGTTTCGTAAGCGAGCGTAATAAAACGCGAGCTTATCGTTAAAAAAGTTTAAGAATAAAGCGACGAAGGAACGCTCACGCGCAAAGCGCGTTCGCTACTGAGCTTGCGTTGAAAGCACACCGTGCTTTCAACTTGAGCAAGCTCACGCTCCGAGTTGCTTTCGCGCGCGCAATGCTGCGCGAAAGCAGATCGTCGCGCCCGCGAGGAAAGAAATCCCCCAAAACTCGCGCCACGGCTAAAAGAAATTCCTATCTCACACAGCCACGCAAGAAATTCGCAAGCCAAAACCACGCAAGCACGCGACGATATGCGCTCAGGCAGGTCGTTTGCGCAACTTACGCAACATCTTGCGCGAAACCGCCAGCAAATGCCTGCCTTGCACACTACTCACACCATTCTTCTTTCGCAACGACGCAACCAGCATCATCGCCATCAACACCGCAGACATCACCATCGATATCACAAACAGCGTCATCCACAACGGCCACTGCATATGGTCACCCGGCACGTTTGCAGGATCCGGCAGCACGCGATACCCCGTCACGAGCAGCCTGTGCGTGTTAATTCCGTACGGCGTACACGTAATCAGCGTCGCCAAGTCGCGCCCCTTCTCGCGCCGCAGCAAGCGAATATCGTTCGGCTCCACCACATTTATGCGAAACACTTTGTACCGAAGAGTTTTGCCTTGCACATCAAAATAGAAGTAGTCGCCTTTTTTCAGCGTGTTTAAATCGTCAAACATCGTGGCATCCGGCATACCCGTATGCGCCGTAACAACCGTGTGCCTGCTTTTGCCACCCACCGGCAAATCCGTGCCGTACAAATGCCCCGCACCCATTGCGAGAGTATCTTGAGTAGTTCCGTGGTAAATCGGCAGTCTCACGCCAATTTTCGGTATTTTCACAATGCCCATAATCCCCATCGGCTCGCTAAGCACTTTTTCGTACTCTTTATATTCGGGAGTGTCCATGTAGTCGTTATTGCCGTTATACGGGTCCGCGCTAATAATCGCCTTGTGGCGAGCGTTGTATTCACGCGCTTTTCGCAAAATTTCCGCGCGATTTTCTTTAGGCTTTTCCTTATTTAATTTGTCGTACTCGATTGAGAGTTCCTTGGCAGCATGATTGTTGACCAAAGTAGAAACCACAGGATAGCTGAAACACAAAATGCCAATAGTAACAAGCGCAATCGGCTCAGTCAGCTTGCGAAGTGTGGACATTGGTTTTGGGGAAGATTGCTCTTGTGATGATTGCGTATTTTGCGCACTTGCGGAATCATGCGCACTTTTGGAGGACTTATTAGCGCGCATACGAGTCAGCCGTTTAAATAGCGCGCGAGCAGACTCTGTAAAATCAGCTAGCTTCATGATTCCTCCAATAAATAAACAAGGAGCCGGGAAAGCGTTAGTTAACGCGCGCCCGACTCCCCATTTTCGTTAATGCTTAAAGAAAGGGATTAACTAAGCGCGGAGCTTAGCCTGCTCCTCTTCCTTCTTGCGACGACGCATGTACACAAAGAATCCGGAACCAACGAAGCACATGCCGATAACTGCGAAGATGATTACGCCAGCAGCACCGGTCTTTGGAAGGTTGAACCAGAAGCCTTTATCCTTGGTAGGAAGATTCTGGAATGTGAATTCTGCATCAGCGATAGTTGCCTTAGTTGTAACAACATCAGGATTACGGATGTATCCGTCTGGAGCAGCAGTTTCTACGATGTAGAAATCTTCATCACGCTTTACAGAATATTCTTCAGTCAAACCACTGGTTTTTGCTGATGTTTTTTCTCCAAAAGCTGAGCGAGGACTACTAGTACCACACTTAGAGTCTACATCGGTATTTGTTTTAACTGCTGTAGCGCAAGCTTGTGCATCGGTTTTATTGGCAAATATCACAAACTTTCCACCCTCAAGAGGACTTTGATCCGTAGAAGAAACCTTCTTAATCTTGAACTTTGAGAACTTCACTTCCTTGTACTTTTTACCTTCAACAACGTCTGGATTACCAGTTGTGTGCGAAGGAATTAAGCCACCCTTGTTAGCAACAGTGCTGCTGCCAAGAACATCCGAACCAGCAAGAGTGAACTCTAAAGTAACAAATACCTTTACTACATTACCAGCGTTGTCGTTTGCAGCTTTAGCAAGCTTCTTCCTACCTTCTTCAGTGAAAGTAATAGGAATCTTCTTGCGAGCAACGTCTTGGTTATTGCCAGAAGTCACTGCAGCAACATCCGTAACTGTACCGACTTCATAATACTTTGTTGAATCTTCATTCTTCAATTCAGTATTAGTTTTATTCTCTTCATCCGTACCAACGATAACTCTCGTGACAACGCTAGCATCGTATGTAGTAAAAGCATTTGCAGGAGCGAGATCTACTACAGAATAGCCTTTAAAATCATCGGCAGTAAGAGCTGTAGCATCAGCATCCGCTGCCTTCATCTTGTCAAGCTCAGCGCTAATGGTGTAGGAAATCTTATCGCCAGCGCCAACAGTCTTAGAAGTATCCGCAGTCTTCTTAACGCTGTTGCTCAAATCCTTGTTCTTTGGATCAGCGTATGGAGCATAGTTGTAGACCACTGCGTTGGTTTGTTTATCCTTCTCAATCCTTGGGATTGTCATATAGAATGGCTTGGATTCGGCTGCGGAGAAGCCCTTTGGAGGATTTGATTCTGTAACTTGATACAGACCGATTTTAAGATCGAATTTCGCAACACCATTATCATCAGTATTTTTTGTACCACCAGTAACAGCTTCAGTGGTTATTCCAGTAGCAGTGCCTTTATTAAGACCATCAATATTATTGGCAACCTTAACCCAATCTGCGTAATGAGTTAAATCGATATCCTTACCGTCGATCTTCGTCACCTTTTTTACAGTGAATTCTGCACCAGGAACAGGAGTTGACTTCTTCTGCTTTTTGGTGGTTGAGTCAACCTCGTACTTCCACTTGAAAATAGTGAGGGAATAAGTTGCATTCTTATCAATATCTTCAAGCTCCCATGGCGCTGACTTAAGCACTGCATCTTGTGATGGAGTATCAAAACCAGTCTTACCGCCTTTAGGCTGACTACCACCACTCGGATTCACCACAGGCTTGCTAGCCCACGCAACGCTGGACACTGTCACAGCACCCGCCGCACACAGCGTCCCAGCCATTGCGAGCGAGGCGAATGCGGCGACGCATCGTTTTGTGAAATTATTCATTTCTTCTCCTTTATTTCAGTGCCCTTGCGAGCAGATACTTCAGTGCCCTTTTGAACAGCTATTTCACTGACCTTTTGAGCAGAATTTTGGTACACAAAATTTTTCATAAATGCGCGCCCCCACTGTGTTTGGTCGAGAGCAAACGCAAGAACCATAAGACTTGTGAAAATCGTTGTAGCAACGCTAAGAATCATGTTCCAGCCTGCGAATCCCGTCTTTGGCAGTCTAAAAGGCTCAACAACGTGAATTTTGACCGCGGTCATCGTCCAGTCCTTGCCTTTTTCGAGACCAGTGATGCCATTAAGAAGAGTATCGCCGTTTTTTGCTTTACTTTCTCCGCCTGCTGCAGCAACAGCATCTTCATATTTTTTGAGCGCCGTCGGCTTCAACGCATACACAACGCACTGGTAATCGCCTGTTTCTTTAGGCGCACCGCCAATAATCGAATCCGTGCGTTCGACTGCATAGAACGGGTTATACACATCCCAATCACTAGCTTCAACATCTCGCCTAAATAGGGTACGTTTTGCATCGCACGAAGCTGGGTTCTTCTCACAACCTTTAAGTTCAGCAACAGTTTTAATATGATCCCATTTATGAATTTGATTCTCCGTAGGAGCAGTCAAACCATCAACATTACTAGACCAAACACTCGCACCACTAGAGCCACTAGCGTTAGCAGTGCCGTCTTTGCTAGCTTTGCCAGCTTTGCTCACCTTAGTGCACAAAACTTTTAACGAAATTTTCTTACCCACTTCACGCAATGACCACGCATCAATATACGGATTCAAAAAGCGCATTCCGCGCATCATTGTGATGCCCTGGTCTGGATCTACATCACCATAATCGTCATTTTGCGAGTCAGACTCACCATCAGCTGAAGCTTTTTCGGTCGTCACACGTAACTTTAAATCATCATTATTAATCCGTGGAGAATTGTTGACTGAGACTTTCAAATAGATAGGCTTGCCTTCGTTACTGGAATCTTCATCCTTTGAAGAAGAGCCATCAGGATAATGCGCAACCACTGGCACATAGTAATACCCTGTTTTAATCCAAGTGCTCATTCTTACAGTAATTTTTCCATACACTGCGCCGGAACCATCACTACTATCTTTTCCGACTTTACCCCCAGCTTCGCTAGGCTTGTTACTTTGATCACTGTCATCTTCATCGTCAATAAACGAAGCCCAATCAGGTAATTCTTCAGTCGACTTAGGATAATTTGCTATTTCAAACCAAGTTCCGTCAGGAAGATGACGAGTCCTAGCTAATTGCTTACTGCAATTTTTGCCAACTCCGCACTGGTTAAGCGGTACAATAGAAGCTTGAGTTTTACCAGGTAGCGTATCAATTCCATCACCGTAATAAGGCTGATAATAATAAGACATTCTGCGAACAGTAATGTTCAAAGTTTTAGCTTCCCAAGTAATTCCAGACTTAAATAAAGCATCTTGCTTTAGCGCAGAATCAATTTCATCAATCTTATTGTGTTTTTCTGCAGCTATTTGATCAAACTTCTTTACTAAAGCATCATCTTGCTTGTCTTGCACGCCGTCATCTTTAACAGAATTTCTTAAAGCATAAACTTTGCACACAAAATCACCGGTTTTATTTACAGTTCCCTTAAACTGCCCTACTGTGCGCTCGTTTACACTCTTAGGCTCAAAATTCGGATGTGTTTTAACATACTCGTTGTAGACGTAATCGTCATAAAGGAAGTCAGCCATCTTGCAGCCGTTAGCAGGATCGTCAAAGCACTTCTTTTGCTGATCGTAACTGGCATGCTTCCAAACTTTTACGTCTTTTTCATCTAACGTAAGCCCGTTAATTCCACCAGATTCGTATTTTCCATCGACAGGCTTGCCATCAGAATTCTTTTCATAGCAAATCACACGCTGATTAATATTGCCTATGCCAAGATGCGCAGAAGAATCAAAAGTAGTTTTTTCAACCTTTTGACCAGCCATTAACACTAAATCTGAGTTATCGGACTGTCCATATTTCAAATCTTCTTTGTCTTTGCTAATTATTGAAAGTTGCAAATCACTATCGTGAGGATCAAATCGCGTGACAACTACATTTGCATAAACTGGAGAAGGCTTACCACCTTTACTATTTCCAGCATTTGCATCATCGGAAGTAGTGCCATCAGGATAGTGCACAAGTACGTGCACTTTATAATTCCCATCTTTGGTCCACCTACTTGGCCTAAATGTGATTACACCATATTTTGATGGAGTTGAAACACCTTCTGGAATAGCTTTCGTTTTCTTGCACTGTTTATTATTGCCAGATGCATTATTGCTCGACGCGTTATTACCAGACGTATTATCGCCTGACGCAGCACATTGCTCACCTTCAAAGTTAGCCCAGTCGTACGCGTCTTCTTTATCACTAGGATTTGCTTTTATAAGTTCGAACCGCGTGCCAGCAGGAAGATATCCAACTCTAACATTTTTATTTTTACGTATTTTCCTGCTTTTAGGCGTACCAGACTTATTCTTTGCACTTGTAGACAAATTACCAGCAAATACATTCGGATAATCCATTGGATATGCAGGATTATAGTATTGCGCGCTGTTTTCGGTATTGTCGGCAGGGCTTCTGTTTTCGTGATTTTCAGTTTGCGCAGATTCAGCAGCGTCTTTAGCTTCTTTACTTTTACTGTTTTGATTAGCCTTTTTATCTTTATCGGAAGCTTCGTTTTGAGGATTTGTATTAGTCGTTACAGAAGTATGTTTCTCAGACTTACTACCAGGTTGCTGCTGCTCAGTCTTAGGCTCAGCCTTCTTATCCCCTTGCTCCGCAGCACCGGTATCCTTCACAGAATCAGCACTTTTCGAAGTCTTAGTTGTTTCTTCGGTTGATGCACTCGACGAAGCAACAGGCACAATCGCGAGAGTTGCGAGAGTCAGCACGCAGGACGTGAAACCGCAAATTACGCGCATAATCTTAGAAAGATTGTTACGACTACGTTGCGGAAACATCTCTAATCACCTTCGTTAAATTCAAACTCTCAAAATTTGCGTAGTCATCATTACAAAATCAAAAACCACACAACGCTGCAAAAACCTCTCTTAATTGCAGACACAGTGCTTGCAACTATACCCCCCCCCCTAGGCATTTTGCAAGTCCATGCGCAACCATAGAAAAATAACATTCGAATACAATTCGCAAAATAACATTCGCAAAATAGTGGATTTTTGTATAGTGAGCATACAGCGAGCGCGACGATTTGCTTGAGCGCTGCGATTTAGCGCGCGCGTAAAGTTTTGGTTGGAATCTAGTTGGGAAGCGGCATAAACTGCGCGCCGCTGTAAAGTTTCTGCCGTTTTTTCGCACGCAACCGACTTTTTCTTTACACGCACGTAAAGTTTCTGCCGGTATTACTCACGTAAGCGGCATAAACTGCGCGCCGCTGTAAAGTTTCTGCCGGTATTGCTCACGTAGGCGGCATAAACTGCGCGCCGCTGTAAAGTTTCTGCCGGTATTGCTCACGTAGGCGGCATAAACTGCGCGCCGCTGTAAAGTTTCTGCCGGTATTTCGCACGCAACCGACTTTTTCTTTACACGCACGTAAAGTTTCTGCCGGTATTACTCACGTAAGCGGCATAAACTGCGCGCCGCTGTAAAGTTTTGGTCGTTTTTTCGCGCACAATACTGCGCTCACCGCACAGTCGTCGCGTTACTCGCGGCGCAATTTACGCAGCATTTTGCGCGAAAGTACCAGCAAATGCTTGCCGCGAATGTCGAACTGTCGCCCTCGCTTAGACGTTGCAGCAACAATCATCGTGGACAAAACAATCAATGAGAACACCATTGCAATCACAAATAGCGTCATCCAAAGCGGCCATTGCACGTGGTCCTCCGGTGGCTTCACAGGGTCCGGCAGCACACGATACCCCGTCACCAAAAGCCTATGCGAGTTCACGCCATACGGGGTACACGTTAGCAGCGTCGCCAAGTCGCGCCCCTTTTCGCGCTGCAACAAACTGATATCGTGCGGATCCACAACGTTGATGCGGAACACTTTGTATCGCAAAGTTTCGCCTTGCACGTCGAGGTAGAAGTAGTCACCCTTCTTCAAATTCACCAAATCGTCGAACATGGTTGCATCCGCAAGACCCGTGTGCGCGGTAATAACTGTGTGACGGTTCTTGCCGCCAACCGGCAAATCCGTGCCGTACAAATGACCAGCGCCGTGCGCCAAAACTTCCTGCGAACTACCGTGATAAATAGGAAGTTTTACACCAATCTTCGGAATTTTTACGATGCCGATAATACCCATAGGCTCCTCAAGCGCCTTAAGATAACGCTTGTATTCAGGCGTGTTAGTTACGTCCTTTTGACCATCCGGACTATACGGATCCGTGGTAAGCATATTCTTGCGAGTTTTATTGTAAAGCTTCGCGGCACGAATGTGAGCGCGGCGCACGTCACCAGCCTGATCGTGGTTATACTTGTCGTACGCGTTAGAAATTTCCTTCGACACACGATTATTCCAAAGCGTTGAAACAACAGGGTAACTGAAGCACAAAATGCCTGCCAGCACGAATGCGATTGGCTCGACGATGCGGCGGAGCTTAGATTTTTGCTTAGATTTGTGATTGGATTTGTGATTGCTTGCAGAAGGTTGCGTAGAAGAGTTTTGATCTGCAGGATTAGTTTCGGATGTAACGGTTTCGATTACGGTAGTTTCAGCAGCGCTAGTTTCGGAAGTGCGATTCTTGAAAAGCTTGCTTACGATGGGCGTATTGAGGGCGATTTTGTTGAGGAAAGCATATACTTTCGTAACGGCACTGTTTAATTTCATGCTTCCTCCGTTTGTATGTTTATGTACGTAATTTTATTTTATGCGGCGCGAGTTTTGTGTGTTTCTCTTTACTGTGGCGCGAGTTTCGGGAGATTTCTCTCCTCGCACGTCCCGTCCTTCGTGCGCTCTGGCTGTTAAAGGCGTTTAGTGTGTTCGCCTTTCTTTAAAGAATGTAGCTTCTCAGTCCTCTTTTAGTGCTCGTAGAGAAATCCCCCAAACTCTGCGTGCTAACCATTAATAACCTCATCTTATCGCAGAGATTTTTCGATTTTTCTTCTTCGCTTGGCGAATCAGCAGCCTGCGGCTCTGACGTTCGCCGCGCTCAGTGCGAAAAATCTCAAATCTCACCTCACGAATATTTGTTCCGACCAAGCAATTCCTATCTCCCACTACTAGTAAAACCGCTAGTGTTTTTGGTGTGGTAGGTGCGTCTGGTGTGGTGTGTGCGGCAGCACGGACGCTAGTGTTCTCTAAGCGATAAATACTCAACGTCTGCAGAGCAATACTGTTAAACTTCACTAATCAATAAGTAATCATTGTTAGCAGAAGCACAACTGCAAAGCTACATAATCGACCTTAGCAAAGCATTGATGCAAAGCTACATTAGCAATGTTTGCAAAGCATTGATGCAAAGCTTCAGAAGCGACGCTTGCAGGTACTCAGCTTAGCGCAATACTACCTGCCGAAATTACTACGCCGCACTAAGTTACGATTGTAAATACGTATGCTTATTTTCTCAGGATTTGATTGAGCCAGATTATTTATTTTCTCAAGTTCAGCTTTAACAACTTCCATTTCCTCATAATATATATTTGCTACATAAACGAACAACCCTTGACATAATAGAATGACTAGGAAGAAACCACCAATGAATAATAAAATTGCTTTATTAGGTTCAACATCCCCAATTCTATTACTCACACTACAAAAATCAATACCAAATATTTTAAGAATATTAACGTTCCCATCAACCGATATATTTTTCGCTTGCCCAACTAACAATCCAATAAGTCCTAAAAGGAACGAAAGAACAAATTTTGAAGAGAAACTATCCCATATATTATAACTGAATCTTACAGTTCGAAGTTGATCCACTAATTTTTCTTTTTTTTCTTCTTCAGTATATTCTTTATTCTCTAGGATTGGATTTATCTTCTTGACACGATATTTTCTAATTTTTTTTACAATGCAAGAAATTTTTTCTTTATCCGCATTTTTGTTTAACATTGCAACTTCTTCTCTGTAAAGGGCTAATTGTTATTGATTAATGTTCTTTCTGAATGGAAAGAATGAATACAGCAGACTGCGCTGTGCGAAGAAGAGGGATACTCGCGCATAGCACAAGCGAGCAACGCAAGCAACGCGAAACTCCAATCGCACAACGCACGCAGCGAAACGCCACAAACGCACACAACGCGCATCGCGCCGAAATAAACGCCGAAGCATCGCGCCACAGCACACGCCACAGCAAACGCCGCAAGTGAGCATCACAAGCGAGCAACGCACGCATCACGCCGGCTAGCGCGAACACAGCGCAGCCTGCTAAGTTTTCAGTTATAAGCCAGGCGATTAAAGTCCCGACGCGCAAACAACATGCGCACCTAAACTCAATCGCCTAGCGGATTGCAATTCCTAAGAATTGCTTGGAATCAGGCAGCCTGCTGCTCTTCATCCTTCTTGCGGTTGCGCAAGAAGATGAACATGCCAACAGCAACCAAGCACATGCCAGCCAACGCGAAGATAATCACGCCTGCAGCACCGGTCTTTGGAAGGTTGAAGAGCCAGCTCTTACCGTCATTGCCTGAATCTGGAAGGTTCTCAACAGAGAAAGTGTCAGTAGTTTTACTTGCATCAACAGTGATATCATGAACATTAGGGTTACGAATGTATCCAGTTGGAGCAACAGTTTCCACTGCATAGAATACTTCACCACGCTTAACGGAATAAGCTTCAGTTAAGCCCTTCGTAGCATTATCTGATGAAGTTTCCTTCTCACCAAAACCAACGGAAGCTTTCGCCTTGCAAACTTTGTTAAGGTCCTCACCAGTTGTGCCTGCCTTAATTGCATTGGTGCAAGCTGTAGCCTCATCCTTCTTTGCGAACAACATAAACTTTGCGCCAGGCAATACACTGCCATCCTTAGAAGAAACCTTCTTAATTTGGAATGTAGCGAAATCTACCTTTGGATTAGTTTTAGTCTTAACTTCGCTTGGAGTTGTTCCGGTACCATGAGATGGCACCATACCACCCTCATTGGTAACAGAGTTCGTAGCAAGTTTAGCTGTATCAGCAAGTTTGAACGTCAAATCAACAGTTACCTTTGCAGCCTTGCCAACACTTGCATTTGCGGCAGTAGCGAGCGCTTTACGACCAGAACCAGTGAACGTAATTTCAATCTTCTTCTTACCTTCAACATCAGTAGGTGCTCCAACTGTGTAATCTGTATTCGGTGTAAGCGTAGTGTCTCCTGCCTTAACCGTCTTTACAACATTCTCATAGCTTACAAAGTAATTAGCTGGCGCAAGATCGAAGACGCTATAGCCCTTGAATTCATCTGCAACAAGATTTGCATCAGTAGACTTAGCCTTAACCTTATCGAGGTCTGCAGTAATGGTGTAGGAAATTTCATCTCCAGCACCTACAGTCTTCGTTGTATCCTTAGTCTTCTTAACGCTATCAGCGATATCAACGTTCTTAGGATCAACGAACGGAGCATAGTTGTACTTGGTCTCTTTATTGCCACCAGTAGTAACCTGCTGAATCATTGGCAAAGTCATATAGAATGGCTTAGTTTCCGCAGCAGAATAACCTGCAGGAGCCTTGGTTTCCTGAATCTGATACAAACCAAGTGGAAGATCCTTAAACCTTAAAACACCATTAGCGTTTGTAGAGCCACTTAATTTACCATTTGTACCAAATGTATCATCGAAAGCTACAGTACCAGCATTCTTATTAAGATCACCAGCTGCCTTAGCAACCTCTACCCAAGAGTCATACTTGGTCAAATCAAGGTCTTTGCTGTTTACAGACTTAACCTTCTTAATAGTAAATTCAGCATCCTTAACAGCAGTTTCCTTCTTCTGGTTACCGTTGCCATCGGTTTCAGACTTCCACTTGTAGATGGTGATGGAACCAGATTTTGGAGCATCAGTCATCCATGGAGCTGATTTGTAATCACCAGCTTGCGAATCGGTGGTCAAACCAGCTGCACCTTTTGTATTGAAAGTAGTATCAACACTTGGCGTACTATCAGCCCAAGCAGAGTTGTTTGCCACCACGGCGCCGGCGACGCACAGCGTGCCAGCCATTGCGAGCGAGGCGAATGCCGCCACGCATTGTTTAGTGAATTTATTCACTTTCTTCTCCTTTATATCAGTGCCCTTGTGGGCAGGTTTTGAGGAAAATACGTTTATTGTTTTATTTTGTGTTGCGCACGGTCGGCGGAGTCATCGCAAAGCCGCATGAACTCTGTCGGCGGCTACGATTTGCGCCGCGCGCAGCAAGATTAAATCCGAACCATGCTCCGGCATAAGTACCGTCACTGTGTAACGTCACTGTGTACCATCACTACGTAACGCGTAATGCCATTGCCAGCACATGGAACGTTGATACTGCAGTTTTTAAGCTGCAGAAAATTTTCATCAGCATCGCCACCTTTCGCTACGTTGCCTTAAAGCGCGAAGCTTTTTGGCAGTTTTGCAGATAAAATCTTTAAGCAGTGTCTTACGCAGCAACGCATCAAGCATCGCGCGCCCCCACTTGGTTTGCTCAAGGAAGAACCCAGCCGCCATCACGCCCGTGCCAATCACAGCAAACGCACCAAGCAGCACGTTCCAGTTCATTCCGCCGGTCTTTGGCAGCGAGAATTTGTCGACAACAGTAATCTTGAACGTGAGTCTATCCCAATTGGTTCCCTGCTTCAAAGAATTATTACTCATTAAGTTACTAGCATCCTTATTAGAAGGATTGCTCATAAACGTATTATCGGAAGCAAGAGCATTGAATCTCTTCAGCGCAGCATCATCCAGCGTAAACACTGTGCAATTATAGTCGCCAGTTTGTTTTGGAGTGCCGTCAACAATATCTTCTGTTCTAGCGATTGCGTTCTTAACACTATTCACATCACTCTGGTCATTAATGAATCCATAAAGTGTATGTGCAGCATTGCAATTCCCTCGTTCGCGACAATTCATTTGCTGTGCTTCGTTAGCAAAGCTCCATTGAGTAGACCTACTACCATTGCCAGGAATATAAACAACACTTTGATTTTCATCGCTGGTCCAATTACCACTTGCACCATCTTTGTGGCACAGCATACGAAGGTTAAGCTTATTCTTGCTAGTCAAACTCCAAGTGCGAATGAACGGCTTTCTAAGCAACGATATGCCATTCATAACATACAGCCTATCTTTCAACTCACCATTCATCGGCTCGCCAGTTTGCGGATCCTTATCTTTGTACAATTTAAGCAGAAGATTACTTTGATCTAAGCCTTTGACTGTAACCTTCGCATACACAGGCTTGCCCTGATTTCCAGCATCCTCATCTTCCGACGTTGAACCATCAGGGTATGTAACAACCACTGGAGTCTCATAATCTTTAGCACTAATGGTCACATCTGGATAGAAGGTCACCTCGCCGGAGTTGCTATAACCAATTCCAGAAGACTCTTTCATAAATGACCATGGAATGACTTTATGTTTATCGTCATTTGTATATTGCTTAAGTTTGAATTTGGTGCCTTGTGGCAAGTCACCAACCTTCATATCCTTATACATTTGACCTGAATCTGTAATACCACCAGCCGTTACACCAGTTTCTGGCTTAACACTTTTAGGTTTTTCGGTAGTAACCTTATTGCCCGCTTTTACAGTAACAGGAACATACTTTGGGTTGTAATAGTGAGCGTCACTATGCACATGAATTGGGAATGTTACAGACTCCCAATCAACATGCCTCATAGTATTGTTTTGAGGATTTTTACTATCTTCCTTATTAGTCAAAACTCCATTAATAACGCTTTCTAAAGTCCTACCAGACTGATTCTTTACAAAACCTTTTACAGCTTTTTCAAACTTAGTTTGTAATCCACCATGTTTACCTTTATTTTCAAGGTCTTTAATAGCGTACACGGTGCAAACAAAATCACCATTTTTCGCAACCGTTCCATGCAACCAACCGCGAGTACGCTCAGTCGTGTCATACTCGTCGCCATAAAGGTAAAGATCACTATTACAACTATTGTCTTTATTGCACTGCTGACGCGTCTTTTCTGACCTAGTCCACTGAGAAGGCTTCCCATCTTCAAAGTCTCCGTTATCCTTGTTGCCTTTTCTACCAGCAAGCTTTAAACCATTAACTTCATCAAACTTATAATTTTCACGCGCGCCAGTTTTCTGGTTTATCTCGTAACAAAGCATATGCTGATAGATTTTGCCTTGCTTAGTACTTGACCATGAGTCAAAGAACATTGGCTTAGTGTTACCAGTAGCGTCGCCTAACACTTCATCTTTACGGAAACGCATACCTTCACTATCATTATCAGAAATATGTCTGCTCAATTGCCTATCTGAGTAAACATTTAACTTCAAGTCTTTTCCTGTAACTGGCTTACTTACCACGCTCACAGGAGCGTACACTGGCATACCTCTGTTACCAGAATCATCATCTTCTGAAGTTGAACCGTCTGAATAATGTACAATTACAGGAACAAGATAGTCAATAGTAGGAGTAGTTTTAAGCGGCGTAAAAGTAACTTGACCATACTTAGTGTCAGTATCAGTATCTTCTGGCTTATTATCATCCTTCTTTTTATTACTGTCTTTTCCTTCGAAATTAGACCAGTAAAGCTTATCTTCTGATTTCTTATGCTTAGAGTACTTTTTAAGCTCAAACCATGTGCCTTTTGGCAAAGAAGTACCATCCTTCACCAAATCATTCTGACTGCTATCGTCTTTATTTACACCGTTAGCACCACGATGGCTTTCTGGAGCATCAGACTTTGCTTTACCGCCAGCTTGCACTTCAACCTTTGTGTAACGTGGGTTATACTTATGCGCTAGTGAACGAATAACAATATTAACGTCTTTAGAAACCCATTCAATATTTTTACTATTAACTGGCAAAGTAAAATCATGTTTGTTTGCTTTTACAAAATCGTCGAATTTTTTCTTAGCATCGCTGCCATCGCTCAACGCAAATACTCGGCAAACGTACTTACCACCCTTATTAGGACTTCCTTTAATTTCTCCACGAGAACGCTCAATAGTGTATTGGTCATCATCGTATAATTGGCTCTGACGGTTGCAAGATTTACCATTAATCCAGCACTGCTGATCTTTGTCACTAGCATGAGCCCATTTCTCAGTTTGCTTAAAAGTTAATCCGCTAAAAGAGTTAGTACTATCTTCTCCGACATTACTAAAGGTGTAATCCTTCTTTTCTACTTTACCGCCCTTGCCTATAGTTTCCTTCCAGCACAAGGATTTCAAAGAAATTTGACCAGTTTTATATCTAGACCACGAATCAATCCACAAGCCTGGATTAAGCGGAGAATTTATATCAGCGTAAACTGTTCCATTATCTCCTAAATTATTACCGCCTACACCATTATGAATATTCATAACAATGTAAGGATTTGAAGGATTTGGACGTTTTACGTTAACAGTAGCGTAAATAACGCTTTTTTTGAAATCGCCACTCTTATCAGCATTACCAGCATCTGAATCTGTAGATTTAGATCCGTCAGCATAAGTCACTATCACTGGTGAATGATACTGACCGCCTTCTCTCCACTTGTTGGAATAAAAACGAACTTTGCCGCTATGTAAATCCTTATTCTCAATACTGCTCCAATCAAGAAAAGGATCGCTCCTATTATTACCACTTACATACTGCTTAAGCTCAAAAGTAGCATCGTTAGGGAGATCACCAGTCTGAATAATATCCGCATTCTTCTTAGAATTATCACGCACGCTCTTAACAGATGCGTAAACAATTGGCATTACACGAGCCTGATCGTCACCGGTTTTTTCTGTCAAATCAACTGGAGTGTAAACAGGGTTGTACAGCGAGGCTTGCGAAACAACCTTGATTTTAGTTGGGTGCTGCTCCGTAACGAAAGAGCCGCGATCATAATACTTACAGTTATACGGGTATCGAGAAGGATCAGGATAAGTAATTTTTGTACCAAATTCAAGAACTTTACCCTTATCTTCTTTTCTAGGGTTATAAGTTACATGACCAGTTCTGCTATCAATATACACAGAGCCTTCAGGCATCTTAGATGGAGAACTAACTACTTTTACACCATTAGGAATTTTGTTGGTAAGCTCATATTTTATGCCAAGATTGGTAGGCAAATTAGTAGTCGTACCACCATCGTATTCAAAACTGCCATGCGAAGAATCACCTCCCCACTCACCGGTTCTTGCAAACGGTTTCACTGTAACAGGGCGATGATATGTAGTAATAGGAATATTATCTTGCCCATACTTTTTATCATCCGAACTATTGTATTGAGGGTATGAGATCTCATCACCATTTGTAGGATTCATTTTTACTTGATGCTCAACGTAATCAGGAATACCATCACCATCAGTATCAAATGGACCCATAGCAGCCCACTTGTTACGTTCACTATTCCCCCAATAACCTGCACCTACACCAGTTTTATTAGAATCCCAACCAGCAATAATAGGTAAGGTTTCTGGATTAACACCATCTTCAACAAATGCTTCTATATGCCACTCATAAGAGAAAGTTGTATCACCCTGAGCCCAATCAAGAAATACGCGACCAAATTTATTGCTGGGATCATTCGAATTATTCGGATTGCCTCGCCACTTGCGAATCTCACAAAAACCGTATTTCTTTCTAATTTCGGGGTCTCCACAGGTAGCATCATCGCTTTTACCAAGTTTTTCTCTACCTAACGAGTATTTCCAAGCCTCATTAAAATAATAATCGCCATCAGCGTAGGTATAATTATGCTTAGCAATATTAGTAAATTCACTTGGTCTTTGACTATTATATTTTACTTCTCTTTCAAATTCCCAATGGCCCTTTTTTTCTTTTTCATTATATACAAATTTTCTCTTAATAGCAGTGCGAGTTACGCGAACTGAACTTTGATGCGAAGCATCACCATCCCTAAGACCTTTTGGAAGAAAAACTGTCAAATCTGGCCTACCATCCCACGGCGAACCATCTGACTTTGCATTTCCTTTAGGAGGCACATTGAAAGATAAAGAATTTAATCCCATACCATTCGCATTGAAGGTAATATCCCAACTGATTTTAGTTCCACTTTTGCCATAATCACTATCCCACTGATTGTATTGAATATTAGGATAGCTAATAGAAACATCACGAACAGCATCACCAACCCAATAGTCACCATCAGTAAAATATCCATTGCCAGCGTAATCCCACCAAGCCTGAGTTGCGTTAGCTTCTTTTACAGGCAGCACAACAAAAGTCGCGAAAAGCGTGGCGGCTGATACGAGCATTGCGAAGAGCGCGCGACGGAAGGTGCGAGAAGTGTGAGCGGTGCGAGCGATGGTGACGTTGCCGGAAGTGCGAGCGGTGGCGCCATCGCGCTCGCTGGTCTTATGCCAAGCCAAAGCGCGCGACGCAAGACGACCCACGCGTGATGCGAATCCACGGAACTTTGCTGGTAACATTTTCTCGCCTTCCTAATCCTCAACTGCTGCACAAGCCGCAGTATATCTCAAATTCCAACTCTCTAAGTGTTAAGCTTCAAACACTCAGCCTGCATACGATGCCGATGTATGGCAAATCAAAAACCTTGCGCACTCGCTACTACGAATGCAACTAACTGAGCCAAGCACAGATAGCCAGTATAACATACCTGTATGCCCCATATGCAAGCATATTTGCTGAAAACCTCTAACAGTTATACCCCCCCCCCATGAATGATTTCAAGTAAAACACGAGTTATAATCGCACATATAAAAAATTTCTATAATTCACGAATCTCGCTAAAAAATCTACTGCAAAACGCATTTATAATGAATAATTTCCGACGCAAAAACGACGAAATCGCGTCTTCGGCGTGTCTAAAAACTGCTCACTTCCCCAACCCAAAGCACTACATGTTGTTATAGCGCATGCATCGCACCGCTATATGCTGTGCTGTCTATGTGCGCGCACTTCGTCGCTGTGTGTTGTGTGAGATTCGCTACTGTATGCTGTGCTGGCTGTGTGCTGCGCTGGCTGTGCGCTGCGTGCTGCGATTGCCGTGTGCTGCGCAGCGATTCGTCGCTGCATGCTGTGCTGCCGTATATTTCGTCTCTATATATATACTGTGTGCAATTCGTCACTATATACCGTGCTGCTATATATACTGTGCAGCGCTCAAGCAGGTCGTCGCGTACACAAAACCCTAAAACTCCAACTCAGGATTCTTCAGCAACTCATCAAACATCGCATGATACAAGCGCAAATTCAAAGACTCTATCCGCGTAATAGTCGAAATTTTGCCGCCAGCATCTTTCGACGAAGCGCCACAGACGTAAACAGCCTCATCATCAGTTCCATAATCTATAACCACATACCTATCGTGATACTTTCTGCCAGCAGTCTTAAACTTCAAATCAACACCAGGATAATCGCTTACAAAATCTCCCAACATGCTTTCCGTAAGCATATTCTTATTCCTAGAATTATCACTAAAAACTACTATTCCCACCCCTTCACCAGCAAACCGCAAGAGTTCCAACGTTTTAAGACCAATATAATTATCAACAACGTAAATGCTTTTCTTAGCTGACTTATATATTTTGCAATACGCAAGATCCGCTTCTATTTTATTGCCGTCCATAAGAAGAAAATGTTTATACGAATCTGGATTAATAAAATTATCCATTACCTTATTAAAATCTTCCTTCGTTGCCATTTGAGATTTTATTTCCGCTATATCCTTAGTATTCTGATTCGTTTGAATCGCCAGCTGCGCTAACTCATTCGCACCAATAAAATCCTTATTTTCAACAATATAATCCTTCATTTGCTTAAAGGTTCTAATAAGCGCTTTCGACTGAATTATGGCAAGTCCGCCTCTTAACACCGTCATGAGCATATAAACACCTTGCTCAGTAAAAGCATATGGAAGTGACCTGCTTTTAGAACTAATATTTGCGGTCAAAAAATTTGATTGCAAATATACCAACTCAGATTTGTTTAATTGAAACATAAAATCATCATCAAACTTTTCTATGTTATTTTTTACTTGTTGATTGAACGCTCTTGTACTGTATCCATATATTTCAGCTAAATCCGCGTCAAGCATGACTTTTTGATTGCGAATGTTATAGATCTTCTCTTTTATCGTTTTAGCATCTATAAGCGTCTTAGATGGTACGCTTCTAGCATCTATAAGCGCTTTAGCTGGCACACTTCTAGCGTTCGCGATAATTAAATTTTTATTCTGCTCTACCATAAAACACCTCCTAAAAATGTATGTAAAACCTAGCGCAGCGCAACAAAAACGTAACTTCTAACACAAGACCCATAAATCGCAAGTAATGCAACAAATCACAGAAACAAATCACAAGTAACACTGCAAAATCACAGAAAAAAAAAATCACAGAAACAAATCACTAAGTTACTAAAATCACGATTACTAAAATCACGCAAATCACATATAAACGCATCGTTTAAACGCATCAGCGCATATGCAACTATTCTACAAAACACTACAGGAAAAGCAACGAGTATACAGGCGCGACTGAAACGACTCAACCGCGCGCAGTTTATGCCGCTTCCCAGCCAAATTCCGACCAAAACTGTGCAGCGGCGTAAAGGAAAAGCCGGCTACGCGCCAAAAAGCGACAAAAACTTTACACACACGCGCAGTTTATGCCGCTTCCCAGCCAAATTCCGACCAAAACTTTACAGCGGCGTAAAGAAATGGTCGCCTACTCGCGCTAAAACGGCAGAAACTGTGCTGCTATGTAAAGGAAATGCCGCCTACGCGCCTTAATCCGGCAAAAACTGTGCAGCCGTGTAAAAGAAAAGCCGCCTACGCGCGCAATCCCGGCAGAAACTGTGCACGAATGCGGACAGAAGGTGCGAACACAACTCAATCAGCACCAACCTGATTCCCATACTCTCTAACCATTGCGCTACGAGTAACAACCCACTGCTTGCCGTACTTTTGCGCATCAACGCCCTTAATAAGCTTCTTATACAACACCGCTTTTCTAAGAGTCGACTCGCTTAAATTCCACAAATCGCTCGCGTCCGCAAAAGACATTAAATTGTCAAACGGCGTTTTAATCTGCTTACCATTGTTCCACAACTCGTCGCACGAAACATCTAAATCATCATTCCAAACAATGCCATATCCGCCAACATCTACAACAACTTTATTAAACAACTCTGGATCTTCCAACGCTTTAAACGTTGGAAACTTGCTCAGCAGATTACGCACATTGTATTCTTTAAAAGTTCCGTTTACAAACTGCACACGAAGACGCATATTTGCGCACGCTTTTACATCTTTAATCTTATGAAACTTCATAATCTCTCCTTTGTCACATTTGCAAAACTCACTATTACAAAAACTCACTATTACAAAAACTCACTATTGCAAAAACTCACTATTGCAAAACGCTATTGCAAAACGCTATTGCAAAACGCTATTGCAAAACGCTCAGTCTTTGCCAACACTACTAACGCGCTACCCTACTAACGCGCTAATGCACTAATTCTTCTGATTAATCTGCTTAAAGCGCTTAAAAACTTAAACGTACTAGCGTACTAGCGTATTAACTCAGCGGTTCTATTTTCTTAAATTCTTGAGTGTTCCACATAGTAATCAACTCATCTTTGTGAAATTTTATCCACTCAATCACCATGCACTCTGCGCGCTTTGGCAAATATCCATCAATGACTTTGCATAACTGAATATCTAGAGCAGCAACATAATTGCCATAAATAGCATGAATATGCGGCGGATTATGTTCTGCGCTGGCAAAATACATTCGTATAACAATCCCATAAAACCTTGAAATTACAGGCACATTCACCCCCTCTTTCTTTTTCTGATTTATTTCTAGTTTCTTTCTGATTTATTTTATAAGCATTAAATCATACCGGTAATTATATCACGATACAGTGATATTTAACGCACGCCAACAAGCGAAAATAGTGCTTGCTAAGTTTAGTGCGTGATGCTAGGTGCTAAGGGCGAAGTGCGAGACGGGAGGTGCGAGACGCAACCAAAACTACTCAACAGCGCACAGTTTATGCCGCTTCCCAGCCAAATTCCGACCAAAACTTTACAGCCGCGCGCAGTTTATGCCGCTTCCCAGCCAAAATCCGACCAAAACTTTACAGTGGTGTAAAATTTATGCCGCCTACGCGCACAATCCCGGCAGAAACTGTGCAGCCATGTAAAGTTTATGTCGCGAGCGCAATACGCAAGAAAATCAAAAGTGGGCTTAATGGGATTCGAACCCACGACCTTCTGCTCCGGAGGCAGACGCTCTATCCACTGAGCTACAAGCCCGCAACTCGAGAAAGTATACACGCTAGTGAGGATGCGAGACGACCTGCTTGAGCGCAGCACAGCGCGCGCGAAAGCAACTCGGAGCGCCGAGCTTGCTTAGGGTTGAAAGCACAGTGTGCTTTCAACGCAAGCGAGGTCTGCCTTCGTAAATAAAGACGAAGGCAGGGCAGACTCACATGTGGGCACATTGGGAATTTGGTTGTGGTTGTGTGCGCTGACGACCTGCTTTCGCGCTTAGAGCGTAGCGCGCGAAAGCAACTCGGAGCGCCGAGCTTGCTCAGGGTTGAAAGCACAGTGTGCTTTCAACGCAAGCGAGGTCTGCCTTCGTAAATAAAGACGAAGGCAGGGCAGGTTAGTATGGTTGTGCTTTAGAAACTAGATTGTGACCGGGGATGCGAGACAAAAAGCGACAGAAACTGTGCAGCCGTGTAAAGAAAAAGTCGACTACGCGCGATAAAACGGCAGAAAGTTTACAGCGGAGCGAACAGAAAGTGCGGAGCAGGAAGAAGCGACAGAAACTGTGCAGAGGTGTAAAGAAAAAGCCGGCTACGCGGCAAAAAGCGGCAGAAAGTTTACACGGGAGTAAAGTTTCGGTCGAGTACGCGCCAAAAGGCGGCAGAAACTTTACAGCGGAGTAAAGAAAAAGCCGGATACGCGCCAAAAAGCGGCAGAAACTGTACACGAATGCGGACAGAAGGCACGGACAGAAAGTGCGGAGCCGGAAGAAGCGACAGAAACTGTACAGCGGAGTAAAGTAAAGGTCGCGAAATGACGGAATGGCGACAGAAACTGTGCAGAGGTGTAAAGTTTCGGTCGGCTACGCGGCAAAAAGCGGCAGAAACTTTACAGCGGAGTAAAGGAAATAACGCGCCGCTAGCAAAAGCCGCTAGCAAAAGCCGCTAGCAAAAGCCGCTAGCAAAAGCTGCTATCAAAAGCAGCCATCGCGCACACAGCAAAAACAGCCATCGCGCGAACAGAAAAACTCACGCACCGCCGAGGAAGGCAAAGGCGCCGAAGTAAAGCGCAGCCGCAACAGCAACCGAAGGCACAATCGCGCACACAGCAAAAATCCACCAGTCGCGCGCACGCACACGACTCACGCGAGCGTGCGAACGCGCACCAACTCCCCCAAAACCGCGCGCTTCCATAGCAGTAGCGAGCGTCGTCGAACGTCGAATCGAAAGCACAAGCAACGCAAACGACTGCGGGAAGAACGCCCTCACGCGATGCTCATCACCCAAACCGCGCGAACGCCTCGACGCAGTCAGCGCCGCCCAATCATCCTGCAGCACGCCAAACAGCCTAATTCCAGCCAAACCGCCGTACACGAATCGATCCGGCAAATGTAGCACCTGACTGAAAGCATCCGCCAAATCCGTAGCATCAAGCCCAATCACCATCACAATCGACGGCACACCAATCGCCAAAATCCTAAGCGAAGTTGCAACAGCCAGCATAGCTGAACGATCCGTAGCATGCATCAGCCACCACTGGAACCAAGTATTTCCGCCACTTTTGCCGTATAGCAACACAGTGAGCGCGGAAGTCGGCGCGCCCACCCACACAGGCCACGAAAGGCGAATCACACGCCATGGCGGAAGCTTAATGCACGCAAAAATCACAAATTCCAACAGCAACGCGGCCGAAGCAGAAACGCAATCAAGCGTAAAAAGCAGCGGAATCGAAGCCGCGAACGCTCCAAAAATGCGAAATACTGGATTAATTGACGCGAGAAGTGGCGATTTGCTTGAAAGTTTCGCTTCCTCGTCGCGATTGTTTACAGCGCTCACTTTGATACGCGAAATGTCTGTTGCGCCGGTAGTTGCGGAAAGCGCTTCGGAAGATTTCGCTTCGGTAGATTCCACTTCAGCAGCTTCAGCAGTACTCACTTCAGCAGCACTCGCTCCAGAACCAGCATCTTCAGCTTTCGCATCCGGCACAAGCTCAACCAAGCGCGCACCCAACGCCTCAACCAGCTCACGGTCGTGCGTCACCACAATAATGCTCACACCCTCGCTGCGAAGGCTTGCAATCAAGCGAATAATTTGCAACCAAGTTTTGCGGTCCTGCCCAAAAGTTGGCTCATCCAAAATCAACACACGCGGAGCCGCAGCAAGCGACGCCGCAACAGTCAGACGGCGCTTTTCGCCTCCCGAAAGCGTGTATGGATTCGCGTTCGCATAGCGCGCCAAACGGAATCGCTTCAGCAACTCCTGAGCCTTCGCGCGCGCCTCATCCGGCGAAACACCCGTGCGAAGCGGCCCCAACATAACCTCATCCAACACCGAACCGCACGCAAACTGATGCTCCGGATTCTGAAAAACGTACGAAATGCGCTTCGCCAAATCAGGCGACTTCCACTTCATTGGATCCGTGCCGTTCGCGCCTTGAGCAAGAGCATCACTCGCCACAACCTCACCGCTTACTGCCGGCAAAAGACCAGCCAAAGTGAGCGAAAGCGTTGACTTTCCAGCACCGTTCGAGCCGACCAAAGCCGTAATCTGCCCGGCTCTAAACTCAAGATTGATGTGACGCGCAATCGGCTCGCTATTATGGCTGATTGCGAGGTCTTTCGTGGAAAGTAGCACTTCTCCGTAGCCTTCTGCTGGATCGCAGTTTTCGTAATATTTTTCAGAAGATTTCGCGTTTGCGGAAGAATTACTTTCGGAAGATTTACTTGCGGAAGAATTACTTGCGGAAGAATTTTCAGGAGATTCCGCATTTCCGGAAGATTTTGTAGTTACGGAAGATTTTTCGGAAGACTTTGCGTTGCGCTTGTAACGCTCAGGAAGCCAGATTCCAAGATCCTCAAAGTCCAAATCAGTGCGATTAAACACCTCGTCTGGCGTACCGTCCGCCACAATCACCGTGCGCGAAGAAGCCGCGCGCGCAATATCGTCGTCGTGAACGGTTTCGCTGTGAACGCTTTCGTCGTTAGATGTTTCGTCGCGAGAAGTTTCGTTGTTCGCAGTTTTTTCGTTCGCAGCTTTTTTGTTCGCAGCTTCATCATTCTCAAGCCCAAGAACAACCACGCGGTCGATCATTTCTATCCACGGCTCCGCGTGATGCTCCACAAGCACCATCGTGGCATGCGTCGAATCCAAAACCGCGCGCACAGCACCCACAATCTGCTGCGTGCCATCCGGATCCAAATTCGCAGTCGGCTCATCCAAAAGCAGCACACTCGGCTGCATAGCGAGCGCGCCAGCAAGCGCCAAACGCTGCATCTGACCGCCGCTTAAATGCGAAGTCGAGCGATGCAATTGCAAGCCATCCAACCCAACTTCTTTAAGACTTTTGCGCACGCGATCCCAAATCTCGCCTCGCGGAACGTTCATATTTTCCGGACCAAACGCAACGTTATCCCCCAAACGCTGGAAAATCGCCTGTGCATCCGGATCTTGCAAAACCAAACCAACACGACCGCGCGCACGTCGAACCGGCACGCCGTCAACCAAAACGCAACCCTCGCTCACGCCACCATCGGCATCTTCGACGAGAGTGGTTTGCTGGGATTTTGCGCTATTTGCGCTGTTTTCGCTATTTTCTACGCTATTTGCGCTGTTTTTTGCGCTATCTTTCGAGCTATCTTTCGCGCTATCTTCGCTATTTTTCGCCACAAAATCATTGCCAATAAGACCTGCCGCGCCGCTTAAAATCGTGGACTTACCTATGCCTGATGCGCCAAGCAGCAACACGCGCTGCCCCGCCTTAATCGTGAGGTCCAACCCGCGCACAGCAAAAGCGCGACGGGAAGCATGACGATAACCCCAGTTTTCAAAACGAAGTTCAGCGTTACTTGCGTTAGTAGCGTTACTAACGTTATTACTAGAATCACTAGCGTTACTAGCGTTGCTGATACTCTTGCGATCACTTAAATCTGTTGGAAGGAAAGTTTCAGATTCTTGCGATTGAGTAGCATCAGGCATAGTAAATCCTTTATGGCAATGATAGATTTTAATTTTTAATATATTTAATTTTTAATTTCGCTATTTAGCAAATTTGCAACTAAGCACGAGCTACGCGACCAGATGCAAAACGATCCAACGCGCCAGTTGAGCAAATTGCCTTATACAAATACCACATCAACAAGCCCGAAATAATCGCACCAGAGATGAGTCCAGAAATTGTGCTGATAATCATGTAATTGCTAAAGATTGACGCACCTTCACCCCAAAGAATGTAGGAAATCACAGTGCCACCAAATGCCGTGAACGCACCATCAAGAGTAGCAACCCAAACATTCCAAACGCGATATAGGAAGAAGAGGAAAATAATCTCACCAAAAATACCCTGAACTAAACCTGGAATCAAAACTCCAGTTGCACCCCAGCTGGTACCAATAAGAAATTCGGTAAGTGCAGCAACAAACTCGCCTAAGAACGCAGCTCCAGGCTTGCGAACAATAAGCGCAGCCAAGCAGGCAGGGAAATAGAACAAACCATAGTACAAGCAATTCAAACCAGGAACTGCAGCAAATGGAACATCGAGGAAATGATGAGTAAAATAGCCAAGCCAGAAAATTACACCGGAAGCAACGCCAATAACTACCGTAACAGTAATATCAGCGACGGTCCAGCGCCAATTAATCTTAGCTTTCTCTTTTAATTCTTCTGACATAAAATGTGCCTTTCTTGTTACGTGTTGCAATGCGTTACATTGTGCGCAATGCAATACCTTGCGTTACAACGAAACCTTGCAACAACCTCTCCAGGCACGGGAAAAACAGACCTCCGTGCGCCGGTATTACCCGGATTCACGTTCAAGCGGTTTTCTCTCAGCTCTGAATGTTCACGCTTACATAAGCGAGAACACAGAGCACCCGTGTCGATTGACGATTGTACGGCAGCGCGTAGACGCACGCAGCAACGAGACTAATTGTTTACGCACGACAGTTCCTTTACAGCGGTGTACAGTTTATGCCGCCTACGTGCGCAATCCCGGCAGAAACTTTACGCGCATGTAAAGAAAAAGTCGCCTACGCGCTAAAAAACGGCAGAAACTGTGCAGACGTGTAAAATTTATGCCGCGAGCGCAAGAAAATCCGACCAAAACTTTACAGCGGTGTACAGTTTATGCCGCTTCCCAGCCAGATTCCGACCAAAACTTTACAGCCACGTACAGAAAATGTCGAAATCTCATCAAAAAGCGACAGTTCCTTCACATTTACGTAAAGTAACTGTCGCCAATCCGTCGCAAGAATAATTTACTTACCGCGCATTGCACGACGGCTGATACGCTGCGGACGCGTTGGATCGATGCCCTTCGGAATGCCAAATCCACTCTTGCTTTGCAACGTGCGCAAACGCTCATTCAAAATCGCAAGCTCCGTCTTAGTAAGGAAGAATCGGCGGTTCGGATGAATTTTATCGAACAACGAGAACTTGTGCTTCACAGGCTGTAGCGTCTTCGAGCGCAACACCTTTCCGCGCAATTCTTTAAGCTTCACCTGATTTTCGCCATTACCAACAGCAATACGGTATACAGGTATATTAGATCCGGCAGTAACGCTTTTAATAGCGTGCTCCTGTCGATCCATAGCATGCATTAAACGCTCGTAATTACCCTCACCAACGAGGAAAATTCCGTTAAAACCAGTGCCGCGCCAAAGCGCATCCTTCGTGCGCGCATCCACCCACACAGGCTGCTGCGGAAAAGTAAAGCCGCCCTTATTAATCGCAGAAATAATGCCGGCAGCCGCACCCGGGCGACCTTCCAACTTTGCGTAACCAACTTTATCTGCGCGCTTCGTAAGCACAACAGTAAACAGCAGCAAACCAAGCATCGCCGCTGTAATAAGCATCATAATCCACATCAAAATGGACCAACGAGATACAATTCCAAGAATTACAGCAACCAAAATCGGCGCAGCAAACGCGCAAGACAGGAACAAAGGCAGCTGCTTATCGTCAGAATGCGTGTACTTATAAATACGTATGATCTGCGAGAACATGCCCTGCTTTTTCTTAGGCTGCTTCATGCCTTGCGTCGCGCCCTGAGATGCGCCTTGCGATTTGCTTTGTGCTTTATCTTGTGCCATGCGTTTACCCCATGATATTCGCGTTATTTTGAGTATCTCAAATAATAATAGTAGCTTGTGCAAATATTAATAAATTTGCAATTACTTGTGCAATTACTTGCGCACTTACTTGTGCAATTACTTGCGCACTTACTTGTGCAGTTACTTTTGCACTTACTTCGGCCAGTTACCACGCTTTGCGCTACTCGGCTTAGGCAAACGCCAGCGACGAAGCTGCATAGCACGGCTGAATGCGTACATGCCGGAACGCGATTTGCGCGACACAGCCACATCGCCAAAACGACGAATCAGCTCCTTGCGCAACTTACGCCACATAACAAACATGTCAATTACAGATGCAAACAAATACGCGTACAAGAACACTGCGAAAACAAAATAAACAATCACAAAATTAGATAGCGCAAACAAGCAAATCATAATCAGCACTGCAACTGGTATGAAAAACTCGCCAATATTAATTCGAGCATCCACGTAATCGCGAATATACACACGCCACGGAAGCTGCTCAATTTTTGGCATATGCGCCAAATCGCCAGTGCGCATTGCGTTGTATTGCAAATTCTCGGATTCGCGAAGACGAGCGCGCGCGCGTTTTGCACTTTCCTTGCGATCTGCCGGCACTAGCGGGCGAAGCTTTTGCGCCTGAGCAGCGTTGCGCTTAGGAGTCGGCGCGTTCTTTTCGCGAGATTTCGTCGCTACAGACGATTCTGCATCCGCTACTTTCTTTTGCAACGAAGGAGTAGATGTGCCCTCGTTATTGGCAGTTTTCTTTGCAAATGGATTCCATGTCATGTTTGCAGATTACTCAACAGACTAGACGCATGCAGACGCGGCGGAAACGGCAGAAACGGCAAAAAGTTTACAGTAACGTAAAGTTTCGATCGGGAATCACCACAAAAGCGGCAAAAACTGTGCGGCTGTGTAAAGAAAAAGCCGGCTACGCAGCAAAAAGCGGCAGAAACTTTACAGCGTTGCAAAGTTTATGCCGCCTTCGCGCAAAATTAGCCAGAATTACTCGCCCAATCGATCCAAAAGCAGCGCTTCCGTCACAATATTTCCGCGCAAACCAGAAAGCGAAATTGACTCGTTCGGACTGTGCGCATTGGACTTAGGATCTTCCGGACCCGTCACCAGCACCTGCGCCTTCGGGAAGATGCGCTGAAGTTCCGGAATAAACGGAATCGAACCACCCTCGCCCTTATTTACCGGCTCCACGCCAAAAGCATCACGCATAGAAGCGAGCGCATCCTTCGTTGCAACAGCATCCGGATCCATTGCCCAGCCCATGCCGTTATCAATCGGCTCTGCAGTAACTTCTGCACCAAAAGGCGCGTGAGATACCAAGAAGTCGCACAAAGCTTTTTGCGCTTCTTCCGGACGCTGCGAAGGCGCGGTACGAAGCGAAAGACGCAACTTAGTTTCGTGCGCAATCACATTAAAACTGCCCTCAACAGGATGCGCGTCCATGCCGATTACCGTCAAGCTTGGCTTAGTCCACATGCGCGCGGCGAGTGAACCGGTGCCTGCAAGCTTATAAGAATCGACCACGGAAGCGTCGGCACGCACTTGCGCTTCGTCCAAATCGCGCTGCAAACCGCCAACCGGCTCCTGAGCTTCAATTCCTGGAACTGCCAAATCGCCAGCTTCGTTGTAAAGCGAGGCAATAAGCATGGAAGCGAGCGTGTAAGCGTCCAAAATCGGACCACCAAACTGTCCGGAATGCACTTGATGGCCGAGCACTTTAACCTTTACGTCTACGTCTGTATTTCCGCGCAAACTCGTTGTAAGACTTGGGATTTCGGCGGACCAGTTACCCGAATCAGCCACGATGATTACGTCGGATTCGAACTCGTCTTTATGCGATTCAATGAACGGGATGAAGCTTGGCGAGCCCATCTCTTCTTCGCCTTCGATGAAAACCTTAATATTTACGCGCAAATCGTCGCTTAGCGCGCGCAAAGCTCCGTAGTGAATTGCGATTCCGCCGCCGTCGTCGGCTGAGCCGCGTCCGTAGAGGCGACCGTCGCGCTCTGTGCCTTCAAATGGGTTGGTTTCCCACTCGGATGGGTCCGGCACTGGCTGCACATCGTGATGCGCGTAGAGCAAAACCGTTGGCGCGCTTGGGTTTACGATGCGCGAACCGACCACTTCGAAAGCTCCTGGAGTGCCGTCCGGATTCGTGGACTGCTCGACGCGCGCGTCAATACCAACCTCACGCAATACCCCAGCCACGTATTGCGCGGACTTTTGCATATGCTCGCCAGCAATGCCCTTAGCCGACACCGCAGCCAGCGAAATCTTCTTATTCAGCACGGAAACTACGTCATTCCAAGCGTCCTGCACGCGAGCGCGCACGTCTTCGACAGCCAAACCTGCCATAAATCCTCCAAACTAAAAGTAACAGAGCGGTAATTGATGCCTGTAAAACTATACCTACAAATTTAAACTATATTCGCAAACGTGACGACCTACTTTGTTCAGCTTGCGAGACAGTTTCTTTACACTCGCGTAAAGTTTCTGCCGCTTTTTCGCGCGCAAACGACATAAACTGCGCACGCACGTAAAGTTTCTGCCGCTATTTGACGCGCAAACGACATAAACTGCGCACGCACGTAAAGTTTCTGCCGCTATTTGACGCGCAAACGACATAAACTGCACACGCACGTAAAGTTTCTGCCGCTTTCAAGCCCTCTCAATGCGCGCGGCAACCCAATCGACGATATAAGGCGCGCACTGCTCAACCTGATCCATCGCAACCTCAAATTCGCGAGGACCTCCGTACCACGGATCTGCCAAGTCGAGCAACATCTCGCGACCCGGCTGCGGCTTAGGAAGCGACGGATCAAACGCGCGGTACATGTGCACAAGTTCGCGCTTTTGTGGCGGCAGCAAACGCAAAAGCGAACGCATATGCGAAGCCGTCATCGGCAAAAACAGGTTCGTTTCCGCAATCTCATCCGCTTCAATTCGATGCGCAAAATGCGAAGCAGGAAGCCTGTATCCGCGCTTAGTTAATTCCCTTTGCGCGCGGCGGTCAATCGGATTTCCGTACTCTTCGTCGCTTACACCGCTGGAACGCACGGCAACGACGTCGCCCAATCCCCTCAATTGAAACTCGTTGCGCAACACGATTTCCGCCATTGGCGAGCGACAAATATTGCCTGTGCAAACCGTCATAACGGTATATGGGTGACGCGCGTCGACCTTGATTTTGCTTGATTCTTCAGTCATATTTCCTCGTTTACTTTGCGATTTTCGTTTATTTTGCGATTCTCGTTTACTTTGCGGTTTCTTGTTTACTGCGCAGGCTCATATACCATAAACCGGTATCGCGCAGGATTGCTTTCGCTACCAACCTTCAGCGGCGCTTCCTCAAACTCGCCTTCGCGCGCAACATGCCATTTTCCTGCATCAACCAATGCATGAATGTTCGGAGCAAACGTGTCCGCTGCAACTTTCGCATCGATTTGCGTTACGTAAGCTGCGTCCGCATGATAATTCGCGAGCATTTCGCGCAAAATCGCAGCGCCGCCAAGAACCCAGATTGCGCGTCCGTCTTGCGGCAAGTCTTGAGATGCGTCTTGAGATGCGCTTTCCTGATTTTCAAGCGTTTCCCTATTTTCCAGCGCTTCCCTATTTTCCAGCCATTCGCGCGCATAATTCAAAGCCGCGTCAATGCTAGTAAAACTACGCGCACCATCCGCCACAAAATCAGGATTATGCGTAACAACAATATTTTCACGCCCAGGCAGCGGACGGAACTTCGGCGGCATCGCATCCCACGTGCCACGACCCATAATCACAGGGCAGCCGATAGTCATCGCCTTAAAATAGCGCAAATCCGGCGAAAGTCGCCACGGCATGCCTCCGTTTACGCCCATCGCGCCGGGCTTGCCGTCCAAACCAAAAGCCTCGCCCCAAATCAGTCGCACAGGGAAATTATGCGACACGCTGTTTGCCATATACGCACCTCACACGCTAAATCAAGCAAAATCCTCTATAACAAGCCAAATAAAGCCGAAACCGCTAAACAAATACGCAACCAATCACACCGCAACCAATCACACCGCAACCAATCACACCGCAACAGGCGCTTTAATCGTCGGATGATGCTTGTAATCAACCACCTTAAAATCGCTGTAATCGTAGTCAAAAATCGAATCCGCCTTACGAATTTCAAGCTGCGGATACGGGTATGGCTCGCGCGAAAGCTGCTCAAGCACCTGCTCAACGTGATTATCGTAAATATGGCAATCGCCGCCCGTCCACACGAACTCACCCGGCTCCAAACCTGCCTGCTGAGCCATCATCATCGTCAAAAGCGAGTAAGACGCAATATTAAACGGCACGCCGAGGAACATATCGCAAGAACGCTGGTAAAGCTGGCACGAGAGCTTGCCGTCGGCAACGTAGAACTGGAAAAGCGAGTGGCAAGGCGGCAACGCCATATGTTCAACTTCCGCAGGATTCCAAGCGCTAACAATCATGCGACGAGAATCTGGGTGATTCTTCATAAGATCCAGAACGTTTGCGATTTGATCGATTGTGCGATTTGGATTTTCCGCGGTCGGCGCCGGCCAACTCCTCCATTGCACGCCGTAAACAGGGCCCAAATCGCCATTTTCATCCGCCCACTCGTCCCAGATGTGAACGCCATTTTCCTGCAACCAACGCACGTTACTCGAACCCTTAAGGAACCAAAGCAACTCGTACGCAAGTCCTTTGAAAAACACGGTTTTCGTGGTGATAAGCGGGAAATATTTGCTAATGTCGAAGCGGATTTGCTGACCAAAAAGCGAGATTGTGCCAGTGCCTGTGCGATCAGATTTTAAAGTGCCTTCCGTAAGGATTTTTCGCACTAAATCCTCGTAAGGAGTTGGGATGCTGGAAAGCGGTTTTTGTGGTACGCGCGCGCGAATTGCGGCAAGTTCTTCTTCTGTTAAAGCCATGCTGCCATGTTAACAAAGCGCTAATAAATTTAAAGAATCGCGCTCGTAAAACCATATGCTTACCACGCAAAACGCTAGCTTCAACGATTGAGCGTTACGTAGCGTAAAATCTTCCCCGACTTTGTTTACTTACACGACCTCTAAGTCCACAAAACCAAGAACACGTCCCCGACTTTGTTTACCTATCTGGTACCTAAATCCACAAAACCAAGAACACCTCCCCAACTTTGTTTACTTACACGACCTGTAAATCCACAAAACCAAGAACACCTCCCCAACTTTGTTTACTTACACGACCTGTAAATCCACAAAACCAAGAACACCTCCCCGACTTTGTTTACTTACACGACCTGTAAGCGCGACAATCGAGCGCAAAGTTACAATCCTTACGATAACATGAACAAATACGACTACAGCAAAGGAGCAAAAATGTCTAGAAGATTATGGGTAGAGCGCAATGAGGACGGCACTTGGGAAGCACACAGCGACGACGGTGTGAGCTTGAAGTTTGGTCACGGCGAAGGCATGTTCAACCCAGTTGAATTAATGCAAATCGCTTTAGCTGGTTGCACAGCTCTTAGCAGCCAGTACGCTGCAGAACACGCTATTGGCGAGGGCGCTGGAGCGCGAGTTGTAGTAAACGGCACGTACGACGCGGAAGAAGGCACGTACTTGCGTTTTCAAGAAGACGTCACTCTTGACGCAACTTGCGCAAAACCTGCACTCAGCCAGGAAGATGTGTCCGCACTAAAAGAGCGCATGGAACGCCACATTTCCAGGGGTTGTACTGTTAAACATACTCTCGAAAAAGGCGCGCAAGTTAGCGTAAACGTTACGGTTCGCAGCTAGAATAAGCCAAAAGTCGCGAAAAATCGCACTAAACTTGCACTAAAATTGCACTAAACTTGCACTAAAATCACACTAAAATCACACTAAAATTCACCACGTGTGGCACAATTGAGTACACAAGATATTTGCGCAATAATGACGCTACGCATGCATGTATGCAACCGGAGGAAACTTTGAAAATCGCTATTTTTACCGAAACGTATCCACCGTACATAAATGGCGTCGCAACACAGTCTTACATGCTCAAAAAGATGTATGAAGAGCTTGGGCATGAAGTGCTAGTAGTCACGGTCGGCTCCGAAAAACAGCGCAAAACCAAGCTTGAAGATGGAGTTGTTTACGTTCCGGGAATATTGCTTAAAAAGCTTTACAAATACCGCGTTGCGCTTCCGATTGGTCACATGCGAAAGCAACTTCCTCTTAAATTTAAGCCGGATGTTATTCATATTCAAAACGAATTTGGCATTGGCGAAATCGGCTTGGAAGTAGCAAAAAAAGAGCACATTCCCGTTATTTACACGCTTCACACAGAATACGATAAATTCCTGTTTTACATTGGCTTAAAGCATTTTACTGAGTTCTCTCGCAATATTTCGGCGAAATATTTTATGCGATTCTCGAAAAATGCCACAATTATTACGAGCATGTCTCCTAAAGCACAGGCATATATTGACCGTCAAAAGGTTGATAAAAAAGTGATTGTGCTGAATAACGCTGTGGAATATAAAAAGTTCCTACCAACGCCTGAGCGACTTGCATTCCGCAAAGCTTTCCGCGAAAAATATGGCGTTTCTGACTCTACTAAGCTGTTTGTTTTCGTTGGTAGAATCGGCGCTGAAAAAAATATTTCAGAATTAATTGACAACTTTATGTATTGCGATTTTCCTCGCGAAAAGGCGCGCTTATTTGTTATTGGCGGCGGTCCTGATTTGGAATCGTTGCGCAAGCGCGTGGCAGATAATGGTTTTGACGACAGAATTTGCTTGCTTGGACCTATTGCTCACACGGAAATTCCAAAGTATTTGCACGCAATGGACTACTACACAACCGCTTCACTTTCCGAAATGCACTCACTTTCGATGTTAGAGGCAATGGCTTCCGGTCTGTTTGCGCTTGTAAAGCATGATGTGCCGAATGAGAAGCAGATTATTAGCGGTCAAAACGGGTATCAGTGGGATACTAAGGAAGATTTTAAGGCTGTTTTTAGTAAAGTTTTGAATATGAGTGAGGCTGAGCAGGCTCAGCTTAAGGCGAACGTGCTCGAGTATTCGAAGAATAACGATTTTAAGAGCCAAGCGCTTGAGCTGCTTAAGATTTACAAGCGCGCAATTGAGATGAACAAGGAAAAGCTCGCTGAAAAGAAAGCTAAGCGAGATGCCAGGCGCGCGCGTTTTATGCTGAAAAAGCGCGAGAATACTGAAGCGAAGTCGCAAGAGACGAAAGAGCCGCAAGAGCCGCAAAACTAGATGACTTGCGCGCTCCAAACGCTGGCACGACGACGTGCTTGAGCTCAGCACAACGCGTAGACGGCATAAACTGTACACAGCTGTAAAGTTTTGGTCGTTTTTTAGCGTGCAAACGACTTTTCCTTTACACCGTTGTAAAGTTTTGGTCGGATTTTCTTGCGCTCGCGGCATAAACTTTACACGGCTGCACAGTTTCTGTCGGATTTTCTTGCGCTCGCGGCATAAACTGTACACGGCTGCACAGTTTTGGTCGTTTTTTAGCGTGCAAACGACTTTTCCTTTACACCGTTGCAAAGTTTTGGTCGGATTTTCTTGCGCTCGCGGCATAAACTGTACACGGCTGCACAGTTTTGGTCGTTTTTTAGTGCGTAGACGACCTTTATTTTACACACGCGCACAGTTTCTGCCGTTTTTCGTTACTAGTGCGGATGAGCGACTGCGCGCGCGACGACATGCTTGAGCGCAGCACAGCAAGCGCAGCAACGCGAGCGTTATCCCAGGCAGACGTAGCGTTATCGCAGCGGATCGATTGTTTGCTCAATCTCCTTAGCAGCTTCTTTACCAGCCTTCGGCACATCAACCTCATGCACTCCGGAAATATCGTCAATAGACGCTTCAGAATGCTGCTTTTGCGCTGCCGCAACCTGAGCTGCACTAAATTCCACATACTTGCGCGGCACAACGTACACAGGCCTCGAAGAATGCTGCAACAATCCCTGACTAATCGAGCCAAGCAGCAAACCGGTAAAGCCACCGCGACCGCGAGAACCAACAACCACAAGATCATGATTCAAACTAGCTTGAGTCAAAGCTTCAACAGCAGAACCAGGCACAACAGTTCGATGAATTTGCAAATCCGGCAAACGCTGCAAAATTGGCTTCACGCGCTCCTCAAGATCCTCCATATACGAGCCCATAACAGCGGTATCACCCTCAGCACCTTGCACTCTTGGCACTGCGGAAATAACATCAAGCTCAGCATGCCAGCTATCCGCCAAATCAGCCGCAATTTCAAGAGCTTTAAGTCCCCACTTTGACTCGTCAGAACCAACAGCCACACGCGTAATCGTGTTATTCAAGTGAATACGCTGACCGTCATCGTCAGTGTAAGGCACAACCACAATTGGGCAATACGCATAAGCTGGAAGCGAAGAACTAGTTGTGCCGAGCAAACGCTCTGCCAAGCCACCTTTGCCACGATTACCAATCACAATAAGCTGATAGTTACGAGAAAGCTCCACGAAAACCGAAGAAGGATCGCCCGTAACAATTAGCGTAGTCGCGTCAACACCCTGCTCAAGAGCAACAGCTTTTGCTTTAGATAGAATTTCTTGCGCATCGTGATGAGCTGCATTATCGTCACCAATCGCAGTGTAAGTGGCATCAAAAGAAACAGCAGCATAACTTGGCAACGAATAAGCGCAAACAATTTGCAATTGCAACCCAGCATGCTTTGCGTAATTTGCAGCCCACCAAACCGCTTTATAGCTCGCGTGTGAGCCGTCAACTCCAACCAATACAGCTTTTTCTGGGATCATTGCCAACCTCCTCATACTTGCACTCGCGACAGCAGCGTCACTCGCGCACAACTTGTAAATACTATTGTAGCGTAATTTTAGATTGAGTGTTGGCAGTTTTGCGATATATGACTACAGAAGCCACAGAAGCTACAGAAACTACAGAAACTACAGAACGCGACGAATAGAGTATGAGCCTGGGAACACGTAGCGGATAGGATCGTACTTAGTGCCAGCAAGCTGCGAATTAATTACCATGCCGTTACCAACATAAATAGAAGCATGCTGCGCATTCGCGATAATGTCTCCAGGCTGCGCTTGAGCCAAACTTGGGATTGGAGTTCCGACAGTCGCCTGCGCTCCAGAAGTACGAGGCAAAGAAACACCAACACTAGCAAAAACATACTGCACAAAACCAGAGCAATCCCATCCAGCAGGAGTATTGCCACCGCTGCGATACGGTACTTTGCCTAAGAATTGAGTAGCAAAATTCAAAAGAGAAGCAACAGACTTATCGTCAGGAGGAACTACAGAAGCAAGAGGAACCTGCTCAACACCACTGCGGAAACCAGAACGGCTTGCAGCAGCATTTCCAGCAAAAGCACGGCGTGCCACTTCAGCAGCTTGTTCGCTAGGAGTCTTAGTTTGAGGCACATTCAAGCTTTCTATGCCACCCCAATGAGAATTTGCATCGACATCAGTAGAAGTGGATTCAGTTAAAATATCGCGACGCACATTCGTCACCTTTGGAAATGCGCGCGTAGAAGTGACAGCTGACTCGGAAAGCTCATGCGAAGACTCTGCCATGGCGAATGGCGCCATAACAGTAAGCATTGAAGCTGCTGCGACAGCTGATACAAAAACTGAGAAAATTCTACTTTGTTTTAGCATACTTTTTGCAGTATATCATCGGGGTATTACATACGAAAGAAATTAGCAACGCCAGTAGTAAACAAACTGATTTTAGTAACAAACAAAGCAGCTTTAGTAACAAAGCTTCAGTAATGCGCCTTGATAATTAGCTTTAGTAATGCAGCTTCAGTAATACGCTTTGATAATTCAGCTTCAGCAATGCAGCTTTAGTAATGAATAAACTGATATTGAGAAACTTCCTTAGCGTCAAACTTGCGCGAGAAAGTTCGTCCTTGGTAAGAAGCGCCACATTCAGAAGTTTCAATAGAACCGTCTGAATTAATTTTTTCAACAACTGCAACGTGCCCGTAGAACGGATCAGAACCAGCCTGACCTGAACGGAACACCATAATATCGCCAACGTGACGAGCGGAATTATCTACCCAATAGCCAAGACTGCGCGCAGAATCAGCCCACATATTTCCGTTGCCAAAATGCGAGCCAACAGGCAAACCTAACTGATGGCGGCGAATATACACCCACCACGTGCATTGGCTGAACTCATACGCGTTACCGGTATCCCCAGTTGCGTGATTTGGATTAAAGCCCTTCGGCAAAACGTCAAAGTCTTTATCCATCAACAAAGCAACTTTAGGATTATTCGCAGCAGAACGCGACATTTCCGCAATATTAAAGCCTGAATCAGAACCTAAATTCCACGAATCAGACTTTGAAGATACAGTAGAAAAAGTGCCAGGTTGTACTGAATTAGCAACCTTATTGGCTAAGTTTTCATGCTTCGAATCCGAGCGAGCAGGACTATTTTCATTCGCGCTATTTGCAGCATCAGCAGAGTCCGTATGCGATTTTTTAGCAGCATTCTCAATAGAGTCAACAGCGTTATTAATAGTCGCCATAGGATCAAGCGACTCGCGCTGGCTAGAACGCGAAACAGTTGAAGATGCGTCGCCAACTGCAGTCATAGACGGCTCAAATTCAGAAGCGCGAGCATCAAAACTATTAACCTTAGTTAAAGCCATAGTAGCTGCAACAGTACCAACCATTGCAACAAGAGAAGCCGAAAGTATTAAATTGCGACGACGCTCATTAGCAAGTTTAGACAACCTAAGCGCACGTCTGCTTTGAGGAACAAGCTCCTGCAAACGCTCAGAAACAGCTTCCGGAAGTTCTACAACAGCACCATTGCTAGTAGCAACCGCAGCCAAACGCTCACTAACACGATTAGCTTGAACAGAACGCATACCGCGCACACTATGCGCACCATGAACACCATGCGCTCCATGCTGAGCTACAAACAGCGAAAGCGGCGAATCACCACGCCTCTTTGCTTTTGTGGCACCATGTGCAGCATGTCTCATACTAATCACTTTCTTACGTTAAACGTGGAACGCAGCGCACAAACGCTACACCCCCAACTGACTTTCTTTCAATCTTCTATGTGAAAGGTTACAACGTGGTTAGGATGTAAGAAACACATACAGCCTAAATCCGCTAATTTTCGCGCTTAAGCTGCCATTGTCACACTTAGACTTCGGTAAGTTGTATGGTTGGAAGTATGAAATTTGCACCTATAGTTAATCCTGATGCACGAAAAGCAGCACCAAAACCGCTGCGCGTTGATTTGCGAAAGGTTTTTTCTATAGGAACGATTGCGTGGTTAGTCGCAACAATAATTGCGCTTATCGTTGCGTTATTGCATATTACGACTTGGTTTCCTGTGTTGTTTTGCGCATCGGGAACAATTATTGGCATTCTGCTATTAATTTGGGAACATTTTGACCGATGGGACTACAGGCGCTTAGGAAAATAGTTTATTGCTGATTTGCTGATTTGCTAACTTGCTACTTACTACTTACTTACCTGCTGAATTATTTACTTGCTACTTGCTACTTACTTACCTGCTGCTTATTTACTTGCAATCGGTAGCGCAAAACTTACGGTAGTACCCTGCCCCGGCATACTCCAAAGCGTAATATTTCCGTGGTGCGTAAGTGCCACATGCTTAGCAATTGCAAGCCCTAAACCAACGCCATCCTGGCTTTGACTATTTTGATTATTCGCACGATAGAATCGTTCAAAAATTCGCGACTGATCTTGCAAATCAATGCCAACTCCGCGATCTACAACACGGATCACAACGTATTGACCATCTGTAGATAGCGACGCAGATAGCGAAACCGTAGAATTTTTTGGAGAATACGTAATTGCATTCTCAACTAATTTCCGTACTGCAGCTTGAATTTGCGAAATTTCACCGCGCACGCATAAGCGCGAATCGACTTTTGACACAACACGTACGCAACAATCCTTAGCAAACGCAGCAACTTGATTTTGCACATACGACAAAACATCATTCAAAGAAAATACTTGCGCAGAATCTAGGTCAATAGGATTTTGAGCGCGAACCAGCCACAACAAATCTTCAAGCATGTGCTCAAGTTTCTTAGAAGATTTACCGGCAATTTGCGCAATATCTTTAATTTTTTGCGCAGATACCTGTTCGTTTTGCAAAACTTTCGTAAGCTGAGTTAAGTTGCGAGTAGATTGCATTAACTGCTCAGAAACGTTGGAAATAAAGTCATCGCGAGTTTGCGCAAAACGGTGAGCTGCACTCGTATCCTCAATAATTACAACTACGATACCGCCTCCAATGCTTCCAGCCGTAACAGTAAGCCAATTAGGGCGCGAAACAGTGGTTGACTCTTGAGGATTTGCAGTTATTGACACATAACGCTCAGGGGTCGAAGTAACCAAAGAGAAGCGCTCGAATCCGCCAGAAGCTCGCACGGAATTAACAGCTTGAAGAACGCGAGGCTGGCATAACGAATCATCGCTAACGACACCCAGCAAATAAGCCTCGGAGCTTGCGCGAATTACGTCATTGTTGGCATCAATTACAACAGTTGGCATGTCGAGCATTGCCAAAACTTGGGACGCGTCGTCGCTGATGTCATCACTTGCGTTGTCGCTTGGGTTGTCGCTGATGTCGTCGGTTATGTCGTCGGTTTCGCCATACTTTGCGCCATACTTTGCGCCACGAATATAATTAAACGCTCGCTTAAAAAGACGCAAAACTGTAGAAAACCAATCCGACATCAACACACACAACGAAAGCACAACGCACAACGCAAGCACGCCGAAAGCAACAAATACAACGATCACAACCGCAGAAGAACCTTGAGGCATACTCCTATAATCTCATACTTTGCGCGCTTTTGTAACTATGCAACTAAAAAGCGGCATAAACTTTACACGGCTGTAAAGTAAAGGTCGGCTACGCGCCAAAAAACGACAGAAACTTTACACCGCTGTAAAGTTTCGGTCGGATTAAAGCGAGAAAACGGCAGAAACTTTACGCTCGTGTAAAGAAAAGGTCGTTTGCGCGCGAAAAAACGGCAGTTTCTTTACACCGCTGTAAAGTTTCGGTCGCTTCGTTACCAGCGTCGTCTATAATTACATAGGATGCCTGACTTATAGCGATGTGCAAACTAGGCGTTCGAATAAACTCACAGCACTGAGAAAGGACGCACCATGCGAGTAATTTTCAACGAAGAAATGAAGGCGATTGCTTCAAACCTCGAACGCATGGCAGAACTTGTAGCAAAAGCTATGAACGATGCTGGAAGCGCGCTTTTAAACGCGGATTTGGAAGCTGCTCAAACTGTTATCGATAAAGACGCAGACTTAGACGCCTTAGAAGCAAGCACTATTGACCAATGCTTGACTTTGCTTGCGCGCCAAAACCCAGTTGCAACGGACTTGCGCGAAGTTGTAGCTACAATGCGATTAGCTGCAACGTTTGAACGCATGGGAGATTTAACAAGTCATATCGCTCAAATTACTAGACGAACCTGGCCTGAATCTGCTATTGCGCAAGAAGGACGCGAAACTATTGTTGCAATGGTTGATTTCTTGCGCGAACTGTCAGGCCGCTTAACAACTATGGTTGCAAATCGCGATGTGCAAATGGCGGAAACTATTATTGCTGGCGACGATGCGCTCGACAAATTGCACGAGAAGATTTTTGAGCTGGTAGAAGGCGAAAATTGGAAGGGTACGCGCAGGCAGTTGATTGATGTCGTTCTGCTTAGCCGCTTTATTGAGCGAATTGGGGATCATTGCGTTGCCGTCGCAAGGCAAATTGTGTTTATTGTTTCCGGATTCGATCCGTCCAAGAAGCCGGAGCCAGATAAAGACACGGTTGTAGCGTAAAGCGCATGGATTAAGTAGCGAAAGTAGTTGATTAAAAAAGTAGGTCTGCAAATTAATTGCAAACCTACTTTTATTTTAAAAGCTAACTTAAGCAAACCAAAGCCAGCGAATTAGAATCTCACTTCTGACCCTGAGCAGCCACAGCGGCAGCACCGGCAGCAGCAGCTTCTGGATCCAAATACTCACCGCGAGGCTTGATTGGCTTGAAGTTCTCATCCAACTCGTAAAGCAGAGGAATAGCGGTTGGAATGTTCACCTTGGAAATCTCTTCCTCGCTCAAACCGTCGAGCATCTTAACGATTGCGCGCAAGCTGTTGCCGTGAGCAGCAATCATTACAGTCTTGCCGGACTTAAGCTCTGGAATAATATCCGACTCCCAGTAAGGAGTTACGCGAGTCACAACGTTTGCCAAAGCTTCAGTTTCTGGAACTGGATCACCTGCGTAACGAGGATCATTCGTCTGAGAATACTCATCGTTTGGATCGATCTCAGGAGGTGGAGTTGCGTAAGAACGACGCCAAATCATGAACTTCTCATCGCCATATTCCTGACGAATCTCAGACTTGTTCTTACCTTGCAAAGCACCATAGTGACGCTCGTTCAAACGCCAGCTGCGACGAACTGGAATCCAAAGGCGGTCGGCTGCATCAAGCGCGTAATTCGCGGTGTTGATAGCGCGACGAAGCAAAGAAGTGAACACGATGTCTGGAAGAACGTTCTTCTCTTTAAGAAGCTCGCCACCATGCTTAGCTTCCTCAACACCCTGCTCAGTCAGCGGTACATCAACCCAACCAGTGAACTGATTGGTCTTATTCCATGCGCTCTGACCATGTCGGAGCAATACTAATTTGTATGTCATAATTACCTAGTCTATTCGTTTCGTACGACTACACACATTAACTTTGACTTTGAGTCAACTAGCGAAGTGGCTTCACGAGTGGGAACGTAATCGTCTCGCGAATAGTTGCGCCCGTAAGAGCGATCAGCAAGCGATCAATACCCATTCCCATGCCGCCAGCAGGAGGCATGCCGACGCCGAGAGCCTCAATGAAGTCCTCGTCAATATCCATTGCCTCAACGTCTCCAGCCAAAGCATCCTTAGCTTGAGCAACAAAGCGCTCGCGCTGCACAACAGGATCGTTAAGCTCGGAGTAGCCGGTTGCAAGCTCAAAGCCGCGCACGTACAAATCCCACTTTTCAACCATTCCAGGCTTAGTGCGGTGACCCTTAACAAGCGGGCTGGTCTCCACTGGGAAGTCGCGCACAAACGTTGGCGCGTAAAGCTTATCCTCGTAGAAGTGCTCCCACAAGTGCTCAACCAACTTGCCGTGATTCTCAACTTCGTCGCGCTCAACTCCAAGCTTGTCCGCAATCGCGCCCAAATGCTCAACGGAAGTTTCCGGAGTAATCTCCTCACCTAAAGCCTCAGAAAGCGAGCCGTACATGGTAATCTGCTTCCACTCGCCGCCAAAATCGTACTCTTCGCCATTAAGCAAAGTCACTTTAGTGGAACCGAAAGCGTCAATAGCAGCCTTCTGAATCAGCTCCTTAGTAAGATCGCCAATCGTATCGTAAGTGCCGTAAGCCTGGTAAGCCTCAAGCATTGTAAACTCTGGAGCGTGAGTTGCGTCCACGCCTTCGTTTCTAAAATCGCGGTTGATTTCGAACACGCGGTCGATGCCACCAACCAAGCAGCGCTTCAAGAAAAGTTCAGGCGCAATGCGCAAGTAAAGGTCAATGTCGAAAGCGTTCATGTGAGTTGTGAACGGACGAGCAGCAGCGCCACCGTGAACCGTTTGCAACATTGGAGTTTCGACTTCCAAGAAGTCGTGGGTTTCGAAAGTGCGGCGAAGCGAAGCCACAGCGCGCGAACGCCTGCGAACCATATCGCGAATCTTCTCGTCCGCAATCATGCCAATATAAGGCTTGCGCGTACGAGTGTCGTCGCTTAATTCCTTGTGCAAAGCTGGAAGCGGCTGCAAAGCCTTAGCTGCAATCGCCCACTCGGTTGCGAATACGGAAAGCTCGCCGGTCTTGGAAGAAATCACGCGACCGCGCACGTACAAGTGATCTCCCAAATCCACCATCTGCTTGAAGCTTTTAATGGATTCTTCGCCAATTTCCTTCTTAGAAACCATCGCCTGAATCGTAGTACCGTCACCGGCAGAAAGCTTAACGAAGCACAAGCCGCCAGCGTTACGCAAGAAAAGCACGCGACCTGCAATACCAACCTCGGTATCGGTTTCTTCGCCAGCTTCAAGCTTGCCATCGAACTGCTTACGAACCTGCTCGATAGTATCAGTAACGTTAAGATGCACAGGATAAGGCTGCACGCCCTCCTTAAGCATCATTGCGCGCTTAGCAACGCGCATCTGTACCTGCTCAGGATGAGCTTGTGGACCAAATTCTTTATTGCTTGGGTCGATTGCTTCATCCAGGCTTGCGCCTTCGTTTACGCGCTTGGCGATTGCCTCGTCTTGAGCGAGTAACATTTCGGCATGTTCAACAGTGTCAATTTCATTGACGGTATCTGTTGCTTCGTTTTCTGCTGCATTTTTAGCGGCAGATTCTGCGGCATTTTGCGCTGCAGACATTGCAGTATTGGTGTCAGTCATAAACGCTAATTGTAGCCAGTAGGTAATACAGGTTTTGTACGCGGCTTGCAGTGCTAATTTGTAATATGTTTACACAAAAGCTGTAGCGATAATTTGTAATATGTTTACGAAGGGATTCCGCAGCTTGTACGCAATATGCTTGCGCGAGACTTACTTTGCGCGGCTTGCTTTGCGCGACTTGCACACGCTTTACAATAATTTGTATTAGCCAACCTGTAACATTACGGACGTTGTTGGAACTTTTATGCGCATACGTTTCGCGAGTTTCAGCATCGGGCTGTAGCGCAGTTTGGTAGCGCGCTTCGTTCGGGACGAAGAGGCCGCGGGTTCAAATCCCGCCAGCCCGACTTTTGATTTTTGGCATTATGCCCCCCCTCAACGCACACGCACACGCACACGCAATTTCGACATTTCCTATACACGGCTGTAAAGTTTCTGCCGGATTAAGACGTGAAAACGGCAGTTTCTTTACACGTGCGTAAAGTTTCTGCCGTTTTTTCGCGCGTAACCGACCTTTTCTTTACACTCTCGTAAAGTTTCTGCCGCAATTTGGCGTGAAAGCGGCAGTTTCTTTACATGGCTGTAAAGTTGAAGTCGATTGATTGTGAACAAGCGCAATAGCAAGGGGGCTTTGATGGAGGACGCTGCGCAATTTTATAACGAGCTTGACGAAATGTTCGCGAATCACGCAAGTGCAGACACGATCGAAACGTATCTTTTGCGAAAACTTGCCGAAACGCAGGTAAATTCCGGAATCGCGCAAACCAATCCCCTGCAACTGTCTATTCTCAACGAACTCATGGGCTTTTACCGTTCGCGCGGAGAACACGCAAAAAATCAGCCAATCATCAATCGCGCTCTAAATCTTGCAAACAAAATGCAACTAGCTGGCACCGAAGCTGGCACAACCACGCTAATTAACGCTGCTACTAGCCTCCGCGCGGCTGGCGACTACAATCGCGCAGAAAAAATTTACACTCAGGCTCTTAACGAATCCGCAACGACTCTTGGTGCCAAAAATCGCAAGCTTGCCGCGCTTCACAACAATCTTTCGATGCTTTACAGCGAAACCGGTCGCACGCATGATGCAATTGAGGAGCTCAATCAGGCGCTTGAAATTTTGCAAAATACGAGCACTGATCCTGAGCGCGATATCGATATTGCAGCCACGCACACGAATCTTGCGCTTGCGATTTTGCAGGAGTGTACGAAGGAGTGCACGAAGGAGTGCACGAAGGAGTGCTCGCATCCTAACACCAGCCCGAACAGCAAATCCGCAACTCTTGACTCTGCTTTTGAACATGCTTCGATCAGCGTTCGCATGTACATCGCAGGAAATAACGAAAATCAGCCGCATTACGCTTCTGCTTTGGCTGGTTTTGCGCAAGTGCAGTGCGCGCGCGGCGAGTACGCTCAGGCGGAGGAAAGTTATAGTAAAGCGCTTGATTTGATTGCAAGATGCTACGGAAAAGATAGCGAATCTTACGCGATTACGTCGGAAAATTTGCAGCAGACGCGCGAGTTGGCAGAAAAAGTTACGGAAGAATCTATAGAAATTCAAGAATCAGCAACCCAACAAACAGAAACCCAACACGCAGCAAACAATAACCCAGCAACTCAAAACATAAAAACCGGCATGCAATTAGCGCAATCATATTGGCAAACTTACGGAAAAGCACTACTCGATCAGCCAAAATTCGCGAAATACAAAAATCGCATTGCAGCCGGATTAGTTGGTCACGGCTCGGAATGTTACGGTTTTGACGACAAGATTTCGCGCGATCACGATTTTGGACCAGGCTTCTGCTTGTGGCTTACTGACGAAGATTACGCGGAAATCGGCGCGGATTTGCAAAACGCTTACGACGCACTTCCGCAGAGATACGCCGGTTTTGGATCCCGCAAAGAAACGCCGCGCGCAAAATCATGCGAAATCAGCAAACGCGTCGGAGTATTTCACATAAGCGAATTTTTCGAAAATCTAACCAGCTTCCCCACTGCTCCAAGCCAAAACGAGCCGCACTTATGGCTATCATTAAGCGAGTCAACGCTTGCAGCAGCGACGAATGGCAAAATTTTCGCGGATCCTCTTGGCGAGTTCTCAAAAGCGCGCCAAAGCTTCAAACTCATGCCGGACGACGTGCGAATCTCACTAATCTCCAGAAGACTTGGCATGATTTCGCAAGCCGGCCAATACAATTTCCCACGCATGATCGCGCGAAAAGACGCTTCCGCAGCATGGCTTTCTATCAACGAATTCGTGCGCGCGACCGCTTCACTCGTTTTTCTGCTCAACAATCCTGTAACCGCAGGCTACTTGCCTTACTACAAGTGGCAGTTTGCAGCATTGCGCAAGCTCAGCAATCGCATGGCATCTAGGCTTCCGGAAGTATGCAGCAAACTTGAGTCGGTAATGCGACTTTCTTCCGCTGCATGCTTTGGTGGCGACGGTTCCGGCGGAGACGGTTTTGGCGAAGGCGGCAAAGGAGCTGGACTTGCGCAAAAGCAAGTTACGCAAATAATTGACAGCATTTGCGAGGATATTGTGCGAGAGTTGCAATATCAAGGCTTAAGCGATTGCGACGAAACTTTTTTGGAATGGCAGCGGCCGTACATTGAAGCGCATATTCACTCGCGCGCAGCATGTTTGAGGAGCTTATGATGTGCGATTTATCAGTAAATCAAAAAGCGCAAAATACGGAAGAAGAAAATACGAAAACGCAAAATCCGAAAGCAGAAAAGCCGAAAACGCAAAAACTTGCGGAAGAAATCACCCAACTCGAGTGGGATCAGTTCCAGCTTACAGAAAACGAAGGCGGACGCGCGAATTGCCAAGGAAACTGGCCAACTTTTCGCATTATGCGCATGAGTCAGTTTTTGGCGTGGCCGCTGGATTTGCAGGAGTCTTATAAGCAGGATCTTGAGCGTGCAAACAGCGACGGCGGCAATTTGATTACGGAAAAGTATGCGCGAATGATGGAGTCTACTGCGCCGGAAATTTTTGAGCGCACGATTAAGCCTTATATTAAGCCGATTTTGGAGCCTAGAAAAAGCGCGCAGGAGCAGATTATTTTAACGCAAGTTGAGTGGGCTGCGGATTTTCGCGAGCGCTACCCGAATTTGGGTTTTGCGATGCGCGTACTTAAAACTAGCGAGGATACAGCAGAAAATACGTCTTTTGAAACGTATTTGCGAGGCGAATTAAGCACGTATTCTGACGCAACTTTCGCTAAATACCAGCGTTTTGTACATAACTTGCGCGCGGAAAATCTAAATCTTACGCAAATGATTATTGCGAATACTGTGCACATGTATGGATACGATTCGCTCGAAGCGGCCGAGCTTGCTTAGGGTTGAAAGTCCAGTGGACTTTCAACGCAAGCGAGGTCTGCCTTCGTTTCTAATAACGAAGGCAGTGCTGATTCTGTCTGTTTTCAGACACGCGTGCAGTACGATTTCTGCGCTAGAGCCTCTTAATTGCGTTCTTCGGACACGCGTGCAGATTCCATACTGCGCTAGTGTCCCTAATCGGCAGTTTTAAGACACTGGTGCAGATTCCATACTGCACGAGTGTCTCCGATTGCATGACTTAACACTTGCTAACTATCTTGCTTATAAAAAACTTGCTTTTGTGCGTTATATTTTCATAAATAACGCACAATTACAAGTTACAAAAATCAAAGCTAAAACCTAATCAAGCATAAGATTTATTAATTTTAAGATAGAGGAAATAACATCCTCAAAATTTACACTTTTCGCGTACTGATGCTTCTTAGCATATCTATTCCATCTATCGATTACAGCACTATCACATGAGATGTATTCAAGTATTTCACGTGCTTTTACTTTTGAAAAATACGTATTCCTATGTTTGCAAGTAAGCGACATGGCAACTTTTAATACACTAAAATCAATACTTTCATTAATTTGATTCACAAACTCACAATCAGTTAAATACGCAATAGCAACTCCACAATTCCCGTTATTAGACGCATTCAGCGAGTTCATAATTGCGTAAATATCATAAAAGTCTTTACTTCTTGTATTACTTTCTGCCTTAGAGAGAATAGTTTGCAATTTTTCAGCCAATACTGATTCAAGTGGATACATTTGCAAATCTATATCGTCTCCGAGAACAGTAGAATATTTTCCCACTTTAACTTCTGGATACATTGGATCTCCAGTAGCTATATCAACCGAAAAAGGAAACCTAATTTTATCTAAATGACCGATTATATGAAAACGATATCCACCATATTCATCTTCAGGCCTAATAGAATCGGTAGAGTCGTTGATTTCAAACCACATACCATCATGGTTTTCATCATAAGTTGTAACACTTTTAATAACATTAAATAAATAAGAATCCTCCATTTTCAAACCATTAATCAAAAAATCAATGTCTTTGGTTGATCTATTATCAATTCCAAGCACAAAACTCAGAAGCATTCCGCCTTTCAAGACGAAATTATTTTTATACTCACTTTTTGCAAGCAACTTCAAAAACTCATCAAAGAAATATCTACTTAACAAAGTGTTGTAATCTAAGCTAAGTTCTTGCGACTTGTTACGCAAACGCTGCGTAACGCTATCTCTAATTGCAGTACTTTTATTACTACTGTTATTCATCGAGAATCTCCAAAATATCGTCAACTTGCCGAAGAATACCAAATTGTTTGGCATATTCGCGCAATCTATGTACGTTTTTATTAGGATTCCTCACATACGCACGCAAAGCCTTACCAAATATCTCTGAATCCTGACGCCTACGATTTCTAACCAAATCGCAAATAGTGCGCTCCATATCACAAGACATCACATAATTACCAATAATTGTACGCACCCTTGTAACGCCAATTTTATACCATTCTTTCCTAATTTGATGCACTTCAACATCATTTTTTATACGCCATGTGTTATAACCCTGACATACCGTAACTTCGTTTATAAACGGCATGCGATCTGTAAGATTATGCAAATACAAGGCAGTTTGGTAAGAATATATGCAAGCTTTATTGCGAAGTTGGAAAAAATAAAGTTCATCATAATTATTTGAATTGCTATCAAAATACACACCGCGCGCAATTCTTTCCAAATCATTATTTTTGACCATGCTAGTTAGATACCAAGAGTCAATTCCTGCGGAAGAAACTTCTTTTGCTGTGATGATACCGTTATTTTTCTTAACTATTCCTTTAATCGCACTAATATTTGTTATCTTTTGATTTGCTGTTACTTTTACCATCACATACCAACCTATTAAAAACCATCTTACGAATAACAAAAGCTTATTAAAAAACTTGCTTTTGTGCTTTATTATTATATAAATAACGCACGAATACAAGTAAAAAGTTAGCTACAGACTCATAGCGATAATTTAGATTCAGCAGAATGCGCGCAGATTAAAATGCCGATTAGGACGCAGATTAAGAATAAAGCAACGACGCTGCAGAAGCTGCGCGAGAGTCACTTTCGAGAAAAAGCGCGGAAGCAGCGGAAAGACCGGTTTGTTGCAAAAACGCGCGGTAAAGCATTACGTCGGGTTTGCGCAAATGCGATTCGTAAGATGCACAAACGCCGTTAAGCTCGCCGAGTATTGGGCAAGTTTTGCGTGCACAGTTTAGCCAATCGCAAGAAGCGTTACCAAGCGCCCACACGCGCACGCCGCTCGCAATCAACTCGCGCGCCACAGCCGAAGCATCCGCGCGCTCGCCGGCGAAACCGCGCTCGAAACGCTCAAAATACAAGCGATACAGCCATGTAACTGCCGGCCCGTGATGCTCATCAAACGAATCCAAAGCCTGCTTGCAGCTCCACCCAGCCTCGCGCAATGACTCGTGAAACTCAAAACCCCATTCCGGCTCGAAACTAAAGAGCACTTCCCCAATAAAATCCGGATAATCTGCAGCCAGAGTGCGGCGCGCATCCCAATCTACAAGCAATTGCAAGTCGAAAACAACGTCAGTTATTCCGCGCAAAGCATATTCGCGGATACTATTTTTGCGCACATCACTTATTTCGCGCACATCATTGCGCACATCACTTATTTCGCGAATATCACAGATACCGCTTGCACTAACTGCTTTTATTTCAGCGCCCATAATTCCCACTTGTGCAATACGTTGCTCTCAAAACAAAACAGCACGCAAACCAAATACTCACACAGTTGGCGGAATACCAGCACTCATCGACGCATCGCCAACTACGCCAGAACCGTACATTCCTGCAGCAAAACTCGCTTGCAAACTGTTGAGATTGTAGCCAAGCGCCTCAAGCTGCGCGCGACCGTCCTCATTAATGTTTTCAACGCTCCAACGCGGCTTCCACGTCCAATCAATACGAAACTCTTCCACCAAGCCTGCGAGCGCATTCGCACACTCATCCTCAATCAATTCAGTTAACGGACATGCAGGAGTGGTAAGCGTCATAGTAATAATTGCGCGCCCAAGCTCGTCAATTTCAATGCCGTAAACCAAGCCCAAATCAACCACGTCAATGCCAAGCTCAGGATCCACAACATCGTGTAAAGCGTCTAAAATATCATCTTCTGTAACTCGGCCAATGTCATTCGCGCTTAAATTCGCAGGATGCGTTTCATGCGTCACCTCAGATGCCGATTGATTTTCTGCCATAATATTCCTTGCTTTTACGTTACATAAAAATTTTATAGTTCTTTCATAGCCTTTGCAATGCTGTCTTTTAAGCCTTCCCACGCCAAAAGCGCGCACTTAATTCGCATTGGGTAGCGCGATACGCCTTGCAAAACCATTGCATCTTCCAGCGCATCTTCGTCCTCTTCGTTTTCAAAACCTGCGCCGCGAGATTCCATAAGTTTGTGGAAAAGCGAGTCTAATCGCAAGGCTTCGTCAACCGATTTTCCTTCAACTAGATCAACCATCATTGAAAGACTTGCTTGAGAAATAGAGCAGCCGTGACCATCCCACTTAATACTTGATACTATTGGCGTTTCGTCATTATTCGCGTTGCGCGAAAGCTCCACGCGCATGGTAACTTCGTCGCCGCAAGTTGGATTGAATTGGTGCGATTGACCTAAAGCAGAGTTTTCGTCAGATGTAACAGCACAACTTTCGTGAGCATTATTTAAGGTAATTTCAGCAGATTTTGTATTTTCTGCAGATTCTTGAGATTTTGCAGATTCTGTATTTTCAGCAGATTCTTGAGATTCTTCCTGCAATTCCGCTTGTGCGAGCGCGTCCGTGCTTTCGAAATGAGTTTTGCCATGCGGATTTCGCGCAGCATCCAAAATTACTTCTTGATACATGCTTTCTAAGCCGTCACCAGCCGCATCACCTGCACCAAAACCAGCGCCCGCACCAAAACCCATATCAAACATACGCACTCCTTACCTACTTCCTAACTCACTGATTCGCTTGGCTAACTCGCTAACTCTCCAACTCGCTCGCTAACAATATTATGCGCCAAAGTAGGCGCGAACGTGCGAGACTGCTTCAACAAGCGCGCGAGCCTCGTCAACTGTGTTGTAAACGCCAACAGAAGCGCGATTCGAAGCATACACGCCAAAATGACGGTGAATCGGCTGAGCGCAATGATGCCCGACGCGAATCGCAATGCCTTGAGCGTCCAAAAACTGTCCAACATCGTGCGGATGCACACCCTCAACTTCAAAAGCAACCGTGCCAATTCGCTGACTCAAATCAGTCGGACCCAAAACGCGAACACCTGGAACATCTTGCAATTTTAGCAATTCTGCAGCAATTTCCTGCTCATGCTCTGCAACTCGGCTCATATCCAACGCGCGCAGCCAATCTGCTGCAACTCCGGCAGCAACCATTTGCGCAACAGGCTGAGTTCCAGCCTCAAAACGGTAAGGAGCATCCATGTATTGCGCCGGCTTGTTAAGCCACGCAAGCTCCACCATTGAACCGCCAAAATTGGCAGGTGGAAGCGCGTTCAAAAGCTCGCGGCGACCATACAAGAATCCAACTCCCGTAGGACCGTACATTTTATGCGCACTAAATGCCGCAAAATCAACGCCTAACGCGTGAAAATCAACTGGAATATGTGGAACTGACTGGCATGCGTCGAGCACAAAAATCGCACCAACTTCGTGAGCGCGCTTGCAAATCGACGAAACGTTCGTAATAGCGCCAGTAACGTTGCTAATATGCGTAACTGCAACGATTTTCGTGCGCTCGTCAATAATCGTCCGCAAATAATCCGCGTCCGCGCGCACACGACCGTCTTCGGTTACGTCAATCCAGCGAAGCTCCGCTCCAGTGCGAAGAGCCAGTTCCTGGAATGGAAGCAAAACAGAATGGTGATCCGCACGAGATACGACTATTGAGTCGCCTTCACGAAGCGCGAAATTTTTGCGGAAATCAGCAGAATCATCGCTGTCTTTTTTGCAAATTTTCGCCTTCGCACTAGCGTTACCAATAGCAGTTGCGAGAAGATTAAGCGCACCGGTCGCGCCCGGAGCAACAACAATTTCCTCACTGCCAGCGTCCGCGCAAGCTCCAACAAGCCGCGCAACTTTCGCACGCGCTTGTTCAAACGCAACAGTCGAAAGTGCAGCCAACTCGTGCGCTCCCCTGTGCACACCAGCGTTAATTGTTTCGTAAAACTCTTTTTCGGCGTCGATTACAATTTGCGGCTTTTGCGAAGTAGCTGCAGAATCCAAGTAAATCAAGGGTTTTCCGTGCACAGTATCGTGAAGCGAAGTGCCGTGAACTGTGCGACTTAAAATCGGAAACTGCGAGCGCAAATCGCTAAATTCTCGCATAATATTTTCTGTAGTCACTGTAGTCATATTAAACCGTTATTTAAAACTATTACTTTATAGCCGCACTTAAGCCAGTGCCGACTCAGTTGCGCCTTCCGGCAAATACTTGTCGTAGCCTTCTTCTTCCAGCTCGTCCGCAAGCTCCGGTCCTGCAGTCTTTACAAAGTGACCTTGCGCAAAAACGTGCACAATATCCGGCTTAATATACTTGAGGATTCGCGTGTAATGCGTGACCATCATAATGCCCAAACCGGTGTTTTCTTTGGCGCGATTCACGCCTTCCGACACGATTCGAAGAGCATCAACATCCAAACCGGAATCAGTTTCGTCCAAAATTGCAAACTTTGGTTTCAAAAGCTCTAGTTGCAAAACTTCCGCGCGCTTCTTTTCGCCGCCGGAGAAGCCTTCGTTTACGGAACGCGACGCAAATTTTGGATCCATTCGAAGCTTTTTCATAGCCTCGCTAAGTTCTTTCACCCAGCTTCTTAAAGATGGAGCTTTGCCTTCAACTTCAGTTTTTGCAGTGCGAAGGAAGTTCGTCATAGATACGCCCGGTACCTCTACTGGGTATTGCATTGCGAGGAATAATCCGGCTTTCGCGCGCTCGTCAGGAGTCATTTTCAAAATATCTTCGCCGTCGAGAAGAACTTGACCCGAATCGACTTCATACTTTGGGTGTCCTGCCAAAGTGTATGCAAGAGTAGACTTTCCAGATCCGTTAGGACCCATGATTGCGTGAGTTTCGCCAGAATTAACTGTAAGATTTACGCCTTTTAAGATTTGCTTGCGACCTTCTTTTGTTTCTACAGAAGCGTACAAATCCTTAATTTCCAAAGTTGACATGATTTTCTCCTATTCTTCCGTTCTTGCAAGACGGCGCTCAATAGCCTTCATTAAGTGATCAACAATTTCCGGAACGCCAATTTCTTCAATAAGCTCGTTAAAGAATCCGCGCACAACAAGCTTCCTTGCCTCAATCTCGCTAATTCCGCGCGATTGCAAGTAGAAAAGCTCTTCGTCGTCAAATCTACCGACTGAACTTGCGTGACCGGCACCAATAATATTTCCGTTTTCAATTTCCAAATTCGGCTCAGAATCGGCGATTGCGCCAGGAGTGAGCACCAAATTACGGTTCAACTCGTACGAATCTGTGCCAGGAGCTTCCGGCTTAATAAGCGCGTTTCCAACCCAAGTTGAATGCGCGCCCTTCCCTTCCAAGGCACCCTTGTACACCACTCGCGACTTGCATTCCGGATAGTTGTGCACAACCATCGTGCGGTGCTCAACATGCTCGCCTGGATCCACAAAATACATGCCGAGCATGTTCAAATCGCCCTGCTCGCCTCCAAAATCTTGATCCATGCGAATGCGCACAACATCTCCGCCAAGAGTGACCATCGTGTGGCGAAGCGAAGCACCCTCACCCACGTGAATACGCTGATTTCCAACGTGTTTGCTTCCCAAATCCCACTCTTGAATAAATGTAGTAGAAACGTGCGCGTGTTTTCCGAGAATAATTTCCACGCCTTCAGCAAGTTTTGCGCAACCGGTATGTTCGATAATAATGTCAGCATTCGAGCGAGAATCCGCTTCGATTATTAAGTGCAATGCGTCAAGCGTATTAACATTATCGCCCTGAATTTTCAGCACGATTGGCTTTTTGATTTCGCCAGATATGTGAAGCACGTGCGCTTGTTTCGCTGCATTCCACGCAACTGCAGCCGCGCGATCAGACGGCTTCATGTCGGTATGAGGCGCCTCGTTTTGCAGCTTTACTTGCAAACTTACAGAACCGTCGCTTCCAACGTAAGAATCATCCAACGCAGCTCCACCAATGCCTTCAAGCGTTACTTGGATACTATTAGAAGGCTCGAAACGCTCGAAAAACTCGGAGATTCGCTCAACTGGAGTGTATCGCCAATCTTCCTGCTTGCGAGTTGGAATCGCAAAATCTTCCACATTGAACGAGCGCACGGATTTATCGGCACTAGAAGGCATTGCTGCAGGAACCGCGTACGGATCATTAGGGTCTGCTACAGGAATACTAATTTCTTTTTCCGTCATTTTATTGCCTAAATTCTTATTTAAATCTTCGCTCATCAGCCCACGGATCCTTCCATTTGCAACTCAACTAAGCGATTCAACTCAAGCGCGTACTCCATTGGCAGCTCGCGACTAATCGGCTCCACGAAGCCGCGCACAATCATGCCCATAGCCTCTTTTTCTTCAAGTCCGCGACTCATCAAATAGAAAAGCTGATCCTCAGAAACCTTGGAAACAGTGGCCTCGTGAGCCATCGAAACGTCGTCTTCGCGCACATCAACATGCGGATAAGTATCCGACCTCGAAAAATCGTCAACAAGCAAAGCGTCGCACACAACAGACGAACTAGAGCCCTTCGCGCCCTTAATAATCTTCACAAGACCGCGGTAAGCTGAACGTCCGCCGCCACGCGAAATCGACTTAGCAACAATCGTGGAACTCGTATGCGGAGCCAAGTGAATCATTTTCGCACCCGTATCTTGATACTGACCGCGACCAGCAAAGCTCAAAGACATAGTTTCTGCTTTTGCGTACGGCTCTGCGAGAATGCAAGCAGGATACTTCATAGTAGCTTTAGAGCCGATGTTGCCGTCAACCCACTCCATTGTGCCACCTTCGCGCACGTAAGCTCGCTGAGTTACCAAGTTGTACACGTTATTTGACCAGTTTTGCACTGTTGTGTATCGCACGCGCGCATGCTTTTCCACAACAATTTCAACGTTTGCAGCGTGAAGAGAGTCCGTGGAATAAATTGGAGCCGTGCAACCCTCAACGTAATGCACGTAAGAGCCTTCGTCTGCAATAATAAGCGTGCGCTCAAACTGGCCCATGTTTGGCGTATTAATGCGGAAGTAAGCCTGAAGCGGAATATCCACATGCACGCCTTTTGGCACGTACACGAACGAGCCGCCACTCCAAGCCGCTGTGTTAAGAGCCGCAAACTTGTTGTCGTCAACAGGAATCACAGTTGCGAAATACTTTTTTACAAGCTCAGGATACTTTTGCACTGCTGTATCAGTATCAACAAAAATCACGCCTTGAGCTGCCAAGTCCTCACGAATCGAATTGTAAATAACTTCCGACTCGTACTGTGCTGCAACACCTGAAACCAAGCGCTTTTTCTCAGCTTCCGGAATGCCTAAGCGATCGTAAGTTTTGCGAATATCTTCCGGCAAATCGTCCCAAGTTTTCGCTTGATCGTGAACCGGACGCACGTAGTATTTAAAATCATCCGCGTCAAAACCGCTTAAATCAACGCCCCAATCCGGCATCGGCTTTTGCAAAAACGCACGGTAACCTTGCAAACGAAGATTTAGCATCCACTCCGGCTCGTGCTTGTCAGCGGAAATTGCGCGAACAACCGACTCGTCAATACCCTTCTTCGCAGCTTCGCCTGCAGCATCCGAATCATGCCAGCCGTAATTGTAATCGCCAAATTCAGCAACAATCTGCTCGTCTTGACGAATTTTCTCTTCGTTTACGCGAGCGCGATCTGCCACATACTGGCTCATTTCAACGTCTGCAGCTTTATTTTTTGCGGGATTGCCATCGTTTGCTGCAACGCTTGTATCGCCAGTAACGCCAGTATTGCTCATATTGCCAGCATCACTCATATTGCTAGTATCGCTCATAAAGCCTGTAACACCTCCATACTTAACGCACACCTGCGCGCGGTACGTATCAATTGGCAAAAGCTGCTCCCCAAGCGCTACTTTTGCACTCTCCCCACTCAATTATCACCTATCTAAGGTTACCGCGTAATGCGATTTCTTGGTATAGCCGTGTTATGAGCAAAACGTAATGTTTATCACAATCTAATAAAACAAAACGGCAGAAACTTTACAGCGTTGTCAAGAAAAGGTCGTATTCTCGCCAAAAAACGGCAGAAACTTTACGCGCGTGTAAAGAAAAAGTCGGCTACACACCAAAAAACGGCAGAAACTTTACGCGCGTGTAAAGAAAAGGTCGTTTGCGAATGAAAAAGCGGTAAAACTTAGGAAAACCAAGTCTTACCGCTTATTTCTATTTACTTAATTCTTACTTAAGCACTACTTAAGCTTTCTTAATTCTTACTTAAGCCTTACTTAAGCTTTCTTAATTCTTACTTAAGCCTTACTTAAGCCTTACTTAAGCCTTACTTATCAGCCTTACTACTAGCAGCAGCTTCCTGATGTTCCAAAGCAGCCGCAACCAATCCAGCAAACAGAGGATGAGGCTTAGTTGGGCGAGACTTAAACTCTGGATGAGCTTGAGTTGCCACGTAGAATGGGTGAACTTCCTTTGGAAGCTCCACAAACTCAGTCAAGTTACCATCTGGGCTTTGACCGCTAATACGCAAGCCGGCTTCACGCAAACGATCCTTATAAGCCACGTTCACTTCATAACGGTGACGGTGACGCTCAGTAACATGCGTAGAGCCGTAAAGCTCAGCAACAATAGAGCCTTCTTCAAGCGTTGCAGGGTAAGAGCCGAGTCGCATTGTGTGACCCATATCTCCCTTACCAGCCACGATATCCTTCTGCTCTTCCATAGTTGCGATTACTGGATCGCCACAATCCTTCTCGAATTCAGTGGAATTAGCATCCTCGAGTCCAAGCACGTGACGAGCGTACTCAATAACCATGGACTGCAAGCCAAGGCAAAGGCCAAGCGTTGGCAAACCGTGCTCGCGAGCGTAACGCAAAGCTCCGATCTTACCTTCAATACCGCGAATGCCGAAGCCGCCTGGAATAACCATGCCGTCCATTTGGTCAAGAGCTGCAGCAGCGCCTTCTTGAGTTTCGCACTTGTCGGCAGCAACCCAACGCACGTTCACCTTAGCCCAGTTTGCAAAACCGCCGGCCTTAATAGCTTCGGTAACGGAAAGGTAAGCATCCGGCAAATCAATATACTTGCCAACGATTGCAATGTTCAGCTCATGCTTTGGATGATGCACGCGCTCAAGCAAATCTTCCCACTCGTTCCAATCAACATCGTGGAATGGAAGCTCAAGCTCACGAACAACGTAAGCATCCAAGCCCTCGTTGAACAAAATCTTCGGCACATCGTAAATGCTTGGAGCGTCAACGCAGTTCACAACGCCTTCAGCATCAACATCACACATAAGCGAAATCTTGTCTTTAATAGCCTGATTAAGCGGACGATCAGAGCGCAAAACAAGCGCGTCTGGAGAAATACCAAGCTGACGCAGCATCATCACAGAATGCTGAGTCGGCTTAGTCTTCAACTCGTGCGCTGCAGCAATATAAGGTACCAAAGAAACGTGCACAAACATGCAGTTTTCAGGACCTAAATCGCGACGAACTTCGCGAGCAGCCTCCAAGAATGGCTGGGATTCAATATCGCCAACTGTGCCGCCGATTTCCGTAATAATCACATCTACATCGTCGGAAGCTTGCGCGCGCATACGCGACTTAATCTCGCCAGTAATATGCGGAATAACTTGCACGCACTGACCCAAATATTCGCCAGCGCGCTCCTTACGAAGCACAGATTGATAAATCTGACCTGTCGTTACATTCGCTTTCTGGCTTAAGAAAACATCGAGGAATCGCTCGTAATGACCAATATCGAGATCTGTTTCTGCGCCGTCTTCCGTAACATAGACTTCACCATGCTGGAATGGGTTCATTGTACCCGGGTCAACATTGATATAAGGGTCGAGTTTTTGTTGTAATACATGCAATCCGCGACTGCGTAAAAGTCGGCCTAAAGATGATGCTGTAAGGCCTTTTCCGAGGGACGAAACTACGCCACCAGTGACAAAAATATGCTTTGTAATATGCTCCTGAGAGTTACCATGTTGTCTTCTAACCATGGAACTCCATAGTATCTTCGAGCCTCGACGCTGGGTGTTGATTCGCAAAAAATCGAACAAAATCAAACAAGATGCGCAACGGCTTCCAAAGCTAGCTTATATCCGTACAATCCCATGCCTGTAATAGTGCCGGTTGCAACAGGACTAATTACGCTAATTTTACGAAAAGCATCGCGCGCAGCAGGATTAGAAATATGCACTTCCATAAGCGGAACTCCAGCATCCAAAACCATGTGAGCAGCGTCCGCGAGCGCGTAACTGTAGTGCGTAAAAGCAGCAGGATTCATAACAACAGGCGTATGAGTATCCGCAGCTTCATGCATCCAGTGAACCATTTGCGCTTCGTCGTCACTTTGGCGCACTTCTACTTCAAACCCAAGCTCCGCTCCCCACTTTTCGCATTTCTCGCGCAAAGTTTCAAAGTTCTCACTACCGTACACATCCGGCTGGCGCACGCCTAAACGACCTAAATTCGGTCCGTTTACAACAAGCACTTTTTTTGTATGCTGATTTTCCATTTTTACCTCGCAAGATTAATTAATTTTGCTTATAAACGCGCTCAAAAGCTTCACGAACAGCTTCAATAGGCGGATTGTCTAAATGCATAGGATTCGAAATACCATCTAAAATTACGAAACGTAGCATGTTGCCGCGCGCTTTTTTGTCGCGATGCATAAGGTTAAGCACACACTCAAAAGCAGCATCAGTGTCTTTTGCGCACTGCCACGAAGTTGGCAATCCAAGCGAATCTAAAAGCGAACGATGATACGCAACGTCTCCCGCATCCAAATATCCTAAAATTTGCGCAAGCTCCGCTGCAAAAACCATGCCAACAGCTACAGCGTTTCCGTGACGCCAACGGAAGTGCTCAATCTGCTCAATAGCGTGACCAAGCGTATGCCCGTAGTTCAAAAACTCGCGCAAACCCTGCTCTTTTAAATCGCTCGATACGTGATACGCCTTTACTTTAACTGTTCGTTCAATAAGCTCCACAAGCAGTTCGTGAAGTTCGTTATTATTTTCTAAATCATCACCATTAAATTCACGCAAAAGCCTCGCGTTATTGGCATCGCTAAGAATCTTCAAAATTTCGCCATCGCGAATAAAACCAGATTTTGCAACCTCACCCAAGCCTTCAATAAGAATATCGTTTGGAAGAGTTGCAAGCGTAGAAGTATCTGCTAAAACGCCAGCTGGAGTGTAAAAGCTGCCGACTAGATTCTTTCCAGCATCCGTATTAATACCAGTTTTACCGCCAGTAGACGCGTCAACCATCGCAAGAAGCGAAGTAGGGCAGTTTACATAGCGAATTCCACGCATCCAAGTTGCAGCAACAAAGCCAGCGACATCCGTTGCTGCTCCTCCGCCTAAACCAACAATTGCATCCGAACGAGTAAAACCAGCTTCTGCCAGGTTAGCCCACAATCCGCTTGCAACTTTAATAGTTTTTCCAGCTTCTGCATCCGGAATTAGCATGTCGAAAACTTCGTAACCAGCTTGGCGCAAAATAGTTCGAGCTTTGTCGCTATGACGCTGAACAGGTTGCGTGTGAACTAACGCCACTTTAACCGGCTTAGTTCCAAGCATTTGCGGCAGAAGTTGCATTGCACCGTCGCCAATTCGCACATCGTATGGTTCAATTCCTTCACCTGTTACGTGCACAATACGTTGCATAATCATGCTCCTTAATTTTTCTGCAGCCATATACGGAGTCGAACCTTTTGTTTGCATGTGTATATTCGATACCGCTCTAAAAACAGGGTCTCTCTGCTCAAATAATTCCATCCAACGCTTTTGCGCGTCTTCTCCAGAAAACATAGGACGATTATTATTCCAGCTTGCGCGCTCAATAGCCTCTTTAGCATTTGCTTGCAAATACACAACGCGACCGCCCCTACGCATATACTCACGCAAAACTTTTTGAGTTTCTTCACGCATAGGCGCACCGCCACCAAGCGAAACTATTCCTTTTGTAGAATCTTCTGTAGGCGTATCTCCTAAAATTGCTTCTCGCACTATGCGAGCTTCTATTTCGCGAAAAGCATCCTGACCATATTCTTCGAAATATTGCGGTATTGACATATCAATATCGCACTCGATCATGTCATCTGTATCATAAAAAGGCAGATTCATAAGATGCGCAACTTCGCGGCCAACGCGCGTTTTTCCAGCAGCAGGCATGCCAATAATAACGGCTAGCGGAAGTTTAGTGCTGCTCATTTCATATTCTCCGGCCAGGAAGCTATGTAAGACTCCACATTTCGGCGCGTTTCTTGCAAAGAATCTCCGCCGAATTTTTCCAAAGCATACTTAGCTAAAGTAAGCCTTACCATCGCTTCTGCAACTACGGAAGCAGCTGGCACAGCAGTGAAATCGGAGCGCTGATTAATAGCTTGAGCAGCTTCGCCAGTAAGCACATCAACTGTGCGCAAAGCGCGTGGAATAGACGGAATTGGCTTCATTGCAGCACGCACGCGAATAATTTCGCCGTTCGACATTCCGCCTTCAATTCCGCCAGCTCGATTAGTAAGACGCTTAATTTTCCCGTTTTCGTCTGTTACCATTTCGTCGTGCGCGGCTGATCCGGGGCGATCTGCTTCTGCAAAACCGTCTCCAATTTCCACGCCTTTAATAGCCTGAATTCCCATAATCGCGCTCGCGAGAGCTGCATCCAAGCGACGATCCGACTCAACGTATGTGCCAACTCCTGCAGGCATGCCGTAAGCAAGTACTTCCACTACTCCACCGAGCGTATCTGCATTTGCTTTTGCTTCGTCGATGCGAGCCATCATTCGCTCTTGCGCATCTTTGTCGAGAGTGCGAACTGGAGAAGCATCCAGAGCAGCAACATCGTCTGGTGTTGGTAAAGCTAAACTTTTGTTAGTGTATTCGCCGCCGATGCCGATAACATGCGCAACAGTGCGCACACCCAAAGCTTGCTGCAAAAACGCATCAGCAATAGCACCCAAAGCCACACGAGAAGCTGTTTCCCTAGCACTCGAGCGCTCCAAAACTTCGCGAGCATCATTAAAACCGTACTTGCGCATGCCTGTTAAATCCGCATGACCTGGGCGAGGACGGCTCAAAGGAGCATTTCTGCCAACTTGCTCAACCTCGTGATCCAAAGGATCTGCACTCATTACTTCAGTCCACTTTGGCCACTCTGTATTTGCGATTTCTACAGCAACCGGAGAACCAAGCGTTACGCCGTGGCGAACTCCAGTTAAAAGACGCACTTTGTCTTGCTCAAACTTCATGCGCGCGCCACGACCATAACCAAGGCGACGACGAGCAAGTGCCGAAACCACATCGTTGCTAGTAATATGCACGCCAGCCGGCAAACCTTCAATCATGGCTACTAACGCTTCACCGTGCGACTCCCCTGCCGTTTGCCATCTAAGCATGCCATTCCTCCATTCTCAAGTAATTTACGCGTCTAAATACTCTACTCTACTAACTACCAAGTATTGAGCGGGTTGTTATTGACAGCAATGCTGCGAGTATTGCAGATATTGCTTCTACTGGTACGAATGGTATTAATACGTTTGTTGGCGAGCAGATTTTGCAGTAAATTTTCCATAGTAAAAGCCAAAATAAGCCAACTGCTCCAACTAAAGCAAACCAGTAAATTAAGCAGTCAAAGCCGAATAATACCAAGGCTTGTGCAATCATTGACGCGCTCGTAACATCTCCGAAACCAATAGCATTTTTTGCGGAAATTTTTCGCATACTCCAGTAAATTACAAAAATAATTACGCAAGAAATCCAGCCAAAAATCAGCACGCCAATATTTCTAAACAAGATAATCGAATATATAAGATTCGCAAAAGATTGAAAAATTCCTGCAATAACAACCCAAAGTCTTGGCACTACGCGACTTTTTATGTCGGTTGCGCAAACTGAAATTAAGCACACAAGCGTTGGTAGCGCCGATATTATCGTAATAATTATTTGCTTCATTAAAGCAGATTACGAAAACCTACAAAACTGTTACAACCCCAAAACATCTATGTGGTTAAAAGCTATATTTTAATAGTTTAATTTTGCATCATTCAGTCGTGTGGATATTAGTGTGGTAGAGATTTGAGATTTTTCGCACTGAGCGAGGCGAACGTCAGAGCCGCAGGCTGCTGATTCGCCAAGCGAAGAAGAAAAATCGAAAAATCTCTGCGATAGACACGGTTATTAACGATTAAACACGCAGAGTTTGGGGGATTTCTCTACGAGCAATAAAAGAGGACTGAGGAAGCAACATTCTTTTAAGAACAAAGCAGACAGCAAAACCTCTAACAGCCAAAGCGACGAAGGACGGGACGTGCGAGGAAAGAAATCCCCCAAAACTCGCGCAACATCAAGGAAAACAAAAACAAGCTTTAGTTTAGTTGCCTTCAGGATTGTTGCGCTTGTACTCGTCGCGGAATTTCAAAAAGTCGTCTTTGTTATCCGCAAACTTCGTCTCACCAGTCTTCAAATTCGTGGTGACGAAGTAAAGCCACGGACCGTCTTGAGGCTTAATGGTTGCAAGCAAAGCGTTGTCTCCAGCAATACCAATAGGCGTAGGTGTCAAACCCTTATGAATACGCGTATTATACGGATTATTTGCATCGTCAAGCATTGCTTGCGTAAGTTTAATAGGCTCTACTCCAGCGCCGTAGCCAACAGTAGAATCCATTCCTAACGGCATATCTTTTGCCAAACGATTCAGTATTACGCGAATAACTTTGCCATAATATTCGCGATTATTCACTTCAGCTTCGGCAATAGACGCCATAATTAAAGCTTTTTCTCTATCTTTGCCTTTAGGAATTCCAAGAGAATCAAGTTTTTCGATACGCTTTTTTACCATTGCGGAAAGAATAGCATCCGCACTTTTCATAGCTTTTACGTTATAAACTCCAGGCTCTAGCCAGCCTTCAACGCTACCGTTTGCTTCAGCAGGCAAAATTCCTGCGGCACCATCAGCTAACGCAGCCTTGAATTTATCTAAACTTATTCCAGATAATGTTGAAGCTTTTTGCAAAACGTCTGCTGCGTGATCCCCTGCACGAACATCAAGGAATCCGCCTGCTTTTGTTTGATCTGAAAGAATATCAACTACATCAATAGCAGCCATATGTTTTTTCAGTGAGTAAACGCCAGGATACAAAATTTTATTATTTGCAGAAACAGCTGAAGTGAATGCAGCTTGCGATTTAACGACATTCGCTTTCACTAGTTTTTCAGCAACATTAATAGCGCCTTCGCCAGTATCGACTGTAAACTCAACAGATCCATAACCAGGGCCTGGCCAATCTGCAACAGCTTCACTGTTCTGAGACAAGCGCCACGCACGCACAGCACTGTATCCAACGTAACCAACAACACATAGCACGAACACAATCAATATAGCTAAAACTGCTTTTGCTCGACGTTTACGTTTCTTTGCAGCAAGACGCGCTTTTGCTCGTTTGCGAGATTTTCCTGACGAATCTGAACCGTTAGAAGCAGAAGAAGGAGAATCATCATGTTCAGTCCATTGTGCATGATTGTCAAAGAACTCATCAAAACTGTCAGACATTTGACACTCCTTTTCTACTTTCTAACTCTTATTTATTTACTTTTACTAGTTTTGTTGCGCATATTTTGAATCGAGAGCAGACTGCAAAATCAGCACTGCAGACTGCTGATCTACCATTGGGCGATGCTTTTTAGTAGAAAGATCCGCTTGCAAAAGCTGGCGATGAGCACTTACTGTTGTTAAACGCTCATCTTTCCAAACTACTTCTGGCATATAATCCAACGCCCAATCTTTTTCGTCATGCAATATTTGCATGCGTTTTATTAGATTCTTTCCCCAGCGCAGAGCTTTTTTAGCAGATTTTCCTTCAGTGCCATCGAGTTGCAAAGGCAAGCCTATAACAACTTTTTCTACATTGTTATTTTCAATAACTTCAAGCACTTCATCTATAGCACGGAAGGAATCCCCAAACACTTGCACATTACCAATAGGATGCGCAAAAGTGAGACCAGGGTCGGAAAGTGCAAGTCCGACCCTTGCGTCACCTAAATCAATACCTAACCACACCATGTTTCGTGTTGCTTTTGGTATAGATTCGTAAATTTTTTAAGCTGTAAGACACGCACTAGGCGAGCTTAGCTACTTCTGATTTCGCAGCTTCGAGAGCTTCATCAAGCTTAGAAGCGTCTGTACCACCGCCTTGAGCGAAGTCTGGTTTGCCGCCACCGCCGCCACCAAGCACCTTGGAAGCAGTACGAACCAAGTCGCCAGCCTTAGCACCAAGACCGCGAGCAGCTTCGTTTGTAGCGACTGCGATCATTGGTCGATCGTCCTCATTAACACCAGCAAGTGCAACAACCACTGGAGCATCTTCACCTAAACGAGCGCGAATATCTAGAACTGTCTTACGCAAAGCATCAAATGAGCCAAAGTTGCCAACATTCTTAAGAGCCAACTTAACTTTTTCGCTACTATTCTTTGCTTCATCAACTAATGTTGGTACAGCTTCATTTAATTGAGCTTCGTAAACAGATGCAAGCTTACGATCAGAATCCTTCATCTTGTTAAGCAAAGATTCCAAACGTTCAGCTAACTCGTCTGGACGCGCGTTAACCATATCCGCTAATTGCGCAACCAAAGTGTGTTCACGAGCGCCATACTCGTACGCAGCTTCACCGCAAAGAGCGTCGATTCTGCGCACACCAGAGCCAATAGAAGACTCGGAAAGAATAGTTACCATACCAATCTTTCCGGTGCTCTTAGCATGAGTACCGCCGCAAAGCTCACGGCTCCAACCGTCGCCGATTTCAACAACGCGCACAACGTCGCCGTACTTTTCGCCGAACAAGTGCATTGCTCCAAGCTTAAAAGCGTCGTCGATTGGCATTTCCTTAGGAACAACCTGCAAGTCGTCGCGAATACGCTCATTTACGCGAGCTTCAACGCGAGAAAGCGCATCCTTATCGACAGCCTTTGGCCACTGGAAGTCGAAGCGCAAACGATCTGGATCAACTACAGAACCGCGCTGAGTTGCCTGTGGACCAAGCTCTTCGCGCAAAGCCTTGTGAAGAGTGTGAGTAGCGGTGTGAGAACGCGCCAACGCAGCCCTGCGAACCTGATCAATATTCGTGTTCACTGGAGCACCAACGCTCAAGGTACCTTCAGTAAGTCGGCAGCTGTGAACAATCAAATCCTTGATTGGACGCTGAACATCGTCGACTTCCAAAATTGCGCCGTCGTCGGAAATAATCTCACCTTGATCTGCAATCTGACCGCCGCGCTCAGCATAGAATGGCGTGCGATCGAGAATAACCTCAACGTTTGCAGGAGCAGTAACGCTTTTAACAGAACCCTTGCCTGCTTCAACAATTGCCAAAACGTTTGAACGACTTGAGAAGTCAGTGTAACCGAGGAAGTCGATTGGCTTTTCGAGTGCCTTCTTAATATCGTCGTAAACGCTAACATCCACGTTATGACGCTTCTTCAAAGCATCAGCGCGAGCGCGACCTTTCTGCTCGCTCATAAGCTCGCGGAACTTAGTTTCGTCGACCTTAACACCCTGCTCGGCTGCCATCTCAAGAGTAAGCTCAATTGGGAAGCCGTAAGTATCGTGCAAAGTAAACGCGTCTGCGCCGCCAACCATAGGGTCATCCTTGTGCTCTTTCTTAGCTTTTTCAACAGCCAAGTCGAGAATAGTCGTGCCCTTTTCAAGAGTGCGACGGAATGCGTCCTCTTCACCGTAAGCCGCTTCGCTAACCTCATGGAAAGTATCGTTAAGCTCTGGATAGCTTGGTTCCATAGCAGCTTTAGAAACTGGGAACAGCGTTGGCAAAACTGGATCTTGAACGCCGAGCATGCGCATTGCGCGAACAGTTCTGCGAAGAAGACGACGAAGCACATAGCCGCGGCCAACATTACTTGGGCGCACGCCATCGCTCATAATCATCAAAGCAGAACGCACGTGATCTGCTACAACGCGGAAACGCACGTCAGCATCATTATTATCGCCGTACTTTACGCCGCTAAGCTTTTCTGCAGCTTCAATAACTGGGTAAACTTCGTCAGTTTCGTAAATATTTTCCTTACCTTGCATAAGGTAAGCCAAACGCTCCAAACCAGCGCCAGTATCAATATTCTTTTGATCGAGTTCGCCAGCAATATGCAAATCAGTCTTAGATTTGACGTTATCTACCTGGTAATTTTCGAAAACCAAATCCCAAATCTCAATAAAGCGAGATTCGTCAGCAGCCGGACCTCCATCGCGACCATACTTAGGACCGCGATCCACGTAGATTTCGGAGCATGGACCGCCAGGACCAGGGCCGCCGGTAGTCCAGAAGTTATCTTCCATACCGAAAACTTGCATATGCTCTGGGTCGAAGCCTTCGTTCTTCCAAATTGCGCGGGCTTCATCATCGTCAGTATAAGTAGTAACCCAAAGCTTTTCAGGGTCAAAACCGTAGCCGCCCTTATCTTGAGGAGTTGTCAAAAGCTCCCAAGCGTAGTGAATAGCTTCTTCCTTAAAATAATCGCCAAACGAGAAGTTACCAACCATCTGGAAGAAGGTTCCGTGACGAGTAGTCTTACCAACTTCGTCAATATCTAGAGTGCGAACGCACTTCTGATTCGAAGCCATACGACGCGAAGGAGGCGTCTGCTCACCAAGCAAGTAAGGAATAAACGGCACCATGCCGGCAATAGTAAACAATGTTGTTGGGTTCGGCGAAATAAGAGAAGCCGAAGGAACAACCATATGACCATTCTTGGCAAAATAGTCAAGATAACGCTTTGCAATTTCTGCTGTGCGCATACGTACGAACTCCTTGTGTAATTTTTAGCAAGACCCACGCAAACCGTCACAAATAACCGTCACAAACAAAAGCCACATGCAACGCTCACACGAAATCGTGCCGCATGACGCACGACGCAATCATGCAAACATTCAATATAGTACTTCAATACTTAACTTAACTAAACTTAGCAAAGTAACGAAATTATGAAAAACTCGTTTTTTATTTAAAATTCCCTATTTCTACGATTAGCATAACGAGAATTAAGCTCAGCTTCATGCTCTTTACGGCTAGTATTGAAATCTTTAAACAATCCCATTACTGTGCGCAATGTGATATTTTTCGGTTCCTCATCAAATATAAAACGACTAGCAGAAGACGGCATTTTTGCTTTAACATATGCACGAGCCTTCGTAACTGTAAGAACACCAATTACAATGCCAACAAACATCCAAAATAAACGCTTGAACATTACTCCCCCCTGCTTGCATTCTTAGTTGCATTCTTGTCAGAGGATTCTTTTGAAGCGTTACGATTGGCACTATTCTTGTCTGTTGGCACAGTCGGCTTATTGAAGAAAGAAGAAACAGTATCTTTTAGAGCGTAACCGGCAGCTGCAATTTTTACGAGCGGTTTTCCAAGGAAAGAACCATACAAATCTGTTAGAGCACTAATATTTGTAACGGTTGTGCGAGTAGCTCCTGAAACAGCGTTTACGTCGTCAAGAGTCTTATTAACTTGCTTAATAGTTGTAACAGACTCATCGATTGCCGGCATTGCATGCTCGCCCGACTCTTTAATTGTTTTCGCAATCTGATCAAACAACCTGCCTAATCTGATTAACGGATAAATCAAAAAGCCAGAAAGCACGGCAAACGCAATCGCAGCAATAATAGCAGCTATGTCTCCAACGCTCATCGTAACCTCTTTCTATACCATTTTGCCTGAGATTTCGCAGTATCAAAAGCCATACAACAGCAAATCAAACTACGTACTAAAACCCTTCGCAATGACTTAAGATTAACGAACGGTAAAGACGCATATAACAAAGTTAAAAAGTAGAATCTACTCGTTATAGCCTCGAATAGTAATGGCATTATCAATAGGTTTGGTAGTGTCAAAATCAAGTCTGGTTACGCTTCCGTTTTGGGGGCGTTCGCTTAAATCGTAGCCTGCAGGCGCAAAACGGTGCATAAGACTTAGCAAAGTGTTGCCATGCGAAATTTGCAAAACATTATCTCCGTCGTTAAACGAAGAATTTGAAGCAATTAACGCAAAACCTTCTTCTACGCGCGTCCAATATTCGATATCTGACTCGGCATCGTGGAAAGGATCCGCTTCTTTAAGCATGTCACGAGTGGCTGCAAGACCAAATTTTTCAACGATTTCGTTATAAGTGTGAGCTCCGTGAGGTGCTCCTGCAGCCCACCAAGCCATTTGCATATCTTGACCTTCAAAATAGCCGTAGCATTGCTCGCGAAAATGCATGTCACTTATAAGCGTCGGGCGCGCGTTACCGGCAGCTTCATTTGCGTCGAGAATACGTTGTGCTGTGATTTGTGCACGCGTAGTATCCGAGCAGTAAGCTGCAGCAAAAGCAATATTTTCTAGCTTTTTTGCGGCCGTGTCCGCGTCTTTCAAACCTTTTTCAGTAAGCGGAGAATTTGACCAGCCTTGCAAACGATTGTAACGATTAAATAGCGTCTGTCCGTGACGCACTAAATAAAGATGCAGCAACATAGCTCCATTATTGCACTAAGCGGTACATAACTGTCGAAAACACCAAACCAACCGATGAAATCGACAAAATGCGCGCATTTGTGGACTTACACCCACTGCAAGTACACAAACACGAGACAGCGCGCGCATTTGTGGACTTACACCCACTGCAAGTACACAAACACGAGACAGCGCGCGCGCATTTGTGGACTTATGCACCGCCCAAGTCCACAAAACCGAGGTAAAATTCCGGCAAATGTTCCATAAACCAGCCAACGCTCGCACTATATGCGCTCGCTATGAAACTCGCGTTGGAAGTCCACTGGACTTCCAACCTAAGCGAGTTTCCGCTCCGAGTTGCTTTCGCGCGCGCTGTGCTGCGCTCAAGCAGGTCGTCGCGCAACGCATTGACCCCTGCCACGCGAATGCGCAACAGGGGTCAAGCGGTATGTCCTTAAGAATTAAATCGGCGAATTAACGAGCGTAGTATTCGACGACGTACTGAATGTTGACTTCAACTGGAATCTGATCGACTTCCGGCTTACGAGTCAAAGTAGCCTTCAAAGAGGCAAGATTCACATCGAGGTAACCAGGAACTGCTGGCAAAACGTCGCGATGAACGCCTTCTGCAGCCATCTGGAATGGAACCATGGTCTGGCTCTTGGCACGAACCTGAATGGTCTGACCTGGCTTCACACGGTAAGATGGGCGATCGACAAGATTGCCATCAACCAAAATATGACGATGTACAACAAACTGACGAGCCTGGGCGGTGGTGCGAGCAAAGCCTGCGCGCAAAACCAAAGCATCAAGACGAGTTTCCAAATCGGTGAGCATTGCGTCACCGGTCTGGCCTGCAGTGTGCGTACCCTTCTCGTAAGCAGCACGAAGCTGCTTCTCGGAGATGCCGTACTGAGCGCGAAGACGCTGCTTCTCGCGAAGACGTACTGCGTAATCGGACTCGGTGCGACGACGAGTGCGACCGTGCTCACCTGGAGCATATGGACGCTTCTCGAAGATACGCTGAGCCTTTGGGGTCAAAGCGATGCCGAGGGCGCGAGAAAGACGCACCTGACGGCGAGAACGCTGAATATTAGTCATAACTAATCCTTTAATTCTGTCGTTATCTGAACGGAACGTGAACCAAGTTTTTCGTCGATCGCAAAATCTCCTAAAAATTATTCACGCTGAGCCGGCCTCTCCAGTGCTTCTTCGTGCTAACACACGAACGCGCAAGTATTAAAACGTTGAAATAACGCCATAACTACCGCGCGCCGACCCACTGATGGGCTAAGGCTCCAGATGATGCTTACACAAAATAGGCATCGTTTCTAATTCTACACACCCGTAAGAATAAATTAGCGAAGGGAGCCAGCATCCATTGTGTATGTGCGATCCGCGCAGCGAGCAGCCTCAACATCGTGAGTTACCATGAGCACTGCTACACCATTTTTTGCAGCTTCGCGCAACATTTTCACCACTATGCGAGTATGCTCTAAATCCAAATCGCCAGTAGGCTCGTCAAGAATAAGAAGCTTCGGATTGTTTATTAGCGCGCGCACAATCATTACGCGACGCATTTCACCGCCCGAAAGCTCATTTGGGTAGCACCACAGTAAATCTTCAATATGCAATTGCTTGCAAAGTTCTAACGCGCGAGTCTCGTTTAAATCTTCGCTTATTTCAGACTTACTTTCAGCAGACTTGCTTTTAGCAGCCTTACTTACTTCAGCCTTACTTACTTCAGACTTACTTACTTCAGACTTACTTACTTCACAAGCACTAGCTGCAATTTGCACAGGTAAAAGTATGTTGTCATGCACAGTAAGATTTTGCAAAAGCGTCTGCGATTGCGTCACAAAACCTATATCGCATGCGCGCAAACGAGACATTTTTGCATCACTAAAAGTGTGTTCAGAAATCTCTTCGCCGCAAACTTTTACGCTTCCATGCGTTGGCTTCAATAACCCAGCAATCAAATTTAGTAAAGTAGATTTTCCGTTACCTGACTTTCCAACGATTGCCACAAAATCGCCGCTATTTAGCGCAAAACTCACGTTATTTACTGCAAAAAATTTGTGCTTTCTGCGCATAAATTCGCGAGTTACACGAGTAAGCTCAACAACAGGTAAAATATCAAACTCATTACTTGGCAATTTTTGACTCTTATCTTCCATACTTACTCACCTGACCTAAGTGTCAAATACGTTTCACGCATAGCAATACGCAATGTGGTAAGCGCTGAAGCTACAACAACTGCAACAAGCGCAAGTAGCACAGACACTAACATAAGCACTGCTACTGGTAGAGCAGTCACTTCCAAATACGGAAGCTGCAATTGTTCAGAAATAAGAGAACTGTAAGGGAACAATATAAGACTTGCAGACGCAACACCCAATACTCCACCAACTAAGCCAAGTATCGCAGATTCCCTAACGACAACGCCTAAAAGCATATTTCTTGTTGTGCCAAGTATGCGAAGAGAAGCAAACTCTTTTTTGCGCTCGTTTACAGATGTTGAAAATACTGCAACTAAAACTAGCAATCCAACTAGCCAGCACGCAGCAATTATAAAAGTCAACGTGCGAGTAAAAACACCAAGATTAGCTTGCGTAGTTGCTGTAATTCCGCCCGGAAAAACTATGCCAATGCTTGAAAGACCAGTTGTTTTGCGAATATTTTTTGCAACTTCTTGCGCGCTGTAACCTTTTTGTACTTTTACAAGTACTGCAGAAACTGCTTTTTTAGCATACTCTTTTGGAATAGCGGTGTGCCCTACTTTCGTTGAATACTCAACTACTTGCGACACACTTTCACGTCGCACAAACACTGAATTATCAATGCTTGTGCCGGTTTTTGCAAGCTGCGCAGCTACAGGCCATTGGTGTCCAAAAAGACGAACAGTATTCATATAAGACACGATTACATTTGCGCCAGCAATCATCTCGCCTTTTTGTAACTTCTGCTTATGTTGAGAATAAATCCAAGGACCTATAACAAAATCAGAATCGGGATCAAAACCAATAATTTGCAATTTTTCAGCGCAACATCCTGCAGAAAGCGAAGAAATATACGTTTGTGCACTCGCCTTTTGCACACCCGGAGAGCGTCTTACTAAATTCTCAATATCGTTAGTGAAGTAAAAAGTGCTTGAACCACTGTTTGTAAGCAACGCTTCTGCTTTAGTGTGCGTGCCTTGAGGGATAACCATAATATCGGCTCCCATGCGTTCTCGCATACTGTTCAAGCCGCGTTCAAGATTCATAGAAATCAGCGAGCCGCCGAAAAATATTGCAGACAAGCACGCAGATACAACAATAAGTGCAGCAGTGCGCAATGGCTTGCGTTTAAGATTTTCCAGCGGCAATCGCTTTAGCGTAATAGTGCGCATAATTTTGCTTTATTAAGCTTTTCGAACTATTTGAACTATTAGTCTTCTTTATTATCCAAATACACGGAAGCAGCTGCAAACACCAACGCGAGCACAGACAGAACAATCAGCGTTGGGCGCATAACGGATGCACAATGCATCATTGGACTCTTGCACACGCCAATAAGGAATGTTGTAACAGCAAGCATAAGCAAAGCGTTCACAACTACAGCAATATTTAAACCAATGCGAACATTTTCTTTAACAAATAGCGCAATAATTCCAAGTACTGCAATAACTAAGCCAATTCCAACGGCTGCACGACCTGTGTAGTAGCATGCCATAGGTTGCATCATCATATGCATTTTGTGCATGCCTCCGGTTGAGCATGGCTTTGCAAACGTCAATGGTGCAACGGCAATAAGCAAGCCGAAAATAATTGCAGGAATTGATGCGAATAATTTGTTTTTCATAATTTATACCTCATTAAATGTATGTTTTTATTTTCTAGTGTCACATTTTCGTTAATGCAACACGCCTCTCGGCACCCACACCCGCGAATGCCACGTCCTTGTTAAAAATTTATCTTACATTAAAGTGCATAAATAGAAGATTTTACAATTTCTCGATTGGTGCAACTCTAAGCATTAGTCGCTTTACTCCATCGGAGCCGAAATCGACTGTAATAATTGAGTTTCTGCCCTTATCTTGCGTTGCTAGCACGGTTCCTAATCCGTAAGTATCGTGAGTAATTTTGTCGCCAACTTGGAAGTCTTGAATATTTAGATGATTGTCTTTATTCATAACTGAGGAAGTTGAACCAACTTTTGTTGCGCTTGTTGAAGCAGCAGATTTTGCGGTAACTTTGCGCGTTTTTACTGCACTTGACTTAGACCAATTCGATTTAGAATAAGACGAGCTGTAAGAAGAACCGTAAGAAGAGCCATAAGAAGAGCCATAAGACTTGCTATAAGACTTTCCGTAAGAAGATCCGTAAGAACTCGAGCCATACGATTTATTTCTTCCGTAAGACTTAGAGCCATGCGATTTTTCAGAACTGTAGCTGCTTCCACCATAAGTTGTTTTTTCACTAAACGCATCGCTATAATCGTCATCCCAGCCGCCGAAATCACTATCAAAATCGCCACCAAAATCGCCACCAAAATCACCATCAAAATCGCTATCGAAATCATCGCCGCGCCTAGACGAAGCGCCCCAACGCTCAACATCAGACTCTCTGCGCTTCCAATCAATCAAATTATCTGGAATCTCATCCAAAAACTGGCTTGGAAGCATATCTTGAGCCTGCCCCCATTGCGCACGAACAGCAGCACGAGTAACATACAAACGCTGCTTAGCTCGCGTAATACCAACATAAGCAAGACGACGCTCTTCGCAAAGCTCGCCATCGTCTTCCAAAGCGCGAGAATGCGGAAAAGTTCCCTGCTCCATGCCAGTTAGGAACACAACCGGATACTCCAAGCCCTTAGCTGTGTGAAGCGTCATCAACGTAACTTTACCAGTGTCCTCATTTTCATCCGGCAATTGATCTGAATCAGCCACAAGCGCCGTCGTTTCAAGGAAACCAGCAACACTAGCATCCGGCGTATTCTGCTCATACTCAGCTGCAACCGACTGCAATTGCGACAAATTATCCACGCGAGCGGCATCTTGAGGATCTTCAGAACGTTGCAAATCCTCCAACAAACCACTGTCGTTCAGTATGCTGTCAATAACTTTAGAAGGTTTCGAGTCATTGTTTTGCATACACGTAATTAAGTTGTGCATAAGCTCGCGGAACTCTTTAAGCTTGGTTGCAGTGCGAGTTGGCATGCCTTCGATTGATTCCAAATGCTCCAAAGCTTGCCAGAAGCTAACTCCTTGTGTTTGGGCGTAAAGCGTTAGCAAAGCCTCCGCACGCGCTCCAAGCCCACGCTTAGGCACATTCAAAATTCGACGCATATTCACATCGTCATCCGGGTTTGCCATAGATTGCAAGTATGCGAGCGCATCTTTTACTTCGCGACGCTCGTAAAACTTCGTGCCGCCAACAAGCTGATACGGAAGACCTGCTTTAACGAGCGCATCTTCCAGCGAACGAGACTGTGCATTAGCGCGATACATAATCGCCATATCCGAATAAGCAACGCCCTCTTCACCTGCTAATCGCGCTATTTCCCCAGCAACCCAAACTGCTTCCTGTTGAGCGCTGTCTGCTGCATAACCGGTAATTGGAGCGCCCTTACCTAATGCCGTCCACAATTTTTTAGGCTTTCGTCCTTGATTATGCGAAATAACTGCGTTTGCAGCATCCAAAATAGTTTGCGTAGAGCGATAATTTTGCTCAAGCATAATAGTTGTTGCGTTTGGAAAATCTTTTTCAAAGTCTTGAATATTGCGAATATCTGCTCCACGGAAAGCGTAAATCGACTGGTCGGAGTCGCCTACAACTGTGATTGATGCAGGAGTGTTATTTTGCTGAGTTGCAGGAGCGTTATTTTGCTTTGCATACGCACTATTTTGCTTTACATCCACTCCAGCAAGCTCGCGAATAAGCTCGTATTGAGCGTGATTCGTATCCTGATACTCGTCTACGAGAATATAGCGGAACTTATGGCGGTAATATTGCGCAGCTTCTGGTACTTCTCGCATGAGTTGCACAGTTCGCATAATTAAATCGTCAAAATCAACCGCATTTGCTTGAGATAAACGATGCTGATATTCCGCATAAATAGTTGCGTAAACAGCTTCAGAATTGCCAGCGTGCGCAATTTGTTGACCTGCAACACCCGGCTTGTAATCGTTAGCATACATGTCTAGTTGCTCACGCCAAGTGATTAAACTATTTTTGCAATCCGAAATTTTGCCCAAAATGCTACGTGGCGTAAAACGCTTAATATCGACGTTAAGCTCTGTTGCAATAATTTTTACTAATCGCTCGCAATCGGAAGTATCGTAAATAGAAAAGCCTGATTTTAAGCCAATATACTGTCCTGATCTGCGAAGTATTTTCACACATGCAGAATGGAATGTCGAAACCCACATAGTAGTTGCTTCGCTACCAATAAGTTTGCTTAAACGTTCACGCATTTCGGCAGCTGCTTTGTTTGTAAAAGTGATAGCAAGAATTTGGCTTGGCCAGGCACCTTTTTGGCTTAATATCCAAGCTATTCTTCGCGTAAGAACTCGCGTTTTGCCGCTTCCAGCTCCTGCTCCAATAAGAAGTGCCGGTCCGTCGTATTGGACTGCTTGAGATTGTTGCGGATTTAAACCGTCGAGTAGTTTTTGCGCGTCAACTGCAACTCTAGAATGTGCGGAATTTTGGGAATATTCTTGGGATTCTTGGGATTCTTGGGATTCTTGGGATTCTTGAGATTCTTGTGATTCTTGTGATTCTTGAAGAGGCACTTCTTCTTGAGGAGGCACTTCTTCTTGATCAGACGCATATTCTTGCTGTGCAAAATCAGGCTCTTTAGCGTAAGCGTCAGCATACTCGTCGTAACTGTAGTTGGCATAATCATTCGCATCCGCAACATTTTCGTAAAAACTATCGTCAGAATCGAACGAATCAACTGGATTCCCCAACAAATCACTTACATATCCGTAATCGCTATCTTTTGCACTCATATTTGCATTCATACTTGCGCCCATACTTACGCTCATACTTGTACTCCATTAATGCCGCCAATTACCTACGTTTTAGCTCAGCAATAAAACGCCCCCACGTTTTAATTGCGCACGTATTTAATCAGGTTTACCACATGCTGCAGTCGTTTTTACTCGTATTGTGTCACGAACTTGGGTATGCTTGAGCGTACTGCAATGTAATTGTTCGTAAGAAGGGGCACATCGTGCAAGAATTGGAAGAACGCATTCTCCAAGATGGTATCGTAAAACCAGGCAATGTCTTAAAAGTAGACGCTTTTTTGAACCACCAGTGCGATGTGAATTTATTTGATCATATGGGAGCCGCTTGGGCTGAGCATTTCCGCGACGCAAATATTACTAAGATTCTTACGATTGAGGCTTCTGGTATTGGAATTGCATGTGTTGCAGCACGTCATTTTGGCGGAGTTCCTGTAGTTTTTGCGAAGAAAGCTCAGTCAATTAATCTCGATGGCGACCAATACGTATCTACGGTATTTTCTTTTACAAAGCAGCGCGAGTTTCCGGTGATTGTGTCGCGTAAGTATTTGAGTGCGGAAGATCGCGTGCTTATTTTGGATGATTTTTTGGCGAACGGCAAAGCTTTACAAGGATTAATCGACATTTGCAATCATGCTGGAGCTAGCGTTGCCGGCATTGGAATCGCTATCGAAAAGGGCTTCCAAGGTGGTGGAGATGCGCTTCGTGAAGCCGGATATGATTTGGATTCGCTGGCGATTGTTGACGCGATGGATCCTGTTGACGGGTCGATTTCGTTCCGTAAGTAGCGCTCCGACCTGCTTTCGCGCAGCATTGCGCGCGCGAAAGCAACTCGGAGCGTGAGCTTGCTCAGGCGGAAAGTCCAGTGGACTTTCCGTGCAAGCTCAGCCGAACTGCGATTAGCCGTGATGACAGCGCTCCGCTCTTACTTGCCGTGGCGCGAGTTTCTTTACACGACTGTAAAGTTTCTGCCGCTTGTTCGCTGTTTCGCGACCTTTATTTTACACGACTGTAAAGTTTTGGTCGGGTTAAGACGCGCAAACGACCGTTCCTTTACGCCGCTGTAAAGTCTATGCCGGATCAAGGCGCGTAGCCGACCGAAATTTTACGCGACTGTAAAGTTTTTGCCGGATTAAGGCGCGTAGGCGACAGTTTCTTTACACAGCTGTAAAGTCTATGCCGGATTCGGGAGCGCAAACTCACTGAAGTAAGTCTAATTGTGAAGGAAACGAGAAAAATTTTTCGCAAATGGTAATTTTGTCGAAAAATACGATAAAGTAGTCCGGTTGGTATACTTCAACACGTATTGCAACAAACAATTGATTAGGTGGCTAAACATATGACTGAAGTGGTGATTGCAAGCGCTGTACGTACGCCTATTGGCAAATTCGGCGGCAGCTTATCTTCGCTTTCCTCAGTTGATTTAGGAACAATCGCAGCAAAAGCAGCAATAGAACGCGCTGGAATTAGTTCACACGACGTGGATCAAGCTATTTTTGGAAACGTATTACAAGCAGGCAGCGGACAAAACGTTGCTCGCCAAATTGCGTTAAAAGCAGGCTTAGATACTTCTAGCTGCGCAATGACGATTAACGAAGTATGCGGATCCGGTTTAAAAGCAGTGCGCTTAGCACAATCCGCAATCGTTATGGGAGATGCGCAAGTTGTTGTTGCAGGCGGCACTGAAAGCATGAGCAACGTACCGTTTTACGCAACTAATTCGCGATTTAGCGGACACAAATACGGGAATTTTGCGCTTATTGACGGTTTGCAACGAGATGGCTTAAACGACGCTTTTACTGGCGACGCAATGGGCGTTACTGCAGAAAATGTTGCAGCAAAATTTGGCATTACTCGCGAAGCACAAGATATTTTTGCACTTAAATCTCACCAAAAAGCTGTTGCCGCTATTAAAAGAGGCGATTTTGCTTCTGAAATTGTGCCGGTAACGCTTGCAAACGGAACTGTTATAACTCGCGACGAGCATCCTCGCGAAGATACATCCTTAGAGCAGTTGTCGAAATTGCGCACGCTTTTTAAAGCGTCGGGAGAAACTGCGGACGCGACTTGCGAAGTTGGCGAGAACGAAGTTTGCAAGCACGAAGTTTGCAAGCACGAATCGACTGTAACTGCCGGAAACGCAAGCGGAATTAACGACGGAGCTGCAGCTCTAGTGCTTATGAGCAAAGATTACGCGCAAGCGCACGGAATTGAATATCTTGCGCAAATTGTGGGATTCGCAGAAGGCGGAATCGACCCAGATTTAATGGGATATGCTCCAAAGCACGTGATGGAACGCATGTTAAATGCGACCGGCAGCAACGTTGACGACATTGACTTATTCGAAATAAACGAAGCGTTTGCAGCGCAAAGCATTGCTGTTTCGGAGCAACTTCATATTGACGAGTCAAAGCTGAATGTAAGAGGTGGGGCGATTGCGCTCGGTCATCCGCTTGGCGCTAGCGGAGCTAGGATTTTGACGACGCTTATATACGCTTTGCGAGATAGCAATAAGTTGAATGGAGTTGCTGCGCTGTGCGTTGGCGGCGGAATCGGCGTTGCGATGCAAGTTAGAATGCGAAGCGATCAAGCCAGAATCTAAAACTATAAAGTCAGAATGCAAACAACCAAGTCAGAATGCAAAGCGATCAAGCTAGAATGCGAAGCGATCAAGTTAGAACGCGAAGCGATCAAAAGCATTCGTAGTCTACAAATCATGAGGTGATTTCGATGACTGCTTTTCGTGAATTAAGCGTAGAAAATCGCATAAAAACCTTGCAAAATGAGGGCGCAATTAACGAGGCTGAAGCGGCATTTTTGCTTAAACAGTTTGCGGAAAGTTCTGATACTACAATTCCTGCAGACGTTGCAAATCATATGATTGAGCATCAAATTGGAAAGTATACGCTGCCGGTTGGCGTTGTGCGTGGGCTGATTGTGAACGGCGAAGTGCGTGACGTGCTGGTTGCAACTGAGGAGCCATCCGTGATTGCTGCTGCGTGCAATGGGGCGAGGATTGCGGCGGAAACTGGTGTTGGATATGCTGCGGAGACTGGTGTTGTATACGGAATTGTAGCAAACTCCCCACAATACGTGACTACAGCGCAAATAGCTTTTGAGGACGCTGACGGGAGCGTGGCGGCGCGCTTGCACGAGATTGTTGAGGATTGTGCAAAGGTTGCAGAGCTGTTGCGCATTGCAAACGAGTCACACCCATCAATGAGTAAAAGGGGTGGCGGCGCGCGAAAATGCCGCGATTCAGCTTTGCACGGCTTCGCAAAGCTCGAGATTGACGTAGACACATGCGACGCAATGGGCGCAAACACAGTGAACACTATGGGCGAAGCCGTCAAAGCCCAGCTGGAAAGCTGGCTCGGCGTGCAGGCGCTGGTTGCAATACTCACAAACACCAGCCGCGTTGCCACCACAGCAGAAGTGCATATACCGGTTGAAGCACTGGCATCCAGGCGGCTGGAAGACTCTGAGCGAGAGCGCGAAGGAAAGCGCCTTGCGCGCCGAATCGCGGCATTGAGCGCGCTTGCCGCCAGCGACCCTGCGCGCGCCGCCACGCACAACAAAGGAATCCTAAACGGCATTGCAGGAGCCGCGCTCGCGTCCGGAAATGATACGCGAGCGCTAGAATCGGCAGCACACGCGTGGGCGGCGCGCTCCGGTCGCTACCTACCACTGTCAAAGTGGAACACCGAAACTTTAAACGGAAAGACCATACTCCACGGCAGTATTGAAATTCCGCTACAAATCGGCATTGTCGGCGGCTCAATCTCATCGCTTCCAATGGCAAAACTCGCAATCAAAATCGGCAAATACAAACACGCAAACGACTTTAGAAATACGCTTGCAGCTCTCGGTTTGGTGCAAAATCTTGCGGCTCTTCGCGCACTAGCAGGCCCTGGAATTCAAGCAGGTCACATGGCATTGCAGTCGTCAAATCTGGCAATTGCAGCAGGTGCCAAAGATGCGGAAATCGCGGAAATCGCGCATAATATTTTGCAACTTAGCCCTGCAGAAAGAACTACAGAAAAAGTTACGCAATTACTTCAAAAGTTACGAGAATCAAGTAAAAATTAAGAAAAATTAAGAAAATTTAGGGGTTTTAGGACAAATGAACACACAAAATACCGAAACATCAGAAGCTGCAGCAACCACAACCTCCGCAACCACATCAGCAACCACTCCCCTTGCCGTCGGCATCGACCGCATCTCCTTCGCAACGCCGCACTATTACCTAAACCTCGAAAAACTGGCGGAACACCGCGGAATCGACCCTAACAAATTCACAATCGGAATCGGTCAAAGCGAACAATCTGTGCCACCAAATCACCAAGACATCGTCACTCTCGCCGCGCAAGCTGCGCTACCACTGCTACCCCACATCGATAGCAATCGCCTCAAAATGCTAATCGTCGGCACAGAAAGCGGCGTCGACGCAAGTAAATCGAGTGCTCTGTACGTTCAAAATCTGCTAAAACTCACGCCGTGGGTGCGCTCTATTGAAGTAAAAGAAGCTTGTTACGGCGGCACCGCAGCTTTGATGATTGCATGTGACTACGTGCGCGCGCACGCCGAAAAAAATCCGCAAGTGCTTGTTATTGCAGCCGATATTGCGCGCTACGGTCTTGCTACACCTGGCGAAGTAACGCAGGGTGCAGGTGCTGTGGCAATGCTTGTGAGCGCGAATCCGCACGTGCTTAAAATTAACGACGATAGCGTTGTGAAATCCGCTGATATTCAGGACTTTTGGCGACCTGTTTACCAGGACACTGCGCTTGCTCGCGGAAAGTTTTCGACTGAGCAGTACATACAATTTTTCTGCGACGTGTGGCAAAAGTATTGTGCGCAAAACGGTTGTAATTTCAACGATTTTGCCGGATTGTGCTTCCATTTGCCGTATACGAAAATGGGTTTGAAGGCGCTTAAGGCTGCGATGGATTCTTGCTCTGATTCTTGCGATAATACTTACGATAATACTTGCGCTAATTCTTGCGCTGATTCTTGCGATAATTCTTGCGATAATAGCAACCTAAGCGAGTCGTCGCGCAATCGCTTACTTTCGCGCTACGAAACCAGCACGAAGTACAGCCGTCGCGTAGGAAACATCTATACGGGTTCCCTGTATTTGGGATTGCTGTCTTTACTTGAGTTAGACGAATTTACTTGCGAAAATAGTGATCTTACTGCACTTAAAAGCGGCGATAAGATCGGTCTATTTTCTTACGGTTCCGGCGCTGTTGGTGAATTTTTCAGCGGCACGATTGCGCCAGGATTTAGAGATGCGCTGTTTGCGCGCGAGCATGCGGATATGCTCGATTCGCGTGTGCGTTTAAGCGTTGCTGACTACGAGGAGATGTTTGAAAGCGTTGCGCCTTACGCTCCGGAAGATTTCGAAAGTAGCACGTCTTGCCGCGAAGGTGCTAACTTCTTCCTTGACGCAATCACTTCTCAAGAGCGTCATTATTCCGCGCGCTAAAAGCGAGTGCGCGCACGTTTCAATCGGATTCTCGCGCGCAACCGACCATTCCTTTACACCCACGTAAAGTTTCTGCCGTTATTCCGCGCGTAGGAGACATAGACTGCGCGCTGCTGTAAAGTTTCTGCCGCTTTTTAGCGCCTAGGCGACATAAACTGCGCGCGCCTGTAAAGTTTCTACCGCTTCTTGCGATTCCGCACTCTAAAAACCATCGGAACAATCCCCTGCAAATGTTTCTGTACTTTGCAGTTATGCTTTGCTAACGGCGACTATTTGTTGCTTAGTGAACTTTAGCATTATTGCTCCGCAGACGCTGAGTATTTATCGCTTAAAGAACACTAACGTCATTGCTGCTGCACACTCCACACCAGAAACTCCTACCTCCGCACCCACCCGCAGCTTAATTGCGCAACTATAGTTGCACTTAGTAAACCACGCACTTTACGTAACTTTCTGCACGAGTCTATGAGTTTTGTGTTGTGACATGCGTGGTAGAGCCTCAAAAGTTTTCGAGCAGAGCAATAAAAGAGGACTGAGAAGCTACATTCTTTAAAGAAAGGCGAACACATTAAACAACTTTAACAGCCAGAGCGCCCGAAGGACGGGACTTGCGATGCTGAAAACTTTCGAGGCTCATCAGACCGTTTGCAGAAAACACCAGTCAAAACTCATAGACGAAAGCCAAGAATATAGAAAGTAAACTAGCTCAACACCAAGCAAGCTCGGCGAATTAAAAAAGCCTAAAGAACAAACAACCAAACTAATCTGCCCTGTCTTCGTCAATAGAGACGAAGACAGACCGAGCTTTCACTGAAAGTGCACTGCACTTTCAGTCCTGAGAAAGCTCGGCAGAATAAAAAAGCTTCAAGCGCGAAATGCAGCAACACAAACCTGACACATTGCGTTAAACACACTAGCACACACTTTCTGCGTCTTTATTGACGCAGAAAGACCTCGCTTGCGTTGGAAGCACACTGTGCTTCCAACCCTGAGCAAGCTCGGCAAATTAAAAAAGCCTAAAGCAATTTCACATGCTTTAGGCTTAGTTAATTCGCGGATGAGGCGAGATTCGAACTCGCGGTAGGTTTCCCTACAACGGTTTTCAAGACCGTCTCCTTAGACCGCTCGGACACCCATCCATCTGTGCACGAAAGCAATCAAATTGCCGCTTTCAACGCACAAGTGGTAAGCATATCATCACGTATAGAACGCAACACACAAACACAACACACAAACACAACACACAAACACAACACTCAACACCCAGATTCAAAAAGCTTATCAACTAAAAACAAAGCCCAGGCAATTTCCCGGGCTTTGTAGTTAATTAAACGGTTTTTTTGAAACAAACGCCGTGTTTATGCACGAGCAAACTCACGCTTCCCACTTAGTAGGCTCAATGACTTCCTTGCCACCCATATAAGCCTGCATAGCCTTTGGAATATCAATCGAACCATCTTCATGCTGATGATTTTCCAAAATAGCCACAAGCCAGCGAGTAGTAGCCAAAGTGCCGTTAAGCGTACTAACTGGGCGAGTTCCGCCATCTTCCATGCGTTCGCGCACATTCAAGCGACGAGCCTGATACTCAGTGCAGTTAGAAGTAGAAGTAAGTTCACGGTAACGACCTTGCGTTGGAACCCAAGCTTCGCAATCGAACTTACGAGCGGCAGAAGAACCAAGGTCACCAGCAGCAGTATCAATAATGCGGTAAGGCACTTCCACCTTAGAAAGCATTTCCTGCTCCATACCGAGCAATTTTTGATGCTCAGCGCGAGAATCTTCCTGCTTGCAATAAACGAACATCTCAACCTTATCGAACTGATGCACGCGAATAATACCGGAAGTATCCTTTCCAGCAGCGCCAGCCTCACGACGGTAGCAGCTCGACCAACCGCAATAACGCAAAGCACCATTGCTTAAGTCAAGAATCTCATCCTCGTGCATACCAGCCAAAGCAACCTCGGAAGTGCCAACCAAATACTGATCATCTGGCTCGCGCAAACGGTAAATCTCGTCCGCGTGAGAATTCAAGAAGCCAGTTCCGCGCATAACTTCCGGACGCACAAGAGTTGGCGTAATCGCAAGCGTAAAACCGTGCTCTTCAGCTTGATCGACAGCCATAGTAAGCATTGCGATTTGCAAGCGAGCCACAGCACCGCGCAAGAAGTAGAAGCGAGAGCCTGCAACCTTCACGCCACGACGCATATCAATTCCAGCAACGCCAGTTCCAAGAGTCAAATGATCCTTTGGCTCAAAACCTTCAGCTGCAAAATCGCGAGGCGTACCAACCTTCTTAACTACAACGTAGTCGTCTTCTCCGCCTTCTGGAGCTTCATCTTCAACGATGTTAGAAAGCTTCCACATTGCTGTAGTGTAGTCGGCAGTAGCTTTTTCGGATTCAGACTTGTATTCTGCAACCTTCGAAGCTAATTCTTTAGTTTCGGCAATAAGCGCAGCCTTTTCTTCGGCGCTAGCTGTTGCAACCTTCTTACCAATAGCTTTTTGTTCGGCGCGAGCTTCTTCAAAAGCCTTAAGAGCATTACGGCGCAAGTCATCGCTGCGCAATACTTCATCGACGAGCTCAACGGATTCACCACGCTTGCGCTGCGATTCCTTAACTACGTCGGCATGTTCACGAATAAATTGGATATCAAGCATGACTCCTAGCCTAGTGCCGCAAGACGACAGATAAGCGCACTATTGGCAACTTTATGCAAGGCGACACATATAATAGAGCAAATACGCAAAATATTGAGGGGGTAATATGGCAGCAATACATGCTACTACAGAAAATTTTGAGAAGATTGCTTCAACAAATGAAATAGTTGTTGTCGATTTTTGGGCAACGTGGTGCGGTCCATGCAGGTCTTTTGGTCCTATTTTTGAGAAGGTCAGCGAAAAATATCCCGAAATTCCTTTCGTAAAAGTTGATATTGACAAAAGCAACGAGATTGCTGCAGCTGCTCAAATCCAAGCTGTTCCAACAGTAATGGTTATTAAGCGCGGCGAAGTTATTTATAGACAAGCTGGAGCATTACTAGCTTCTGATTTGGAAGATTTGGTTGAACAAGCTAAATCTTACGAATCTAATGATTCTGAATCCTAATTCATAGACTATGCCACGAGATATAATATGTGAGGTTTTGCATATACGTTTGCGCATATGTTTTAACGCGTGTTTCTAATATTTTATTAGTTTACGTTGCTAGCGTTAGCAAGTACGAAGTGTTCGCAAGTACAAAACGTTTGCAAACACAAGAAGAGTAATTGCAGAAATAAGGAGGGTTATGGCCAGTCACCGTAAGCATACTGTTACGCTTGGTTCACTCAGTTTACGACAGTGGGCTAAAGTTAGCGCGGTTATTTTAGGCTTCATTGCTTTGGTGATACTTGGTTTTGCCTCGCGAGATTTTTACGCTTCGTCTAAAGGTCACGCTGTTCAGGTTACTTCTTATTCGGCAACCGATTCTTCGCAAGTTTCTCGTAGTGCTAGCCGTCGCATGTTGCATGATGGTGCAACTTCATATGTTAACGTTGTTATAAATGGTCACCATCGTACTATTTTGGGCAATAATTTCACTGACGTAAAATCCGTTCTTGATGCAGGAGATATCACTCTTGAGCCACACGATGTTGTTACTCCATCTCTTACAACTAAAGTTAACGAATCAACTGTTATTACTATTAATCGCGCAGGCGCAAAATTAGAAAATTCCGACGACCCAATCGCGTTTAACGTCGTTAAAAAGGAAACTGCTGCACTTCCAAAAGGTACTGAGAAGGTGCAAAGTGAAGGCGCTAACGGCGTAATGGAAACAGCAAAAATAGTTACTCGAGCTAAAGGAAAAATAGTTTCCTCTAATATTTTTGCTTCTTATGTTAAAAAAGCTCCAAAAGATAAGGTTATTCTTGTTGGAACTGGTGGCTCTTCTGCAGGACTTGGCTTAGCTGCTTCTATCGGCACAACTGTTCCTGCTGGCGAGATGCAACAATGGGCTCACGATTGGCTTATTTCTAACGGTTATAGTGAAGCTGATTTTACTGCAACGGTATTTATTATTTCTCATGAATCCGGCTGGCGCGTAAACGCAATGAATCCTTCTGGAGCTTACGGTTTGCCTCAAGCTTTGCCAGGCGCAAAGATGGTTTCTGCCGGAGCCGATTGGGCTACTAACTATCAAACTCAGCTCCGCTGGTTCTGGAATTATTGCAATGGTCGTTATGGCTCCATTCAAGGCGCTTACAATCATTGGCTTTCCTACCGCAGCTACTGATTAGAATCAGTCTAGATATCATTGTTTTGCGCAAATTAAGTTTTACAATTTTTCGTTGTAATAGATAAGAGAATAGACTTAAGTCGATTGACTTTTGCCACCTATGCTTAAAACTACGCTTAAAATACGCTTAAAACTACGTTTAAGAATAAAAAGGATGTTTTATTTTGATGCACTCAACATGGCTGTCTAATAAAAGCCAAAATCTCAGCCATGCGCTAACAGGCGAAGAAGCATACAATAACAATCGTCTTACACGTCCTGCTTTAATTTCTCTTGCTATTCTTACGTTTATTACATTTATTGGCAATTTCGCACAATTACAACTTACTGCAGCATTGCCAACAATAGTTCAAGAATTTGGCATAAGCGTCACAACTGGTCAGTGGCTTACTTCTATTTTCCAGCTGATTATGGCAATTATGGTTCCACTTACAGCATTTTTAACAAGACGCTTTTCTACTCGCCAAATTGTTATCACTTCCATGTCGCTTTTTACTTTTGGCTCCGTACTTGCATGGCTTAGTAGCGACTTTATGATGGCACTTGTTGGCAGAACTCTTGAAGCTATTGGCACTGGCGTAATGTGGCCTGTTTTACAAATTACCGTATTCTCCGTCTACCCTGTTACTCGCAGAGGTATGGCAATGGGAAGCGTTGGCATGGCTATGAGTATTGCTCCAGCAATCGGTCCTACTATTGGCGGTTTGCAAACTGATATTAACGGATGGCGTTCTATTTTCTGCTCTCTTACTATTATCGGAGCCATATCAGTCGTTTTGGCAGTATTTTTCTTGCATAATTTTGGAGAACACGATCCAAACGCGCACGCTGACTTCTTCTCGGTTGGCCTTTCGGTTATCGGCTTCGGCGGGCTCATGTTTGGATTCACTAATATTGAAGGATGCGGAATTTCCCACCCATTATCTTGGGCTCCTATGATTATTGGCGCTTTTGGAATTGCTTGGTTTGTTATAAGGCAGTTGCGAGCGCAAAAGCGCGGTCACACTCCTCTTCTTGGTCTTAATGTGCTTAAAAACCGCTACTTTATGGTGGGCACTATTTGCGCATGCCTTACATTTTTTGCTTTCAGCTCAATTATGGTGCTTATTCCGCTTTACATTCAGTCGGATCGTGGTTTTTCAGCAACTATGAGCGGCTTAATTCTGCTTCCTGGAGCGTTCGGCATGGCGATTTCGCAATATTTTGGCGGTCGTATGTTAGATCGCTTTGGAGTGCGCCCAGTTGCTATGGCAGGCTCTATTATTCTGTTTTTTGGCACTGTAATGATGAGTCTTATTGATATGGATACGTGGATTTGGTGGATTTCCATTTGGCAGTTTACTCGCCAAATTGGCATGGGATTCTTGCTTATGCCAATAACTACGTGGTCGCTTAATTGTTTGAGTAAGGAAGAGCTTGGCGACGGTTCGGCTGTAACTAATACTATGCGTCAGCTTTGGGGCGCTATTGGAGCACCTGTTTTAGTAGTTACAATGACAGTATTGACAACTCTTCACCATTCTGGCACAGGTCACGCTGCCGATGTTGCTGCTAGTATTTTCGGAGTTCAATGGACTTTGCGCATTAGTGCTATTATTACAGGAATTATGGCTCTTATCGTTATTTTTGGAGTCAAGGGCGAAGGCACGGGTTCTGCTCACAATCTTGCGCGTAGAGCTATCGATCGCATGCGCGTGTTGCATATTCCTCATTCAGCAGAGCATCACGACGTAATGCACGATCACACTCATAATCATTACTAAACACTTATTAAACGCTTCTAAAGCTTACTAAGTCGCTTTACTAAACGCTTACCAAGTGCTTTACTAATACTAAATTGAGCGAAATTCTTACTTTGGTAATTTTTGTGCAGAACAATTATGCAATACGCTTTGCATACTTTGCTTTTCTTCGCGAGTTACAGTTAAACCATATTTATATTTAACAGCTATTTGCCTAGCAACATATTCGCACCTGAAGGTTTTGTTTGAAGGAAGCCAGTAAGCTGCGGACGCGGAACCTTTTTCTTGATTAGCAGCTCCCTCAACCGCGAGTAGGTTCATCATATCGTTGCCAAATTTTAATCGTTTTGCACGATTCCATTTCCACGCTCCAGATTCCCACGCATTTTGTAATGCAACAACATGATCTATTTGAACTAATGCACTGGTTTTTCGCCCACGCACGAAGTTAATATCTTTGCCAGTATACGGATCATGCAGCAAGCCAGAACGCACTTGGCAGGATCTTGCATACTTGTATTTCACATTTTGTAAATCACGCGCTAAAACGTCTTCCCTAACGTCACATCCGTTACCGTCATCGTCAGTAGTACGATATCCGAATACTTGACGCTCGTACCCGTAACGATAAGGCTTAGATATACGCAATTTTTTCAATGCTTGCGCAGCTTCTCCGCTTGCTTCATATTCTCCTGTAATTTTCCCAACGCTACTGTTTATTTTAGGAAGCAACAGGCCAATAACAATCCCGCATAAAACAGCAAACAGCAGCATCCAAAACAGCGCAAGAAACTGCCTCTTATTAAAACGATTACGCATGTTCAGTCCCCCAACCCAACTTATGCATATTCAATATTTTAAATCAACGTTAGTTACTGCTTTTAACTCTCATAACAGACGGTATTCTTTGTAAAACAACATCTACAACTTGCTGAATCATAATTACAAGCAAAACCATTGCCATAACAGCATAAACCGTGCTCCATGCTGGAATATTAGCTGGCACTGGATGAATAGTGTGAGAAACAACTAGTGCTGCTACAGAAATGCTAATTAACGATATAGCAAGAACAAGTGCCGACATGCCTCCACTTTTACGAGCCAAACGCATTCTTTGTTGAGAAACTTTATGCATTGAAGAAACCATTCGATTAACGCAATGCTCACCTTGCCTAAATGCAAGTACTTCATCGATACCAAGCTCAATATCACTTACTTCATTCTCAACTTCATGTTGTTCAATGCGCACTTTATTTGCAATATGCTTAGAGCGTATAAGCAAGTATCGAGGAACAATAAACATAATAAACACGCACGAAGCAATAGCTACATAAGACAAATTCGCATCGAAATAGTACAAAACAACCATAAGAGGCACAACAGCAAATATCATTCCAACATTCATACTGATATGCGCTTTATGCCAACGTTCGTGATGCATATCTATACCTGCAAATGTTGTAACAAGAGTTAATGCACGAACTGCCATACAAGCAACAGCAACAAGCACGCACTGTTGCATTACAAAACCAAATATTGGACGTCCTGCAACAGCAAACATTGCCGAAACAATAGCAACAGGAATACATACTGCAGAAACAAGATTTAGAGCAGTACTAAACATTGATATAAAAGCAAAAATAGCACGTTTGAACTTTGAGATTGTTCGCACTTCATAAGTGTAAGCAATACTTGCAATAGAAGAAATATGCTTGTTTTTATTAGAATCTTGCTGAGTTTGCTGATCTTGCTGAGTTTGCTCAACGTTTTGCGAGTTTTGCGAGTTTTGCGAGTTCTGCGATTCGTTTAATTCATTTAGTTGCGTAATATTTTTAGAACTATCATTAGCAACATGACGATACGATTCTACAGTTGCTATTTCGTCATTTGAGCTAATGCCAGCATCATTTGGCATTAAAACTATTACATTCGCATAACGCGCTATACGACGCAATATTTTAACAATTTCTTCAGCTTCATTATTGCTAATATCGCATTGAGAATAATCAAAAACGTATACTCTAGTATGTCTTAAAATTGCTCTAGCAAGAATAATGCGACGCTTTAAATCTTCAGGATTATAGGATGCTTCAGGATTATTAAGAAGCCTATCTATCGGCATATCTAGACCGTCGTAATCTGCATAAACAACACCATCTATTCGCACAGCTCGCAATGCATCCCACATTGCAGTAGTCGTAGCTGTTGGAGCAGCCAAAAGTAAGTTTTCTCGCAATGTTGTGGAAAATAGATGACTTCGCTCGCTAACTATAGTAACAATATCTGCTAAAGCTGCAGAACTTGCATCATTCAACGACAAGTAAGATGCACTATCGTTTGCGTCAAATACTTCAGAAACTACAAATGGAGAAACGTCATCTTCATGAATATCATAACGGTCGCTATAAGAAAGCAATATGTCAGCAGATTTGTTAAAACCTGTGCCAGAAAGTATTTTCTCACGCATAACATGATGATATTTGCTTGGAATAACTTGCAATTCACCAGATTTTGCAATTATCGATAAACGCTGAGCTTCATTAGTATTCGCATTATTTTCCGAAATATTGCATCGCATACGCAAAGCGACATTTGTGGAACCATCAGGCAAAGATAATGTTGAACCATCGTCGCTAAATGCTATTGGAGCAGGAGAATCAGTAACCATTTTCAGCAATGCCTCAACATGATCCAAACCATTAACAGCATGTTTAACTACATGCATATTCTTACCAACAATTCTCAATGGTTGGACGCTTAACATTAACAAAGGCATTGTTAACAGAGCTGCAGCAAGACCTACACCTTTAACAGAAGATAACCAAACAGTTGCAACAATTGCAAATCCAGCAACAACATATGCAAATAATGCACTTACGCAACGCCACGATACTGGGCTTAGAGCCAACGAGAATATAAGAGAAGCAACATTAAACAATGCAGCTAATGCGCAAATACCAGCTATAGCAGGGTTAACTGTAAATAGTGCTGCAGAAACGACTACAGGAACAGGAATAGCTGCAATAATTTGTGGAACTAAAGAAGCAACAAAACTTTGTATTGCAAAAATATCTTCATTTACGCGCAAAGAAGTAACGTAATTAGAATCTTCAACATCCACAGAGCGTAGAGATAACATTGCGTGCAACATTTTAGGACGCAAACGCATAGCTATTCGCGACTCAATTTCTGCACAAACAGTACACGACCAGTAAAAAACTGCGTATTTCAGCAAAATAATCGCAGCTAAAGCAATAATGTAAGACGTAAATTCAACAGAACTCATTAAAGAAGTTCCGGTAGAACGAACAGGTCTTAATACTGGAGACAACATACCAACGCAAACGTAGATAAAAGCTATGTTTACAAGATAAGAAATCGCAAGACACGCCGACCTTAAAACAACTAGATGCTTAATTCCTGGCACGAACGCAAAGCAGCGATTTATCATCTCCCGATCCTTTTCTTTATTCCATATTCATTCAAAACCCACACACTCCCAACTGATGTTAAGATTACGCTTCACACACACCATCAACACGCCGGCATCCGCGTAATTATGCTGATTTTAAGCCATTTTGCAACATCGCAAAATTATCTCAATACGGCACCAATAGAAGAACGCAATTTTAAGCTAGCAGGTATTTGCCCAACTCCATGAGACATATCTGGGAATGCTGGCTCAGGCCCATGATTCATCAATCTCAAAGCTTCACGCACTGCCAACGACCCTAATTGCTGCATATCTAGACTTACAGTTGTAAGAGGTGGGAAAAAATCACTTATTGCCGGAATATCGCCGAAGCCAACAACACTAATATCATTTGGAATTTTCAAACCGTGCTCATACAAGGAACGCACAACTCCTACTGCCTGCTCATCGCTTGAAGCAACAATAACAGTCGGCAACGCAATACCATCTATGCCAAATTTCTCAATCATATGATTCATTCGCGCATAGCTTTCAGAAGACTTCCACGAAGTACATTGCACAATATGCGAATGAATACCTTGAGCAGTTGAAAGTGAACGCCATGCAATGAGTCGCGTTGCAGCGCCTCTCCATTGCGAAGGACCTGCTATATAAATGGCATTTCGATGTCCATAATGCGCAATAAGTGACACAATATCGTTCATTGCGCGAGATTGATTAATACCAATCATTGAATACTCAACGTTGCTATGAGAACGCAACATATTCATGCCTTCATGCGCGCTTATTGCACCATGAGTAGCAGTAACGCATACGCATGGCTTAAGAATACGCGTACGACACAATGACGTAAATATTGCGTCTGTTGGAGCATCAATTATTAATCCGTCGACATTTTGCTCTTCAAAACTCTCGCATAAATCTTGAATATCACTTTGTTCACATAATGTTTCGTTGACCATGCTAACAGAAAGAAAAAGACCGCGAGATTTTGCTTGCGCTTCTATAGGAGCAATAATGTTTCGAGATGTTCTATTTTCTGCACCAACGATAAGCCCTAAAGTACGCGATTTCTTAGTTGCTAATGCGCGTGCTGAGTTACTCGGATAATACCTAAGCTGCTCAATAACTCGCAGAACTTTAATTCGCGTGCTAGCAGAAACATCAGGAGAATTATTAATAACGCGAGAAACAGTTTGATGACTTACACCAGCAGCGTGCGCAACATCGATCATTGACACGCGTTTTGCTTCATTTTTCGCCATATATACCCCTCGCTTATAAATGCCAAGACAGTCTATGCAAATCGCTAGGACCTACTTTTTTAATGGCATTGCGATGAGCTAAAGAACCGTAACCCTTATTACTTGCCCAATCATAGGCTGCATATTGCGGATTTTTAGCAAGAGATACCATAAGATTATCCCTAGTAACTTTTGCCAAAACTGCAGCTGCAGCTACGCTCGCGCACTCCCTGTCTGCTTTTACTAAAGTATGAACTTTTACAGGCTCAGGAACGTAAGGAGCGTCAAAAGTATTTGCGACTTTGTCAATATAATCGCAAGGTCCATCCAATATTGCTGCGATACGAAAGTTTGAATTTGCACCCAACTTTGCACCTAACTTCGCACCCGAATCCGCACCCAACTTCGCACACGTATTCGCATTTACGCTAAAACTTAGCTTTTTAATATCTTCCTCAACTTTAGAAATTGCTTTTAATGCAGCAACACCAAGCGCATAGCTAATACCCCACTCATCAATTTCTGTATTAGTGCAAGACCCTACTGCCCAAGTTGTACACCATTTTTGCAACGGTTCATAAAGCTCTTCTCGACGCTTTTCACTAAGCAATTTAGAATCAGCTAAGCCTTCAGGCATATAGTTTTCTTTTACTTGTTTAATTCCAATAACTGCAGCTCCTACCATCACAGGACCTGCAAGAGAGCCTCTTCCTACTTCGTCAAGACCAATAACCCAATCATAGCCTTCGCAAAGCAGATCTTTCTCATATTTAAACGATGGAATAAGCGGTATATTGGATGATTTATTTGGCATAATTAAAATCAGTAGATACAAGTCGTGCTAACACAATTTCGTTAATACTAATTGCGTTGATAACAATTGCGCTAATACTTTTATTTTGCAGGACGATCAGGCACATCTTTAAAATCATCATGGTGTTCGTCTAAAAGACCAATTCGATCAAGCGGCCACGATCTAAACACAGCAACGCCCTCGATTTTGGAAATCGGAACTAAGCCATCATCGCCATCATTGCGATGGTATCGTGAATCTGCAGAATTAGAACGATTATCGCCCAAAACAAACACGTGACCGGCTTTGACTTTTACTTTAAACGGAAAAGCACTCGGGTCAACACCAGGACGAATATAGGAAGATTCTCGTATTGGAACACCGTTCACAACAATAGGCTGCCCAGCGCCTTTACATTCAACAGTATCTCCAGGCAAACCGATAAGACGCTTAATTAAATCCTTGCCAACAGCACCGGAAGAATTTTCACCACTCAACCAATGTGCAGGATCCTCAAAAACAACAATATCTCCACGTTTTAATGGGAATAAGCGCGGAGTTAGCTTAGTCGTAATAACATAATCGCCAATATGAATAGTATCTAGCATAGAGCCAGAAGGAATTGTGTAAGCTCCAAATAGGAATACACGAATAAGTATCACTACTAATACTGGAATACCGAACCATGTTATAGCATCGCGCAAAGTTAGGCGGTCATTTTTAGCACGCTTAGAATGTGCAAAATGCTTACCTTTTCTATTTTTGCGCTTAAACATGCGAGAGCCGGAAGGTAAATCTCCTTCCGGCTCTGGTGGAACCGGTGAAGGATCTATACCATGACCCGCTACTGAAACGATATGAGTATCGCTAATTTGCGTGTCATCAGTCATAACAAATACCCTTCACATAAGTTCTATTTTACTTAGCAGAGTTATCGCGACGCTCAGCAATACGAGCAGCCTTACCACGCAAAGCGCGCAAGTAGTAAAGCTTAGCGCGACGAACGCGACCGCTACGAACCAGCTTAATCGAATCGATAGCTGGAGAATGGAGTGGGAAGCGACGCTCAACACCAGTTCCGAAGCTCACCTTACGAACTACGAAAGTTTCACGCACGCCAGCACCCTTACGAGCGATAACAACGCCGGTAAAGGTCTGAATACGAGAGTTATTACCTTCCTGAATCTTCACGTTGACGTCAACGGTATCGCCAGGACGGAAAGCTGGGATTTCCTCAGCAGCCTTAAGATGCTTAGCATCAAATGCTTCTACAGCATTTACCATAATATTCCTCCATCGCCGCCGCATATCGACGCATAGTAAGCGTTAGCAGCAAATGTGCTACGCAAATCTTTCCCCAAAAAGTTCGCTTTTTAGGGGGCTTCCGATCCGCGCAATCTTAAATAAGAAGCGACTAGACCTAAAAGATAAAAGAACTATGCGGCATCCCTTTATCGAAAGCATACAAGTACCAAATTTATGCTCAATAATGGACATTATTGAGCATAATTCCGCACTATTTAGCACTATTTCAGCGCACAACTCCATCGAGAGGAGCAGTTTCAACTGTACGAGTCAACTCGTCATCATCAGCGTCATAATCAAACAACTCGCCGTAACGACCCCAGCTAATTGCAATATCAAACTGCTGACGCGCCAAAGCATCCGTGTGCTTACTGCGCAACAAATCCAAAATCAGCTCGCCACGAAGCTTTCCGTTACGATTCCTACTCAAAGCTTGATCAATTGCATGCACAAGAGGCGCATGTTCAATCGCAAGACGAGCAAAAACTTGCTTACTGTGCAAAATATCGGCATTATGCCACTCTTCACCCTCAGATGTGATAGTAATATGACCGTTTTCTGCAGTGAGCAAATTAAGCATCGTACCAGCATCGACAAGTGGGAACAAATCATCAATCTCAAACGACAAATCAGCTGCCAAATCAGCCAAATCAATGCCATCTGGGCTTTCAGAAATCACGTCAAGCAAACCAGCCATACCGCCTGGCGTAGCGTTTGGAAGCAAACGAACAGCCACAGGCTCTGCCTTTGCTTCACCTGCTTCAGCTTCATCCTCACTTTGCTTATCTTCATCTTCATCGTCATGGTGACGCTGAATAAGCATATCTGCAATTGCCGCAGCTTCGTTATCTTCAGCATCTTCATTAGTGGCATTATTTGCTTGATCTTGAGAATCAGCATCTTCGGAAGTGTCTTGCTCTGCAGCACTTTCTGGAGCAGAACCAGTCAAAATAGCATACAGATTATCGACCATCGCTTCAAATTCAGCACTGTGCTTATCTCGAGGACGAGGCAAATCAACATTTACATCAGCAATTAAGTGACCTGGATGAGATCCAAGAACCACAACGCGATCAGCCATTTGCACAGCTTCTTCAATATTGTGCGTCACAATAAGCACAGACTTAATATCTCGCTCTTCGCTAGACCAAAGCTTAAGAACTTCCTGACGCAAGTTTTCTGCAGTAAGCACGTCGAGAGCAGAGAATGGCTCGTCCATAAACAATGCATCCGGTCTCAGCACCAAAGCTCGCGCAATACCAACTCGCTGACGCATACCGCCGGAAAGTTCCTTAGGATACGCTGTTTCAAAGCCGTCCAAACCGATTGCGTCAATTGCAGCTAAAGCTAGCTCAGTACGCTTTTCTTTACTAACGCCTCTAGCGCGCAAACCAAGTTCCACATTGTCTTGTACTGTAAGCCACGGCATAAGAGCGAAGGTTTGAAATACGATTGCAACCCCTGGGTTTGGGCCTGTCAGCTCGCGTCCGCGATACGTTACTGTACCTTCTGTTGGCTGCACAAGACCAGCCATTGTGCGTAGGAAAGTCGATTTTCCAGCACCAGAACGTCCCAATATTGCAACGATTTCACCTTCGCGAAGTGTGAAAGAAATATCGTGCAAAACGTGCTGAGTAGTGCCACTGTCAGAAGTGAAGCTCTGACTGATGTGCTTTGCGTCGCTAATATCGCTTGTAATTGAGGATTGCACTTTTTTTGCGTTGCTCTTTAAAGTATTCATAATTTTGCCAATCTTTTTCATAAAATTTTGTTATTTTAAGCGATTTATTAGTAAATTTTATTAGTCGATTTGTTAGTCGATTTAATTCAATACGTAACGTTTTTCGGAAATACGTTGCATTGGCGACCAGAATAATCGGTTGCTTAAAACAACAATCAAGCTCATAACAGTTACGCCAACTAAAGTGCGCGCAGAATCTCCTAAAGTGGTTGCATTAGTAATATATGCGCCCAAACCCTGAGTTTCCATGTGGTTCTTTCCATATTCCACAATCTCAGACACAATCGAAGCATTCCATGCACCGCCTGCAGCTGTAATACCGCCAGTGCACCATGAACCGAAAATAGACGGCAAAATAAGCGTCTTCCATCGCAAAGTACGATCCAAGCGGAAGCTGCGCGTCATTTCACGCAAATCATCAGGAATAGCACTAGCACCTGCAATAACATTGAACAGAATGTACCATTGTGTACCAAGAGCCATCAAAATAATACTTCCCCAACCAAGATCAATATGCCAAGCCATAAACCAAGCCATAGCAAACGGGAATATGAAGTTTGCTGGGAAGCTAGCAAGAATTTGCACTATAGGCTGCATAATACGCGAAATCTTAGGATTCATGCCGATTACAACACCAACAGGAACCCAAATAAGCGAGCTTATTAAAATCAACGCAGCAACGCGCATAAAAGTGATGCCACCAAGCATGCCTGCAGTAATAAACTCATGCAAACCTGCAGTTGTATACACAAAGTAAAGCATATGAGCAGCGCCAGCAGCCACAATAATTATCATAATAACGTTAAATACCCAATCACCAAGCTTATGCTGAGCAGCCTTATGAGGCCACTTAGAGCCTGTGCGACCGAATGGACGCGTTATTTTTTCAAGCCACTCGCGAATTGGCAAAAACAGTTTACTAATAACTTCATCTGCATGAGAGTGACGAATAAGAGTCAAAATAGCACTGTGACGCTCATTATCAGATGCACTCTGCGTAATGCGGAAACGCTCAGCCCAAGCTGTAAGTGGCTTCCACAAGAAGAAGTCAAGTGCCAAAACGACAATCACCATCGACAAAATAGCCCACCAAATAAGACCAAGCTTATTTTCGGCAGCAGCTTGTGCCACAAAACTACCGATGCCAGGAAGAGCGTAAGTGTGATTATTTACGGAAATCATTTCCGAAGCTGTAAGGAAGAACCATCCGCCTCCAACAGACATCATGCAATTCCAAAGCAGCGGAATCATTGCGTTAGGCATGTCTAACACCCAGAAACGTTGCCAATGCGTAAGTTGCAAACTACGAACTGCCTCATCCAGTTCCTTTGGCTCGCTTAGCAGCGAACGGTGGAACGAAAAAGTCATATTCCATGCTTGACTCGTAAAAATAGCAAAAATCGAAGCAGCTTCAACACCAAGCATCGATCCAGGGAAAATCACCAACCAAATAGTGACAGTTGCCGAAAGGAAGCCAAGAATTGGAACTGATTGCAAAATATCTAGAAGCGGAATAAGCACCTTGCTAAGCCTACGACTGCGAGCTGCAAGAGAGCCATAAACAATAGTAAAAATAAGAGATGCAACTAATGCGATCAGCATGCGAAATACTGAGCGCAAAGTGTAGTAAGGCAGATTGATTAAGTCCGTGGAAACCTTAGATGGTATGCCACTTGGACCAATCGGCTGATTTATGCGCTGAATAAGGAAGGCAGTTACGCCAAAAACGGCAATAATGCCAACGCACACAATAATATCCGACCAGAAACGAGTGTTCTCGTCGACTTGCGCGCCTGCGCTTTCTTTGCGCGAAGTTGTAAATACGGTCATAATAAAGTCCTCGAATATTTAGATTTTCGTAAATTCTTTCGTAAAATCTTTCGTAAATACCTGCGTAACTTTTTTTGTGTAAATTCTTGCGTAGCCGTATCACCATTGATTACGTTACAGGCGCAAATAACTAGAACTCACGTTTTAACTTCGCAAATTGTATTTCGTAAATTATATTTCGCAAGTTGTATTCGTAAGCTATATATTTCGCAAGTTTTGCAACCTAAATTCGGTGATTGCCGGCTTCATATATTCAGGAGGAACATCCGAACTACTACTGCCAATAGTGTCGGAGCCTTCATCAGTACGAGTACTAGAATTATGGCTTTTACTGTCATGTTTCACGGCAAATCACCTCCTTAAGCTAGTGCGCTGCCGGCGCAAATCTTCATCATTGAATCGGAGGTTTACAAGATAACAGAGGCGCATCAAAACACACAAATGCATGTTAAGAGTGCCACGTCGTTCAAGCTTCAGCTTCGCAGGGCGGTGGCGTTGCATTAGTCGAAGCCTTGAATTCGACAACGACTGTTAACCAGCGTGCAGTGTCTCCACTGTGTTGCGGCAGCAACCCTTATCCCCGTGGTAGCCTTACCTACCGACCGTGCTTATTATAAATTATTGCTGCACTTGTGTCAATGCATCAAAACACATTGCGATGCCGCAAAGCACATTGTAATGCTGCAAAAGGCGCAGCTTTATGATTTAAAAGTAGGATTTTAGGCAATAAAAAAGCTTTCGGCTTTGAATGAGCCCCTAGTAGCTCAAACAAAACCGAAAGCCAAACACACTCAACAGCAGAAAAAGCAAACAAGAACTAGCAAATGCTGTGAAAAAAGGAATTTTAGCAAAACAGCATAGCGAGCAAAACAAGCAAACTTAAATCCGCCAGAGCAAAGAGCCCTACACTCTATGCCATTGTTGAGTGCAAGATTATTGTGGTGAGCGCATTCATATTTGAAATACGCTCACCATGCACATTTAGCGCTTTAGCTTAGTGACGGATCTTGCGAAGAGCAGCACCCATGCCAGCAAGCACAGAAGCAGCAACAGCAGCCATAGCTACAGCAGCACCACTCTGAGGAAGCTTGGCAGCAGCAGAGGCAGATGCACCGTTTGCGTCAGCGGCATTGTTCTTCTTGTTCTGCTGAGCAGAAGCCTTGGAATCCTTACCCTTCTGAGCAGCAGCCTGAACAGCAGGACCGAACTTACCGCTCACAGCCTCAGCATAAAGCTCCTTAGCACCTGGAACAGGGTTGAAGCTCAAATCCAAAGGATCAGCAGTCTTAACTGGTGGCAACAAAGCTGGGTTCACGCCAACAGACACTGCATAATTATACGCAGTCTTGTAATCCTGCAAAGCCTTGTTGTAAACATCCTTAGCCTCAAGAGCAGCTTTCTTAGTGTCCTTGTACTTAGCCTCAGCATCATTATAAGCTGCAGTTACGCGAACAAGATGAGCAGCAGCACGATTTACAGCATCAACTAAACGCTGTTCCTTAGCAGAATCATTCACGCCAGAAGTTTCGAATGCATCATAAGCAGCCTTAGCAGCCTCCCAAGCAGCCTCACGAGCCTTCAACTCAGCCTGAGCCTTAAGGAATGCAGCCTTAGCATCGTAGAAAGCCTTCTTAGCCTTAGCGAAAGCATTATCAGCGTTCTGCAAGTTCTTAGCGGCATCGCGAACATTATCAATAGCTTCCTGCTTCTTATCAGGATCTGGCGTAGAGCAGGTATTCTCAAATTCCAAAGCGCGAAGATACAAATTATGCAAACGCTCTGCTGCAGCATTCTTTGTATTGTACTCAGCCAAGTCAGTTACATACTTATTAGTAGCTTCTACGAAAGCCTTAGTAGCTACATACTTTGCTGCATTATCAGCGGTAACCTGCACACCATCCTTCATCTTAAGCTTGCCTTCGGCACCATCAGCAACATACATGCTGGAATCAACATTCTCACCTGCTACTGGCTTAACTGGCTGAGCTGGAACAAGCTTCTTAGCAGCTTCCCAATCCTTCTTAGCCTGAGCAGTAACAGCAGCATTATCACTCTTAAGAGGCTTTTCAGCTGGGCATGTATCTGGAACAGTAACCTCAGCCATTGCTGGAGCAGCAAAAGCGAAACCGGAGAGGAGGGTGGCGCCAGCAGCGAATGCGGCGATAGCCTTCTTATTCAACATAATATTTTCCTTTCTTCTTCTCCTTCGCACCATGTGTGCGAAGAAAAATCTAAATATTCACAATTTAAGTTTTTGTGACAACTACCAGCGCAGAACATCTGGCTGGAAGCTGTTATTAACATACCCCCCCCCGTTCGCAAAAGTCAAGAGCCGACACGCAGCTCACTAACAAAAAACATCGATGTTTTTGCGGAAATATTTCACTTAAACTATTTTTAAGAGTAAAAAATACAGTATTATGCGTTATTTTTCGTAAAAATGTCAATTTCAAGGTTTTTAAAGATTTTTCTCAGAAAACTCTCAGGAAACTCCTGAATACTCCCCCAACCCACTCAAAAAACGTTGCAATATAGCCACTCTTGTTCGACACGCCGAAACTACATTTGCGTAAGCGCGACCGAATTCCCAATGCAATACCACACAACTCTGCCCTGCCTTCGTCAATCGAGACGAAGGCAGACCTCGCTTGCGTTGAAAGCACACTGTGCTTTCAACCCTGAGCAAGCTCGGCGCTCCGAGTTGCTTTCGTGCGCGCTTTGACTGAGCTTGAAATTGCATAACGCATTTCAAGCTCCTTCAAAGCGTGATTTGGCTCAAATGTAAAGTCCAGTGGACTTTACATGCCAAATCAGCCGAACGGCTATGCCGTGAGGATTAGCACTCAAGCAGGCCGTCAGCGCACGCCAGCCACAACCTAGTTTATAAAGCACAGCCACACAACTCTGCCCTGCCTTCGTCAATCGAGACGAAGGCAGACCTCGCTTGCGTTGAAAGCACACTGTGCTTTCAACCCTGAGCAAGCTCGGCGCTCCGAGTTGCTTTCGCGCGCGCAATGCAGCGCTCAAGCAGACCGTCGCGCACGCTCGACACAGCCTAACACTTATAAAACTCAGTGGCAGATGCTAAACAAAAAGCCTCTTGACGAATTAACGCCAAGAGGCTTTAAACTAGCAATCGCTAAAAACGATTGCCTATATGACTACTATCTTACTTGCGATGAGCGCGATAGAAGCGAATCAAGCTCTGCGTAGAAGCATCCTGAGCTGCCAAAGCTTCATCATCCTTAGAGATTGCAGGAGTAATCTGCTTTGCAAGCTGCTTGCCAAGCTCCACACCCCACTGATCGTAGGAATCCAAGCCCCAAACAGTGCCTTCAACGAAGGTGATGTGCTCGTAGAGAGCAATAAGCTCGCCCAAGCTAAATGGAGTCAAAGCATCGCCGAAAATGGACGTGGTTGGACGGTTGCCCTTGAACACGCGAGCTGGAACAATCTCTTCTGGAGTGCCTTCAGCGCGAACTTCGTCAGCAGTCTTGCCGAAAGCAAGAGCCTTAGTCTGTGCAAGGTAATTGCCCAAGAAGAGCTCGTGCACGTCCTGATCGCCATCCTTAGTAGGATTTGGCGTATTCACGAAAGCAATGAAATCAGCTGGAATAAGCTGAGTGCCCTGGTGAATCAACTGGTAGAAAGCGTGCTGGCCGTTGGTGCCTGGCTCACCCCAGAAGATTTCGCCGGTTTCGCTTGTTACAGGAGTGCCGTCCCAGCGCACAGACTTACCGTTAGATTCCATGGTGAGCTGCTGCAAATAAGCTGGGAAGCGGTGCAAGTACTGATCGTATGGAAGCACAGCGTGAGAAGCAACCTTGTAGAAGTTGCGGTACCAAACGTTGAGCATACCGAGAAGAACCACAACATTCTTCTCAAATGGAGTCTCAGCGAAGTAAGTGTCGATTGCGTGGAAGCCCTTCAAGAACTCTTCGAAGCGCTCTGGGCCGAGGACAACAGCCAAAGAAGTGCCAACAGCGGAATCCACAGAGTAACGACCGCCAACCCAGTTCCAGAAGCCAAAAGCGTTGGTTGGGTTGATGCCGAACTCTTCAACCTTCTCAAGGTTGGTGGAAACAGCCACGAAGTGCTTAGCAACAGCTTCAGCTTTCTTTGCGTCGCTTCCGTCAATAGCACCGGACTCCTGAAGCTTATTAAGCAACCAGGTGCGAGCGGTACGAGCGTTAGTCAAAGTCTCCAAAGTGGTGAAGGTCTTAGAAACAATGATGAAAAGCGTAGTTTCTGGATCCAAATCCTTGGTCTTTTCTGCCATGTCGTTTGGATCAATGTTAGAAACGTAGCGAGCACTAATGCCAGCGTCAGCGTATGGCTTCAAGGCTTCGTAAACCATGACTGGACCCAAGTCGGAACCACCGATACCAATGTTTACAACAGTCTTGATGTTCTTTCCAGTAACGCCCTTCCAAGCGCCGGAACGAACTTCGTTAGCGAAATCGTAAATGCGATCCAATACTTCACGCACGTCTGCAACGGTATCTTGACCGTCAACAATGAACTTGCCAGCATCCTCTGCAGGACGACGCAAAGCAGTGTGCAAAACTGCACGATCTTCGGTATTGTTAATGTGCACGCCGGTGTACATTGCCTTAGTGCGCTCGTCAAGCTTTACAGCCTTTGCAAGGTCGGCGAAAAGCTTAAGAGTTTCAGGCTTAATTAAATTCTTAGAAAGATCGAAGTGGAGATCTCCAGCTTCGAAGCTCAACTTATCCACGCGATTTGCATCCTCGGCAAACCACTTCTTCAGGCAAACGCCTTCTGATTGCAACTCGTCGTAATGCTTCTGCAATGCAGCCCACTCTGGGGTTTTTACGGCGTCAACTGGCGGATTGATGGCCATTGTAAGGTCCTTTCATTTCTTCAACTTACGTGACAGCAATCGTCACTATAGTCCAATTCACAAGATACTCACAAAAGCAGACAGAAACACGCGAAGCTTAACACAAAAATGAACACAATCACACTGATAATTTACGAATAAAAAATTTGTAGTTTTATTACAGCTTGTTTGGAGTGGCGCGAGTTTCGGGGGATTTCTCTCCTCGCAAGCTCCCGTCCTTCGTCGCTCTGGCTGTTAGAGGTTTTTCTGTCTGCTTTGTTCTTAAAAGAATGTTGCTTCCTCAGTCCTCTTTTATTGCTCGTAGAGAAATCCCCCAAACTCTGCGTATTAATCGTTAATAACCGTGTCTATCGCAGAGATTTTTCGATTTTTCTTCTTCGCTTGGCGAATCAGCAGCCTGCGGCTCTGACGTTCGCCGCGCTCAGTGCAAAAAATCTCAAATCTCTACCACACTAATATCCACATTTATTTAATACATATTATTGTACGGCGCGCCAAAGTGGACAAATTTAAAAAAATACGATAAAATACTTTTCTTGTGCGCGAGTCGCGAATGCGTCTCGGGCAACAATGCCGCTTTAGCTCAGTCGGTAGAGCGTCTCCCTCGTAATGAGAAGGTCGACAGTTCGATTCTGTCAAGCGGCTCTCTGACTCACTCGAGTGTATTAATACTTTTGATTTGTTTTTATTCGCTCGATTATTTATATGAGTCTATGCGCGAGTGGCGAAATGGTAGACGCGCAGGATTTAGGTTCCTGTGTCTTACGACGTGTGGGTTCAAGTCCCATCTCGCGCACGAAATTTTTCGCTTACTCAGTAATAAATAATGCTTTCAACTCCGGCAAAAGCGCGCGCAAAGCATTACCTCTGTGCGAAATAGCATTCTTTTCTTCTTGAGTCAGCTCCGCGCTAGTCAAACCTTTCATTTGCACACCATCGCGAATAGGCTGAATATCTGGCACAAATAGCGGATCATAGCCAAAACCGTTAGTTCCGCGCGCCTCACGCAACAAGTGACCAACCATTTCTCCGACTCGAACAGTCTCGAAGCCGTGAGAATGCGACATAACACTGCCTTCAGGAACCTCACTGCAACCATCCGGAATAGCAAGAGCTGCAGCACAACGAAAACGAGCAGTACGACATTGATCTGGGATATCAGAAAGTTGACGCAAAAGAAGCTCATTATTAGCTTTATCGTCCCCATGCACACCACTCCACCTGGCAGAAAGAATACCAGGGGCAGCACCAAGCACGTCGACAATAAGACCAGAATCGTCTGCAATAGCAGGATAACCTGTTCTTGCAGCAACATCACGCGCTTTGAGCAAAGCATTCTGTTCAAAAGTCACACCAGTTTCCACAGGATCAGGCAAGCCAAGAGAACCTGCAGTTACTAGCTCGAAACTGTTTGCGAGCTTCGACAATTGCTCCTCTAAAATTTGCTTGATTTCAACGAGTTTTCCCTCATTATGTGTTGCCACAATAAGCTTCACGCCCGTTCTCCTTCAATCTCTTCTATTTTGCTAAAGCGGCTTTTTGAGCAGCTTGCAATTCGCGATTACCTTTAGTTGCCAAATCAAGTAAAGTATTTAATTCGTCGCGATTAAATGGACGATGTTCTGCAGTACCTTGAATTTCAATGAAAGTGCCGGAACCTGTCATAGCTACGTTCATATCTGTCATAGCTTGACTGTCTTCAACATAAGGCAAATCAAGCATAGGCGTGCCGTTAATAACGCCTACAGAAACAGCGGAAATAGAATCCTTAATAACACTTGCAGCAGAGCGAATATGACCATTCTTTTCTGCCCAATTAAGCGCATCAACCAAAGCTACATAAGCTCCAGTTACGGAAGCAGTACGAGTTCCACCATCCGCTTGCAACACGTCGCAATCAATCTGAATCTGGCACTCACCCATCGCTTTCATATCGACTACACCGCGCAAGCAGCGACCAATAAGACGACTAATTTCGTGAGTGCGACCACCAATTTTTCCACGCACAGATTCGCGATCAGTTCGCTCGGCTGTTGCTCTAGGAAGCATAGAATATTCGGCAGTTACCCAACCCAAACCGGAATCTCTACGCCAACGAGGCACACCAACCGTAAAAGTTGCGGTGCACATTACGCGCGTATTGCCACACTCAATAAGCACAGAGCCTTCAGGAACATCAGTAAATTTACGTGTTATGCGCACAGGCCTCAGCTCGTCAACATCACGACCATCAACGCGAATTGGTTTTACAGATTCCAACATATCCTTGATTTGAGTCATACCTCACAAATTTAGCACGTGGCTGTTATCTTCTATTTTATCTTCTTAGCGCGTAGCAATTTTGCGCTAAAGCTGCTCAGAAAGCTCCATCCACTCATCCTCAAGAGCACTAGTTTCTTGCTCGTTTTTTTGAAGTTCTTCGTTAAGAGATTGAAGTCCCACAAAGTCACTTGGGTTGTGCGCAGCCATTTGCGCTTCAATTTGCGACTTTTCTTCTTCAAGCTTTGCAAGTTTTCGCTCGATTGCAGAAACTCGCCTTGCAGCATCGTGATAGGCTTTGCCGGTTAGTTTCGGCGCACTTTCTGCACTTTCTTTGGTTTCTTTAGTTACAGAATTTGCAGTGTTTGAAGCGCCAGCAGTACTTGAAGTTCCAGCAGTACTAGTGTTACTAGCAGTACTAGTGTTACTAGCAGCGCCACTACTATTCTTAGCACTAATGCTATTTTCGTGATCGCGCTGCAACTTTTCTACAATTTGCAAATACTCATCTACACCGCCTGGAAGGTGACGAATTTTGCCGTCAATAAGCGCAAATTGCTGGTCTGTTACGCGTTCAAGCAAGTAGCGATCGTGCGAAACAACAATCAAAGTGCCAGGCCAAGTATCGAGCAAATCTTCCATAACTGCAAGCATGTCAGTGTCGAGATCGTTTCCAGGCTCATCCATAATCAGCACGTTTGGCTCGTTTAGCAAAATCAGCAGCAGCTGCATACGTCGCTTTTGACCGCCCGAAAGATCCGCAATTGGTGTCATAAGCTGCTCAGGCTTAAAGCCAAGCCTTTCCATAAGCTGACCTGGAGTCACTTCTTTGCCATCGATAATATAGCTAGGCTTATAGCGACTCAAAACTTCTTTTACTTTATATTTTCCAAGCTTTTCAAGCTCTTCTAACCGCTGCGAAAGCACGGCAAATTTTACAGTCTTGCCAATATTTACGTGTCCAAGCGTAGGCTTTAAAGATCCGTCAATAATGCTTAATAATGTCGACTTTCCTGCTCCATTCGCGCCCACAATTCCAAAACGATCGCCTGGTCCTATAAGCCAAGTTGCATCGTCTAAAATCATGCGTCCAGTAATAGTTTTGCGAGATGCAGCTGAAGTCTCTGCAATGTTTTGCGCGCTCGTAGCAGTATTTTCCGAAGTATTTTCCGCAGAATTTTTTGGCGCAGTATTTTCCGCAGCATTTTCTTGATTTTCGTCAACGGCAATAGTAACGCTTCCTACGTGAGTTGGTTGCGCAAAAGCAGATTCTACGATATCGACTTTATTTGATTTTTCTGCATTCGATTCAGACGAAGATGCGTTTTCTGCAATATCCGGATCGATATTTTTTAGCTGCTGAGCGTTGTCGAAAATTTGCGTAACGTCAATTAAATCAACAACTTGCTTACCAAGACGCGAAGTTGCCATTTTCTTCAATTCAAGAGTGTCTCTTAGCGGCGGCACATCTGCAATAAGCTCACGCGCTTGTTTTACGTGGAACTTTTGCTTAGTGGAACGCGCACGAGCACCCCTGGAAAGCCAAGCTAACTCTTTTCTCGCCAAATTTCTGCGACGCTCTTCGCGCACATCCGCTTGGCGTTCGCGCTCCACTCGCTGAAGCATGTACGCGCTGTAACCGCCTTCAAACGGATCTATTACGCCGTCGTGCACTTCCCACATCGAAGTGCAAACCTCGTCCAAGAACCAGCGGTCGTGCGTCACAATCAAAAGCGCACCTTGACCGTCCTGCCAGCGGTGAAGAAGATGCTCCGCAAGCCAATGAATCGTCACAACATCCAAATGATTCGTAGGCTCATCCAAAGCCAAAATATCCCAGTCGTGCAACAATAATCTTGCTAAATCTGCGCGCCTGCGCTGACCTCCAGAAAGCGTGCCTACTTTCGCTTCCAAATTTATGCCGCCAAGAAGCGCTTCTACAATTTCGCGCGAACGCTGATCTGCAGCCCACTCGTAATCTTCGCGATTTTCAAGAGCAGCCTCGCGCACAGTTGCGTTATCGTCCAATGGATCGCGCTGATCCAACATTCCAAAAGTAAGCCCACCACGCTTCGTGACGCGACCAGAATCAGGCTGCATTTTACCGGCAAGTAGTCGAAGTAGCGTTGACTTTCCGTCGCCATTTTTTCCAACAATACCGATTCTGTCGCCTTCAAAAACACCTTGAGTTACATCTGTAAAAATCGTTTTTGTAGCAAATTCTAGCGAAACTCGTTCTAATCCCAAATCATACGTAGGCATAATCCACAAATATAGCTGGACACTTATACGAAAGGGAAGGAAAGGAAGAATATAGGAAATATAGAAAAATGCGAGAGCAAATGCGAGCGCGAAGCTTCAAAGCGCTTGTGTTGGTAGTGGACTATAATAATACGTGCTATGAAAACTCAGAACAATCAACAGAATCAACAAAATCAACAGAATATGCAGAGCAAACACAATCAAAATAATCAAAACAACTCACATGCGAAACACAACGAAGATGGAGTTTTGAGATTAGATGGCGATGAAACTCGCCCTGGAGACCCAACGCAGGAACTTTTAAACGCTTTAGGCACAACTATTTCGCCGGATCTTTTAGTAGAAGCACTCACCCACCGCTCGTTCTCGCACGAGCATCCTGGCACACGAAATTATGAGCGACTTGAGTTTTTGGGCGATGCTGTTCTTGAGTTAGTTTCTACGGAAACGCTGTTTTCTGCACATCCCGACATGACTGAAGGTCAGCTTGCAAAGATGCGAGCGAAAGCTGTGTCTGAATGGGCGCTTTCTGCTGTTGCGCGCGAAAAGCTGCATGTTGGCTCGTATATTCTTCTCGGTCGCGGAGAAATGGAGCAGGGCGGAAACAATAAAGATTCAATTTTGTGCGATATTGTTGAGGCGCTTATTGGTGCAACTTTTGTTGAACATGGAATTGATGAAGCTCGCAGAGTTGTGCATCGTTTGATTGACGACACTTTGGCTGAAGTGCTAACTGAAGGACCAGCTCTAGATTGGAAGACTTCGCTTACAGTCAAAGCTCACGATATGGGTTTGGAAGATCCAGAGTATCGAATGGCTGTTTCTGGGCCAGAATACGCTCCAGTATTTGAAGCTCGCGCGGTTTTGGCGCATAAGGATGGCGACGAAGTGCTGGGAGTCGGAAGTGGCTCTAGCAAACGAAAAGCGCAACTTGCAGCCGCCGAAATCGCTTGGCACGCTCTCGACGCGCGTAAGTAACACCCACCACTCACAGCCACAATACGCAAGAAAAAGAAAAACCCTGCCACCCGTCGATGGCAGGGTTTCTGTTAATAAAACCTACTTGGTGTGCTCGGAGCGAATAGCTTCACGGTAAACACGACCACGGAAGGTTCCGCAAGATGGGCAAGCCATGTGTGGGAATGCCTGAGAACCGCAGTTCGGGCAAGTCACAGTCTGCACGGCAGACGCCTTCCAATTAGCGCGACGCGAATGCGTATTAGCACGCGAGGTCTTGTACTTAGGCAGTGCCATAATTCTTTCCTCTATTTCGTTCAATCGATTGAGCTTAAGCGTTCTGTATATTACAGCAAGCGCCGTACAAATTGCGCAACCTGATTTCTATTTAGTGCGACAGAAACTTTACAAGCTCGCGCAGTTTATGCCGCTTTTCAGCGAAAAAACGGCAGAAACTTTACGCCGATGTAAAGTTTCGGTCGAAACAAGGCGCGCAGACGACAGTTCCTTTACACGAGTGTAAAGTTTCGGTCGAAATAAGGCGCGCAGACGACCTTTCCTTTACACCGATGTAAAGTTTCGGTCGGAAATCAACCCAAAAACGGCAGAAACTTTACACGCGCGTATTAATTCCGTTTTTCATTCTGCTCAAGCTGAGCTTTCAAATCCTCTAAAGCAGCAAAACGAATATCCGTAACGTCGTGATGATGATCTGGATGCTCGTTTAAGTTTTCGCCACACTGAGAGCAAAGTCCGCGACAATCCGGCTCGCACAACGGCTGCAACGGCAACTCACTTACCATCGTGTCGCGAATAAGCGCCTCAATATCCGCAAAATCGCCACCCGCAACTAGCGGATACACATTGCCCGACTCGTCATTTTCATCCCAAATTTGCGACTCGTCTTCATCCGCATCGCCACGAGTATTGCGATTATCCGAACGATTAGAACGCGAGTCAGCATATGGAAAGAATACGCACACATCCACTTTCCAATCGCGACGAAGCGGCATCAAGCATCGAGTACATTCTGCATGCACCGGAGCAGTAATACTGCCCTGAAACATTAAGCCGTCAACCACAGCATCAAAATCGCCATCAACCATAACATCACTGCCTGGCTTTACGCCAATAACGTAATCTCCAATACCTTCCGGCGCCGGAAATACGCGATGCAACGACATGCTACTACCAGCGCGCGCAGCCATTTGCGCTACTGGAACAGCCCACGGTGATTGGGATGGATGCGAAGCCATTACTAATTCCTTTCCTCTTCATCATCGTCATACAATGATGAGCTAATGTCGTTTTGCACGTGTGCTGCAGCTCGACGACGATCTTCTAACACTCGCTGACCCGCTTGCACGTCTTGCTCTAATTTATCTAGCTGCTGCTTTAAGCCTTCCATAACAGTTGCGCAATACTGATCCGCACCTTGAGTAAGCTTGTCTGATTTTGCTTGCGCAGTAGCGAGAATATCGCGAGCTTTCTGTTTTGCTAAAGCCGTTACGTTTTCTTGACCTGCTAAGAATTGAGCACGCTCTTGCGCTTCTTCAATTATTTCTGCAGATTGAGATTGCGCTGAAGAAACAATAGAGCTTGCTTGCGCTTGCGCTGTACGCAAACGTCGCTCTGCTTCTCGCATTAATGCAGAAGCTCGCTCCAATTGCACAGGAAGCATATCTTTCAAACGCGCTAACTGATCAACGAACTCATCGCGATCAATTTTTACCATTCCTGCAGCAAACAGAACATTCTTAGCTTCCGAAAGAGTTGTTTCCATTGCGTCAATAATGTCGTAAACTGTAGTAAATTCAGCGCGACTCTTTGAACGCACTTCATCGCTTACTGCTTCTGCGGCTACTTTTGAAGTTTCAGATTCATTTTCTTCAAAGTCAATAACACCACCGTCTTCTCGCTCTCGTAAATCTGGAAGAGGGAAAGCAGAAAATGCTGACGAAGAAGCTGCTTTGCTATTTTTATTGTTATGCTTTGCACTATCAACGCCATTATCTCGCACATTTTCCGCATCAGAAACACTTCCGACTGCTGCAACAGATGACGTTTCTGTGTTGTCAGCATCTGTATCAACTAATAGATCGCCTTCATGCGCACTTCGCACGTTGGATTGCGTTTTATTTACAACGCCATCTTGAGCATCTTCTTCATCTGCGAGAACTGGATGCAATGGCAGCTTTTGATTGCGATCAACTTGCACTTCGCGCTCCATCGTGTCATCTCCTTCACTAGATAATCCAGAAGTTGCGTCAGTAAGTTCATTTTTATTTGTCATCTTCTACTCTCCTGTTCAATTGTTCAGCATAGGTGAATTGTTATCTACGCCTAATGATTGTTCATTAAAAAGCTTTTTTAATAAGGGTATTACGTTATCTGGAACCATGCCAGTAACGTTTCCACCATGACGAGCAACATCTTTAACCACAGAGCTTGAAACATGCTCAAGCACAGGATCAGCAGGAAGGAAAAGCGTTTCGATACCTGCTAATTTGCGATTCACTAGCGCCATCCCAAGTTCTGCCTCATAATCACCGTTTTGACGTAAGCCTTTTACGATTACTGTAGCACCAACTTTTGTACAGTAGTCAGTAATCAAACCAGCTGTTGAAGTTACTACTATTTTGCAATCGCGATTGAAGCTATTTTGAGATTGCGGCAAATTATTTATTGCTTCTTGAATAATTTTTACGCGCTCAGATTCAGAAAATAACGGAGTCTTTGCAGCATTTACCGCAACTAGCACATGTACTTCATCAAATAGATGCGTACAACGTTGTATTACGTCTAAATGGCCGGCAGTGACTGGATCATACGAGCCGGGGCACACAGCTATAGTCATGCTCTTAGATTATCACCCATTGCGCTCAGAACAAAAATATATTAATAAAATAGCGTTACTTTTATCGTTAAAGATAGAAGTAACGCTGATGTGCAATATAAATTACTTAAATACGCAACATAATTGCTTAAAAATTAAACTTTCCTAATTCCTCGTATATGCGCTTGCATTCAGGGCAAACTGGGTAGTCATTTGCTTCGTGTCGAGGAATCCACACTTTACCGCACAAAGCTACTACTGGTCGACCAGTTAAGCGCGACTCGTCAATTTTGTCTTTTGACACATAGTGCGCAAAACGATCTGCATTACCACCATCATCTAGACGAGCATCTTCGTCAACTTCTGGACGTTCTAGAACAGAAGTGCTTGTGCCGGAACCAGAGTCTGGATCTGCGGATTGCGAACCAGATTCCATAACAGCATCTAACGCATTATCTGCTTCTAAAGATGAAAACATCTCGCATCCTTTCGTAACGCATTGTGTAACGAATTTCGTAACGAATTTCGTAACGCACTAAAATTTAATTGAATTTTATTCGCAAAACCAAGCATAAAGCATTATCGCAACAAACGCTCAAAAAGCTGTCAGAAACGCTAATCTTTACGCATGAATTATTTGCGGTCCTTTTGCAATCTTATTTAGTAAAGTTTAGTTTTAAAAAGATTAATTTATAGTACTTTTACAGTACTTGAATTTCTGTTGGTATTGCAGGATCTCCGCGCATCAAACTTTGCGCAGCCAAAGGCAAACGCTTCAAAGCAGAAGCGCAATAATCCTGGGCACGCATAATCGCATCGTGACCCATAAACTGTTCGTCAGCTTCACCGTCGACCATGTAATCAACTAGCAGATTTTCCCACGAATCCTTAGGCTTAAACTGAGCGAGCGCAACTTCCGAACCGGAAATCACGTGTTCGCAATCAGCTACACTGCAAGAATCGTTGCTGTAATCGTATGAACGATACGCCAACTTACGTCCAGGCACAGTCGCTTTATTCTTAGAACGCTTGGCAACAGGCTGCATTACACCATCTGCTCCCTCGCGCTCAGTAAGCTTATAAACCATTGCGCAAGTTGGAGCGCCGGAACCGGTTACAAGCATTGTGCCGATTCCGTAAGAATCCACAGGCGCATTTTGTAAGGAAGCAAGAGCATACTCGTCCAAATCGTTCGTAACTGTAATCTTTGTGTTTTTAGCACCCAATTCGTCGAGCTGATTCCTAACGCGACGAGCCAGAGCGCACAAATCTCCAGAATCAATACGAATTCCGCCAAGATCTGGACCTGCAACTTCCACAGCTGTCTTTACAGCTTCCTCAATATTATAAGTGTCAACAAGAAGCGTAGTGCCTTTGCCAAGAGCTGCAATTTGAGAAGTGAAAGCGTCACGCTCAGTGTCGTGAACAAGAGTGAAGCAGTGAGCTGCGGTTCCAATTGCCTTCAATCCGTAAAGTTTTGCAGCCAACAGATTTGCAGTACCTTTAAAACCGCCAATTACTGCGGCACGAGATGCAGCAACTGCAGAATATTCGTTTGTGCGGCGACCGCCCATATCCATGCAAGGACGACCTGCGGAAGCAGAAACCATGCGAGCTGCAGCAGACGCAACCGCGCAATCGTAATTGAGAACAGAAAGCAGAAGAGTTTCGAGCAAAGTGCACTCGCCGAAAGTGCCTTCTACTTGCAAAATTGGCGAGTTAGGGAAGAACATCTCGCCTTCGCGATAACCGGAAATTTTACCGCGGAATCGGAAATTTTTCAGCCATTCAATGGTTTCTGCGCTAACAATTTTGCGATCGCTTAAGAAACGTAAATCATCTTCCGAAAGATGGAATTTTTGCAACTCTTCCAAAATGCGACCCATGCCAGCAACAACTCCGTAACGACGGCCTTGAGGCAAGTGGCGCGTAAAAATTTCAAAAACGCATTTGCGATTTGCGGTGCCGTCTTTAAGAGCAGCGTCGAGCATAGTGTATTCATACATGTCCGTCATAAGAGCAGATGAAATCTCAGCCATGATATTCCTTTCAGTAACGAACAAAATAAAAACAGCTAGGTAATAGATAAGTAATAGATATGAATCTAATTGGATTGCTAAAGCTAAATCTAAAACCAAATCGCAATAATTGTATCGCTAACTAAAGAACCGACGCACGAAACAGCAAAGCCGACAATTACTTTACGTAGTTGTAAAGAAAAAGTCGAAATATCGCCAAAAAACGACAATTACTTTACGTAGTTGTAAAGAAAAATACGTAGTTGTAAAGGAAATAACGCGTGGAGGCGCGCGCGGTGGACTATAGTCAAGTGCGTATAATAGCAATTATGCTTAATAAGAGTTTGAACGAAGAGACTGCAAAAGTTACTAAAGCCGCAGAAAACCTGCACTTATACAACACGGCTTCACATTCAACGAATACTTTCGTGCCTAAAAAGCCTGGTCAAGTAGGCATGTACGTGTGCGGTGCCACAGTGCAAAGTTCTCCGCATATTGGCCATATTCGCGCAGCGATTGCATTCGATATAATCCGTCGCTGGATGCTGCGTTTAGGATACAAAGTCACGTTTGTTAGAAACGTCACAGATATTGACGACAAAATTATGAAAAAAGCCAATGAATCAGGGCAAAATTGGTGGGAACGAGCATATATTTACGAGCGCGAGTTTACAAAATCCTACAATACTTTAGGAGTGCTTGCGCCAACAGTTGAGCCGCGCGCAACAGGTCATATTACAGACATGGTTGAGCTGATTGAGCGTTTGATTGAGCGCGGTCACGCATATGTTATTAAAGACAACGACGGAAATCCTACTGGAAATGTTTATTTTGACGTGCCAAGTTGGGAGCATTACGGCGAATTAACGCACCAAAATCAGAATCAAAATGAAACTTGCGCAGACGAAGCCGCAGCTATCGCAGACGCAAAGGGTCCAAGCGTAGACGCTGCTGAAAACGATATTTACAATCCAACAGATCCTGCAGATGCTTCACCAGACAAACACGATCCTAGGGATTTCGCACTTTGGAAAGCACCTTGCGATTTCGATCAGCCGGACGCGCGCTGGAAAACTCCTTTTGGCGAAGGACGCCCTGGTTGGCATATTGAATGCTCTGCTATGAGCCACCGTTATCTTGGCGACGATTTCGACATTCACGGAGGTGGCTTGGATTTGCGTTTCCCTCACCACGAAAACGAAATGGCACAAACGCGTGCTGCTGGCTGGGAAAGCGCCAATGTGTGGATGCATTCAGCATGGGTTACCGCCAAAGGTGAAAAAATGTCAAAATCGTTGGGAAATGGGCTTTCCGTACCAGTAGTTTTGGCAAATAATTCGGCTTGGGTTGTGCGATATGCTTTGGGAGCAGTGCAATATCGCGCAATGTTGGAGTGGTCCGACCAAGCTTTGGTGGAGTCGAAATCGGCTTACGATCGCATTATGAACTTCCTCGAGAGAGCTGGCAGATTGCTTGACAAGAAGCCAACTTGCGAAGAAGTGCGCTCTGTTAACGCAGATGAGCTTCCGGAAGATTTCACTCGCGCTATGAACGAGGACATTAACGTTTCTGGCGCAATCGCAGAAATATTTACTACAATTCGTCAAGGAAATGCTCTTATTGACGACTGCAGCAAAGATTCTTCACAAGCACAAAGCGAAAGCGTACAAAAGCTCATATATCTCGCTGTTTTGCAAGTGCGAGCTATGTTAGATACTTTGGGCTTGGATCCTTACGCACAAACGTGGGCTTCGAACGATAATCAATCGTCTGCAGAAAGCTCAAATGGCAAGGAAAGCAAAGAACACTCAGCTTTGGACTCTTTAATTACTTTGCAACTTAAAGCTAGAGCAGATGCTAGAAAAGCGAAGGATTTTGCTACTGCAGATGCTATTCGCGACGCATTAAATAACGCAGGAATTGTAATTGTCGATACTTCGCAAGGATCATCTTGGCATTTGCAATAAACGAAAGTAACGCAAAAACAAAAGAAAACGCAAAAGTATTAATTAGCAAATCAAGTTAGCAAATTAAGTTAGCAAATCAAGTTAGCAATTGCACTAAAGTTACGTTAGCAACAACAGGTAGAATGGAAAACTATGGCAGCATTTAGTTCGTTAACAGACCGCCTTTCCAATGCTTTTAAGCATTTGCGCAGCAAAGGCAAGCTTTCAGAATCCGATATTGACGGCACAATTCGCGAGATTCGCCGCGCACTTCTCGATGCAGACGTTGCGTTGGAAGTAGTACGCTCATTCACTGCTCGAATTCGCGAGCGCGCTCTTGGTGAGGAAGTTTCGCACGCTTTAAACCCAGCTCAGCAAGTTGTGAAAATTGTAAACGACGAGCTTACGCAAGTATTGGGCGCAGGTGTAGATAGGCAGCTTAATTTTGCGAAGTATCCTCCAACTGTAATTATGCTTGCAGGTTTGCAAGGTGCAGGTAAAACTACGCTTGCTGGAAAGCTAGGCTACTGGCTTAAAGATGCAGGTCATACTCCTTTGCTTGTAGCAGCAGATTTGCAACGACCTAATGCAGTCACGCAGCTGCAAGTTGTTGGCGAACGCGCAGGAGTTCCTGTATTTGCTCCAGAAAAGGGCGTGCAAAATGGCGGAAGTGCGATTTCTTTGCCATGGTTCACTAAAGGCGACCCGGTTAAGGTTGCGCGCGATTCTATTAATTATGCGCGCGAAAAAATGTATGACACTGTGATTATTGATACCGCAGGTCGTTTGGGCGTTGACGAAGAGCTTATGAAGCAGGCACGCAATATTCGCGATGCCGTACAACCGCAAGAAGTGCTGTTTGTTATTGATGCAATGATCGGTCAGGATGCTGTTCGCACTGCTCAAGCTTTTAACGATGGCGTGAACTTTACTGGCGTTGTGCTTTCTAAGCTTGATGGCGACGCTCGAGGCGGTGCTGCACTTTCGGTTGCAAGCGTTACTGGAAAGCCGATTTTGTTTGCTTCTACAGGTGAAGGCTTGAAGGATTTTGAAATCTTCCATCCTGATCGAATGGCTTCACGCATACTTGATATGGGCGATATTTTGACGCTTATTGAGCACGCACAGAAGCAGTTCGACGAAGAAGAATCGCGCAAGGCTGCTGCAAAAATAGCTGAAGGCAGCTTTGGTTTGGATGACTTTTTGGAGCAGCTTCAGCAAGTTCGTAAGCTTGGCTCAATGAAGAAGCTTTTGGGCATGATGCCTGGAATGGCTGCTCACCGTCAAGAGCTTGAGCAGTTTGACGATAAGGAAATTGACCGCACTGAGGCAATTATTCGCTCTATGACTCCTCAAGAGCGTAGAAATACAAAGATTATTGACGGATCTCGCCGCGCGAGAATTGCTGCTGGTTCAGGTGTGAGCGTTTCGCAAGTTAATGCACTTTTGCAACGTTTCGAGCAGGCTGCAAAAATGATGAAGCGAATGAGCGGTGGCGCTGGAATGCCAGGCATGGGCGGCATGCCTGGATTCGGTGGTCCTGGCGGAAAGTCGAAGCGCAAAGACAAGAAAGGCAAGAAGAAGGGCGGAAAGTCCGGAAATCCAATGCGCAGGGAAGCTGAAGAGCGCGCGTTGCGTGAGCGTCTTTCTGGCGAATCTACTAGCGACGATGTTGCAGGTTCTGCTTTTGCAAAGCCGCAGCAACCAAATCTTCAGAATCTTCCTGAAGGACTTAAGGAACTTATGAATTCCGAAGACGCAAATCAAGATAATCAACTGCCACCTAACTTTGGCGGCGGATTAGCTGGCTTATTCGGTCGATGATTTTAGTATTGGCGTTTTTGTGGGTTATATTTGTGCCGCTTCTTTTGTGGCAGCTTCTGCGTTGGCTGCCAGCAGGTGCGGATAAATATAACCCACTTCCGTATGTTATTGCGCTGCTTCCACTTGCAACTTACGTTGTGGGAGCACTGTTTTTGTGTAATTTTGGCGGTTTTTTGCTGTATACATGCTGCGCAGAAAAAGTTGCGCAATCGCTTAATTTAGCGCAATCGCATAACTTAGCGCAATCTTACGCGAAATCTTACGGATATTTATGCATTGCGTACGCTGCGCTATTTTTGATTTCGCTTAAGTCGTATACGCCGTACTGGTTTGCAAAATTGCGTAGGTTGCACGAAAGCAGATTGTCGCGCAAAAAATGCAAGGAACAGCATCAAGAAATACGCGTGATGACTCTTAATTGCAGATACGGAAAAGCGAGCGCATCCGAAATAATAGAAATAACGAAAAAATATCACGTAAATACGTTACTTTTACAAGAATTAAGCGAGTCTTTAGTAAAAAATCTTGAAAAACTTGGAATATACGAGATTTTTCCAACTTCGCACGTAGGTGCGCAAAGTGAGCATAATAACGGCGGATTCAACGCTATTTTTACGCAATATTCCGCGATTTCTACTTGCAATAATTCCGTAAAAATTGAAGCTGCAAGCGTACCAAGCGTTACAACTTGCTTAGATTTTGATGCAAATGAAAAAGTTTTAGTGAAATTTGCTTCTGCGCATCCAAAGTCACCGATGCGTGGGTGCACTGCTTGGAGTAATGGAATTCGCGCACTTGCGACTATTGATTCTGCTACTGATTCTTTCGCCGATTGCACTAACGAATGCACTAACGAATGCGCTGACGAATCTACTTCGAAAACTTGCGATTTAGCAACTCTCACTATTGTTACTGGCGATCTTAATTCCACAATCGACCACCCAAGCTTTCGCTCGCTTTTGAAATACGGATTTACAGACGTTGCACTTTCGCTTGGAAAGCGTCTACGCACATGGCCTACATGGCTTAAGTGGCCAAATCTTACACTTGACCATGTGCTATTTTGCGCAAAAAACTGTAAATCTAACGCACTATGGCAAAAGAATGTAGTTGTTAACGGCACTGATCACCTAGCCTACATCGCAACAATCGACCTACAATCACTAGATAAAAACGTCCAAGCGCGCAGGCATAATAGATAAGTTATTCGCGTGAATCGGCGCCCTCTTCCCGACCACGTGAGGAACATGTGGAAGCTCGCAAGGAGTGCCCCACACCCGAACGAAATTCCACGACTCTAGTTATAAGGAGAGCCATTTTGGCAACCAAGATTCGTCTTAAGCGATTGGGCAAGAAGTTCTATGCCTTCTACCGTGTAGTCATTTCTGATTCACGCAACAAGCGCAACGGTCAGTCCATCGAAGAGATCGGCGTTTACGATCCAAACAAGCAGCCATCTATGATTCAGATTGATTCTGAGCGCGCACAGTACTGGCTTGGCGTTGGCGCACAGCCAACCGAACCAGTGTTGAAGCTCTTGAAGATCACTGGTGACTGGCAGAAGTTCAAGGGTCTCGACGGCGCCGAAGGCACGTTGAAGACTTCTGAAGCTGGCCCAGACGCACAGGCTCGCGTTGAAGCTGTTGAAGCTGAAGCTCAGAAGCTGAAGGCCGCTAAGTCTGAAGCCGCTGCTAAGGCTCAGGCTGCAGCTGAAGCCGCTGCAAACGAAGCCGAAGAAGCCCCAGCTGAAGCTGCGGAAGCTGCCGAAGCCGAGGAAAAGGCTGAGTAATCATGCTGGCTCAAGCTGTTGAACATCTCATTAAGAACATCGTGGATTTTCCAGATGACGTGTCGGTACGTTCTCACGAAAATGCTCGCGGCGAATTGCTTCGAGTGCGCGTGAATCCTGAAGATATCGGTCGCGTTATTGGCCGCAATGGTCGTACCGCTAATGCAATTCGCATTGTTGTGCAAGCTTTGAGCAACCACAATGTGCGCGTTGACATTATGGACGTACGTAAGTGAGATGAACGTGGCATTAGACCAACAATCTTTTGACAACCCTCAGCAAAGTCGTAATGACCTGCTGAGGGTTTGTCGTATCGGTAAAGCCCAAGGTTTAAAAGGCGAAGTCACTGTACAAATTTTTACAGATGAGCCTTACGAACGTTTTGAGCCTGGAAATGTATTGTGCACTGCAGATGGCGAGCGCGAGTTCGTTATTGAGAACGCAAGAACGTTCAAAAATCGTTGGATTTTACTATTCGAAGAATCACAAAATCGCAACGATGCAGAAGCACTTAATGGCACTGAATTGTATGTGCATGCAGAAGATGCGCAAGAACTTGCTGCCGAAAATGCTTGGTATATTAAGGATTTAGTCGGTTTGCAAGCGCGATTGTGCGAAGAAAATCATCTGGGGCTGCCGGCTTGCACTATTGGAAAAGTTGTGGATGTGCTCGATGGCGCGCAATCGTTACTGAAAATCCGTTTAGATCATCCGGTTGACGAAGAGAATAAAACAGCGCTCGTGCCATTTGTTGAAGCTATTGTGCCGGAAGTTGACGTTACAAACGGGTATTTGACTATCGATCCTCCGGGCGGTTTAATTCCGGGGCTTTCGTAGTTTTCGTAGTTTTATAAGTTTTATAAGTTTTCGTAGTTTTATTAGTTTTCATAGTAGAGTGCCTTATGATGGACATCGATATTATTTCCGTATTTCCAGAATATTTTCGTATGCTAGACCTAAGCTTGTTAGGCAAAGCGCAAAATAATGGCTTGTTGCAAATTCGCGCATACAATTTACGCAAATGGACTCACGATGTGCATCAATCGGTTGACGATACGCCGGTTGGCGGTGGCGCTGGCATGGTTATGAAGCCCGAAGTTTGGGCGGAATGCTTAGATGAGCTGCTTAACTTGCCAAAATCTGAAGTAAAAAATACGTGCGATACGTGCGATACGTGCGATAGTTGCGATACGTGCGATAGTTACGAAGAAGCAAAAATCACTCCTAATAAAATATACTCAACTAAGCCAATTCTTATATTCCCGAACCCTTCTGCCCCACTATTTACACAAAAAGACGCAACGGAATTAAGCAACGCAAAGCATTTGGTATTTGGATGCGGCAGATACGAAGGCTACGACGCTAGGATTCCAGAATATTACCGCGCGCAAGGAATTGACGTACGCGAGTATTCAATCGGCGATTACGTGCTAAATGGCGGAGAAGTTGCAGTAAGCGTTATGCTTGAGGCAATTACGCGCTTAATCCCTGGGTTTATGGGAAATCCTGAGTCGATTGTTGAAGAGTCGTACACAGGCTCGGACGCACTTTTGGAACATCATCAATACACGCGTCCAACTACTTGGCGCGGTATAAGCGTTCCGGAAGTGCTCACTTCCGGGAATCACGCCAAAGTTGATCGTTTTCGTCGAGATGAAGCTATATCTCGCACAAGCGAAATTCGACCTGATTTGATTGAGAAATTGGACTGCCGCAAGCTAGATAAAGCGGATCGAAAAACGCTTATGTCGCTCGGATGGGAAGTTTCCGGCGAATACCCCCGCAAAAACTCGCTCTAGCAACAAAAGCCGGAAATACTCCGGCAACAGTATTGCTGCCGCACACACAACGCCAAATCTCACTACCACCACACCACAACCTGTTTAGTACGCTAGCTTCAATGTACTAATATTCGTGTGGTAGAGATTTGAGATTTTTCGCACTGAGCGCGGCGAACGTCAGAGCCGCAGGCTGCTGATTCGCCAAGCGAAGAAGAAAAATCGAAAAATCTCTGCGATAGACACGGTTATTAACGATTAAACACGCAGAGTTTGGGAGATTTCTTTACGAGCACTAAAAGAGGACTGAGGAAGCAACATTCTTTTAAGAACAAAGCAGACAGTAAAATCTCTAACAGCCAAAGCGACGAAGGACGGGACGTGCGAGGAAAGAAATCCCCCGAAACTCGCGCCACACTAAGCACGAACGCGCGCCACGCTATGAAAGCGAAAGCAGATTGTAACGAAGCCGAATCAAATCAATCGCGCTTAGGCTGAATGAACAGCACGGAAGTTTCTCCGTAATTACGCGTATCAAACAGCTCCCAGCCCTCAGGCATAGTCGGCAAAACACTTCGCGCGCTACGCTCAAACACAATCAACGTATCCGCAGAAACGCTCGCAACTCCGCTCGCAATCATCGAAGCTAATAAACTTTCGCAATCCGCAGTTTCGTAAGCATAAGGCGGATCGATAAAAACCAAGTCAAACGCTTCCCCACTATAATCTGCAACGAACTGCTCCGCGCGCTTTCGAAGAACCCTCATAGAAAGCGCAGAATCCCAAGCCTTTGAACTCTGCAACGCTTTCGACGTGCGAAGTATAAGCGCAGCCGCTTGCGAATTTGCTTCAACAGACACAAGCTCGCGCGCGCCACGAGATAGCGCCTCAATTCCGAGCGCTCCCGTGCCAGCAAATAGATCAAGTACGCGCGCATTGTGCATAACATCCCACGAATCAAGCCTAGAAAATATCGCTTCTTTCGTGCGATCTGTAGTAGGTCTTGTACACGACTGCGCTGAAGTAAGCGGCAAAGATTTAAAACGTCCAGCAATAATGTGCATACTTCTAGCTTAGCTGGAACCTACAGACACGCACGCGGCGGCAGAAACTTTACAGCGGTGTAAAGAAAAAGTCGTTTCCGCGCGAAAAAACGGCAGAAAGTTTACAGCGGTGTAAAGAAAAAGTCGGCTACGCACCAAAAAACGGCAGAAAGTTTACAGCTGTGTAAAGAAACGGTCGGATGCGCGCGAAAAAACGGCAGAAACTTTGCAAAAAAGCAGATATTACTTATCCGCCGCCTTAGGATCCGGAATTAAGAACGAGCAAGCGAGCGCAAAAGCGAGCAAAACGACGCCGGCAACCATTGCAGCAACGTATCCGCATGTTACGCCACTTAAAGACGCAACATTCGTCATCACAGCATACAAAATTGCAAAACTCAAGCCGGCTCCCAAATTAAAAGCTCCAGCGTTCATACCCGGCAAGTATCCCGGATTATCTTTTGGAGAAAGCACGATACCCAATCCATTAAGCATAATATTTGCCATGCCAGAATAGCTCACGCCTACCCACACTGAAAACAGCGCTAAAGCCCAAGCAGACGGCATATAAGCAACATACACGCCAAAAGCAACACAAATCATGCTAAACGCAATTCCAATACGCAACACAAGCCTGTACCCGTAATTTGCAGCGAGCACGCCCGAAATAGTGCCAAACAATAGTCCAATAATTGCGTAAGGAGTAAGAGTTACGAAACTTACCATATTCGTGCCAATATTTGCACCAAACTTACTATCGTTAGCAAGCTTTATAACAACGCCATTTATCAAAGCAAACACGCCAGTCATTGTCAATAAAGTGCACAAAAGCAAACCCCATGTGCGACGCTGCTTCATATATGTTGTAGAAACCAGCGGAGCCGCGCTTAAAACTTCGATTTTCCAGAATATTGCGAAAAACAGCACAGCAACAAGCACAAGAATAAGCACCATAAGCCAGTTAGATTTAGCTAGTTTATTACTAAGTTCATTAATAGAAAGATATATTGCAAGAAACGCAATTCCGAGCGTTATAACTCCTAGCCAATCCATTCTGCTAGTAGCATCCGAGCGAGATTCATCAGCTAAAACAATAATCATAATAACAGCAATAGCTGCGATTGAAGCCATAATCCAAAAAACAGAACGGAATCCGTATTTACTGGCAAGCCAACCACCTAATAAAGCATCAAATCCAGCAATACCGCCATTTACGGAACTTAATATTGCCATCAACTTTGCGTAACTTTTTTCTTGCCGTACGCGCACGCGCAACATAATTAAGCACATTGGCAATACAGGCCCGGAAGCACCTTGCAAAATACGCCCAAGCATAAGCATATTAACGTCTTGAGCTAGCGCAGAAATAATGCTTCCAAAAAGAGTTGAGATAAGAATTCCGGAAAGTACTTTTTTACGCCCAATTAGATCAGACAATCGCGGCAAAAATAGCGAAAATAATGCTGCAGCAGTAAAGAATACCGTTTGCGTTAAAGCGATTTGAGTATCTGTAGTATGAAGTTCTTTTGACATCGTCGTCAACACTGGCGAAAGCATAGAAACGTTTAGCTGGAACGCAAAAATAGCAGCAAGAAACGCCACCATTAACGCCAAAACGGAACGTCCACCCTTATCTAGCATACGCGTAGAAAATGTTGGAGATTCAACCTCAGCCATAATCTAACCTCCGCTTAATTACGTAAAGTTACGCAACGTAAAGTTACGCAACGTAACATTACACAATGTAAAGTTATACAAAAGTCATTCAAAAGTCATTCAAACGTCACCAACAATCACCCAATGCGCTTAATCGCATCTATAATCAAATTCCAGAATTTATCGAAATCAAGTTTTGTAGCAACTTGCGTATGGCATTCTTCTTCAGAAGGCTCAGTGCCACGCAAATCTGCAACTGTCATGCCAAGAGTTAAGTCACTGTTTATTTCAACATCAAGTGGGCAACGCCTTGTGCTAATAACACTTTTATCAATCAAATAAGCGACTGTGCAAGGGTCATGCACTGGAGGATCAACAAAATCTTGATTATTCTTATAAGCTTTACGGAAGTAATTCATAAGATCGCAAGCAAATTTGGAAACAGGCGTTCCAATAGAATTAATTTTCTTCTGTATTTCTAAAGTGCACAAAGCTTGGTGAGTTAAGTCTAAGCCGACCATCGTAACTCGCCAATTTTCATTAATCACAATATGCGCAGCTTCAGGATCCGTCTTAATATTAAACTCAGCAACAGCACTGCAATTGCCACTATGATAGCCGCCACCCATAAGAACTACTTCTTTAACGCGGCTGACAATTCTAGGCTCCATTCGCACAGCCATAGCGATATTCGTAAGAGGTCCGGTTGGTACAAGCGTAATTGTGCCAGGCTCATGGCTCATAATTGTGTCAATAATCCAGTTAACAGCATGCCCTTTATCCAAAGGTTTAGTTGGCACTGGAATATTCGCGCCGTCTAATCCAGTTTCTCCATGAACAGCAGCAGCAACTTTTAGCGGACGAACCATAGGACGGTCGCATCCGGCATGAACTGGAATATTAGTTGCATGAGCTATTTCTAGAGTTGCTCGAGCATTGTATGTTACTTTTTCTAGGCTTTGATTTCCACCAACCGTAGTTACGCCCAGCAAATCGATACTAGGATTGCCAACAGCTAATAAAATTGCCATCGCATCGTCATGACCAGGGTCACAATCTAGGATGATGGAAGTCATACCAACTCCTTCATAAGCACATGTATTTTGGAAGCAAATCGTGACGAATACACTTCGCGTAAAAACGCAAAATTAAGCACGCTCATGAATATTCGTCATGCGTTTAGAAATAAGTTCTGGATTAAACGACTCATGCACAGGCTGCATAGATTCAGTATTCAAAGCTGCAGCAGCAACCGCAAATCTGCCAGTTTTTGAAGAATCAAATTCGTTATACCGCGCGTAAATAAGCGCAGCAGTAGCAGCATCACTAGAACCGTTGTCATTGCCGACAGCTTCAACGCCAACATTGCTATTTCCGCGAGTTAGCATCATTCTCTGGACGCGTTTGACTGGTACAGGATAGAACGACACTCCCTCATTTGAAACACCATACGCAACTCCTGCGCGACCGGCATTTACAAATACACGCTTTACTCCACGCTTGAGCAACACATTCGCACAGCGAATTGCAGAACGCTCGTCAACAGCATTAATGCCGGTTAAAGCCTGCGATTCAGCAGTATCTAAAATAAGAGTGTCAATACGAGACAATCTAGAAAGCACGCGAGGAGCTTTTGCATCCGTAACTGCGCGAACAACAATAGGACGGCGATAACGGTCACATAGCCACTCAATTGACTTTTGCGGAATATTAGTATCCAACACCAAAATATCAGCATTTTCAATAATAGACATGCGCTCACGCAAAAAATCAGGAGTCATGTGATCGTAAATACTCATATCGTCTAAAGCAAGCAAACGCTGACCAGAAGCGTCACCAACATACATGTACGAAGCAGTCATCGACTCAGGAAGTTGCTTCGCGTAGCCAATATCTAAGCCGTTTGCAGCAGCATCAATGCGGAAAAGCTCTCCGTTGTGATCGCCACCGTAGACAGAAACCATGCTTGTGCGAATATTAAGACGCTCCAACGCGACTGCAATATTCCTTCCAACACCGCCTAGCATGTAGCGCACGTGGGAAGCATTAGACGTGTAATCCATCAAATCTCCGCAAGCAATGCCGAGAACGTCCATGCTAATTCCGCCAACAACAGTCACATAACTTGGAGGAGTAACAATATATCCCTTACCGCGTAAATAGCCTTTGCGAATTAAATTGGAAATATGAGCAGCCACACCTGAACGAGTAATTCCTGCGAGATTTGCAAGTTCCTGCTGGCTAATCATCGGGTTTTGTTGAATCCAAGTCAAGATTTGTTGTTCGCGTTCAGTCATTGTCGCCTCATCTCTATTGTGATTACAAATGATGCCTACTATCTAGGATATTCACAATTCTCATAATATGCACGTAAATTTATGTAATTTTGTTGTTTTTTTATATTATATCTAACAAAAGTTGATATTAATTATAAATTAAAAATAGCTTTATTGCCGTATTTTTTACTAAATTAAGTGCATAAATATGCAATAATTTTTTCTTTATACTTTTATTTATAGGATATTTTATTCATACAATATTTTAATTTTATAAGATATTTTGCGTGCAAATTCAAAACTTTAGAATTTTAATTGCTTACGATTTGCGCACTTCCGCCTCTCGTAAAATCAAGCACCGCACCTGCAAGATACGGCAACGAAACAAGATGAGCGTCTTTTTGCAAAGTCTCCAACGCATCTTCACGAGCCATAGCGATAATCTTTGCATCCTTAACAACTCGCAAAATCTTCAAACTCGAGCGACCACCCGACTGCTTATCGCCAAGAACATCGCCAACATTGCGCAATTCCAAATCTTTCTTAGCAATTACGGCACCATCTAGCGAATTTTCAACAACTTGCAAACGTTCTTGAGCAAGACTTCCATCCTCAGTTTGCGCAACCAAAAATGCCCAAGAATTCGTGCCACCACGCCCAACACGCCCACGTAATTGATGCAATTGCGCAAGACCAAAACGATCCGCGTCAAAAATCACAATGCAACTCGCTTGAGGCACGTCAACACCGACCTCAATAACCGTTGTAGCAACAAGAACTTGCACATCTCCGCGCGCAAAACGTTCCATCGTTTCGCGTTTCGTAGCATCGTCGTCGCGACCAGTAAGCTTAGCAAAAGTAACGCCTTTAAATTGCGACAAAGCTGAAAGCCGCTTCAAAATGCCATTAACTGTATGAAGTTTGCGCAAAGAATCTGCACTATTTTCTTCAGATTGATTAGATTGCACAGATTGCGAAACATCTTCAAAACCTTCAGATTCATCGCTAGCAAAATCCCTAGCAAAATCCCTAGCAGAATCCCTATCAGAATCCCTAGCAGAATCCCTATCAGAATCCCTACCAGAACCACTACTAGAACCATCACTAAAATCATCATCAATATGCGCGCAAACAACATACGCACGCTCACCTGCATCAATGCGAGCACGAATATGCGCAAACATTCTCGCCATAGTATTCGCATCCGACTCTTGCACAACAAAAGTGCGAATAGGTTTTCTACCTCCAGGCAATTCAGTTAAATACGAAGCGTCCAAATCGCCGAACCACGTCATAGCAGCAGAGCGCGGAATAGGCGTTGCAGTCATTACTAAAAGATGCGGAGTAAAAGCCTTTTCAGCACTATCATGCGAATCTACACTCATTTTGCGCAACAAAACATCGCGCTGCTCAACACCAAAACGATGTTGCTCGTCAATAATTACCAAAGCTAAATTAGTCGGCTTAAAAGTCGACGAGAACGCTGCATGAGTTGCAACAATAAGCGAAGGCTCTCCACTCGCAACACTCGCTAGCGCACGTCTGCGATCCGCAAGTCTCATGCCGCCAGTTACTACGATTACAGGCACTTTTAGATTCGCGCGCGCAATCATTTGGCGCAAATTTTCGGCATGTTGAGACGCCAGAACTTGAGTAGGAGCCACAAGCACAGCCTGATAGCCTGATCCAACTGCCTCAAGCATTGCAGCGAGCGCAACGACTGTTTTTCCGGAACCAACTTCACCTTGAAGCAATCGACGCATCGGATGGTGCTCACGCATATCGCGTACGATCTCATCAATTACATCTTTTTGACCTGAAGTAAGCTCAAACGGCAAACTTTCCACAAATTCATTTCTTAGAAGAGAATTATTACAGGATTTTGCTTGATTATCTTTAGAATCTTCACGAGATCGCAATACAGCTACTTGGGAAATAAAAGCTTCTTCATAGCGCAACGAGTCAACAGCTTTGTAAAATTCGTCAACTGATTGCGGATTATGAATTGAGTATATTGCTGACGCTCTAGTCATGAGGTTACGTTTTTTTAGCACTGATTCAGGCGTAATATTTGGGATTTGCAGGGATTCAGTAGCGCCAGCTGCGGAATCTTCAGAAACTGCGGAATCTTCAGAAAGTGCGGAATCTTCAGAAACTGCGGAATCTTCAGAAACTGCGTAAAGTGCAGAAAGTATAGAAAGTATAGTTTCGTGAATATGCTCACTAGAGATTCGCGAATTTGCATGATACACGGGCATAGGCGCGCTCATACGCGCCAAACCATCTTCCACTCTTCTTACAGTATCGCGAGATTGATGTAAGCTATCGCTTTCTTCTACAGCAGATACGGTTAGAATTTGAGGATGCGTAAATTGCAATTTACCATTAAAAGCGCTAGACGTGCCGCCAACAACAACCATTTCGCCAACATGCATCTTTGCGGAAAGCCACTGAGCGTATTGACGATTTTTAGAAAAATAAATAAGTTGAGCTACTGCTTGCGTATCTTGCAAAACATTAATTTCGATTCTAAAACCGCGACGAGCGTTCATAGGCACAACGTTAATTGACTGGACTTGCGCATAGAATGCCACTTCTTCGCCAATTTTTACATCTTTTAAGTTCGCAATTCTCAATGGACTTGTGACTCTAAACGGGTAGTAAGTTAACGCGTCTTCGACTGTGACTATGCCCAAAGATTTTAATGCAGAAACGCGTCGCTTATTGCTGATTATTGTAGAAAGCGAAGTGTGCATTTTGGCTGAGTTCGTGGGCGTATTTAGCATATTTCGATTATAAATCATTCGCAATCAGGAATATAACGCGCAAGCGAAAAATATGCGAATACAAAAAAGCCCCGAGCAACACTCAGGGCCTTACAATTTAAACGCAATACAATGCGCGAATCACGCCTCAACGCGCTGAACCTTGCCAGCCTTAATGCATTTCACGCACACACGAAGGCGAACGTTCTCGCCATCAATGGTGGTGCGAACCGGCTGAAGGTTCGGGCGGAAGGTGCGCTTATTGCGGATATGCGAATGTGAAACAGTGAAACCAGTCTGAGGTCCCTTGCCACATACTGCGCAACGAGCTGCCATAATTGGACTCCTATTTTCTTTGACTTGCAAGTCTTGCGTCATTCAAACACACGAACTACTTACGCAAATTACTTACGCACATTGCATAAACAAATAAGCACGCTTGAACGCACAACTACACAAGTATATCACTTACCAAGACAATCCGCACGCACGAACTCAGTCTTTTCTTGTAAATCCTTAACTGTCTTGCATCCAAGAAGCGCCATAATCATCTTGATTTGCTTCTGCCAGTTATCAATTTGCAAAGAAAGCGCGTCCTCACCTTCATGCATAAGCGTATGCAAAAACTCGCCAGCAACACCAACTGCCGAAGCACCCAAAGCCAACGCACGCACAACATCCAAAGGCGTGCGAACTCCTCCACTTGCAAAAATTTCCATATTTTTTAACGAATCACACTTGCGTATGTCAACTAGCGACTCAACAGTAGTAAGACCCCAATCAGCCAAATAATCACAGTCACCTAAGTTCCTGCGAGCATTTTCTATTGTTACAAAATTAGTTCCGCCACGACCAGAAACATCTACAGTGCGCACTCCAACATCTTTAAGACGCTGAACATCTTTAGCAGAAATTCCGCATCCAGTTTCCTTCACAATCACAGGCACTTTTATAGCTTCGCACGCACTGACAATAGACTCAATATTGCGCAACCAATTTCGAAAATCGCGATCGCCTTCTTGCATAACCAACTCTTGTGCAGCATTTAAATGCACTTGTAACGCATTCGCCTGAATCATGTTTACAGCACGCAATGCATCAGACGCGCTAGTTCCAGCGCTAACATTTGCCATCACAAATCCATGTGGATTTTCGCTTCTTATGACACTGAAAGTGCTGAGTAAAGTTTCGTCTCGAAGAGCAGCACTCAAAGATCCACTCGCCATAGCAACAGAATTTTTTGCAGCAACTCTAGCAAGACTTGCATTCACTTTTTTAGCAGCGTCACTTCCGCCGGTCATTGCGTTAATATATATCGGCGAGCGCCAATGCACAGAATCGCATACTTCGCTTCCTAGCACGTTCACGCTAGCGTCAATTTCTTCAAGCGCGACTTGCGGCAAAGCATTCGGCACAAAACGCACTTTGTCAAAATCTGAATCTGCGCGAGTTTTATATTGCTTGTCCGCGAGCGCAATATGCGCGTCTTTGCGGTTTTGTATTGTGCAAGATTGAGCAGATTGCGCATTAGGCTCGCGACCCTCAGCAAACGCGTTTAATACAATATTTTCAGAAGGCTTACCAGTTCCAAAAATTTCCGTAACATCAATATTCAATGGCTTTATTCCATTGGCTTCCCAAGTAGATTTCATAGTTTCAATTACATTATTGTCATAAATTGTCGACAGCGCAATTGCGCAATCTCCCCCACCTGCACCGCTAGTTTTTGCAGGAATACCGGCACAAGTCGCAATTTCAATAAATTTTGTAAGTTCATGCGTTTCAATAACAGTTCCAGTAAGAGCACTTAATTTTTGCAACAACGCACGATTTTGAGCAAAACCGCTAGAAATTTCGCTTATTTCAAACTTTTCAATTGCGTGCGCAAGTTTTTGCACGCAAATCTCACTTTGTTTGCAAAAATCTTCGTAAGTAAAAAGTTGATTTTTATTGTCAAAAGCACTAGTTTCGACGCTATTTTCGACGCTACTTTCGACGCTACTTACTAGCTTTGCGCTAGACGCAGGAGAACCAGTCCACCCGACTAAAAGTTTTAGCGACTTATCTACGTTTAAACGCTTAACTTCCAGTCGCGGCCACTTTTTATGCAACAACTCACCGAAATCAGAGCATCCGGATTTTACTAGCGTAAGCTCAGCTTCAAGCCACTCGCGGCTATACGCGCGGTACATAATCCAACCGCCATAAGAGCTGGCTGCAACGTCCCCACCGCTTCCGGATTTTTTAACACTCGACGACGCAATCAACGCTAGCTTGCAAATTTCTGGAGTCGAAAGATTCAAACCGTACCATTTGCACAACGCGCGAATAACCGCAACAGTTACCGCAGCAGAAGATCCAAGACCGTATTTTCTACCGGTTTTTGCGTCATCAAGTTCGCTAGAAATATGCACATTGTAGCTTTTTCGGTTAATATTTGGCGCACATTCCTCACTAGCATAAGCGTCGACTACGCACATTGCAGCGAGCACGTAAGCATATTTTCCGTCGTTTTGTGTTTCAATACTTCCGTCGGATGCGCGCGCCCAAAGAAGCGGTTTATATTTTTCGCCATCTGAGGTAATTACACCACAATAATTTCTGTTACTAGGCGCATTTTTCTGCAAATTTTCGCGTAACTCTTCGCTTAAAGTTTCATCACTTACGCTAACCGTCACGTAACGATTAACAGCAGCAACAATTGCAGCACAGCCGTCAACAACAGCATACTCGCCCGCAATATAAAGCTTTCCTGGGGCATTAGAGCGCACTTGAGTCATATTATCCGCCTATTTTAAACTCGTACTCACCGTCACAGCGTCACCTGGCAACGCAATCGCAAATTTCGGCTCGCAATATTCTGTATTACAAAAAACGCTAGAATTACGCAAACCATCCTCAACCAGCGCACGCAACTGACACATCGCACGATAAGCATCATCTCCAGAAGTAAGCACTTTCACATTCGGACCAGCATCCATCGTAGACCACACAAGCCAGCCATCATTTCGCATATTTTTAACCGCTTCAAGCACAATATGCGTTTTACTAGTTAAATAATTCACAGACGGAACAGCATTATGCATAGTTTCGTGCATTCCAAGAGCATTGCGTTCAACAACCTCGCCCAATTGCTCAATATCTGCTCGCTTAATGGCATCTTTAGCAATTTCAAGGTCGTCCTTCGACTGCTCAACCCATTGCATATACGTCGGCGAAGTTTCAACCGTTCTGCGCATCGCTTCTCGGCTAGAAATAGGCTTTTTGCTATCGTCCAAAGTAACAACAATCATAGCAAGGTTTAAATTTTTAAGCGCAACTTGTGCGTTTTCAATAGGCTCTGCGTAAGACGTTTCGTCGTCGCAACCTGCATGCCAAATAGAAAGTCCTCCAAAAATCGAACGACAAGCTGAGCCAGAACCACGTCTTGCAAGTCTAGAAAGTTCTCGTGAAGTTAGGTTTAATCCAGCAGCGTACGAGGCAGCAGACGCAAGAGCTGCAAAACCAGACGCGCTCGAAGCAAGACCGGCAGCAGTTGGCACAATATTATGCGAAACAACGCTTGCTTTCGTTGAAATTCCTGCAATTTCACGCACCAAATCGAGCATAGCGACTACGCGACGAAAAGTTTTTGCAGACGGCGAAATCTTTTCATTATCTAAAGTAAAAGTATCTTGTTCAAGATTATTCGCAAAACTTACGCTTGTAGTTGTAGACAAATCCGAAAGTGTGAGAGAAAGCGAGGAAGTATAAGGCAAAATCAGCTTTTCGTCGCGCTTACCCCAATACTTAATCAGCGCAATATTCGCGTTTGCTTTAGCAAAAGCTGAGTTGGGTGAAAGACTAGCGTCAAACGTTATTTTTGGCTGAATTTCAACATTTTGCATGCTGTTCCTTTTGCGGCAGATACGTAATTCTCGTTTGTTAATGTGCTAAGCAATATTTTAGCAAAACAGTGCGCACAAGCTTCTTTTATTTAAGCAACTGCAAAGTTTATGCCACATTTCAAGTAAAAATAAGATTCAATTTATTGCAGAATCACCTATATTCACAATCCACGTATCGCAAGCACCGGCATTTTTAAAAGCTTCACTCACTCGCTTAGCTGCATCTTCGCTATCAGCCAGCGCAATTACGCATCCTCCGCCACCTCCGCCAGTAAGCTTTGCACCCAACGCGCCATGTTGGCAAGCAGCATCTACCAGTGCGTCAAGTTTCGCAGTGCTTATGCCCAAATCCGCCAAAATACGGTGCGCGAAAGTCATTTGCTTACCCATATTTTCAATGCGACCAAACGCCAAATCATCTTCTGCAACAGCCGCAATCTCCCCCAATTTATTGAGCTGCGAGCCAACTTCAACAGGATTCGATTCCAAACGAGAACGCAAAGCTTCAACTGTTTCGCGAGTCATTCCTTTGCATCCAGAATCCGCCAAAACAAGCCACGCACGCATGTTAATTTCCATGCGATCAAAACAGCCACGACTAAAACGCACAGGCCAGGAAGCAGCAGTTGCAGTTGCATCCAAGCCTGAAGAACGCCCGTGAGCCACGCACTCAGCAGTCTGCGTCAACTTAAAAATCTCATCATCGCTAGCTGCAACGCCATAATAGTCAAGAATCGCACGAATTACAGCACCGGCAGCGGCAGCAGACGAACCAAGACCTCGTTCTGCTGGAAAATCAGACTCAGTAAAAATGTGCAAATTCTCACCGCTCCACCCTGCAAACTCTAGAGACGCGCGGATTGCTGTTCGTATGCTATTAAAGCGCGCAGGAATTTCGGAAAGTTTGCCAGTAAAGTCAAGGCACGAAAGAGTTATATGCGAATCGAGATTCGTAGTAGATGCTGAAGATTCGCGCGGTGCAGAAGATAAAGATTCGCACGAAGCAGGCGCTAAAGATTCGCGTGGTGCAGAAGATAAAGATTCGAGTGATGCAGGTGCTAAAGATTTGCTTGATGCAGATGCTAAAGATTCGTTGCAACTAGTTACAACAGCGCGCATACGCAAGTTTTTAAGCGGCAAAGCTATTGCAGAATGGCCATAAACTACGGAATGTTCGCCGAAAAGAATAACCTTCGCGCAAGTTTCGCCGTAACCTTTGTGATTGCTGTATTTTATTGCGTTTTCGAGATTTGCGCTTACGAGATTTTCGCTTACGAGATTTTCGCTTACGAGATTTTCGCTTACGAGATTTTCGCTTACGAGATTTTCGCTTGAAAGATTTGCGCTTGAAAGATTTGCGCTTGCTGAATTCGTAATTGCGGAATTTTTACAAGCATACTCTTCGTCATTGCGAATAGCAGATATGCTGGCATCTTGCGCTTTTGCGTTCATACTAAGCTCGTCAGCCAGTTCATATTTGCTTTTCAGCACAGTTTGTATCTCCTTTATAATTCGCAATTTTCCAACTGTTCTAATTTAGTCGAGTAGAACTTAAAAAACTACGTTACGCACGTGACACTTACAACACATTCACATTTGGAAAACGGCAGAAACTGTGCAGCTGTGTAAAGTAAAGGTCGGATGCGCGCGAAAAAACGGCAGAAACTTTACGCGAGTGTAAAGGAAAAGTCGGATACGCGCGAAAATGCGGCAGAAAGTTTACACGAGTGTAAAGTTTTGGTCGGATACGCGCGAAAATGCGGCAGAAAGTTTACACGAGTGTAAAGTTTTGGTCGGATACGCGCCAACAAACGGCAGAAACTGCGCAGTCGTGTAAAGAAAAGGTCGCGCAGGGAATAGAAATGTAAAACCGACCAGCGCGCACCAATAAAAAAACTCTGCGCAGCATCGCAATGAGAAAACTCAATGCAACACAAACGCAGAGCTAATGCTTAAGTTCAATCCACATGTATTACAAGCAGAAAACCACTAAAAGCAAGAATCTGCTTGCTGCAACATGTTTTGTAAAATTCACAAAGCTACTTACTCAGCCACAACCTTAACAGTGAAGGAAGCGGTGATTTCCGGATGCAACGTTACGGTTGCTGGGAACTCACCAGTGGTCTTAATAGTAGCAACCTTAATTGCGCGAGCCTCAACTTGAGCCTTGGAAGCCAAAGCAGCAGCAATCTTATCGGCAGAAACGCCACCGAAAAGCTTGCCGGATTCGGAAACCTTAGCAGAAAGCTCCACAACGGTGCCTTCAATCTGAGCCTTAGCTGCAACTGCCTCTTCACGAGTGGCAACAGCCTTGGCAAGACGAGCGCGACGCATTGCTTCAATCTGGGAAGCAGCACCCTTGTTCCATGCAAAAGCAAGACCCTGAGGAATCAGGTAGTTGCGTGCATAGCCAGCCTTAACTTCAACAACGTCACCAGAGTGACCGAGGTTGGCAACAGTCTTGGTAAGAATAACCTTGGTTTCAGCCATATTCCTATCCTCTCAATCAGCGACCGGTAGTGGCGTAAGGAAGCAAAGCCATTTCGCGAGCGTTCTTCACTGCCTTCGCGATCTTGCGCTGTTCCTGCACGGTTACGCCGGTGATACGACGGGAACGAATCTTGCCGCGGTCAGAAACGAACTTGCGCAGCAAAGCAACGTCTTTATAATCAATTTCAGTAATCTTGGCAGCCTTCAAAGGATTTGGCTTCTTTTTGAAAGGCTTGACCGGTGGTTGCGGCCTTTTGCGTGACATAAGATGTCCTCTCTTAAATCCGTTATGCTTTTTGTTCGCATAACATTTAACTGATGATGTATTTATAAGGATTAAGTAAGCGCGTAAATAAATGCGTAAATAAGTGCGTAAATAAGCAAATAAATACGCTATCTATAGCTCAACTAAAACGCTAGAACTCAGGTTCTTCAGAATCGCCACCAAAATCAGAATTGGCGCCGAAAGTTGAAAAACTATCGTTTGTTGGCGCAGCAGCACTCCATGGATCAGCAGCTGAAGAACTTGCGGCATGCTGAGAAGCCTGGCTAGCAGCATAATTTGCTCCGCCAGCATAACCTGCACCAGCAGCACCAGCAACTGTACCAGCAGCATTTACTGCACGCGAGCCACCAGCAAAACCTGTTGAAGAGCTTTGGCGGTTAACTTGCGCAGTTGCATAACGCAAAGATGGACCAATTTCGTCAACTGTAAGTTCAACAACTGTGCGATTCGAGCCGTCTTGCGCTTGATACGAACGCTGCGACAACCTGCCTTGAGCAATCACGCGCGTGCCTTTAGAAAGGCTGTTTGCACAATGTTCTGCCAAGTCTCTCCACGCTGAGCAACGCATAAATAATGCAGGCCCGTCCTCGAACTGATTCGTATTACGATTAAACGTTCTAGGTGTGGATGCAATGGTAAAGCTCGCAACAGAAGCACCGTTGGAAAGTGCCCTTAATTCAGGATCCGAAGTGAGATTTCCCACGACGGTAATAATTGTTTCACCTGCCATATCGTGCCTTTTCTTTCTCGCTTTACTCGTAATCGCATGTTAGCAATTACTGGCAATTTTGTGCGCAACTTATGCGCGATCGTTTACGTATTTATTTAGCTTAACTAGTTTTTATTTAATTCACTAGATCACTAGAGCTTACTTAGTTTTGCTAGTTTTTACTTAGCGTCCTTGCGAAGAATCTTCGTGCGGATTACAGATTCGTTAAGGTTCAAAACACGGTCAAGTTCGTCACTTACAGATGGCTCGGCAGTGTAGTTCACCACAACGTAGTTACCTTCGGTTTTGCCTTCAATTTCGTAGGCAAACTTGCGGCGACCCCAGTAATCGGTACCGTCAACGGAACCGCCCTCGTTGGTGACAAGCTCAAGATACTGCTCGGTCAACTTCTTAAGACCGTGCTCATCCAGCTCAGGATTTGCAATGAACATCAGTTCATACTTATGTGCAGACATCACCCACCTCCTTCGGACTATCGGCTGTGGACCTTCCACAGCAGGAGTGTGTTTGCAAAATATGCGCGATATGTTTGATGGCAAGCACCAAAACCGCACACAACTTTGCTATTTTACAGCACGCTCGTGACGACGAGAATTACGCGCTTAAACGATGGTGTCAGGCGGCAGAAAGTTTACGCGCGTGTAAAGAAACGGTCGGATACGCACCAAAAAACGACAGAAACTTTACAGCCGTGTAAAGGAAAAGTCGCGAAAAAGCGGAAAAACGGCAAAAACTTTACAGTAGCGTAAAGAAAAAGTCGCGAAAAGGCGAAATAGCGGCAGAAAGTTTACACGAGCGTAAAGAAACGGTCGGATACGCGCCAAAAGGTGGCAGAAACTGTGCAGCGGCGTGAAAAAACGGTCGGCTACGCGGCAAAAGGCGACAGAAACTTTACAGCGGCGTAAAGTTTCGGTCGGATATGCGCGAAAAAACGGCAAAAACTTTACAGCGGCGTAAAGAAAAAGTCGCGAAAGAGCGCAAAGTTACGCAGAACGCGCACGCATCGCCTATTTTCCAATAATTCTAGGCACTCCAACAGATGCAAGTTTCTTCTCAAGCTTCCTAGGATCAAGAATATCCGAGTAATTAAAGCGCACGATTTTATTTACGCCGCATTCCTTCATAAGCAATACCTCACGTTCCGCTTGTTTGTCGATATTCTTATGAATAACACTCTGGTTTCGCGATTCGAATAAATTTTTATTGTCTTCTGAAGAATTAAGATTCACATTCTTATATTGCGCATCATCTGTATCAATGTAGTATTTCGAATACCCGTCAAACTCCCCAACAATCAACTCCCCATTATTCAGACTCCACAAAAAGTCGCAACGATACTTCAAATTTACATGTGGAATCTCAAACTCACGCTGTAATTCTGGTATCATAAATCCCAAATTAATCATTGTCCCCCGAGCTAAGGATTCACCAGCGTTCTCGCTAAGACCATTTGCAAAGAAGCAAAGCTTACATAATTTAGCCAACTTTTTTTGTTCGCACTCAAAAATTTGCTCAAAAGACAATGAAAAACTAGTCCCACCATTCGTTTTTTCATAGTTTCGCAAGTCATCCAAATAAGCGTAATTCCTTGTATGATGGCGTTGGTTTTTGTGTAAACTGATATTCGCACACGTTTCATTATTTGCAATCTCGCTATTACAAGCGACGTCACTCAAGTTATTTTTGTAATCGCAGTTATTCTTGCAATTATAATTATTCTTGTAATTACAGCTATTCTTGCAATCGCAGTATCGACTTTTGCAAATTTCGATCACTCTGCTTAAATTCACATTATCTCGCGCTGCTGAATCGAAAATAGGCAAAGCAAATCTAAATGAGTAATTATTAGCAACGTCAAACAACATAGTGCTTTTATCTACCAAGTGACTTTTTATTTCTTCAGTCACGCAATCGCTTGCATGCGGAAGCTTCATTAATTGCCCAGTACTGTTATTCTCACGCGTTAAAATGCGAACATCGTCGCTCATACCATTCTGTTCGTAACCTGCGGAAGGGATAACTTTCAGTTGATTGTTATACTTGTTTGATTTTCGCTTGTTGCTTCGAATATAAATTTTAATATCTTTTGCATCCGCACAATTTTTCTTTTCGCTAAGAAAAGTATTATTATAGCAATTTTTTTCGCTGTCATAATCTTTCATAACTTGATACCCAAGAAGTGCCGAGGCAGTCGAAGCTGTTAATTTACAATCGGGGTGCGATTCAATAATAGATAGCGCAATATGACGTATTTTTTCAGCTTCGTAAAGACTATTCCAATATTCTTTACGCATGTAAAGATTTTTGTACACGCGCACAGCTTCTCCGCGTTGCGACGACCTTTGAACTGCTTTTCTTTCAGCATTGGTTTTCGGGGCAAAGCAACGCTTATTTTGTTCGCTATTCGAAAATAAATCGTTTATATAAAAATTACTCATAATGCAAGGTTATTAAAGCATTATTCGTGCGTAAATAAATTTTTTGCATTGTGGATAAAAGGTAGGGAAAGAAGGTGCGGAATTGGAAGAACGGCAGAAACTGTGCAGTCACGTAAAGGAAAGGTCGCGAAAAAGCGGAAAAACGGCAAAAACTGTGCAGCGGTGTAAAGGAAAAGTCGCGAAAAGGCGGAATAGCGACAGAAAGTTTACAGCGACGTGAAGTTTCGGTCGGATACGCGCCAAAAAACGGCAGAAACTTTACAAGCGTGTAAAGGAAAAGTCGGGTACGCGCGAAAATGCGGCAGAAAGTTTACAGCGGAGTAAAGAAACGGTCGGATACGCGCGAAAAAACGGCAGAAACTGCGCAGCTGTGTAAAGGAAAAGTCGGGTACGCGCCAAAAGGCGGCAAAAACTTTACACGGGCGCGGACAGAAAGTGCGAACAGAAAGCGCGGAACGGTATGTAGCGGCAGAAACTGTGCAGCCGTGTAAAGAAACGGTCGTATGTGCGCCAAAAGGCGGCAGAAACTGTGCAGCGGTGTAAAGTTTCGGTCGGATTAAGGCGATAAAACGGCAGAAACTGTGCAGCGGTGTAAAGTTTCGGTCGGCTGCGCGCCAAAAAACGGCAGAAAGTTTACAGCGACGTAAAGAAACGGTCGGCTACGCGCCAAAAAACGGCAAAAAGTTTACAGCGGTGTAAACAGAAAGTGCGAGCAGAAGGCGAGAACAGAAAGTGCGAGCAGAGTGCGGAATTGGAAAAACTGCAGAAAGTGCGGAACGGTAGGTAGCGGCAGAAACTGTGCAGTCACGTAAAGGAAAAGTCGGATACGCGCGAAAAAGCGGCAGAAACTGTGCAGCTGCGTAAAGGAAAGGTCGCGAAAGGGCGGAATAGCGACAGAAAGTTTACAGCGACGTGAAGTTTCGGTCGGCTACACGCGAAAAAACGGCAAAAAGTTTACACGAGAGTAAAGGAAAAGTCGGATGCGCGCCAACAAACGGCAAAAGTTTACAGCGGTGTAAAGAAACGGTCGGTAAAAGGCGGAATAGCGACAGAAAGTGTACAGCGACGTAAAAAAAAACGGTCAAGTACGCGCGAAAAAACGACAGAAACTTTACGTGAGCGCGAACAGAAGGAACGAACAGACAGCGCGGAACGGTAGGTAGCAGCAGAAAGTGTACAGCTGTGTAAAGGAAAAGTCGCGAAAAGGCGGAATAACGGCAAAAAGTTTACGTGGGTGCGAACAGAAGGTGAGAGCAGAAAGTGCGAGCAGAATGCGCAGACAGAAAGTGCGGAATTGGAAGAAGCGGCAGAAACTGCGCAGCGGCGTAAAGGAAAAGTCGCGAAAAGGCGGAATAACGGCAAAAAGTTTACAGCGGAGTAAAGAAACGGTCAGCTAGGCGCGAAAAAAACGGCAAAAAGTTTACAGCGGAGTAAAGAAACGGTCGGATGCGCAGCAAAAGGCGGCAGAAACTGTGCAGCTGTGTAAAGGAAAAGTCGGGTACGCGCGAAAATGCGGCAAAAACTTTACACGGGCGCGGACAGAAAGTGCGAACAGAAAGCGCGGAACGGTATGTAGCGGCAGAAACTGCGCAGCAGTGTAAAGAAAAAGTCGCGAAAAGGCGGAATAGCGACAGAAACTTTACAGCGGCGTAAAGGAAAAGTCGCGAAAGAGCGGAAAACGGCAAAAACTTTACAGTCGCGTAAAGTTTCGGTCGGCTACGCGCGAAAATGCGGCAGAAACTGCGCAGCGGCGTAAAGGAAAAGTCGGCTGCGCGCGAGAAGAAGGCGCGAACAGAAAGTGCGGAATCGGAAGAAACAGAACCGGAAGAAGCGGCAGAAAGTTTACGTGGGTGCGGTAGAAGGCGCAGACAGGAGGCGAAGAGCACAAAATTGTTATAAAAAGGGTTATAGGTCAAAAAAAAACTTAGTCTAGCGCACCTTTTAGCACACTAGACTAAGTAATTCACAGTAAAATCGACTCAACGATCAACCAGTAAGCTAAAGCTTAAAATGATTCATCGCAGAATCAGCTTTTAGCTTAGTGACGGATCTTGCGAAGAGCAGCACCCATGCCAGCAAGCACAGAAGCAGCAACAGCAGCCATAGCTACAGCAGCACCGCTCTTAGGAAGCTGAGCGGCAGCAGAGGCAGATGCACCGCCCTTTGCATCAGCGGAAGCAGCATTGTTCTTGTTGTTCTGCTGAGCAGAAGCCTTGGCATCCTTACCCTTCTGAGCAGCAGCCTGAACAGCAGGACCGAACTTACCACTCACAGCAGCAGCATAAAGCTCCTTAGCACCTGGAACAGGGTTGAAGCTCAAATCCAAAGGATCAGCAGTCGTAACTGGTGGCAACAAGGATGGGTTCACACCAGCAGCGACAGCTGCATTGTAGGCATCCTTGTAAGCCTGCAAAGCAGCCTCATAAACAGCCTTAGCAGCAAGAGCAGCTGCCTTAGTGTCATTGTACTTAGTCTCAGCTTCACCATAAGCAGTATTTGCGCGCTCCCAATGAGCAGCAGCACGATCCACGGCATCAGCTAAACGCTGCCTCTTAGCAGAATCATTCACACCAGAAGCATCGAATGCATCCAAAGCAGCCTGAGCAGCCTGGTACGCAGCATAACGAGCATTCAACTCAGCCTGAGCCTTACGGTAAGCATCCTTAGCGGCATAGAAAGCCTTCTTAGCCTTAGCGAAATCGTTATCAGCATTCTGCAAAGTCTTAGCGGCATCGCGAACATTATCGATAGCTTCCTGCTTCTTATCAGGATCTGGAGTTGCGCAAGACTCTGCATCCTTAGCAGCAAGATACTTAACACTAAGCTCGTTCACCTTAGCCTGCTGAGTATCCTTAGCAGTCTTAGAAGCAACATAAGCATTACGCTTAGCAGCAAAAGCACGAAGAGCATCAGCCTCGCCAGACTTAATATCCTGTTTAATTGCCTTATCAAAAAGTTGGATACTAGTATCAGCGTTCACCTTGTAATAGGAATTGACAGTCTTACCAGCTGCTGGTGTGATAGTTGGCACATTACCAGTAGCATCCTCAGAAACAGTCATCTTATCCAAAACAGCTTTAGCAGCAGCATACTCATCGTAAGCAGCCTTAGTAGCAGCCTTAGCAACGCTCATGACTTGTGGATTAGCTGGGCAAGCAGCCATTGCTGGAGCAGCAAAAGCGAAACCAGAGAGGAGGGTGGCGCCAGCAGCGAATGCGGCGATAGCCTTCTTATTCAACATAATATTTTCCTTTCTTCTTCTCCTTCGCACTAGGGTATGCGAAGAAAAATTTGCCATTTGCGGTTTCCCGCTCGTACCAGTGAACTAGGGATTCAACCGGTAACTGAGTTAAAACTTACCGCAAGCTCTCAGAAAACTCAACACTAAAATTCAGATTTCTAAGCGCCAAAAATACAAAAATCTTGATAAATATTAGTTATATTCATTAAAAAGCAGAAATATTTACGGCACTTTTCTGTATTTTTTGATAAAAATTACGCGACACGCCATATACTGGATTTTTTTAATGTTTTTTCAGCTTTCTTTAAGGTTTGAGTTTTGCAATTGCTCAAATGCCTTATAAAACAAGGAAAAACGCAATATTTAAGCATTGACGCGCTTTAAGCAAAACTAAGAACCAAACACACATCAAACACAAAAAATGCCCGAGCAAACAAGTAAACAACTCACTCGGGCATTAAAATCAAACTTCGCAAAAACACTAATCAAGCAAATCGTCAGAATCTTCAGAATTTGCTAAATCGTCACCATTAGATGCATCAAGAACATCTCGCTCGTCAATAACAGGTGCCAAAACCAAATCCTTCACAAGCTCACGCGTGCGAAGTTGAGAATCAGCATCCAAACCATCGTCAGTAATAACAGTATCAACCTGATCAAAACGAGCAAACAGTGAAAGCGACGTGCAACTCCATTTAGTATGATCCGTCAAAATAATCGTGCGATCCGCAATATCCATTAACGCCATATCCGTAGCAGCTTCCAAAGAATTCGGCATAAGGAATCCGCGAGGAAGAGACACAGAGTGCGTGCCAAGAAAAACAGTATTCACGCGAAGAGAAGCAACAACCTTATCTGCAATAGGACCGACCAGCGAATTAGAGCGCGTAATCACGCCGCCAGTAACAATAACCTCAACATCTTTAGACTCAAGCGCTTGCACAAGCTCCGCAACAGGAATCGAATTAGTCAAAATCGTAATGCCAGAAGCCCTGCGCGACTCGAGCAAATGCTGCGCAAACACATAAGCAGTGGTGCCGCCGCCAATAGCAATCACATCCCCCGGAGAAACGTAGTCCACAGCCAAACGAGCAATAGCATCCTTCAAACCAATGTCCATTTGCGACTTTACAGAAAACAGCGGCTCCGAAAGCAAAGTATTAGTCGTTACAGCGCCGCCGTGAACGCGCTTTAAAAGACCGCGATCCGAAAGCTCGGCAATATCCCTGCGAACCGTCATAGCAGAAACGTTCAGCTCTTTAGAAAGCGCAGTAATGCGAACAGCACCGCGCGTACGAAGACGGCTTAAAATCAAATGTTGACGCTGCGAAGAAATCATACGAACATTATCGCACACGTAAACGCAAAAAACAAACGTAATTGAGCGTTTTAATGCCTTAAAACGAAAAGAACGCACATTTTGTTGTCAAGCAAAGCAGGTTTTGTGAAAAATCGCACAAAAACGAACGCGGGCTAAGTGAGGAAACGCACAAAATACACTAAAGAAATTACGCTAAGTGAGGAAACGCACAAAAACACTAAATAATAGCGCATATAACAATAATGCTCTACTATATAAATATGTACTACGTTTCTGAACATTCATTGCACAATGTCGTCAATAAAGCAACGACCGACCTTTTTACATTCTCATACAAACACATTATTAAACCGCATTTTGTTTTTAACATTCCTCCAGACGAAGCGCATGATCGCATGATTAATTTTTGCAAATTTAGCGAGCGCACTCCTGGATTAATGTGGCTTCTTCGCGAAATGCTTAACTACACAGACCCGGTGTTAGAAACTAACGTTATGGGCGTGGATTTTGCGAACCCGTTTGGCTTAAGCGCGGGACTAGATAAAAACTGCCAAATGGCAACCGTACTAGACAACGCAGGCTTTGGTTTTGAAACAGTTGGCTCTACTACAAGCCGACCATGCGAAGGAAATCAAAAACCTTGGTATCATCGCCTTCCAGAATATGACTCAATTCTTGTGCACGCAGGACTAGCAAACGATGGCAGCGAAGCCGTTATTGCACGAGCCGAAAAAGCTTGGACGCATGCAAAGTCTATGAATATGTCTATTTCTATTGCGCGCACAAACGACGACTTAGTTGGCGACTTGGAAGAAGGAATTGAAGACTACCATATTTCCATGGAACGCGCAGCAGGAAGAAGCTCAATAATCGAAGTAAATATTTCATGCCCGAACACGCGCGTTGGCGAACCGTTTAGTCAGCCGGAAGCGCTTGACAAATTATTCACCGATCTTGACACTATTAAGCGACCTCAGCCAACATTAGTTAAGATGCCGCTTAATTTGCACGGTGGTTGGGAACAGTTCAAGTCTTTGCTTGACGTACTTGCAGAACATAAAGTTGACGGAGTAAGTATTGCGAACTTGCAAAAGAATCGCGCAGGACTTGACGTTCCGCAAGATTGGCAAGGAGCGCTTTCCGGAGGTCCTACCTACAGCGCAAGCAACGAGCTTATTCGACGCACGCGCAAAGCTTTTGGCGAACGCTTTGCTATTGCAGGCATTGGCGGAGTATTTACGCCAAAGCAAGCATATGAGAAGATTCGCTCAGGCGCTGACTTGGTTATGTTTATTACGTCACTTATGTACAGAGGACCGCAACAAATTACGACGCTGAAACGCGGACTTGCGGATCTTCTGAAACGCGACGGCTTTGAGCATGTTGCAGATGCAGTCGGTGCTGATTTGAACTAGCAGTGCGTATTTGCACAGTGCGTATTTGCACTAAAAATGACCCTTACTTTGCTCACAATCAAGTAGCATAAGTAAGGGTCTATTTGTAGGAACAGCATAAGACAACTCAGTATTTAGCAAGTTAACTAGCAATTACGAGTTGACAAATGCCGTTTGTCAAATGCAGTTTAACAAATGCCGTTTAGTAATTATCGCCTTCCGAATTGTTATAGTCGTCGCGACGAGCAGTGCCGTACTGATCTTGCGTGTTCTTTTGCTTCTTAGCTTCTTCCTGCTGTTCTTGCGCTGCCTGCTTTCTAGCGTCTTCATCTCGCTTCTGCTGATCAGTTTTAACAGTAGTTTTAGGCATACCAGGCAGCGTTCCGCCGGCAGTGTACTTTGGATCAGGCTTGCCATAATCGTTGTCAACAGGAATGTTGGCAGCCTTCAAATAGTCGTTCATAAACTGCTTCCACGCAGGCGTTGCAATATACATACCATACCAACCTGCCATTGTGCGGCCGTTAATAGTCATGCCGTTGAAGCTCTTTTGCGATTCGGTATTGCCGACGGCCACAAACGAAGCCACCTGATACGGCACAAATCCTGCTGTGGTCATGTAGTACTGTTCGTTAGTACCAGTTTTTGCGAAGGTTTTACGTCCGCCGTCAAGCTGAGTTGTTGAAGCCTCACCACCAGGTTGAACAACACCCTGATTAAGTGCGTATGCAGCAGTTTGTGCAATACCCTTTGGAATAGCCTGATGGCAATGCGCACTAGGAACTCTTAAACGCTTGCCGTTCTTATCAATAACTCGCTTAATAGCAATAGGATCGCAAGCAACACCATCTGCACCCAAAGTTGCATACACATTAGCAACAGTTAAAGGAGAAGCCTGCACAGAACCAATGGTCATTGGCGGGTTCAAAGAATTAGCAGAATACACACTTTCCTGACCAAGAGGCGAATTATGGTATCCAAGAATTTTAGCCGCGTCTGCAATAGAACACAGCTTAATTTGCTGAGCCATAGACGCCTGCGTAGTATTGTGAGAACGAACAAGACCTTGCAAAGGCGTTTCTGGGTTAACAGTGCCACCGCCGGAGTTTTGAACCGACCAACTACCAACTCCGCGGAATTTGCTGCAATTAAAATCAGCATTGTTATAAAGCATAGAAGTGCGAAGAGGCTGATTAATTGACTTTCCAGCAAGCATCCACGCAACCATATTAATTGGCTTCCACGTAGAACCAATCTGCCAACCAAGACCGCCACCATCGCGCTCATCTACAGCATAGTTCAAAGCCGTATGCGTAGGATCTGATTTTGCAGCATCCGTAGCATCATAAATACGATTGCTACCAAACGCCAAAACTTCACCAGTTCCAGGCTTAATTGCCGCAATTGAAACTTCAAAACCGCTCTTATCGTTTACAGGAATCGTATCCCTAGCAGCTTTCATAGCAGCCTTGCTAGCACGCAAATCCATAGTTGTGTAAATATCAAGACCACCCTCAGTAAGCAACTTTTCGCGCATGGCAGCAGTTTTACCAAACTCGCGAGAGTGCAAAATTTTCTTCGTCACGTAATCGCAGAAGAATGCTGCATCGCCTGCAGCTTGACATCCAATCTTAGAAACTTCCCTCTGTATATTAAGAGTGCTTTTAAGAGGAATAGCAGCAGCGGAATCATGCTCGCTCTTAGTAATAAAACCTTGGCGAAGCATTAAATCAAGAACAATATTGCGCTGCTTTTGCGCTTCAGGCTGATTTTCTTCAATAGAAGGATCGTAATGCGAAGGATTCTTTGTAATTGCAGCAATAGTTGCCGATTGCACAAGATTAAGTTTTGCAGCGCTCGTATTGAAGTAGCGGTGAGCTGCAGTTTCTACGCCGTAAATATTATTGCTACCGAACTGCGCAATATTTAAATATCCCTGCAAAATCTCAAGTTTGGAGTATTTTTTCTCCATTTGAATTGCAATAAGCATTTCGCGCAATTTACGAGCAATAGTGCCTTCAGAAGCGTGGTACTCAGCTAAAGGATCGTTATTTTCGTGAGCTTTAATCATAAGCACATTTTTTACATATTGCTGAGTTAAGGAAGAGCCACCTTGCATATCTCCCTTTTTAACGAATGTTTGCACGAATGCGCGAATAACACCTTGCATATCTACGCCGGAATGCTCAAAGAATCGACGGTCTTCACGAGCAACCATTGCTCGCTGCATATATTGCGATATGCGTCTAAGCGGCACTACAGTGCGGTTTTGAGCATAAAAAGTTGCAATAATAGTTTTGCCATCAGAAGCGTAAAGTCGCGATTTTTGCGGCAAAGCAGTTACGTCAAAATCGATGCCGTCAACGCGAAGTGAAGGCACTACTGTTTTCACTATGCTATTCACGCTCATTACGCCAGGAACAAACATAATACTTGTTGCAACACCTCCTGCAACACACAAAGTGATGTAGGTAAGGAACAGCGCTAGCACACGGCGAACAGTCAGTGAATTCTTTTTCGGCATGCGTACTATTCTAAAGGTTTGCCTCTACTTGGAAACCGAGATCATAAACATTCGCGCTTTAACGCTCAGCTCGACGGATAAGCATGCCAGGCTTATAAATAATAATTGACCTGCCTTGGCGCATAATCCAGCCTCTGTTTGCAAAATCCATAAGTGCTTTGTTAACTGTTTCGCGCGAAGAGCCAACAAGTTGTGCAAGCTCTTCTTGCGTCAAATCATGCGGCACAAGCAAGCCGTCGCTCATAGGCTCGCCAAATCTCGAAGCTAAATTCAGCAAAGTCTTTGCTAAACGAGCAGGAACATCCATAAAAACTAAGTCGGAAATTCGCTCATTATTTGCTCTCATGCGCGCTGCAAGCACTTGAAGCATATCTACCGCAACGCTAGGGTGATTGTTTAGCCAATTGAATAACACGTCATTTTCTAGCCATAAAACTCTAGTGTTGTTCGTAATAGATATTGCTGAAGCTGTACGAGGACCGCCGCTAGGATCAAAAACTGGAATTTCGCCTAGAATTTCGCCAGGAGTGTGAATACTTAGCAATTGCACACGATTGTCGTTTGAATGACGAACTAATTTAACTCTTCCACGCTCAAGCAAGTACATTCGATGGTCAGTATCGCCTTCATTAAAAATTGCCGAACCTTTTTTAAATGTCGATTCTTGCAAATACTGCATCAATTCTTTTACTTGATCAGCTGGAACTTGCTTAAACAATGCGGTATGTTGCAGTGAAAATTCATCGCTGTCAACGCTGAGTGTTGTCATTGCTGCTCTACCCCTTCATTAAGCAATAAGTAGATATCTCCATTGAACTACCTGTATGTGGATGAGCGCAAACGCAAGCGAAAAACGCAAGTGAAAGACGCAAGTGAAAGACGCATACGAAAAACGCACATCACTTGACCTATGATATCACGAAAGGCGAGGAAACGACATTTACTTTACAGTCGCGTAAAATTTCTGCCGCTTTTAAAGCGGAATACGACCAAAACTTTACACGAGCGTAAAGTTTCTGCCGAATTAAGACGCACAGGCGGCATAAACTGCGCACGACTGTAAAGTTTCTGCCGAATTAAGACGCACAGGCGGCATAAACTGCGCACGACTGTAAAGTTTCTGCCGAATTAAGACGCACAGGCGGCATAAACTGCGACGACTGTAAAGTTTCTGCCGGATTAAGGCGCGCAAACGACCAAAACTTTACAGTCGCGTAAAGTTTCTGCCGCTTCCGACTAACTATTTACTCCCATAACATGCAAGCACCACGCGTTTTCATAAGCTAACTCCTGCCATTGCCTGTACCTGCCAGAAGTGCCACCGTGACCGCCGTCAGTTTCAATACGAGCAATTGCGTCAACACCAGAAGCTTGCAATTTAGCTAGCCATTTCAAAGGTTCCGTAACAAGCACGCGCGTGTCGTGAATAGAGGACGTGATTAAGATTTTCGGAAAATCAGCTAACTTTTTGCGACCCTCTTCCGTTTTTGCGCAAGGCACATTTTCGTAAGGAGTATACGATTTCATATAAGCGTAAGCTTCAGGATCATCGAGCGGATTGCCCCACTCATCCCACTCTGTTACAGTAAGCGGCAAAGAAGAGTCGAGCATAGACGTAAGAGCATCTACAAAAGGCACGTCTGCTTCAATTCCTGCATAACATTCCGGAGCCATATTTGCTATAGCACCCATAAGCAAGCCTCCTGCTGAACCACCGTTTGCAACAGTATGGCAAGCGGAAGCAAAACCAGCATTTTGCAAAGCACGCGTGGCATCAACAAAATCTTCAAAAGTATGCTTTTTATTAACGCGTCTACCCTGCTCATACCACGCGCGGCCCATTTCTCCGCCGCCTCGCACATGCACTTGCGCATACAACACGCCGCGATCCAGCAAACTCAAGCGACCGACAGAAAAAGTAGGGTCTGAACTAATTTCATACGCGCCATAACCAGTAACAAACATTGAGTCAGTTTTGGAAATTTTATCCGGACGCCACACAAGAGACACTGGCACACGCTCACCATCTCGAGCAGTAATCCAAACGCGCTTTTCAGCATAATTGTGCTCATTAAATTCGCCTAAAATTTTACCTTGCTTTAGCAACACATCTTCGCCTGTTAAAGGATCCAACTCGCGAAGTTGACCTAAAGTTGCGTAACTGCCAAAAGCGTAACGCATATGCGGAGCTTCGTACGAAGGATTTCCAGTCATAGAAATACTAAATAAGCGATTATTGTTGATTTCTTCTTGTGAAATATTTGCGAGCGCAGCGCGTGATTCGGCTTGCGCTTGATTCGTAAGTTGATCCGCAAGTTGATCCGTGAGTTGAGAAGAAAGTTGATCCGCAAGTCGATCCGTAAATTGATTTGCAAGCTTAGAAGAAAGCGGTCGCACTTCGCAAAAACGCCACGGTTTTGCTTGCAAAAAATCTTCAACAGCACGCTTTTTGCTCATTACAGCCAAATGCGGCAAACCTTGAGAACGGTAAGCTAGTGCCACATAATTTTTGTACATTGACAATCCGCTTATGCTCAATCCAACTGCATTTTGCAATATTTCAGGATTTTGAGGCGAATTATAAGGCTTTGTAATAGGCTCACTTCCGGCACCTTTTTGCCAAGCATCTCCCTGCTCGCAACCATAAGGAGAACCCGAAGCAATACATACTCCATCCGAAAGCTTGTACGTTACATGCTCATCAAACTTGCCGGAATTTCCTCTCATATCAATAATGTCAATTTCAAAATTAGGATTTTTAGCGTTATGACACACAATCGCAATCGGAATATCTTCACCATTTTCGCCAGCATTCTCAAAGCAAGCGAAAGAAATATCGTATTCCACTCCCTCAACCGGCTCAATAACCATGCGGAATTCGCCTTCAGGATTGCTCAAAGGAAGCATAAGCACGCGCGACGTAGTCTTTGAACTACTGCTGATCATCATGTATCGTTCGTCAAAACTTTCATACACGTCAACAAAAAATCGCTCGTCAGTTTCTTCAAAAACTTTTACATCGCTGGAAACTTTAGTGCCGACCTTATGCCTCCAAACTTGATAAGGACGCCAAGCGTCATCAAGCTTTACATAAAACACCCATTTTCCATCTGGAGAAAGTGAAGCAGAAGCAAGATTTTCCCACGATTCATCCAACTGCGACCAAGAACATGTTTTTGTAGAAAAGTCACGAATAAAATAGTTAAAGCGTTCATCGCCTTGAGTGTCGACACCGTACAGCATTCGCAAACCGTCGGTGCTCAAATCCATTCCACCGACTTTAAAGAATTTGCCACCAGAGCGCTCAGATTCAAGGTTTGCATCAAATAAAATTTCTTCACCATCAGTTGTGCCAGGTTTTGCAGAATTGTCGATAGTTGGCGGATTCCAATCGTCACTATTTTCGACTTTCATACGGCATTGCACAGCGTATTGTTTGCCTTTTTCAGTGCGCACGTAATACCAGTAATTATTCATGCGCACAGGAACAGACATGTCTGTTTCTTTAACTCTTGAGCGCAACTCGTCAAATAATGTAGAACGCAAGTTTTCTAAGTGCTTTACACGCTGTTCAGTATAAGCGTTTTGACTATTGACGTATTCCATAAGCTTAGGATTATTGCGATCTTTCATCCAAGCATATTCGTCTATATAAGTGTCGCCATGAAATTCACGTGCCGACGGTATGCGTTCTGCTGCTTTTGGCTTTGCGAAATCTTGATTATTCATAGCTACACCTCTTTTATTTTCATTACGTATTTCATTAAGTATTTCATTAACTATTTTCTTCAGCTTTTATATATTAGTAACGAAATATTTTCTGCAATTCTTTAATATTACAAAATTATTTTGCAATTATCTTATGCTATTTCGCAATCGCTTCCTCTATAAACGGAAGCATTACTTTAGCTAAATCTTTGCCTTGCGGAGCTGCAAAAAATGGCACGCCTTGCAAAGTACCAGCAGCACCTTCTGCTTCAATTATGCGCATTTGAGTATCATCCAAATCATCAAAACCATGCAAACCATCCAAGTCATCAATATCACCAGAAAACTCGCTAGCATTATTTAATTTTTCGATCGCCATAGTAGGAATTTCTTGCGCATCTTTGCACGCACTATCAAAAGCATCCGAAAAAATATACGCGCGCTTAGACGCACTTAAAGCAACAGCAAAATCACGAGATAATTTACGACAGAAATCCTCAACAGTAGCACTCTTGCGCAATTGCCTAATACCTACTGCAAGCACGCGACCTGGATGCTTACGAATAATATTCGCATACGTTAAAGGATCCTTTTGACCATCGTCGCCAATAAGCACAAAACGCATACCAGGAAAATCATCCATAAGCTGAGTTGCAAATTCTAATTTATGTTGCGGTCCGTTTGGAATAAAAGTTTTAGGGCGCGGATCCAAATCGCGGAGCAAGAGAGGACCCTCAGGAAACTTTTCGCGATCAATAAAGTGACGAATTGAAGCCTCAACATTCCACGGAGAAGTAGAAAGATAGAAAAATGGAATATCGTCACGTAAACGCTCTAAAGACTGGAAAAACTCAGACATTCCAGCAACTGGCGAACGATGAGCAGGATTCATAATAAGCAAATTATAAGCAGCGCGAATTGGCGAAGGCGCTTGAGTAACCATAATAGTGTCGTCAACATCCGAAATAACACCAATAGGAACATTTGCGTCAATAGCAAACAAACTCGCTTTTACAGGCTCACGGTCACTAACAGAATACGAAACAACGTGGCGACCAGGCTCTAAAGCGCGCTCGGTAATTAAATCTAAATATCCTGCACGGTCAGAAATACAATACTCTGCACTGCCATCGCGCGAACCTTCAGGCTTATCGTATATTTCAGAATCGCCAATTTGAGCCGTTTCTACAGGAATACCGTCAATAGACAAAGCAACGCGCACGCGCACAGCAGGAACAACAAGCATAGCGTAAATTCCGCGTTTTAGAGCAGAATGATGACCAAGCTTTGGAGCATACACAGTCCTGCAAATCAATCGAGCATATCTATGCGTTCCATACCCAATATATGGCTCAACACTTGGAAACCAGCCAAAACGACGAGCAACACGACCAGCAAGACGCATCCACGTGCCGAAAATAGACGTAACAATCCTGCGACCAAAACGCACAAGCAATGGCTTATTGTCAATACGCTCAGCTTTAGAAGGAGCGTCAAACAATGTCGCAGTAACATGCACAGGAATTGGCGCGCTGCTAATTCGTCTAGACGCAGCTAATTTCGGAACAGATTGTGGGCTTTGCACACACTCAAGATTAGAACGCGCAGAAAGTGAAAGTTCTTCAGCGCGTTCATCTTTGTTAAGTGAGTTACCCACAGATTCGCTCATTCGCGCACCGGACCATCCGGAGTCGTGCCAACAATTTGCACAATAGTGCCACGTGGGCAATTGTCAAAAATCCAGTGAGCATCCTGCTCATACATGTTTATGCAACCATGAGAGCCGTGATTTGCAGCATCGCCAGTTGCAATACCCTTATAATTCCAAGAAGCAGTGTGGAAGCCTTCTCCACCATGGTAATAGCTAACCCAACGCACTCCAGGAGAGAAGTAAGGAGAGCCATCGCCGTTCCTACCGCGCATATCTTGTGAAGCATAACGCAAGTAAATAAAGAATGTGCCAGAAGCTGAATCATCAGCACCGCGCTTACCTGTGCAAACAGGGAATGTTTTTACAAGTTCATCATTCCTATATACAGAAGCCATTTGAGTTGTTTTGTCAACAACAATGCGCATTTCAACAAGCTTCTTTTCAACTGTAAACTTAGTGACTTTTGCAGGAACAGCCATCTTGAAATCATTGCCATTTCGCAAAGATTCTACAGCCTTTTTCGCAACATTATTGGAATAGTTAATTTCAACACCGTTAGAACCTTTAAGCGTTGTGAAAATAAACTTACCTTCTTTATCGATTGCATCTTCCTGATTAATTTTTTGCTGATTAAGCTCTTTTGGAAGAACTTGAGACAAATAATAATCTGCTTTATCTGCATCAATTGTGTAAGAAAGCTTACGGCGAGTCGTATCTGCGTTTACGCTAATCCAAGACGCAATCGCTTCTTTTGGAACAGTAAAATCTTTGCCATCGCCGTTATTAAACGTGACTTTTTTCTCAAGAAGTTTATTTAAATCGTTTACAAATTTTTGCGCTGCATCAAGCTTAATAGGAGCGTCAGTACGTCGAGATGTAACAGAAACTTTTACTGTTTTACCAGGGTGAGCAATTAACTTTTTTACTGCTTCGCGAACAGACATAGTTTCTATAGTGCGACCAGGTACGCCATCTTCTACTTTGAAAGATCCAGAATCCTTGTCGAAAACTGCGCTATAAGGTACAGCGCGATCACTTTCACGAATAAACTTATGCAATAAGTACGAATCCAAAGCGGAATCATCTCGCACAGCCTTCAAGCTCACAGTTTGACGAACCCAAGGCATAATGCGAGTAAATAAATTATCTCGCTTAGCATTCATAATAGCTTTTACAGTTGCGTTCTTATCAATCTTGACACCAAGCTGACTCAAATCTGCATCAATACTATTGCCTTGATCGTCACTAATTTCTAATTTGCTATTATCTATAGCATTCTGAACAGTCTTGCTTACAGCATCTTCCTGATATCCAGTGAGATTACGCGTAATAGAAGCATCACCAAAATCAATACCTGGAGCAACTCGGTTGTTGAAATACAAATGAAGTGCAAAAAATGCTGCAGCTAACAAAATAACAAAAATAAGAAGCGAATACATTAACGCCAATGCGGAACGGTTCGCACGATGCTTCTTTGCTTTCGGCTCCACTACTCTAAATGAATCGGTTGCAGTTGAGTCGGCAGGAGTTGCATTTTCATACACGCCATATGCATTTTTATTGCCAAACATGTTCTTCTTGTTTCCAGCAATATCGTCAACAATATCGTCAACAATATCTCCAGAAGTGTCTTCTTCATCTGCGACTTCGCCTAAATTATCGGCAAGAGTTCCCTCATAATTAACAGAATTATCAGAATCATCAACCATTTGATCTTCTGCATGACTTTGAGGAACCTGCATAAAAGCAACAGTATCGTCACTAGCATCATCAGGCATATTACTAGATGTAATATTGAAGGATTCATCTCCCTCAAAATTTTGCTGTAATTCAGCCATATTCAAAACCTCTGCTCAATAATTGTATGCGACAGACACGTTTGAATAGTTTATCACTAGCGACGCACGAAATTAGTATTAGCGATGCATAGGAGCATAAATGGCTAAATAACCGGATATATAAATGGCTATAAAATGCGCACGAAAAATGCGCGAAAGCAATCAAAACAATATTTATAAAAAACAATAAATAATATACAAATGTGTAAAAAACGTAAATATTCGCAATATGCCGAAAAATTTAGTATTGTAGAAAAAATAATGTGCAAGAATAGGAGGTATGCCAACTATGCCTATTCAAGCGACTATTGCTCTTATGATGGTTGTATTCGCGCTTGTACTCGCGCCATTCGTCATCATGATTGTTTCGCGCGCTTTAAAACGTCATCATTTGGCAGAAAAACTTGCTAAACGACACGGCGACTCAGTGCATTACGCATTCATACTTAATCCTTCAAAACCGCAAGCGGAATCGTATCGCGAAAGTATTAAAAATTATTGCAAAGAACGCAATTTAACCTACGAAATTATTGATACGCAATTAGATAAAGATGGGCGCGAATGCGCTTTAGAAGCGCTTTCAAACGGAGCTAACGTAGTAGTAGCAGTAGGCGGAGATGGCACAGTTCGTACTGTTGCGAGCGCAGTAAGCGGTAAAGGTCATGCGATGGGAATTATTCCTATTGGAACTGGCAATCTTTTTGCTAGAAATATGGGAATTCCAGTAAACGACGTGGATGCTGCGTTGCGTGTTGCAACTTCTCACGGCTCTAGGCAGGTTGACGTTGGGCGCGTAACGATTCTCGACAATACAGAAGAAGATCATGGACACGCATTCTTAATTATTGCAGGCATTGGTTTTGACGCGTTAATGATTGACGACACTGATCCAAACTTAAAAAAGAATATTAGTTGGCTTGCTTATTTTGTTTCTGGCGTAAAGCATTTGTTTATGCCAAAATATCGCGCAACCGTCACCTTACAGCGTACGAATGGCGACGAAAGCGTGCTAAAAGGATTGTCTTTCCGCACACTTATGGCTGGAAATTGCGGTCAGATTCCTATGTTTTCGCTTATGCCAGAAGCAGCGTACGACGATGGCGTGCTTGATTTTGAGATTATTGACACTTCGGGCGGTTTAATTGGTTGGGCTAATTTGTTCCGAGGAGTAATACATCAAACGCTAACCGGGCGCGCGCTACAGCAGGATTCGCTTTCTGCAGGCTCAAGAATTGACCAAACGCAAGGTTTTAGCGCAGAAGTGCTATTAGAAAAATCTGCTCCAGTGCAAGTAGATGGCGACATTTTGGGCTATACGAAACATTTGCGCTTCACTGTTGACAAGCAAGCATTGTGCGTAAGAGTGCCAGCAAGCGTAAAAACCAGCGTTGCTGTGAGCAAATAATATAAAATACAAGCACCGTGGCAAAATAAAAAATTATGGTAGCAAAAAATGCGGGAATGCCCGCCACCCCAGAAGATCTAGTCGACGTCGACGCTTTGGTTGGCGCTTACTATGATGAAGTTCCAAATTCCAACATTCCAGAACAGCGCGTGATTTTCGGCACGTCCGGTCACCGTGGTTCTGCTTTGAAAACTTCGTTTAACGAAGCTCATATTGTGGCAATTACGCAAGCTATTGCTGAATATCGCAAAAAAGCTGGCGTAACTGGTCCTCTTTATATTGGTCGCGATACGCACGCTCTTTCTGAGCCTGCTCAAAAAACCGCTATTGAGGTTTTGGTTGCTAACGGAGTTCACGTTCGCGTGGATTCTCGCGGCGACTTCGTGCCAACTCCTGTTGTTTCTCAAGCTATTTTGACGCATAATCGCGCAGCCGACGGCACTCAGCGTTTTAGCGGCGACGGCTTGGCTGACGGCATTGTCGTCACTCCTTCGCACAACCCACCAACCGACGGTGGTTTTAAGTACGATCCTGTAACAGGCGGCCCTGCACCTGCAGATGTAACTAACGCAATTGCAGCTCGTGCAAACGAATTGCTCGACAATTACAAGTCCGTAAAGCGCGTACCTTTCGAGGAAGCAATCAAGTCTGACTTGGTTGAAGGCTTCGATTACCGCGAACACTACGTTAGCGATTTGGCTAATGTAATTGACTTCGATGTGATTCGCTCCAGCGGCGTGCGTTTGGGAATTGACCCACTCGGCGGCGCAAGCGTAAACTACTGGCCACTTATGAACGAAAAGTATGGCTTGAACATCGGCGTTGTGCGTCCAGAAGTTGACCCAACTTGGCGATTCATGACTATTGATCACGATGGCAAGATTCGTATGGATCCAAGCTCCCCTTACGCAATGAAGGGCTTAGTTGATCAGCTTAACGCTGGCGCTTGGGATAAGTACGATTTGGTTGGCGGCACCGATCCAGATGCTGACCGCCACGGTATTGTGTGCCCGAACTGGGGCGTTATGAACCCGAACCACTACATTGCAGTGTGCGTGGAGTATTTGTTCGGCGGCGCTCGCCCGGATTGGCCAAAGAATACTGCTATCGGCAAGACGCTTGTGTCTTCTTCCTTGATCGACCGCGTGGCTGCTTCTATTAACGCAAAGCTTGTGGAAGTTCCTGTTGGCTTCAAGTGGTTCGTTGACCCACTCTTTAGCGGCGAAGTTGCTTTCGGCGGCGAGGAAAGCTCCGGCATGAGCTTCTTGCGCAAGGATGGCCGCGTGTGGACCACCGATAAGGATGGTTTGATTCCTGATTTGCTCGCTGCGGAAATTACTGCAAAGACTGGCAAGAACCCAGCTCAGCTTCACCAGGATCAGGTTGCTCGCTTTGGCGAAAGCTGGTATAAGCGCGTCGATACCCCAACCACGCTTGAGCAAAAGCAGAAGTTCGCAGCTTTGAGCGGTGACGACGTTGAAGCAACCAAGCTTGCTGGCGAAGATATTACCGCAAAGCTTACGGAAGCTCCTGGAAACGGCGCAAAGATTGGCGGCTTGAAGGTGACAACTAAGAACAACTGGTTCGCTGCTCGCCCATCTGGTACCGAGAATATTTACAAGGTTTACGCAGAATCCTTCGTTTCTCCAGAAGCACTTGACAAGGTGCTTGAGGAAGCTACTGCTGTAGTCGACAAGGCTTTAGCGTAACGTAATAATCTTGCGTAAATAAAGAATCTACTAATTGCGCTGGTTGCAATCTGCAGCCGGCGCATTTTTGAAAGGTTTTGTCATGATTGTTGTTTCTACAGACGGTTCCGCGCTCGGAAACCCAAACGGTTCAATGGGTTGGGCGTGGGCAGACCACATTGACGAGTCTGGTAGCTCTAACGAACACCATCACACAGGCAATGCAGATGCTGGCGGCGCAACTAATGGCACAAATCAAATTGGCGAATTATGCGCTGTTTTGGAAGCTTTACGAGCACATCCTGGAAGCGAGCCGCTCACAATCGAAAGTGATTCACAATACGCTATAAACTGCGCAACTACGTGGATTCACGGATGGAAAAAGAACGGTTGGAAAAACTCTAAAAACGAGCCTGTTAAAAACTCTGAGCTGATTCGCGCAATCGACGCGGAAATTACTAAGCGCGAAGGTGCCGTAAAATTCGTGTGGGTTAAGGGACACGCAGGAAACGCAGGAAACGAAAAAGTTGATACATTAGCACGCGGATATGCGGAAGATTGCCGAAATGGTTTGAAGGATGGATACTTGCCTTTAGAAGGCTGGAAGTCGCTTCTTGCTTCTGAATATGCAAAAGGTACGAATGTGCCAAGTGATGCGAAAATGCTTTTAGATGGCAAAATTTCCAATGCAGAATATCATCTTGAACGCACAGTTGGCGAAGATATTAATCCTGATTTTTCTGCACAAAATAGTAAAAACGATAGTGATTTAACTGAATCTACGAATGAGTCAGCGCGCGAACAAACGCAAGAAGCAGAATGTGAAACAGCGCGCGAACAAGAGCGTGAAACAAAGCGTGAAACAAAGCGTGAAACGTTAGAAAATAGCGAAAAAGATGCACTATCAATAGAAAATGAACAAGATTTACACCAACAAGACGCTATAACTATTGTTCAAGAAGTTCCAAAAACAAAGCAAAATGTTACGCAAACTGCATCTAAAGCAGTTCAAGGATTAAGCGTTTCTGGCGTGCTGCAGTTTACTCCTCCACCAAACACAAGCCCAAGTTTTAACGGCGAAGCGCGTTTTATTTCCGGCACAATCAACGTAAGCGGATACGTCGAGCCAGACGGCACCTTGCATTTATCTCCAACCGCCTTCTACCTAAATCAATGATAAAGGCATACTAAAAATCTGCACGCAGACTAATATGGAAATGTACGAAAATGAGGCACGCATAAAAGCACAAAGCCTCTCCCGCAAATAGCGATGGAAGTTCATCGGCGAACTCGGGAATAACAAAAACAAGAAAGCAGGAATAATGGATAAAGCACAACAAGATGCGCTTAAAAAGGCAGCAGGCATTGAAGCCGCGAAGATTGTAAAGAATGGAATGATGGTTGGTCTTGGCACCGGCTCTACAGTGCGCTTCTTGGTTGACGAACTTGGCCGCAGAGTTAAGGAAGAAGGCTTGAGCTTCACAGGAGTCACCACTTCTCGTCGCACGCAAGAGCAAGCAGAAGGCTACGGCATTAAGATTCTCGACATTAACGAAGTGGATCACATTGACGTTACAATCGATGGTTCTGACGAAGTTGACAAGAATTTCAACGGTATTAAAGGCGGCGGCGCAGCTCTTCTTTGGGAAAAGATTGTGGCTATTAATTCAGACCGCATTGTGTGGATTGTTGACGCAAGCAAGGTAGTCGACACGATTGGCAAGTTCCCACTTCCTGTTGAGGTTATTCCATTCGGCTCCGCGCAGGTGATTCGTAAGTTCGAAAAGCGCGGATATAAGCCAGTTTTGCGTCTTGATGCGGACGGCAAGGAAGTGCGCACCGACGAGAACAACTTCGTGGTTGATTTGCACATGGAACGCATTGAGCATCCGCAGGAGTTGGCGAAGGATTTGATTGAGACTGTTGGCGTTGTGGAACACGGCTTGTTCTTGAACATGGTTGACACTGTGATCGTCGGCGATCCAAACGGTCCTCGCACGCTTACAAACCCAAATAAGTAACGAAACTAAGCGCAACTAAATAAAACGAAAGTAGAGTCCGCAAACGCGGGCTCTATTTTTTTATTACTGCACGGAGTGTCCAGAAAAAGGGGTACATATCAGGTACCTAAGTAAACAAAACCAAGAACACTCCCCCAACTTTGTGTACTTATCTGGTACCTAAGTAAACAAAACCAAGAACCCTTCCACGACTTTGTGTACTTAAGTAGCGTGTCAGTACACAAAACCAAGAACACTCCCCCGAATTTGTTTACTTACTGGGTACCTAAGTAAACAAAACCAAGAATGGCTACTTGATTTTGTTTACTTATGGAGCGCATTAAAGCGAAAACAAAAAAGCGCCGGAAAAACCGACGCTTTAAAAAAGTCTTACGTGCCTAAACGTTCAGACACGCATCAACGCATAGCAAGAAAATTACTTGCGCTGGTGACGAGTCTTACGCAGCAGTTTGCGGTGCTTCTTCTTGCTCATCCGCTTGCGGCGCTTCTTGATGACAGAACCCATCTGAAGCCTCCATTCCTATGTAAAGTGTGCAACTTGCCTAATGTTACACCGTTTGAACGACTTTGTGGAGTGATATTACAAAGAACATCATTTTTTACAACAATTTACATTGGGAATTTGTGATAAAAACGCTCTACTGCTTGCTTTGCGCCTTTCACTTCAAAAACAGCAGTATCGTTCTGCCACAATGCACTAGCTTGCGATTTATCATTTTCATCATTTCGCAACACATAGCTACCGGAAGTCTTACCAGAAACTTGAATTTTTCCACTTGTAATATCAGAACCCTTAAGTCCATCAACTAACGCTTCATACTGCTTGTTCGCAGAATCGCGATTCGACCATTGAGCAACAGTTACAGACACTTCCCCATCTGGCTGACCAGTTGAGTACTTAACAGAATACTCTTCCAAAGGCGACGATTCAGTCCAATTTGCACTAGGTATAGCGTCAACACGAGCGAAATCAAGTACGCTATCTGGCATAGCCTTAAGCAATGCCGTAGAAGATGCTGGCAAAGGTTTCGATGGTATAGAAGGCGTTTTAGGCATTACCATATGATTTTTGCTCGCAACATTTTCGTGATTCAATGCCCAACCTGGCCACATAAACGCTGAAATTAAAGCCAAAACCACAATTACTGCAGCTGAAGTCAACACAACTAATAACTTGCTGTGTGATGAATTATTGACACTTGAGGAATTCATATTCAACGCACCCATCTTTGAAGCATTCATACTTGAAGCATTCGATTTCGACATACTTGCATTATGTCACATCGCGATGACGCTTTTAGCACGCAAAAACGCTTTACAATCAAAAACAAATACAAAATATGATTGTCTAATAAAGCGTATAGCGTCGAGATATGGCTAGTAAATCTACTCTTCACTATTTATGCTCCGAATGCGGCTGGAGCGGCTCAAAATGGTACGGTCGCTGCCCTGAATGTGGCGAATGGGGCACAGTGAACGAGTTTAGAGAAGCGCGAGTTAGCGGATTATCTCGTACAACACGTGCATCGCGAGCAACAGCAATGCACACAACAGCATCGCGCACCTATTCACCAGATAGCATAACTACTTCCAATCGCAATATCGCGCATTCAACTCTCGATTCAACAACGTCCGCGCAACCAATTAGCGAAATTCAAGCAGACGACGCAATGCGCATCCACACTGGTTTTAGCGAATTCGATCGCGTATTAGGCGGAGGACTTGTGCCAGGCTCCGTAACTCTTGTAGCTGGAGAGCCAGGTATCGGAAAATCAACACTACTTCTAAAAACAGCAGCTTACGTATCTAAACAATCAAAAGAAAGCAACACTCCCCCTGTATTGTATATTTCCGGCGAGGAATCAGCAGCGCAAGTTAAATTGCGCGCGTCTAGAATTAACGCTGTAAACGATTATTTATTACTTGCAACAACAGGCGATCTTGACACTGTACTAGATCTTATTGAAACGCATCATCCTACGCTTGCTATTGTCGATTCTGCGCAAACGATTTCCGCACAAGAAGTAGATGGCATTACAGGCGGTTCTACACAAGTTAGAGAAGTTGCGAGCGCACTTATAGACGTTGCTAAAACTAACAATATTCCGATACTTTTAGTTGGGCACGTTACAAAAGATGGTTCAATAGCAGGACCGCGTACGCTTGAGCATTTAGTCGACACAGTATGTCAATTTGAGGGCGATACACAAACAGCGTTACGCATGCTAAGAGCTGTAAAGAATCGCTTTGGACCTACAGACGAAGTTGGCTGCTTCGATATGAGCGGTGAAGGAATTGAGGAAGTGCCGGATCCTTCCGGACTGTTTTTGTCTTCTACAGAAAACGATAATCAAGGTAAAAATGCGCAAGATGGCACAAACGACGGAACTTGCGTCACTTTTACGCTTGAAGGACACAGAAGCCTGCCGATTGAAATACAATCACTTGTAACGCAATCAGCTCTGCCCACTCCTCGCCGTGCAGTTTCAGGTGTTGATTCTAACCGTCTTGCAATGCTTACAGCAGTTTTGTATCGTCACGGACACGTTAATTTACTTGCAAAAGATTTGTACGTATCTACTATTGCAGGAGCGTTGGCAAAAGAGCCATCTTGCGACTTGGCAATTGTAGCAGCTTTAACTAGCGCTGCCGCCGGGAAAGCAGTAACTCCTCAAACTTGCGCAATTGGTGAGATGAGCTTAACTGGTCAAGTTCGCCCAGTGCCAAGAATAGAGCCGCGATTGCGTGAGGCTGCGCGAATAGGATATAAGCGCGCTGTTGTGTGCCCGCTTCGAAAAAAGATTAATATTCCAGGATTGCAGATTGTTGAAGTGCGCAACGTTCGAGATGCGTTACAAGCGCTTGGATTGTGAAGATTCGTGATTTTATAGATTTGCAATTTTAGGAATTAATATAGGAGTTTAATATGATTGACTTTAGCGAATGGGTGTCTGTTGCTTCGCAAATGACAAATCGCTCGCTTGCTGGATCGCGCGTGCTTGTTGACGATACTGCAGAAAATAATACTTACGATAGTGCTGAAAATAATACTAAAAATAACAACAAAAATATTGAAAAATTCCTAAAAAGCTCACAGTCCTGGGGAATAATTCCTACAACCTGCAAAAAAGATGCAGATTTTGACGCCACACAATCATTAGAAAACCTAAAAAACACTACTATTAACGCCCCTAGCTTAAGCGGAAAAGACGCAATCGACTACGCGCAAAAACACATGCCCGTGATGCAAACACTTCTTAGCGAATTGCGAAAAAAAGAACTTGACTTGCAAGGAGTCAGAATAGCTGTTTGCCTTGTGTTGGAGCCAAAAACAGCTGTGTTACTTAGGGAATTACACGCTTATGGAGCAACAGTTGGCGTTTTTTGTGCACCAGACGAAACGGATCAGCGAGTAGCAGATCAGCTTAAAAAAGAAGGAATTGTAGTACAAGCAAATCGCAGTTGGACACCTGCACAAACACACGAAGGCGCACTAAAACTCTTAGACGAAATACAGCCAAACATAATCATTGACGACGGAGCTAGTTTTGCACGACTGGCAAGCTTAGAGCGCCCGCAAATCGCCGAAAAACTAATAGGAGTTGCGGAAGAAACAACAAGCGGAGTGCGCGCTTTCGAAGCAATGCAAGAAGCTGGCCAGCTAAACTACCCAGTAATCGCAGTAAACAACAGCGCCTTAAAAACCGACTTTGACAACCGGCACGGGACTGGCGAAACATGCGTTACAACAATGCAGAAAGTTCTTGGAAGCGCATGTTTTAGAAACGCTAAAGTTACGGTAGTTGGGTATGGCCCGGTTGGTCGCGGTTTTGCATTAAGAATACGCGCTCTCGGCGCTAACGTTACTATTTGCGACACAAATCCAGTTCAATCTTTGCGCGCAGTATTCGACGGATTTGAAGCTAAAAACCTTGAATGCGCTGTTACTTCAAGCACAATGATTGTTTCGGCAACTGGAGTTCGTCACACTATAACTTTGCAACACATGCAAAAAATGCAAGAAAATGCGATTTTGGCAGTTATTGGCGGAATCGCAAACGAAATTGCGCTAGACGAAATACGCGATTTTAAGCCAATTGTTGGAACATCGCAAAGGCAAATTCAGGTTCCGAACGGCCCACAAATCACACTGATAAGCGAAGGCGACGGAACCAACTACACTACTGGAGGCGGAAATCCGATTGAAATAATGGACTTTAGTTTTGCAGTTCAGGTGAGCGCAGTTGCATATTTACTAGAGCACAATGGGAAAAATCGCCTTAATGCTGGAATATACCAGCTACCCGAAGCTTCCGATAACCAAATAGCAAGTATTGCATTAGAAAAACGAGGTTACAGCGCGAGTGAAGCTAATAAAAACAACGGCTACAGATGGGATTTAACGCGATTTGCAGAAGAAGAATCAAATTAACTAAAATTCAATTAACAAAAGTTCAATTGACTAAAATCTAATTAACAAAAACATAATAAAACTGAGCAATAATAAAGTAAAACAACGAAATTATTTAATAACAATTCCATAAGGAACACAATGCTTCAAGATCCAATACGCGCACTCGCCCACCCAACGCCACTTAACGAAGTCACATTGTATAGCGCAGCGATGGTTATTCCAGTAACAGGACCTATTATTACCGAAGGAGCCGTAGCAGTATCTAACGGACACGTTGTACACGTTGGAACAAGACAGTGGGTGCTGAACACTCTAAAAGACGAGATGCCAAGCGAATCCTACAAGCAAATGTTCAACAATGAGAAGCATTGGCATGGGCTTATGACACCTGGCCTTATTAACGCCCACACGCATTTGCAATACACGAATATGGCAAGCGTTGGACTAGGAGAATATCGCAATTTTCACGATTGGGAACAGGGATTCAACGTCGTATACGACAAGCTCCAAGAAGAAAAGAAACAAAACCCTTCTATAACGCCTTGGAAAACTTCAGCATACGAAGGCGCCAGAATGATGGTTGAAGCTGGCACAACTGCTGCAGCCGATATTGTAACCGACATTGAAGCCGTTGGAGCGCTCGCAAGCCAGGGAATGCACGGAATAGCCTACTGGGAAGTAATGGGCTGGAAAAACGTTGATTGGAAGGAAGAAGGCTACGCTAAGCTGCTTAAAATGCTTGAGCATATGATGAACAATGGAAGCGTGCCAAGCATAGGAATTAGCCCACACGCTCCTTACAGCTTAGAAACTGAGCCTTTTGTGGACTTGCCGGATATTGCAAGACAGCTGAACATGCGATTGCATATACACTTGGCCGAAACCCCAATGGAAGCAGGAAATCACGCAGATACTCTGACCACGTATTCAGCTCCAGATTGGAACGCAAACATTTGGACAAGCTACAGCGAGCTGAAAGAGCACGGAATGACAGCTTCCGCAATTCAGTTTTTGGATCAGCTTGGCTCTCTTGGGCCAGACGTTCATATTGCGCACGGAGTTTGGGCAGATGGCGAAGATAGAAGGATTTTACGTCAGCGTGGAGTTGGAGTTGCGCTTTGCCCAAGATCTAACCGCATTACTGTTACAGAAAGAGACGCACCAATTCGCGACTACATGGAAGAAGGTAATTTGCTTGCTATTGGCACGGATTCGCTATCTTCTTCACCATCTCTTGACGTTTTGGACGATGCCGCGAAAGTTTACGATTTAGCAACAGCTCAAGGTTATAGAAAAGATGATTTATCTCATCGAATTATAAGAATGATGACTTTGGGCGGAGCAAGCGTTATGGGCCTACACGTTGGACCACACAGAATTGGTCAGATTAACGCTGGAGCTACAGCAGATCTTTCTTTCTTTGATATTCAAACCGATACGGATTCTCCTCAAGGAATTGAGGAAACTTTGCACAATTTTGTTCGCCACGGTGCCGGTAGTGCGAAGGCTACCGTTATTTCTGGAAATCTTGCTTATAACGACGGTGCATTTGCAAAGTAGCGCTTGCAAAGTAGCGCTTGCAAAGTAGCGCTTACGCGACAATACTTACAAAATATCGCCTACCAAACACTTACCCAGCAAAACAACAAAATACAAGTCAAATCAAATAAAAATAGGATATTACAATGAGTGTCAGCTTAGAAAATATGAGCGATTACGCAAAGAATCTAGTTAAAGAACTGCACCTAGAAGCCCACCCAGAAGGCGGCTGGTATAACCGCGACTGGCAAGCATCGCAGCTTTACAACGAAGCCAACACTGAAAATATTTCAGACGCGAGCGCAATCAATACGAAAGTCGACGAGAACGCTAGTGCAGACGCACCAAGACCATTGGCATCGCTTATTTACTTCCTTCTTCCCGCTGGAGATTCAAGCGCATGGCATAAGGTTGACGCAGACGAGATTTGGCTTTGGCACGGACCTGCAAATCTTACGATTGAGCTTGGAGGATGCGCTAAAAGCCCTTGTGACGAAGCTGATTTGCAGAGATTTACACTTGGAAATAGTGAGAATAGTAAAGGCTTAGAAGTGCGTGGACACCTTGTGATTCCTGCTGGAACTTGGCAGCGAACAGTTCCTAGCAATGCAGATGTTCTAGTTTCGTGCGTTGTAAGTCCTGGATTTACTTTTAGCGGATTTGATTTAGCTTAAAGATTTGTGCGTCACGCTGATTTTTCGCGGATTCTATAACTTGCTATAAGTAACTGCAATAACAACAGGGCTTACTATTCCGGTATCTTAATATAGACTTGTTTTGCGCAGCTTACTCACGCACTTGCCGCACGCACTTGCGTAAATACAGAAGAATCGCAGAATCTGCTACGCGAAGTACATAATTTATACAATAAAATTTCGAAAGTATTGCAATTATCAGCCAATACACAATGATATAAAAGGAGAGAATATGACTATTCGTTATCGTAAGACGCTGATTAAACATGCTATAAGGTTTGCAGCAGCTCTGCTAAGCGTAGCAACTTTAGCAGGAACCGCAGCATGCGGCGGAAGTAAGCCTGAAGGTAACAAAACTGTAGAAGCAAATGTGCTCACAGTTGGAACCGCTCAGCCAGCATACGAGCCGTGGATTCACAATAACAAGCCTGAAAACGGCGAAGGATTCGAATCAGCAGTTGCGTACGCTGTGGCCAAAAAGCTCGGCTACGATAAAAGTCATGTTAAGTGGGTTCGCACAACTTTCGACTCTGCCGTAACCCCTGGTCCAAAAGATTTTGATTTTAACATTCAGCAGTTCTCGATCACAGAAGAACGCAAGAAAACAGTAGACTTCTCCCCAAGCTACTACAACGCAACTCAGTCCGTAGTAGTTAAAAAAGACGGAAAATTCGCTTCAGCTAAGTCGCTTGCAGATTTGAAGTCCTCTACTATTGGCGCAATGGTTGGAACTACTAGCTACGATGCTGCTAAGAAGATTAAGGGCGATATTCAAACCTTTAACGACAACGATGCTTTAGCTCAAGCTTTGAACTCAGGTCAAATTGACGCACTTGTTATAGACACTCCTTCTGCTTTCGTAATGGTTCAAACCGACGAAGTTAAGAACAGCACTGTGGTTGGTCAGATTGCTGGTTCTGAAGATAAGGAAGGCATGGGAATTGTGCTTCCTAAGGATTCGAAGCTCACTAAAGATGTTACTAAAGCTATTAATGAACTTGAGAAAGACGGTACGCTTAAGAAGCTGCAAGATAAGTGGCTTGCTGAGTTTACGACTAAAGTTCGCGAGTTGAAGTAAAGCAAAACTCGCGCCATACCAAACGAATTGTAAAATAAGCTATATATTTAAGCGGTAAATTTAAGTGCGCAATCACTTTGATTTACCGCTTAAATAATTTCAGATAAAACACATTTATTTTAATTAAATAAATAATCGTTTGAAGTACTTAAATGCTTTAGTACAATAACTAAGGAATGTTCATCGCGTTGAAAGGCTTAAGGCTACGCCAATGACAGCACTTACAGGCAATACTGCTGAAACCCGAACGAATAAAACAACATCCGCAGAAGACTACAATGTCAATACGTCAAGCAAAGCGAACGTAGAAAACGCAAACATAAGCAAAGTAGAGCGGAATCGTCGACTTATAAGAAAGAAGCAGAATCTACGTTCTGTAGGAATCAGTATTCTCAGCACTGTTGTTCTTGTTGGAGTTGTTGTTATAACGCTTGCAATGAGCCCAGGTTGGCCAAGAGTACGCGAAACATTCTTCTCTGGCAAATACTTTATGATATCTTTGCCATCTGTTTTGCAAGGTTTAATGCTTAATTTGCAAGTTCTTGTATTCGCTGTTATTGGTGTGGCAATACTCGGAACTTTAATCGCAGTTATACGCACAAGCACAAGCCCACTGCTGTTCCCTTTGCGAGTCATAGCGCAATTTTATACGACTATTATGCGCGGCATACCAATGCTTGTTGTGCTTTACTTAATCGGCTTTGGCATACCTGGATTGCAACTTTTTGGACGCATTCCGCCGTCAATACTTGGCACAATCGCCATTGTTATGAGCTACTCCGCATATGTCGGAGAGGTATTGCGAGCAGGTTTTGAGGACGTTCACCCTTCTATGCGAGCATCCGCAAGATCGTTAGGATTAACATCCGGGCAAACTGTGCGATTAGTGGTAATTCCGCTTGGTTTAAGGAAAGTTGCGCCTGCATTAATGAACGATTTTATATCAATGCAAAAAGACGCTGGACTTATATCTGTTTTAGGTGCTGTTGACGCTGTTAGAGCTGCGCAAATATCTGTTGCAACTTCTTATAATTTTACGCCTTACGTTGTGGCAAGCGTCGTGTTCATAGCGCTAAGTATTCCGTTTATTGTGCTGAACGATTGGTATACAGCAAGGTTGCGCAAACGCGAGCTTAACGGAGGAACTGTGTGATGAATAACTTAAATCAGCGTGAAAATCAGAAAGCAAATCAGAAAGCAAATCAGAAAATGAGCGAGCAAACAAACGCAAACGATAACTCAGATTCAACTCCAGTTTTGCGCTTAAGCAATATTCGTAAATCATATAACTCAACTCCTGTTCTTAAGGGTATTTCGTTTGATATCGCTTCACACGAAGTAGTGGCACTTCTTGGCCCTTCCGGAAGCGGAAAATCCACTCTTATGAAGTGCATTAATTTGCTTGAGTGCGTGGACGACGGGCAAATTTGGCTTGGAAATACGGATATTACTGACCCTCGCGTAAACCAGGATAAAATACGGTCTCAAATTGGAGTCGTATTCCAACAATTCAATCTTTTCACGCACATGACCGTTTTGGATAACGTTACTTTAGCCGCACGTAAAGTACACCACTGGGATAAAGATCGCGCAGAAAGCCGCGCAATGGAGCTTCTAGCTAGGATTAAGCTTGAAAATAAAGCAAAGTCTTATCCTGATCAGCTTTCTGGTGGACAGCAGCAGAGAGTTGCGATTGCGCGAGCGCTTATGACAAGTCCACAGCTTTTACTTTTAGATGAGATTACTTCCGCTCTTGACCCTATGCTCGTTGGTGAAGTTTTAGACATGGTTTCGGAGCTAAAAGCACAAGGAACAACAATCCTGATGGCAACGCACGAAATGCATTTCGCACACGAAGCAGCAGACAGGATTGTTTTGCTGAGAAACGGCATTGTGGCAGAAAACGGAACGCCATACGAAGTTATGGACGCATGCACAGACCCAGAAACGCAAAACTTCTTTAAGTCGTTCCACCACTAAAGCAAACGTGACTATCTGAAAGTTACTAACTAAAAGCTAGTTTTTAAGATTAAATATTTTCTGACTGCGTAATCTCGCGCACTTGCTCAACATTAGCTTTGAGCATATCTTTTAGCGCGTCAACTGAGTCAAAAACCCGTTGCGGACGCAAGAAACTAGCAAACTCAATGCAAACGCGATGCCCGTACAAGTCTTTCCAATCGTCGAACAATCCGTAAGCTTCAACAGTGCGCTCTGCATCTTCTTCGCCATCTTTATTAAATGTTGGCTTAGTTCCAATAGAAATCGCAGCAGGCCAACGCCACGGAGAATGAACGCCTAAATGAAGCTCATCACGACGCAAAACACTCACATCTGGAACAGCATTTTTCGATGGCCTGACATCGTTCTTATTGTCAGCATCTAAATCAACAACCCAACCTGCATACACGCCATCAACTGGCACATAGCCTTCAATTTTTTCGCCAAGATTTACTGTTGGGAATCCAATCTCGCGCCCACGCTCGTCTCCATGAACTACTGTTCCTTCAACGCGATGCGGCTGATCCAAAATTTCACGCGCTTCTTTGACTCGACCAGTAGCCAACATCCAGCGCACATTTGTAGAGCTCCAAGCACGCACTTTCTTATTTGGCATGCTCTTACTCCAAGCACGATATTCAGCTTTATTCATGCCCTCAGAAGGATCTTTAGGATCTCCAGGCTCCTGTGGAACTTCATGAACAATAGGATCAGGCACGCGAACGTCATCTGGACCCAAATCCTCTACTTCAATAAGCTCAAAAACTCCAGTTGCTTGAGACAACTCGCGAATTGCTTTGATATCACCAGCACGACGAGCACCAAGCGCAGCATCAGAGCCAAGAACTAATGCTCGCATACCAAGCTTTCCAACAAGCTGGCCTAAGAAGAAACGGTACGATTTTGCAGCAAAAGCAAGGCTGTAGCGCACAATCACAACATGATCAACATCCAACTGCGACATCACGCGCAAACGTTGACGCACGCTTGTAAGAGCATCCGGATCGTCCGGAAGTTTAGAATTAACGTCGCCAAAATCATCGTATAAATCAGGATTAGCATGCACTACGCTTGGACGTGGATCAAACATAATCACTACTGAAAACGCTCCATGACGATGCGCAAGATCCACAGTACGACGAATAACCTCGCGATGACCTTTGTGCATGCCGTCGAATACGCCAATGGTAACAACCGCTTTACGCTCCGCACTTAACGTTGGCCAATTAATCATGCCGTTGGCATCTGGTCGAATGTCGATGACCTTCATGATATCCTTACTATCCGCGTTCAAGCATTACTCAAGCAAACTACGCAAAATACGCAATTCGTTATTTTAAATACTTATCTAGTTTACCAGTCTTCTCGCTTGCCGGAAATACCACAATTGGTTTGATTTGATTACTTTTTATATTTTTTGTCAATTCAACTACTGCAACAACGTCACATTCCGCAATATTTGCGTTTGGAACGTACGCTATTGCAGGATAATTTTCGTAATTTATGCCAGATTTAAGATCAATCCAGCGCCCAAAACGTAAGTCTTTAGCTTGATTCTCATCAATGCTTAAAGTTGGAAGCGAATGCGAAGCTGCATCCATCATATTTAAGCAAATTTTAGGAAGCATATTATTTGCGTCAAAATCGTCACTAGGAACTGCTTTTGAGCGATGCTGCAATACTCCATTGCGATCAGTAAATTCTCGCATTTGAGCGCGAAGTTTAAGAACTCGCGAATCAGTAACCGAAAAATCACCAACGCTAGTGCGACGAAGCTGAATAAGATGCCCACCAACTCCTAGTAAGCGACCTAAATCGCGAGCTAAAGCGCGAATATATGTTCCACTACTGCAAGAAACTTTTGCAGATATATCGCATACGAGTTTGCCACTCACTCCCCTAGTAATTCGAGGATTTCTCACTGAAAAATCACTAACAAATATCTCTCTAGGAGCAATATCTACTGATTTTCCTTCGCGCGCTAAATCATAAGCTCGTTGACCATTAATTTTAATAGCAGAAAAAGCAGTAGGAGCTTGCATAATTTTGCCTACTAAATTTTCGCTAACAACTTGCTTAATTCGCTCAAAAGACAGTTGCTTTTCAAAAGATAGTGAACTTTCAAAAGACGTGTCGCTATTAGCAACATGAACCCCCGGACCTATATTTAATGCGTCATCCGGAAGAATTTCACCTTCAGCGTCATCAGTAGTAGTTGCTTCTCCTAAGCGGATTACTGCTTCGTAGGTTTTATTGTGCCCCAACATGTAATTTAAAAGTCGCGTTGCGTTGCCAAAACCTATGATTAGCAATCCTGTTGCCATAGGATCAAGCGTTCCTGCGTGACCAACTCGCTTTGTATGCAACAAATGACGAGCGCACGCAACAATATCGTGACTTGTAACACCTTGCGGCTTATCTACAAGCAGTAATCCTGAATCTGGTATGCACATAAGTTAAATCTAGCTACTATACGATTCACATTGAGTTTGCTTTGAGATTTAATTGTTGTCAGACGATTCAGACGTGTCTTCAAAGTCGTCGCTTTCAAAGGCATCGTCCTCTTCAAAGTCATCGTCGTCGTCAAAATCATCGTCAGATTCTTCAACTTCGCGCGGCTTCTTATACGGATCGACATCTCCAGCATACTTAGCATTTTCACGCAACTTAGCTAATTCTTCATCACGATGACGAGCTGCAACAAGAATATCCTCAATTTCGTGCGCTTCAGAAGGCACTTCGTCATAAATGAATTTCAATTGAGGAGTCAAACGCAACCCAGCTTTTGCGCCGACCAAAGAGCGCAGTCGACCGTGAGCCTGCTGCAAAGCTTGTGCTGCACGCTGACGCTCGCCCTGCTCTTTGCCTTCGTGACCAAGTTGAGTCCAGTAGACCTTTGCAATTTGCAAATCGTTCGTAACGCGCACTTCCGTAATAGTCACACTCGCCAAACGCTTATCGTGCAAATGCGATTCCATATTGGAAGCGATTACGCGCTGAATTAATGCTGCAATACGTGCAGCTCTAGGATTCGTTCCTGCCATGATTACTTGCGCTCAATCTGCTTCATTTCAAAGGTTTCGATTACATCGCCAAGCTCAATGTCGTTGAAGCTGCCGAGATTAATACCAGCTTCGTAACCTTCGCTAACGGATTGCACGTCATCCTTAAACCTACGCAAGCTGGAAATCTCCAGGTCGTTGACTGTAGCAACGCCGTCGCGCAAAATACGGCACTTCGTACCGCGCTTGACTTCGCCGTCTTGAACCATAACACCAGCAATATTGCCGAACTTGGAAGAACGGAAGATTTCGCGAATTTCGGAATGCGAAGTAACAACTTCTTCGAATTCTGGCTTAAGCATACCCTTCAAAGCAGCTTCGATATCTTCGATTGCCTTGTAAATAACTGAGTAGTACTTAACTTCCACGCCTTCGCGGTCTGCCAAATCAGCAACCTGGCGGTTTGGACGCACGTTGAAGCCAATAATCACAGCCTTATCGACAGTTGCCAAGTTCACATCATTTTGAGTAATTGCACCAACACCGCGGTGAATAACCTGGATTCCGACTTCTTCAGAAACCTCAATCTTCATCAAGGAATCTTCCAAAGCCTCAACAGAACCGGAAGAATCACCCTTAATAACGATGTTCAGCATATCAACTTCAGACTTAGCGAACTGTTCCTTAAGGCTTTCAAGAGACACAACCTTGCGGCGCTTTGCAAGCTGAGCCGCACGCTCTGTAGCCGCACGCTTTTCAGCAATTTGACGAGCAGAACGGTCGTCCGAAGTAACCAAGAACAAGTCGCCAGCAGTTGGAACAGAAGTCAAACCAAGCACCTGAACAGGAGTGGAAGGAGCCGCATCCTGCAAATGCTTGCCGTTCTCGTCGAGCATAGCGCGCACACGACCATAAGAAGTGCCAGCAACAATAGAATCACCAACGTGAAGAGTACCTTGCTGCACAAGAACAGTAGCAACAGCACCACGACCCTTATCGAGTCGAGCTTCGATAGTTGCACCGCGAGCATCCATATTTGGATTTGCTTTAGGATCAAGCTCAGCGTCAGCAGTCAACAACACAGCTTCAAGAAGCTTATTGACGTTAGTGCCCTGCTTTGCAGAAATATCCACAAACATGGTGTCGCCGCCGTATTCTTCAGCAACTAAACCGTATTCTGTAAGCTGACCGCGAACCTTGTCTGGGTTAGCACCTTCAACATCAATCTTGTTCACAGCCACAACAATTGGCACATGAGCAGCTTGAGCGTGGTTAATAGCTTCAACAGTCTGAGGCATCACGCCGTCGTCTGCTGCAACAACAAGAATTGCAACGTCTGTAAGCTCAGCACCGCGAGCACGCATAGCAGTAAACGCTTCGTGGCCTGGAGTATCGAGGAACGTAATCTTACGAGGCTTTCCTTCAAGATTTACAGTTACTTGATAAGCACCGATGCGCTGAGTAATGCCACCTGCTTCGCGATCGATAACATTCGACTTACGAATAGTATCGAGCAAGCGAGTTTTACCGTGATCGACGTGACCCATAACAGTTACTACAGGCGGACGAGATTGCAAATCGTCATCTTCTTGCAGCTCTTCTTCGTCCAAATCGATGTCAAACTGCTGCAAAAGCTCTTTATCTTCTTCTTCAGCAGAAACAATGCTGATATTCCAGCCGATTTCTTCACCCAAAATTTGGAATGTTGATTCATCCAAAGATTGTGTAGCTGTTGCCATCTCACCCAAGTGGAAGAGAACAGTTACCAAAGCTGCTGGATTTACATCGATCTTTTCTGCCAAATCAGAAAGAGTTGCGCCTTGACGCAAGCGAATCGTAGCGCCGTTACCAGAAGGAATACGAACGCCGCCAATCACTGGTGCTTTAAGCTCTTCGTATTCACGACGTTTCGCTAAGCGATTCTTACGAGCCTTAGAAGATTTACCACCTTGACGACCGAATGCGCCTGCAGCTCCTGCACGACCGCGACCGCCGCCACGCGATGGACCACCATTAGGTGCACCTGCTGCAGCAGCCTGGAAGCTAGCTCCTTGAGATGCAAAACGAGATTCTGCAGATGGGCGAGAAGATGCACCAGAGCCTGCACCTGCGCCACCTTGACCGCGACGCTGACCCGACCACTGCGATGAGCGTGCGCCACCTTGACCAGAGCGGCCACCACGTGAGCGACCACCGCGTTCTGCACGTTCACCACGCGAACCTTGAGCTCCAGCGCCAGCTTGACCCGGACGACCACCGCGACCATTTTCAGCGCCAGGACGAGACATCGGATGAGGACGTGGAATATCTCCAGGTGTAGGAGCACGCATGCCTTGCTTACGGCTAAACGGATTATTGCCAGGACGTGGAGCAGATGCGCCTGCACCTTGCGCATTCTGGTGCGGACGAGGGCGAGGAGGCATTTGAGAACGATCTGAGTGAGATTGACCTTGAGCTTGCTGTCGAGATTCGCCACGATTATCGCGATTCTCATTGCGACGATCATTTTTTCTATTTTCGCCGGCAGCCGCATTAGGACGGGAAGTATTGTTTGAGCGAGTATGATTTGCACCCGGCTTTGGAGCAGAATGAGAAGCTGCGTTATGCACAGGCTTGTTAGCAGAAGAGTCAGCTACAGAATCACTGTGTGACGAATCTTTAGCTTGAGGTTTAGCTTGAGGTTTAGCCTGCGGCTTAGCTTTTGGTGCAGCAGGCTTACTTGCACTAGATGCCTTTTCGGACTTATTTCCGTCAGATGCTAATACTGTTTGCAAACGACGGACTACTGGAGCCTCAACTGTTGAAGAAGCAGACTTAACAAATTCGCCCATGCTCTTCAAACGCTCCAACACGGTTTTACTGTCTACACCAAATTCTTTGGCCAGTTCATACACGCGCTTTTTAACCACTCAGTGTTCTCCTCTGTCTGTGGCAGCGCTAGTACACGCGACCACTTTACATTATTGCGAGCTTATTATTTATTATCGTGCGATATATCATCGTGCGACCATGATCTTATACCTCGTCTCCCGCCGGACGATGGCTATTGCCTTTCGCCCAGATTCCAGCTTTTAGCATACTCGAAACGTTGGATTGGCTCGAGTGTCGCTAAATGCCACGTAAGAGACTACTTTATTTGCACACCGCTAATAAAATAAACAATCAAGAAGTGCTAAACATTGCGGAAATATCAATCCAAAACAATATTCAGCACTTCTCAATTAACAATCTATTCAGCAGCAGATGCGTTATTATTCAAATCAGCTGAAGCAGGCTGCGCATTTTGTGCTTGAGCTGCAGCAACCTTCTTAGCATGCTCTTCTGCAGACTCAATACCAATCTTCCAACCAGTCAACTTTGCAGCCAAACGAGCGTTCTGACCTTCTTTGCCAATAGCAAGAGAAAGCTGAGCATCATGAATAAAAGCAACTGCAGTTTGGTTCTTTTCGCTCACTACTTGCACTTGTGTGGCAGTAGCAGGCGAAAGAGCAGCAGCAACAAACTTTGCTGGATCAGATGACCAATCGACAATATCAATCTTCTCTTGACCCAAGTTTTCCATTACAGCACGCACACGCGAACCGCCAGGACCAATTAAAGCACCCTTTGGATTCACACCTTCAGTATTAGCTCTAACGGCAATCTTTGTGCGAGCGCCAGCTTCACGCGCAATCGACATAATAGAAACTGCTCCAGAAACAAGTTCCGGCACTTCTCGCTCAAAAAGACGACGAACTAATTCAGGATGCGAACGTGAAACAACAATTTCCGGACCGCGCAAACCACGTGCAACATTTACAACATATACGCGAATACGCTCGCCATGGCGGTAACGCTCACCTGGAACCTGCTCGCGACGAGGCAAAATAGCTTCAACGTCTCCAACAGCAACGTGGATATTAGTGTTATCTTTTGCGTCTTGCTGAATAATGCCGTTAATAAGTTTTCCTTTTTGACCAGAAAACGCACCAAATACGCGGTCATCTTCAGCTTTACGGAAAATTTGACTAATAACTTGACGAGCTGTCGCAGCAGCTAAACGACCAAAATCACGCGGAGTATCGTCATACTCCTCTCCCAGCGTTGGAGCTGGATACGGGTTATCTTCAGTAGGTTTACCAGGAATTTCATCCCTAGCCCACACAGTAAACGAACCTGCACGTTCGTCCAATTCAACTCGCACATGCTTTGCAGGATGAGCGGTTTTCATATACGCAAGACGCAAGGCCTCGGCGAGTGCCTCGTCCAGCTCCTCGGCATTAATCCCCTGCTGTGCCGCAAGCTGATGCATTCCCGCCAAATCCAATTCCATCGCGCACGTCCTCTCGTTATAACGCATTAATTTATGATTATTAATTGTAACTATTAAAGCACACTTATTTTTTCTTCTAATAATAGTTAGCTTTAATTGTTGCAGACTTAAAACAAATACCAAATTAATAAATCGATATTGGTCACAGTCAGTGGCTATTTTAGTAGATTATGCAGACACTTTATGTTTTGTTAAATGATATGCGCAAACGAGTAAAACGCAGTATTGCCAGAGCACTCGTGCTTCTTATATGCGTTTTAATATCTCCACTTCTAACAGCTTGCGGAACATTACAAAACATTCACGTCGAACATACTGTTCACACAGCAGCTCCAGAAAATGCGTGTGCTAAAGCATACAGGCTTGCGCAAAAAAGGCAGCGCGAAATCAAGAAGAACCAAAATAACACATCCACTAAGGATTTGGAAACAACAGCAAAATATTGGAAAACTGTCGCTCAACAATGCCCTGGAAGATTAAGCGAAAGCATTGTATACAGCACGCAAGCTCAATGGGAAATGCTTTCGAAGAAAAATAGTGACGAAAATTCAAATAATGTAAGCAATAAAAGCGAAAACGGAAACGGAACTGAAACTGAAACTGGAAACGAAAACGGAAACGGAAACGAAATCTCAGAAAATACAAAAACTACAACAGCGCAACAAATGGAGCACGATTCATACGCGAATCTTATAGAAGTAATAAATCATTACAAAAACTTCAAATGGACGCATCAACCCTTAGCTCAAGCTGCAGAAGCTGAAGACAAACTCGCTTTTATTTTGCAAACACTAGCAGCGAGAAAAGATCAAAATATAGCATTGGAATACAGCGATATGGCGTCAACAAACGCTCAAACTCTTATGCGAGCTGCAGGAGAAGGAACAGACTTGCGCAAAAAAGTTTACGATATTCCTCAAGAGGCGTTAGAAAGCGGAAAAACGCATGATTCAGCAAGCGGAAAAGATCTGCCGATTGCTGCTATAGCTTACATGGATTGCGCTAGAGAAGAGCTAGATGCTTTTAATCAAGTAATAGTTATTGAAGAAAATAAAACTAAAAGCGCAGCAAAAAGCAATAACAACGAAGCAGGATACGAATACTCTGCAGTTCAAGCGAATAATGTTTTTAAGGATGCGATAATAAAACTAATCACTTCGCGATTATTACGCGCCTACGCATTCGGATACCCAACAGACTCAAATTTAATTTTGAAATAGCATAATTTGGTATGGTCTCCAATACAGGTATAACTAATGTCATTACTCCATTATTTAAAACGCACACTGTCTAATCGCCTACCCAGAAAGGGCAATCGGCAAAAAGAGACCTACTATGCAATAGCTAGCAGGCTTCTTTTATATTCAACATAGATATATAACAAATGCAAGCTGAATATTACAAAACTTATATTTATAAATCTTAAATTATTTATCTCAAGTTATTCAAATGCTTCACGCTCCCACAGTGCGCTTAATGGTATTGCCCACAAATTGTCCGCCCACTGCATAATTTTTTGACCCAAATAAACAACGTATCCGCGCTTAAATTCATGTCTTCGCGAAAGAGCTACAAGTCCCTTAAAATCGTTACGATTCAACATGCTAGAGCTTTTTACTTCCACCCCAACCAGATTTCCACGGAAACTTAGCACAAGGTCAACTTCTTTAGGACTGCTGCCAGTTTCACGCCAGTAGAAGCAATCCGGGTGCATTTTAGACCATTGAACGGCAGGCGTAATCTGATTTACAACAAAACTTTCTAGCAAATTCCCATACATAACTGGATCTTCCAAAGGATTATGACCTTTACTGATCATTGTTTGAACGCTTAAAGACGTATCAACCGGATGCATCTTAGCTCTAGTAAAAGTTTGACGATTCGGCGTGGTTTTTATATTCGGGAGAGCATTTATTAAAAACCTGCGCAAGAATACGCTAACATAACGCTCAATAGTTCGCCTATCTAAAGCAAGATCTTGACCTATTGAACTCGTGTTAAGAATCCCACCAGGCGTACACAGCAATTTATTAAGTATGCTAACAGCCAAACTTCTGTCTAATCGTTCTCCTGGAAGAATAGTATCTCCCAACACCGCAAGAATATCGCTTGATACAAGCTTTTCGCGTTCCCAATCTTCATAAGAATCATATGATTGCTGATATTCTGGGAATCCGCCAGCAGCCATCATTTTATATACTTCTTCTCTGCTTATTTCTTTTTCATATTTAAGATTTGGATTACTTTCTATAAGATTATCTACAATATTTCCACTATTTTGAGTAATTTCGCACTGAGTAAAAGGACTCATTATAAAGTGCTGAGCGCGCCTAGCAAGAGGATCTTGACCATCTAATCCGTTGCGATTTATAAGCGCACTACCTGTTAAAACATACTGAAGACTGTTTGAAGTTGAATTATCAACTATTTCTTTTATTGCAAGCGGAAGATCTGAAAGTCTTTGCGCTTCGTCAATAACAACTGGAGTACTAAGATTTTTTAGCCACCCATATAAATCTGTTGAGGCAAGAGCAAACGTATTTTCATCCGCAAGACTCACGTATGAAAACCCTTTAGACACAAGCTGACGCTTTGACATCATAGTTTTGCCTACAGCCCTTGCGCCTTCAAGAATTACGACTTTTCGTTTTGCGTGAAGAATAGCATCAGCAATTGGTCTAGGAAAATATTCGCTCATAAAAACAACTATACAGGAAAAACGTAGTTTTTGTACATTCGATGTACAATTTTTTGTACATTGGATGTACAAAAACTACGATATGCGCATATTACGCTCGCGCGCGAAACTCGCGTTGGAAGCACACTTGACTTCCAACTCAAGCGAGTTTCAGCTCCGAGTTGCTTTCGCGCTAAATCGCTGCGCTCAAGCAGGTCGTCAGCGCACGCCAATCACCCATCTGCACCAGTAACAAAAAACGACCAAAACTTTACAGCGGTGTAAAGGAAAAGCCGTTTGCACGCCTTAATCCGGCAGAAACTGTACAGCGATGTAAAGAAACGGTCGCCTACGCGCGAAAAAACGGCAGAAACTTTACAATCTCGCTGCTAGCGAATCGATACACGCGTTAAATATTTTTGCAGTCAATAGAAAATGTCGAAAACATCTTGCGATTATGCATTTTCGACAGTTTTGGCTTGCGTTTTGTTTATTTCACCAAACGATTTGGTATTTTCGACATTTTAGTAAGCTGCAAAAATCGTGGAAAACGCTTGGAACGCAGCGCTCAAGCAGGTCGTCAGCGCACACCAGTCACAACCTAGTTTCTAAAACACAGCCATGCAAACCTGCCCTGCCTTCGTCAATCGAGACGAAGGCAGACCGAGCTTTCACTGAAAGTGCACTGCACTTTCAGTTTTGAGAAAGCTCGGCAGAACAAAAAAGCTTCAAGCGCAAAATGCAGCAACGCAAACCTAACACACTACGCTAAACACGATAGCTCACACTTTCTGCGTCTTTATTGACGCAGAAAGACCTCGCTTGCGTTGGAAGCACACTAACCTGCCCTGCCTTCGTCAATCGAGACGAAGGCAGACCGAGCTTTCACTGAAAGTGCACTGCACTTTCAGTTTTGAGAAAGCTCGGCAGAATAAAAAAGCTTCAAGCGCAAAATACGCTTGAAGCTTATTATTCTGCGGATGAAGCGAGATTCGAACTCGCGGAGGAGTTTACCCTCACACGCTTTCGAGGCGTGCTCCTTAGACCGCTCGGACATTCATCCACTTGCGATTTGCTGCACTGAAAACGCACACAAACGCAACTTTTCAATTGTAAACCATGCTGCGAATATAAAACCCATGGTGCGTTGAAGCGCATAGCAGACGTTGCGCGCTTTTGTGGACTTACACCCACTGCAAATCCACAAACACGAGGAACTATGCGCGCATTTGTGTACATACACCCACTGCAAGTCCACAAACACGAGACGTCGCGCGCTAAATCGCAGCGCTCAGGCAAGTCGTAGCGCAAACTAAGGCAACTCAGACGAATCACGGCGAGCGCGAATTTTTTCAGCGCGAGAAGCAAGCTCCTCATCAGGAGGATAAGCTACATATTCCAATGTCAATCCATGAGGATCAATTGGACCCGTCGAGCCTTCACGAAGAGGAACATTAATCTTTCCCTCAAACCAATCAAGAGAACGCTTTCCGCAACCAATTTGCACACAAGCTTGCACCAAAGAACGCACCATATTGTGCGCAAAAGCATCAGCGACAATAGTAAATTCAAGCAAACCTTGTTCAATAGGAAGAACAAACCCAGTGCTATTTTGCGCATCATTTGACCCAACTCTGTGCCATCGAGCCTGCTTAACTTCGCGAATAGTAGTTCCTCCAGGATTTGGCTTAGCAAATGAACCAAAATCATGCAAACCAACCATAAGACGCGCAGCTTGATTCATAGCGTCAACATCAAGCTCTGAATCAAAACGCAAAACAAAGCCGCGCATACGAGGATCATATTTAGCTTTGCAATACCCATCAGCAATACGATACACATATGTGCGCTCTAACGCAGAAAATCTAGCATCAAAGCCACAAGGCGCAACACTAACCTTGTGTATGACAATATCCTGCGCAAGAACGTGCCTAAGCCTATACTCCAGCGCACTAACACCATCTAAACCAGTATGTCCTATACAACGCTGCAATGTTTCATCTGAAATATCTAAATGACACACTTGATGAGATGCATGAACGCCAGTATCCGTACGACCAGCAACAGTAAGACGCAACGATTCAGTAGGATCATTTTCCGGGACACGCAAAACCATATGCAACGCTGCCTCAATATCACCTTGAACAGTGCGCAAAACCGGCTGCTTAGCCCAACCATAAAATCCGCCGCCGTCATAAGCTAAATCCAAGCGAAGTCGCATTTAAAAACCTTTCCAAACAGACTTTACACTAACTTTTCTTATCCGAACCGCCCACAAGCGCAAAAGCGCTCATAACACTACGAATCAGCTCATGAGTCTTTGAATCCATATGCATCGCAACCTTCAATAATTTAGGAACAACTTCCGACCAATGCGAAGACATTTCATCAAAAGTTGGGTAACCCAAATTACTAAAAATCTTATAAGCAGCGTCAATCCTGCGCTTGCGCTCTTCAAACGGCAAATTCATCATCCACTCGTTCGCTGCCTTAGAAACTGCCAGCGCGCGCGGCGTTACGCAATCGCAGTAATCAAAATCGCCATTCTTAACTTGCCAATACATGCCAAAATGTTGCATTAAGCCAATAGAATCGGCAGTCGTGACTTTATACGGCACCCCAGTATCCATAATCAGTCCAATAAAAGCAGACTGCGGAACTACTTTTTCAATACGACTTGAAACATTCGCAAAAACGCTTGTATCCACTACATCAGACGCAAAACCAGGGCCGTCCATAGAATAAATTTTTGATACAAGGTCACCTAGTTTTTGACTTGTAGCATCTAAGCGCATAGCCGCATAAGCAGCCATGTTCCCACCTTTTGAATGACCGACAACAATAATATTTGAATTATTATTTTGCAAGTCTACGGAAGATTTTGAAAAGCGGGCAAAAAGTTTGTTCGCAAAAAGTTTATTAAAGAAGTTTTTATTAGAATAACGTTTGCTATATCTTTGCGCTACAGAAGTCAAATATTCAGCAGCAGATTCTTGCGCTGGCACTGGGCAGCGGAAAGCCATGTTGAAATCTTCTTTCCACCCAACAAGCGTATTGTCAGTGCCACGATACGCAACAACAAGAGTATGAGGATTATCAATCCCCTCGCAATTGCTAAGATCAAAAGTAACTCCAGCAAACTGCTGTTCTAATGATTCGTCAATATTTGATTCATCAAACCTCTCAAGATACTCCCCTACGCGAATTCCCCTATACCTAGGGCTGGAAGCGACAGCGAGAAGCAGCTTCCTACGGAATTTATCTACTTTAGGAGCTCCAGAAGCAAACATTGACGAATAGTCTTCTATTCTAAGCAATTCGTTAATAGATACAGTCGAAATATTCTTTGGATTATCGCAATATTTTGGCACGGAAGTTGGCATATTTATATAAGATAGCTCGCACAAAATCAGCGCATCTACGGCATTAAACTTGCGCTGAGCGAAGGTAGAGAAATCGTTGCGCAACAAATCAATAACATTCGGCATAATTCAATAATAATACAAATAAAAAACGAGCCGAGGAATTAACCTCGACTCGTCTTAGCAATTCTTTAAGAAGCGATTAAACGCTTGCTTTAAGATTCACTTTACCGATGCGTAAAGCTGGAATGCAAACTACTCGGCAGCTTCTTCTTTAGCTGCAACCTTGGTAGCTGCTTCAGCTTCCTTCACAACAGCCTTCTTTGGGCTTACTGGCTCAGTTACGAGCTCAATAATTGCCTGAGGAGCGGTATCACCACGACGTGGAGCAATCTTCACGATGCGGGTGTAACCACCTTCACGCTGCTTCATCTGCTCAGCGATCTGAGTGAAAAGCACGTGAACCACGGACTTGTTGCGAATTACACGCAACACACGACGACGCGAATGCAAATCGCCACGCTTAGCGAATGAAATCAAACGCTCAGCAAGCGGACGAAGACGCTTTGCCTTTGGCAACGTCGTTACGATACGACCGTGCTGGAAGAGGCTGGTCGCCATATTGGCCAGCATCAGGCGCTCATGAGCCGGGCTAGAAGCCAGACGAGGGCCTTGTTTCGGTGTAGGCATTATTACTCCTTATTGTCGCATCGTTCAGGTGGGCATCAACCCGAACATCCGAACGTTACGACGATTGCAGATGGAACTTACTCGTCTTCAGGCGAGAAGAAAGTGCCACCTTCGAGATTATTGGCGTCGAAGCCAATCGGTGAAGCCTTCAAAGACAGACCCATTGCCTGCAACTTTTCTTTAACTTCATCGATGGATTTCATGCCGAAATTACGAATATCGAGCAAATCCTGCTCAGTGTGAACTACCAGTTCGCCGACTGTATGAATACCCTCACGCTTCAAGCAATTATAGCTACGCTGAGTAAAATTCATATCTTCAATCGGTATAGCCAACTGAGAATCAGCTTCATCATGAGTTGGCGCTGGACCAACTTCAACACCTTCGGCATCAACGTTAAGCTCACGGCAAAGACCGAAAAGCTCAACTAAAGTCGAGCCTGCAGATGCAACTGCATCACGCGGTGTAATAGCTGGCTTGGTTTCCACATCCAGGATGAGCTTATCGAAGTCCGTGCGCTGTTCCACGCGGGTAGCTTCGACCTTATAGCTCACCTTCAAAACTGGTGAGTAGATCGAATCCACAGGAATGCGGCCGATTTCGCTGTTCTCCTGCTTGTTCATCTGAGCTGGCACGTAGCCGCGACCGCGTTCAACAGTAAACTCAATTTCAAGTTCACCATCTTCTGCGAGTGTAGCAATATGCAAGTCAGGATTAGCAATAGTAACACCGGCTGGAGGAGTAATATCTCCAGCAGTGGCCTCACCTTTACCATTCTTGCGCAAATACATCACTACAGGCTCGTCGTACTCACTCGTGAGCACGATGCCCTTGATGTTCAGCAGAATTTCAGTGACATCTTCTTCAACACCTGGCAGAGTCGTAAACTCATGCAAAGCTCCAGAGATGCGAACCGAAGTAACGGCAGCACCTGGAATAGAGCTTAACAAGGTACGACGCAGCGAATTGCCGAGAGTGTAGCCAAAACCTGGTTCCAGCGGCTCAATAGTAAAGCGAGAACGCTGGGGATTCAGTGATTCCTCGGTAAGTGTCGGACGCTGTGCGATAAGCACTTTGGTATCCTTTCAGCTTCTGGTCGGTGGTGCACTCGCCGCCCATAAGCGGGTTGGATGGATGGATTCGTAAGAGTGCTCAGACGCGGCGACGCTTTGGTGGGCGTACGCCGTTATGCGCTTGCGGGGTAACGTCGGTAATAGAACCAACTTCGAGACCCGCGGACTGGAGGGAACGGATAGCGGTTTCACGACCGGAACCTGGACCCTTAACAAACACGTCGACCTTCTTGAGGCCATGCTCCATTGCCTTGCGTGCGGCAGACTCAGCAGCCATACCTGCAGCGTAAGGAGTCGACTTACGGGAACCCTTAAAGCCGACATCACCGCCGGAAGCCCAAGAAAGGACTGCACCGGATGGATCGGTAATGGAGATAATCGTGTTATTGAATGTTGATTTAATATGCGCCTGCCCAACCGGCACCGACTTGCGGTCCCGGCGACGCGGCTTGCGCGAGGCTTGCTTTGCAGCTGCCATTGACCCTCGTTTCCTAATGACGAATGAGTTGGTATGTCTAGACGATGGAAATATATCCGTGGCCTAGAGCCGACCACCGACTACTATCGGGTGGCCTTCTTCTTCCCGGCGACAGTACGCTTCGGACCCTTGCGAGTACGAGCATTAGTCTTGGTACGCTGACCACGCACAGGAAGACCCTTGCGATGACGCTGGCCTTGATAGCAGTTGATCTGAATCTTACGACGGATGTCAGCGTCGATCTCACGACGCAAATCGCCTTCAATCTTGTAATTGGCCTCAAGATAATCACGCAAGGTGATCAGCTGTTCATCCGTAAGATCCTTGACGCGAGTGTCCGGATTAACACCGGTCGCGGCAAGCGTTTCCTTAGCGCGAGTACGACCAACACCAAAAATGTAGGTGAGGGCAATCTCAATGCGCTTCTCATTGGGAATATCTACTCCGGCAAGACGTGCCATTGTAATTCCTTTGCTGTTACGCAGGTCGTGCACCAAGTCTTCCGCATTAATAGAAATTAAGTGCGGCCTGGGCCTGCGCACCCAGGGTTCAGCTTCTGCTGTGACTTAGCGCCTTATTCTTTGTATTCCGCGATGGAAATCTGCTCAGCCCTGACGCTGCTTATGACGTGGGTTAATGCAGATCACCATGACGCGGCCGTGACGGCGGATCACGCGGCAGTTTTCGCAGATCCTCTTCACGCTAGGGCTGACCTTCATGGTTTTCCTTTGCTTGTACCTTACTTATAACGGTACGTAATACGCCCGCGATTCAGATCGTAAGGGCTCATCTCTAGCACTACACGATCTTGAGGAAGAATGCGAATATAATTTTTACGCATCTTACCAGAGATCGTAGCTAAAACAATGTGCTCATTCTCAAGCTGAACGCGAAACATCGCATTTGGTAGTGCTTCTACTACCGTGCCTTCGACTTCAATCACACCGTCTTTTGCCATGAGCCTCGTTCCGTTCCTTGGGCATACTACTTTGCGCATCCGAAGACACGCCAATCTTCTATAATACAGTAAATGCGTCCCATTCAACACTCGGCGTGTCGAACAGAACGCATTTTACTTTTTAAATTTAAAAACGCACTAATTAATTAAGTGATTCAACAATGCGATTATTGATTTCCTTAATATCTCCAACGCCATCTACTTCAACCAACTGACCGCGGCTATCATAGATATCAAGCAATGGAGCTGTTTCCTTCTCATACGTTTCCAAACGCTTAGCAATTACTTCTGGAGTATCGTCAGAACGACCTTGCTCCACTGCACGCTTTTGCATACGTTCGAGCAAAACATCGCGCTCAGCCTCAAGAGCCACAACGTGATCGAGAGGAGTGCCAAGCTCTTCCAACATACGATCCAAAGCTTGAACCTGAGAAGCGTTGCGAGGATAACCGTCAAGAATCCAGCCGCTCTTTGCATCGTCCTGAGCAAGACGATCCTTAACAATGCTGTTTGTCAGCTCATCTGGAACCAACTCGCCCTTGTCAAGATATCCCTGAACCTGCTTTCCAAGCTCAGTATGATTCTTAAGGTTATAGCGGAAAATATCACCAGTAGAAATCGCTGGAATGCCATAATGCTCACTTAACAAAGCGGCCTGAGTGCCTTTTCCAACGCCCTGTGGACCCATAATTAATAATCGCATATTCATCTCCTTAGCTCGCTAACTGTAGTTACTTAGATACTTGCTTTTGATCATCATGCTTGAACAAGAAACCAGCGTACTGGAATTGTTCAGTCTGAGCCTTTGCTTGACGCAACGTATCCAAACCAACGCCAGCAATAATCAAAATTGTTGTACCACCGAATGGCAATTTTGTATTCAAATGCAAAGCCATAATCAAAACGGTAGGAATCAATGCAACAAAGAGCAAATAAATAGCACCGACAGTATTCAACCTGTTCATAACATAGCTAAGATAATGACTCGTAGCACTGCCAGCGCGAATGCCTGGTATGAAGCCACCATACTCTTTCATGTTATCTGCAGTCTCATCAGGATTAAAAGTAATCTCTGTGTAGAAGAAGCAGAAGAACACAATCATTACTGTGTAAAACGCAATATACCAAGCAGAAGTGGAATTAGCCAAATTAGCTTCAATCCAATTCACCCAAGCCTTGCTCTTATCTCCAAACTGAGCAATAAGAGTAGGAACAGCAAGAATTGATGAAGCAAAGATTGGTGGAATAACGCCACTCATATTTACCTTTAACGGCAAATAAGTCGAAGAGCCGCCATACATCTTTCGTCCAATCATGCGGCGTGTATATTGCACAGGAATACGACGCTGAGCAAGCTCAACAAAGTCAACAAATATGAGGATAACAAGCAAAACGCCACCAACAATAGCGAACTTATTCCAATCGCCATTAGAACCGTTGGTACCCCAACCAATCTCCCAAAGCTTTGGTAAGAAGCCAGAGCAAATAGACATAAAGATTAAGACAGACATGCCTTGACCGATACCCTTATCGGTAATGAGTTCTGCCATCCACATAATAAGACCAGTGCCGCCAGTCATGATCAAAACCATGACAATAAGGCTCCACATGCTTCCGTCTGGAATAATATTATTTCCGCACTGATAATTAAACAAAGCACCCGTACGTGCTGTTACCAAAATCGTAGTAGATTGCAAAATTGCCAATCCAATAGTTAGGTAACGCGTGTACTGCGTAAGCTTTGTTTCACCAGACTGGCCTTCCTTATGAAGAGCTTCGAAGCGAGGAATAACCACGCGCAAAAGCTGAATCACAATGGAAGCAGTGATGTAAGGCATAACACCCAAAGCAAAAATAGAAAGCTGCAACAGTGAGCCGCCTGAGAACAAGTTAACTAACCCAATAAAGTTCTCGCTCGATGAAGCTAATTTAACAGTGCAAGCATGCACAACTTTATAGTCCACACCCGGAATCGGAATAAATGAACCAATACGATAAATAATTATCATAGCGAAGACGAAGAGGATCTTGTTCCTCAACTCCTTCGTCCTGAAGGCCTGGATTAACGTTTTCACCTGGGTCTTCCTCCCTTTTTTCGCGCACTCCTAGGCGCAACAGTGCAAAAAACAAACTCTGAGGCAATAGTTTAACTCACGGTACCTACTGGAATAGGCTATTGGTGAGTTTTGATGATAAAAATAGTCCCTCTAGACAATGCTAGAGGGACTATTACAGATTTATAACTGCATCAAGCTTTAAGTAGCTTCTAACTACTCTTCGCTGATGGAGCCGCCGACAGCCTCAACCTTTGCCTTAGCAGAAGCAGAAGCTTTCATACCCTTAAGAGTCAAAGCAACAGTCAATTCACCATCGCCAAGAACCTTTACAGGATAGCCATCACGTACAGCGCCCTTAGTAATAAGGTCAGCTACAGTAACCTCGCCACCCTTTGGGAAAAGTTCAGCAAGATCTGCAACGTTGACGACTTGGAATTCCTTCTTGAAAGGACTCTTGAAGCCACGCAACTTAGGCAAGCGCATGTACAGTGGGAGCTGGCCACCTTCGAAGCCAGGACGAACCTGATAACGCTTCTTTGTGCCCTTATCACCACGACCTGAGGTCTTACCCTTAGAGCCTTCACCACGACCTACACGGATGCGATCCTTCTTAGCTCCTGGAGCTGGACGCAACGTGTGCATATGCAGCATTGGTTCTTCGTTAGCCATAATCAGTCGACCTCCTCGACGCTCACCAAGTGGCGAACGGCCATAACCAAGCCACGATTGACGGGGGTGTCCTCGCGAACTACGCTGTGACCAATCTTATGAAGGCCGAGCGTATGAACATTCGCGCGCTGGCGCTCAGTTGTATGAACTAAACCATGCACCAGAGTGATCTTCAAATTTGACATCACTCACCATCCTTTGCTTCAGATGCCTTGGCGGCCTGAGCTTCTTCGCGAGCCTTGCGAGCTTCGGCAATGCCGGCAGCACGCTCACGGAGCAAAGCATCAGGAGCGACTTCCTCAAGAGAAAGACCACGACGAGCAGAAATCTCTTCTGGCTCTTCGAGCTTCTTCAAAGCGTCCACAGTAGCACGCACTACGTTTACAGCAGTCGCAGAGCCCATGGACTTGGTGAGGATGTCCGTAATGCCGGCGCATTCCATAACAGCGCGCACAGCACCACCAGCAATTACACCAGTACCTGGAGCAGCTGGACGGAGCAACACAGTACCAGCAGCATCGTGACCGAGCACTGGATGAGTGACGGTACCACGAATGCGTGGAACAGTGAACATATGCTTCTTAGCGTCAAGCTGACCCTTAGCAATAGCAGCTGGAACTTCGCGAGACTTGCCGTAACCAACACCAACAGTGCCCTTACCGTCGCCAACAACAACAAGTGCTGCAAAGCTAAAGGTACGACCACCCTTGTGGGTCTTGGAAACACGGTTAATAGTAACTACGCGATCCAGAAGCTCTTCGCCACGGTTTTCTTCACGACGATTACGACGTTCGCCGCGCTTACCCTCGCCCTTGTTACGGCGAGAACGACGATCATCGTTACGCTCCTCAGCGGATGCCTGAGTGTTCTGAGTTTCTTCAGCCACTTGGGTTTCCTTTTCGTTGTCGCTCACAGTGCCAGACCTCCCTGACGGGCGCCTTCAGCCACTGCTGCGACGCGACCATGATATTTGTTACCGCCACGGTCGAAGACTACAGCGGTGATACCCGCTTCCTTCGCCTTAGCCGCTACTAATTCGCCAACCTTGGTTGCAGCTTCAGTCTTCGTGCCAGTGAAACCAGCGAAGTCAGCAGTCAAAGTGGAAGCGCTTACCAAAGTAATTCCCTTGGTATCATCCACAATCTGAGCAACCATATGACGGTTAGAACGGGAAACAACTAAACGAGGACGTTCAGATGTGCCGGCAATGTGCTTACGAAGACGGGCGTGACGACGCAAACGTGCGACTTTGGTACCCTTACCGAAAATCTTAACGCTCATATCACTTACCAGCCTTTCCAGCCTTGCGCAGGATACGTTCATCGGTGTACTTAATACCCTTACCCTTGTAAGGTTCTGGAGCACGAAGCTTACGAATGTTAGCAGCAACCTGGCCAACAGTCTGCTTATCGGTGCCCTTTACGATTACCTGGTTAGGATTTGGCAACTCGAACTCAATACCTGCCGGTGGTTGAACGGTAATAGTGTGAGAATAACCGAGCGAGAACTCAATGCCCTTGCCCTTCATCACTGCACGATAACCGGTACCGACAATATCCAAAGTCTTGGTGTAGCCGTCATGCACACCCTTCACCATAGAAGCAACAATTGCGCGAGCCAAACCATGCTTTGCACGAGTTGGGCGCAAATCGTCAACTGGAGTCAGAACAATCTGATTGTCAGCGACTGCTGCGGTGATTCCCTCTGGAATTTCATAAGAATCAGAACCCTTAGCGCCTTTGACGCTGAAGGACTGACCTTCAATCTTTACTTCCACGCCTGCAGGAATGTCGACGGGGAGCTTACCAATATGCGATGCCATCTTCAGCTCTCCTTTCTCACCATACGTAGGCGACGATTTCGCCGCCAATGCCTCGATCGAGGCATTCCTTCTGAGTCAACAATCCCGAGCTGGTCGAGATAATAGCAATACCGAGACCACCAAGAGGCATTGGCAAAGCATCAGACTTTGCGTAACGACGCAAGCCTGGCTTAGAAATGCGCTTGATGCCTTGGATAGAACGCTGGCCATTGGAGCCATACTTCAACGTAATTTCCAACGTCTGTCCAACCTTAGCTTCCTTAGCAGCGAAGTCCTTAATATAGCCTTCGTGCTTCAGAATCTCGGCGATATTCGCCTTGAATTTGGAGTACGGCATTTCCACGGTATCGTGCTTTGCCGCGCTCGCATTACGCAGACGTGTCAACATGTCTGCGATTGGATCTGTCATTGTCATGTGGGCTAACGCCCTTTCTCGCCGTGGTTTCCACCGCCTCTATATGAGAACTTTGTCTTCAAGCAGTGGACCTTCAGCGTCGATATTTACCAACTGGACTTCGTAACACCCGGCAACTCACCGCGATGAGCCTTCTCACGAAGGCAGATGCGGCACAGACCGAACTTGCGATACACGGAGTGAGGACGACCACAAACCTGGCAACGCGTATAAGCGCGTACCTTGAACTTCGGCTTGGCGGCCGCCTTGTTTTTCAGAGCGGTTTTTGCCATTTCAGTTCTCCTTGAATGGGAAACCGAGGTGCTTAAGCAAAGACTTGGCCTCCACATCGTCCTTGGTGGTAGTCACCACGGTGATGTCCATACCACGCTGATGATCAATCGAGTCAGGATCGATCTCATGGAACATAGACTGTTCCGTAAGACCAAAGTTGTAATTACCCTGACCGTCAAACTGGTTGCCATTGATACCACGGAAATCGCGGATACGAGGCAAAGCCAGAGTGAGCAAACGATCCAAGAATTCCCACATACGATCGCCACGAAGAGTTACGTAAGCACCGATAGCCTGACCTTCGCGCAAATGGAACTGAGCGACAGACTTCTTTGCCTTAGTTACCTTTGGCTTCTGGCCGGCAATCAAAGTGAGATCCTTAATCGCACCTTCGATGAGCTTAGAATCACGAGCTGCAGCGCCGACGCCCATAGAGACGACAACCTTCTGCACGCGAGCCACCTGCATAGGATTAGTGTGGCCGAATTCTTTCTCCAAGGCTGGTACGATTTCATCCTTGTATTGTTGCTTTAAGCGCGGAGTTGCCGGCAACTCAACTGTAGTATCGGTCATGCCAGCTCCTTTCCGGACTTCTTGGCGACACGCACGCGCACGGTCTTAACCTTGCCGTCACGAGCCTCTTGCTTAACAATCACGCCAACGCGTGTAGGCTGCTTGGTCTCTGGATCAATAACCATCACATTAGAGCGATGGATTGGAGCCTCAACCGAAACAATGCCCGCCTGCTGACCCTGCTGGGTGGCGCGAACGTGCTTCTTAACGACCTGAACGCCTTCTACGATCAAACGGTCATCGGCAAGTACACGAACTACTTTGCCTTCCTTACCGCGATCCTTGCCGCGAATGACCTTCACCTGGTCGCCGGACTTAATCTTGGCTACCATATCAGATCACCTCCGGAGCAAGGGACACAATCTTCATGAAGCGCTGATCGCGCAATTCACGACCGACTGGTCCGAAGATACGAGTGCCTTTTGGTTCACGACCGGAGCCGAGAATTACGGCGGCGTTCTCATCGAACTTAATATAGGAACCATCGACACGGCGATGTTCCTTGACAGTACGGACGACGACAGCCTTAACTACGTCGCCTTTCTTGACCGACCCGCCAGGGATCGCGTCCTTGACGGAGGCGACGATGATGTCGCCGATGCCGGCATAGCGTCGCTTCGATCCACCGAGCACGCGGATGGCAAGTAATTCCTTAGCACCCGTGTTGTCGGCGACATGAAGCCGCGTTTCCTGCTGAATCATTGATTCTCCTTAGCCGAGCTGGTTCTCCCCACTCACCTGTGTCTACCACATTAGCAGACACAGGTGAAGCGCGGAGCCTTGCCGAACTTGTTTACTTGGCGCGCTCGATAATCGAGTCGAGACGCCAACGCTTGGTCTTGCTCAGTGGCCGAGTTTCCATAATACTCACGAGGTCGCCAATATGTGCCTCGTTGTGTTCATCATGGGCTTTGACCTTGCGGGTGGAGCGAACGACTTTACCGTAAAGCGGGTGTGTCGAACGCTGCTCCAGCTCAACGGCGATTGTCTTGTCCATGGCCTCGGACACGACGTAGCCGCGACGAACCTTGCGGAAGTTGCGCTCTTGGTTCTCAGCCATGCTTACTTCTCCTTGACCTCAGTGGCGCCAGGCTCTTGGCTGATGCCGAGTTCACGCTCACGCAGGATAGTATACATCCTGGCAATGTCGTGCTTGACCGCCTTGAGGCGAGCGCTGTTTTCGAGTTGACCAGTTGCTGCCTGGAAGCGCAAGTTAAATAGCTCTTCCTTAGACTTCTTCAAGAAGCCTTCGATCTCAGCATTTGTCTTCTCGTTCAAATTCTTGATGGTGTAGTCTGCAGTTCCGACTGGCATCAGATGTCACCGCCTTCACGCGCAATAACACGGCATTTCATTGGGAGCTTATCGATAGCGCGGCGCAAAGCCTCGCGAGCGATGTCCTCAGAAACACCACCGATCTCGAACATTACGCGTCCTGGGTGGATGTTGGCAATCCAGAATTCTGGAGCACCCTTACCGGAACCCATTCGCGCACCAAGCGGGTGCTTGGTTAATGGACGATCTGGGAAGATCGTAATCCACACACGACCGCCACGCTTAATGTAGCGAGTCATTGCGATACGAGCTGCCTCGATCTGTCGGTTAGTGATGTAAGCCGGAGCCAGCGCCTGAATACCAAAATCGCCGAAAGCGATCTCGGTGCCACCCTTAGACATGCCGCTACGGGTAGGACGGTGCTGCTTACGATATTTAGTCCTCTTTGGGATAAGCATCTGCTCACTCCTTCGTTTCCGTTGCGGCAGGAGCTTCAGCAGCTGCAGCTTCAGCTGGCTTTTCAGCCTGTGCTTCAGCAGCCTTCTGCTGGTTAGCAGGACGTGCGCCACGACGTGGACGACGATCGCCACCACGACGACCTTCACGCTTACCCTGCTGAGCCTGCTGCTCTTCGAACTCACGCTCGGTCATATCACCCTTGTAGATCCAGACCTTTACGCCGATACGGCCGTATGTGGTCTTAGCTTCAAAGAAGCCGTAATCAATCAAGGCACGAAGGGTCTGCAGTGGAACGCGACCCTCGCGATAGAACTCAGAGCGGCTCATTTCGGCGCCACCAAGGCGACCGGAGAGCTTGATACGGATACCCTTGGCACCTGCACGCATTGCATCTTGCTGTGCCTTACGCATAGCACGACGGAATGTAACACGGTTTGTCAACTGCTCCGCAATTCCCTGAGCAACCAACTGAGCGTCAAGTGCAGCGTTCTTCACTTCGAAGATGTTGAGCTGTACTTGCTTGCCTGTGAGCTTCTCGAGCTTTGCGCGAACGCGCTCAGCTTCAGCGCCACGACGACCGATGATAATACCCGGACGAGCAGTGTGAATATCTACACGAACGCGATCACGAGTGCGCTCGATAACGATACGAGATACGCCAGCACGCTCGAGGTCATGGCTCATTTCCTTGCGAATCTTGTCATCCTCAAGGACGAAGTCACGATAACGCTCGCCAGCTTTGTTGGAGTCAGAGAACCACTTAGAGCGATGATTCTCGGTGATGCCCAGGCGATAGCCGAAAGGATTGATCTTCTGACCCATCTTTAGCGGGCTCCTTCCTTAAGCGAGACGATAACAGTGATATGGCTTGTGCGCTTGTTAATGCGCGCAGCGCGACCCTGTGCACGAGCACGGAAACGCTTAAGCGTTACACCCTCGTCCACATAGGTTTCCTTGATGACCAAGTCCTGCTCACGGAATGGTTCACCGGCTTTTTCAGCCTTAACGCGAGCGTTAGCGATCGCGCTTTCAAGAACCTTGCGCACCGGCAATGATGCGTCCTGAGGAGCAAACTTCAAAATGGTAATAGCTTCGCTTGCACGCTTGCCTCGGATGAGGTCGACCATGCGGCGAGCCTTGCGCGGCGTCACGCGGACGTGACGAGCGATTGCTTTAGCTTCCATGTGTCCTAACTCTCCTTTAGCGGCGTGCCTTTTTGTCGTCCTTCACATGACCCTTAAAGGTCTTGGTCGGGGCGAACTCACCGAGCTTATGACCAACCATGGCTTCGGTAACGAATACCGGCACATGCTTGCGGCCATCATGTACGGCAAAGGTGTGTCCAATGAAATCAGGAGTGATCATCGAACGACGCGACCAAGTCTTAATGACATTGTGCGTACCCTTGTCGTTTTGCTCGTCGACTTTCTTCTGCAAGTGGGCGTCGACGAAAGGGCCCTTCTTGATGCTACGAGTCATCTATTCGACACTCCCTTACTTGCGGTTCTTACCATTCGGGCGACGACGAACAATCATCTTGTTCGAAGCCTTCTTTGGACGACGTGTACGAACCTCGCCCTTGCCCCATGGAGAAACTGGTGGCTTACCACCACGGGTGCGACCACCATGTGGATGGTCCACAGGGTTCATGGATTCGCCTCGGGTGATTGGTCTACGACCAAGCCAACGTGCGCGACCTGCCTTACCAAGCTCGATATTGGCGTGATCAGAGTTACCTACTTCGCCAACAGTAGCGCGGCAACGAGCGTCCACGTTACGAATTTCGCCAGATGGCATACGCAACTGCGCATAAGCACCATCCTTAGCGACGAGCTGAACAGCAGCACCAGCGGAACGAGCAATCTTCGCACCACCAAGTGGACGAAGCTCAATTGCGTGAACCACGGTACCGGTTGGGATATTCTTCAGAGGCAGGTTGTTGCCTGGCTTAATATCAGCCTGAGCGCCGGTCTCAATAACATCACCCTGGGCAACGCCTTCAGGAGCGATAATGTAACGCTTCTCACCGTCTGCGTAATGCAACAAAGCGATGCGAGCGGAACGATTAGGGTCATACTCAATATGAGCGACCTTTGCTGGCACGCCATCCTTGTCCCAACGCTTGAAGTCGATGAGACGATACTGACGCTTGTGACCGCCGCCGCGATGGCGAGAAGTCATGCGGCCGTAAGAGTTACGACCACCAGTCTTGCTGAGTTTGCGTACCAGCGACTTTTCAGGCGTAGAACGCGTGATCTCGGCAAAATCCGAAACCGAAGCGTTACGACGGCCTGCAGTCGTCGGCTTATAAACGCGGATAGCCATAATATAGTATTCCTTTACTTTTCTCGGCTAGCCTTCAGTTACCAAAGATGTCAATCGTTTGACCTTCAGCCACGGTGACAATAGCACGCTTCTGGTTCACACGACGGCCGAAACCGGTGCGAGAGCGCTTCAACTTGCCAGCGCGGTTCAAAGTGTTAACGTTTGTCACCTTGACCTTGAAGATTTCTTCGATAGCCTGCTTGATCTGAACCTTGTTAGCATCTGGAGCCACTACGAAAGTGTACTGACCACGATCAGAAGCTGCATAACTTTTTTCAGAAACAACTGGCTTAAGAATTACGTCATGTGCTGGGTTATGGACTGCGACCATTTAAATCAGGCCTCCTTAACGACAGGCTCGGTCTTAGCAGCAACGAAGGCTTCGAAGCCTTCCTTGGAGAAGACGACGTACTGAGCTGTAACAACATCGTAAGTGTTGAGCTGATCAGCGAAGATCACGTGAACAGTTGGAATGTTGCGTACAGACATCCACTCATTGATGTTCTCACGAGAAAGAACAACAGTAGTGAATTGGTTATTGGTCACAGGGGTAAGTGCTGAAACAGCTGTCTTGGTGGATGGAACATCCTTAATACCAAAGTCAACTACAGCAATACGTCCAGCATTTGCACGATCCGAAAGAACATAACGAAGAGCAGCTGCCTTCATCTTCTTCGGGGTGCGCTGATCGTACTTACGAGGAACTGGACCATGAACAACGCCACCATGTACCCACTGTGGAGCACGAATGGAACCCTGGCGAGCACGACCGGTGCCCTTCTGCTTCCATGGCTTCTTACCGCCGCCGGAAACATTAGCACGATTCTTCACAGCATGGGTGCCCTGACGAGCAGCAGCAAGCTGAGCGATTACGACCTGATGAACCAGTGGGCCGTGAGCTAAAACGTCTTCGTTGGAGATGCCGAAAATTTCAGCAGGAGCTTCAACGGTTCCGCTTGCATTGCCCTTAGTATCAGTGACGTTCAGAGTTACGTTTGCCATAATTATCAGGCTCCCTTCACTGCCGAACGGACGAGAACGATTGCGCCCTTAGGACCTGGAACAGCGCCCTTAATAGCGAGAATGCCGTTCTCGACATCCGAAGAAACGATGGTGAGGTTAAGCGCGGTGGAAGTCACATGACCCATGCGACCAGCCATACGCTTGCCCTTCAAAATGCGGCTTGGAGTTGCGCAAGCGCCCACAGAACCTGGGCGACGTTCGTTCTTGTGCGAGCCGTGAGTACGGCGATAGGACTTGAAGCCCCAACGCTTGATAGTGCCAGCAAAGCCCTTACCCTTGGTAGTGCCAGTGACATCTACTTCAGAACCCTCAGCGAACAATTCAGCAGTCAATTCCTGACCTGGCTGATAATCTGCTGCGTTCTCGGTGCGCACCTCAGCGAGGTGACGACGAGGAGTTACACCAGCCTTTGCAAAATGACCAGCCAATGGCTTAGTCACCTTGGTAGGATCAATCTGGCCATAACCGAGCTGTACTGCGCAATAACCGTCAGACTCTACAGTCTTTACAGCGGTAACTACGTTAGTAGCAACTTCAACCAGAGTTACGGGGACGAAGAAGCCGTTTTCATCCCAAACCTGCGACATACCCAGCTTGCGGCCGAGCAATGCAGTGCGATTCTTATTCTGCGACATTACTTTCTCCCCCTTCCTACAGCTTGATCTCGATGTTTACATCCGCAGGCAGGTCAATGTGCATCAAAGAATCCACAGCCTTTGGCGTTGGATCTACGATGTCAATGAGGCGCTTATGAGTGCGCATCTCGAAATGCTCGCGAGAATCCTTGTATTTATGAGGAGAACGGATAACAACAAACACGTTCTTCTCGGTCGGCAGAGGAACCGGACCCACTACTGTGGCGCCCGCGTTCGTCACCGTCTCGACGATTTTCTTCGCCGATTGGTCGATGACCTCATGGTCATAGGACTTAAGCCTGATGCGGATTTTCTGTCCCGCCATTGCCGTCCGCCCTTTCTAGCGATTCGTTTACTGTTTACCAACCTGAATTCAAGGGCACCGGCGAGAATAAACCCCTAGGGTAATTCCACATCAGTGCGCGGCATCAAAAACCTATTCATACAAAAAGATTTCGATTCAAAGTTTTTGCTTCCGCGCTCGCTTTTTTTAATTACAATATGCGAGCCTTAAAACAGGCAACTAAGTAATTAAACCATCAACCTTCGATTATTAAAAACCGGGCGTGTCGGCTATTTTCCAACAAAAAATGGCAGAAACTACAATTAGTTGAGCTTCTGCCATTATTAACTAAATACGCAAATAATTACGCCGCTTCACGCTCCAAACGCATGCGATGGCCTTCTTCTTGAGAAACACCATAATATGCAGCAATAGCAATATCCTTCATATCCTCAATTTGCGGAATACGAGGATTTGCAGGCGCACACTGATCTTCGTAAGCACGCATGCCAATATTGTCAAGTATCGACCAGTAGTACTCTTCGTCTACGCCACAAGCCTTAAACGAAGCGTCCATTCCAAGCTTTTCATTTCGATACTCTTCAACAGCACGAGCAAGATTTTCAACGCCTTCTTCAGGAGTTTTACCAGGATCTACACCAAGATTCTTAGCAATCTCCTGATACCTCTCAAGCGCAATATAGCGGTTGTACTTTGGCCAGCTAGTTGGCTCTTGCGGAATTTGACCGTTATAGCGAATAACATAAGGCAACAAAATTGCGTTTGTATGACCGTGCACAACGTGGCACAAAGCACCAATAGTATGAGCCATAGCGTGGCACATTCCTAGGAATGCAGAACCAAACGCCATTCCAGCCATAGTAGCTGCATTATGCATTTTTTCTTTCGCTTCAATCTTGCGCTGAGAATCTTCGCAATTCACAGAATCGTTAAGATTTTCCCAAATAAGCTTCGAAGCATGCAAAGCCATAGCATCCGTAAAATCATTTGCGTAAACAGAAACATAAGCTTCCATAGCATGAGTTAAGGCATCAAAACCAGAATCACACGCCAAACGACGAGGCTGCGTACGAGCCAAAACAGGATCGACTATTGCGACCGTTGGAGTCAAAGCGTAGTCCGTAATAGGATACTTGTATCCAGTCTTGTGATCTGTAATAACAGCGTAAGGCGTAACTTCAGAGCCAGTTCCGGAAGAAGTTGGTATGCAAACGAGCTTAGCTTTGCTACCAAGAGGCGGAATCTTAAATGCGCGCTTACGAATATCGAAGAACTTTTCTCGCAAATCAGCGAAAGAAATCTCCGGATGCTCATACATAAGCCACATAATCTTAGAAGCATCCATTGGGGAACCGCCGCCAACAGCAATAATTGTGTCTGGCTGGAATTCGTCACGCATCATTGCGGCTCCACGCTCAACCGTTTCAACGCTTGGCTCAGGCTCAACGTAATCAATAATACGGAAGCTAACGCGATTATCTCGAGCACGAAGCTGGTCGATAATCTTATCGACTACGCCAAGCTGCTCCATAACCTTATCGCACACAACAACTGCGCGCTCAACGCCGTACATATCCCTCAAATAACGAATAGCATTCGGCTCAAAATAAGTTTTAGCCGGAATCTTGAACCATTGCATATTATTATTCCTTCGTGCAATACGCTTAATATTAAGAAGATTTATAGCTTGTACGTTGCCAGAAACGGAATTTCCACCATAAGATCCGCATCCGAGAGTAAGTGAAGGAGCAATCGCGTTGTAAATATCTCCAACGCCACCAAGAGATCCAGGAGAATTCCAAACAATTCTGCAAGCATGCATACGAACGCCATATTCGCGCACAAGATCTTGATTATTTGTGTGAATTACAGCAGTGTGACCAGCTCCATGCACAAGCATCTGCTCACACATCTCGAAGCCTTGTTCCTTATTTTCTGCGCGAAGCATTGCGTGTACAGGAGCGAGCTTTTCCATAGTAAGCGGCTCCATTTCGCCAACTTCTTTGCACTCAGCAACCAAAATCACAGCATCTTCTGGAATTTCAAATCCAGCTTCGTGCGCAATATATTGCGGAGACTTACCAGGAACAACGGAATTAAGTTTTGGCGTATTTCCAGAATATGCAGTGCATCCAAACATATATTGTTCAAGCTTAGCTTTTTCGTCAGCGTTAACAAAATATGCTTTCCTGCGCTTCAATTCGCGAAGTAATGGCTCATACACATCCTTATGCGCAATAATTGCTTGCTCTGTTGCACAAATCATTCCGTAATCAAAATGCTTTGAAAGAATTAAATCGTTTGCAGCGCGCGCAATATCAACGTCACTATCGACATATGCAGGAGCATTTCCAGCACCAACACCAAGAGCAGGTTTTCCTGAAGAATACGCTGCTTTAACCATTCCAGGACCGCCTGTTGCAAGAATAGTTGCGATCTTTGGATGTTTCATCAATGCGCCGGTAGCTTCAATTGAAGGATGCTCAATCCATTGAATGCAATCTTTTGGCGCACCAGCAGCCACAGCAGCATCGCGAACAATTCGAGCTGCTTCAGAAGAGCACTTTTGCGCGAAAGGATGGAATCCAAAAATAATTGGGCAACGAGTCTTAAGCGCAATAAGCGACTTAAAAATAGCTGTAGAAGTTGGGTTCGTAACTGGAGTTACGCCTGCAACAATACCAACCGGTTCAGCAATTTCGTCAATTCCAAGAACATCGTCCTCGCGAATAATACCAACTGTTTTTTGACCTGCTAGATAATGCGTAATATGTTCGCATGCAAAGATATTTTTTGTAGCTTTGTCTTCTACTAAGCCACGGCCTGTTTCATCGACAGCCAACTTTGCAAGAACCAAATGTTTATTCAATGCTGCCACTGAAGCTTTAGCAACAATATGATCGATTTGTTGCTGATTAAGCTTCTCAAACTCATCCAAAGCGACAGTTGCTTTTTCAACAAGTTGATCAACTTCATTTTGAGCAGCTAACGCAATGTCATCAGCACTAGCAGTTTTGCCAGTTTCGGCTTGGTGTTGTGCCTCAACCATGAGTATCCTCCTCGATAGTTCCACCAGCGGTATCAATAGACTCATTAGCAGACTAATTTAGTATTCACCGCTAAATATGTGATACAAGTCACAATTTAGCCTCTTTGCTGTACTTTCGCATCTTTGAAGCGAGTTGCGCTATTTATGAGCGAGCTTTATCCTCTACTGTTCGTTATTTGTTCTTATTTGTAATGATTTATGTTCGATTAATAGATGAATTTTTCTAGAATGTCAATTTTAACGGCTAGTTACACACTATTTATAACATTTACTAAACAAATTTAATTTAATTTAATAAATAATAAAAATACAAAAAATGGCTCCCAGCAAAACCAGGAGCCATTTGCAAATATAAATTCGCGAAACTTAACGCTTCGAGAACTGAGGTGCACGACGTGCCTTGTGCAAACCAGCCTTCTTGCGCTCCACAACGCGAGCGTCGCGAGTCAAGAAGCCAGCCTTCTTCAAAGCAACACGGTTTGCATCGCGATCGATAGCATTCAATGCACGAGCAACACCCAAACGAATAGCACCAGCTTGACCAGTGGTACCACCACCGTCAACGAGGACTACAACATCAAACTTGCCTTCAAGCTTGAGCAACACGATTGGTGAATTCACTTCGCGCTGCAACAAACGAGATGGGAAGTACTCCTCCAAAGTGCGACCATTGATAGTCCACTTGCCGGAGCCTGGAACCAAGCGCACGCGAGCAACAGCTTCCTTACGACGACCAGTGCCGTAGCCTGGCTCGATGGCGGAAGTACCAGTGCCTGCACCAGCGTTAGTTTCAGTGGTGTAGCTAGTCAGTTCTTCTTCGTTCTCAAGAACCGCGGAGTTGTTATTTTCTGCCATATCTATTCTCCTTGATCTCACTTAGCCTGCTGAGAGACCTGAGCGATCTCGAAGACCTGTGGCTTCTGCGAAGTGTGCGGATGCTCAGCGCCAGTGAACACACGAAGGCGGTCAAGCTGCACCTTAGCAAGACGATTCTTTGGAAGCATGCCCTTTACAGCAGCCATGATGATACGCTTTGGATTCTTCTCCAAAAGCTCTTCATAGCTATCACGACGAAGGCCGCCTGGACGACCAGAGTGGGAATACAGTTCCTTGCTCAACTTATTGCCAGTCAAAGCAATCTTTTCAGCGTTAATAATAATAACGTGATTGCCAGAATCAGCATGAGGAGCAAACGTTGGCTTATTCTTACCACGCAGCAAGATTGCTACCTGAGAGGCCAAACGACCAAGTACCACGTCAGTGGCATCGATGATGTACCAGTCATGAGTTAAATCTGCTGGTTTCGGTGTGAAAGTCTTCACAATCGTACCTTTTCTCTATTGTGTTTCGAGCGTATATTTTCTTGGTTTATAGAAAATATTTTACTCATAATCCGTGGGCTCCCTGAAAGTCCTCGATGGCGAGTGGGAAAAGCGCTTTGAAGGACCCCTTAGGGAAACACAACAATCTGCAAGTATATCGCCAAGTGGCGACTACTTGCAAATGTATATTTTATATAAGGCTGCGACGAATTACAAAACGAATTACAAAACGTCACGCGTTCATAATTGCTGAAAGCGACTTCACTCGAGGCAAATCAAACATATTGTCCAAAGACACAGGATTGCCTTCACCATCAGCTAACGGAATACGCCAATTTGGATACTCGTCATTCGTTCCAGGCTGATTTTGCGTACGATACTCCCCAACTGCATCAACCAAAGAAGCAGCAAGCAAACGCGAAGGAGCATCCTTCAAAGCGCGATACAATGCCTCAATAATCTCCTGAGTGTGAGCTTCTTCATCTTCAAGCAATTGAGCATCCAAATAACCGCCTTTGACCAGCATTCGCATCATTGCACGATGCTCTGCCTCAGCACCAGCGCGGAATTCTTCAACAGAACCAGTAAGCAAGTGCAAACGCTCACGAATATTAACTTGCTCATAGCGCAAATAGCCGGCAGCAGGAGGCAAATCATGCGTATTGACGGAAGCAAGCGTCATTTCGCGCCACTTATCTGGAGTGCGGAACTCGCCATCACGCTCTTCGAACCATTCAACAGTGCAACCAAGCACAGCCTTCTTGCGCAACACTTCCAAAGCATTTGCAGGCAAAACACCCAAATCTTCGCCAACAACTACACCGTGAGCGCGATCGGCTTCGATTGCCAAAATGCCGAGCATAATGTCAGCATCGTAGTAAACGTAAGCACCACCACTTGGAGCTGAACCTTCTGGAATCCACCACAAGCGGAAAAGTCCAAGAATATGGTCAATGCGGACAGCACCTGCTGAAGCAAACATTCCATGAACCATATCTCGGTATGTTTTAAAACCAGTACGCTCAAGCTCAAATGGATGCAAAGGTGGCTGAGACCAATCTTGACCTTGCTGATTGAAGTAATCAGGCGGAGCACCAACAGTAGCTCCGTTAGCAAATCGCTCCGGATTCCACCAAACTTCAGATCCTGCAGGATGCACTCCAACAGCCATATCAGACATAATGCCGATTTTCATACCAGCTTTACGTGCAGCAACTTGAGCATCATGCAATTGCGTAAAAGCAACCCACTCAAGCCAACGATAAAACTCAAGAGTATCTGGGAAACGATTAGCTAATTCGCGAACTTGATCAGAATCCTTAGTAAGAGTTTTCTCCCAGCAATCGTCACCCTTTGGAGCACCCCACTTGTCGTAGCACAAGCACCAAGTGGCATAAGATTCAAGCCTGTCACCCATCTCATGCTTAAACTCATTAAAAATGCGAGCGCGATCTTCAGACATACCAGCTTTGAAAATCAGCCACAATGCGCGCATTTTTACACGCCACATGGAATCACGGTCTATTATTTGCGCGTCATTGTTAAGTGGCTCAACCTGTCCATGCAGATTTTCAATTTCTTTGCGAGTTTTATCGTTTAACGTTTCGTACTCAAGAATACTTTCTGGGCGAATATACGTTACGTTTACCATTCCTCTAGCAACAGGCAAGTATGGAGATGGAGTAAGCGGAGTTACAGGCTCACCTGCGTGCATTGGGTTTATTAGCACAAAGTCAGCACCAGTTTTTTGCTTAGCTTCAGTAAGAAGAGTTGCCAAATCAGCAAAATCGCCAACGCCCCAAGATTTTGAAGAACGGATTGAGTAAAGTTGTGCCATCCATCCCCAAAGCTGTTCTCCATTTGGTTCCAAGGAATTAAGCGTATCAATGCTTTCTGGAGCGCTAATAAGCGTTGCTTCTTCTTGTCGCTCACCAACCGTTACACGCAATGTGTGATAACCCATTGGCACATCTTCAGGAATTTTAATTGAAGACGTAGCTACAAACTTGCCATTTACAGGGTATGCGGTGGTATTATCGTTAGGCACGATTTCTAATTCACCCTCATACTGTTCGCCATTTTCCAACGTAATAGTTGCCACTGGATACTCAAGAATTCCAGTATTCACAGTTACTTCATCGCATCTTCCAACAGTGTGCAAAATAGTTGGCGCAATAATGCGTCCGTGACGACACGCTAAAACTTCGTTTGTAGATTTTTCTATTGCCTCATTTGTAGAAGCGTCTACGCCTAATGCGCCTAAAACAGAAACTAATACGTTATCTTGAATCTCGTGTTTTTGATTATCCGAACCAATAAAACTCACGCCAACGCCCATTAATTCAGCAAGACGGTGTAATGGCTTCATTGCTGCTTCTTCATCTGTTGTATTATCCATACGCTCCATTATTCGCGTTAGCAACGACTGCGCGCCGCTAATGACACATCTTCAGATTTATCGTTGCATAATTCTTGCAGCACGTTTTGTGGAACACCAGGATTTAGCGCAACAGCTCTTCGTACCATGGAAGCTAACACAACCGGAGCGTTTTCTTCTGCACTAACACCAAGGGAGGCTAAATATTTCAGTGTTTCAGCACTTATGCCATCTGATTGCGCACCCTCTAAACGCATTTTCCAAGAAGCTTTTGGATTGCATAATGCAGCATTTCTAACTGCGTTACATGAATCTTTAGTAAGTCTTCCAACTAACCAATTTTTAGCATTTTTATTTTCAGCAACAGCCAAACGCACTTTATCAGCAGAATCTTCAGAAAGTTTCACTAATATGTTTGGGAAAGGCATTTCTGTAGCTAAATAAATACGGTCTTCTTCTGGAGTATTGATATTACCTGCAACTGCTTCAAGCAAGGAAGTAGCTCTAGAAAATGCCGCTTGATCTGATCGATCCGGTAATTCTCTCCTAGCAAATTCATGGAGTTCAGCTGAATCCTCGCTATGTCGCAAATGCTCGTATACAGCAGTTAAAGGTTCATAAGATAAATCGTCAGTAGTGTTTGCTTTTTCATTAGTTTTTTCCATGAAATCACCTTTAACGCTTAGTATCTATCAGCTTATTACTTAGAGTACCATCTGCTTTCGGCACAACGCTTCCAGAAAAAGCATTCTGAACAATATCAAGAAATTCTTGTGACTTTAAAGTTGGAATAGCAATATTAAGAGAAATTTCAGCACCATAAATTTCGTTGTCAATTATGCCTTCCATTTGGCTTACAATATGCTGCAACATTCGCAATTGTTGATATTGCAACTTGCAAGTAAAACGAGTGCACGTGATAATATCAACTATTTGCGCAGATTCTACTGCCATACTTGCTGCACGCGCATAGGCTCTGGTTAAACCGCCTGCTCCAAGCAAAATGCCGCCAAAATATCGCGTTACTGTTACTACACAATCTGTTAAATTTGACGATCTAAGTACATCTAATATTGGTTTTCCTGCTGTCCCAGTTGGCTCACCATCGTCACTCATGCGCTCACGCAATTGAGCTTTCGACGAACCACAAATTGCAGCATAAGCAACATGGCGAGCTTTAGGATTCTTAAGACGTACTGATTGCATAAATTCCACAGCATCGTCAAGATTATCAATATGACAAATACACCCAATAAATTCTGATTTTTTCTCTGCAAAAGAAGCTTCACAAGGATGCGATTGCAATTGACGAACGGTGCGTAAAATATTATGCAAATCAGTCACTAGACACTACCAATACTAAGCTTTTTCGTAACGCAATAACCTGTCAATAATACCCGAAATATCTTCCATTGCTGAATTGGCAGCATCTTTAGTGCCAATTTTTACAGATTTATGTATTTCTTTATTGACATGTTCTCTCGCAACTATTACTGCTAAAGAATGTAAAGCAGCAGTTGCAGCTGAAAGTTGCATAAGAACATCTTGGCATTTTGCATCGTTTTCAATCATAGTATTGACTGCTTCAAGCTGACCTTGTACTCGATGCATGCGTACTATCAGTTTTTCTTTATCAATATCATAATTTTTCATCGTTACTCCGATTTATCAATTAAATAACAACATAAAGGTTATAACATCATATACAAATTAACACAATAAATCGTTGTAATTATTATTATGCAACATCACATTATTTATTGCAAAATGACGCGTTAATCTACTTCAAAAAATCTCAATAGACTAACGCGCCAATTATTCTACATTAAAAATGCGCTATTTCACTAACCGACGCCTCATTGGAGGAATCCCGCCATGTCGCGCTCCACCAGACATTCTCCCATGCTTAGGAACTATAGATGAAAAACGACCTAACGATAAACCTGAAGCAAATGTTAGCGTAATAACAGCCAGAAGTATCACAGTTACTGAAGAAGCACCAGTAACGGCAAGTGATGTTGGAATTGTACTACTTTGATTAGCATAATTCTTATTAGCATTTTCGTTGCCATTTGTGCTGTCGTGTTGATTGGAAGCATTATCATTCACATCATTTTTCGAATCAGTTGAATCATCACTGCTAGCCGTTTCATCACTGCCAGTTTTACTATGATTTTCTTCTACATTTTCTTTGTTTTCTTTATTATTCTCCTCATTTTCATCATTTTCATCATTCTTAGAACGATCTTCGCCGCCGGAAACTTGCACAGTCTCTCCTTCTACACCCAATGCGTGAGTTGCTAAAGGATTACCCTGAGCATCGTAAACTTCAGCTTTCCAATAAACAGTTCCTTCATGATCTAATGTAATATCCGCAGAACTTACAGAGATAGAAGACTTTTTACTTTCTTCAGCTTGTTTATCTGTAATATTTACGCGAGATTGAGGCATTTTTTTCTCAATTTCAGCAGATACTACAGTTTCCTTAGTTTCTTTAGTTTCCTTAGTTTCCTTAGTCTCCTTAGCTTCCTTAGTTTCCTTAGTTTCAGAATTACTGTTTTTTGTACCACTATTCTTAGCATCGCTATTCTTAGCATCGCTATTTTTAGTTTCACTATTCTTAGCATCACTAGAATCACTCTTATTTTCCTTACCATCTTCATACTCGTATGCGCTAAACACTACGTAACTTCCTTTTGGCAATGTGCCAGTAATACGAGCATTATCGTGGAACTTTTCACCAGCCTTAACTTTTTCATCGCTTACTCTAGTTGTAACAGATACAGGAGTAGTTAAAACATTCGGTTCAACTAAAGCACGACTCCACAATCCGTCATACGCGGATTTATGAGCTAAAGCGCGCGAAGAACCAGGAAAATCATAAACAAACACATACCATCCTGACTCACTATTTTTATTAGCGCGAATATGCACATTATCCTTCAAAACTTTCGGCTCCGAAGAAGATCTATTTACGCCATCAATAGGACGCGTTGTAATGCTTCCATTACCAACCTTATAAACTCCATTTACAGCCGGAACTTCCCAATTACCAATTAAACGATGATGCGCATCTTCTTTTGGCTCTTGCTCTGCTGCTTCACCTTTAGATCCAGGCATATACTTTTCATTATCTTTTTTAGTGCTTTTTTCACTACCTTCTCCAGCCCACCAAACACGGATATGCGCCTTTTTGTCACCATTAAAACCATATGATTCATTACCGTTAAACGTTCCATATGTTTCTGGAAGACCTCTTACAGTGATTTCATTAACAATTTCTGTGCCAATACCAACAATTTTCTGTTTTGTAACAACATCAGAACTTACAGTTGATTGGTATACAGAAGTAGAATCTGCAGAACCAAATACTTTCACAACTTCATCATCTAATTTATCTGCATCTTCTTTTTTCTGCGCGTCACGAGAAATAATCCAAACCCATGTGCCAAAAAGACCAGCTTCATTATCAGCAACTTTGTAATCTTCAGCTTCCTTCAAATCTGATGCACTAATATCACCACTTGCACGTTTAGCCTTAGCATTCACACTTTCGTTAGCTTTAGAAAAGTCAGCTTTTGACGCAGCAACCTGTCGCAAATCTGGCAAAGCTCTAATACGCTTCAAGTATTGAACTGCAGATTCGCCATTGTTACGTTGTCTAATTTGCAAAATATCTTTAGCAGATCCAACGAAATAATATCCTTGCGCATGCAAAGTAACTCCGTTTGGCCAACTATCTTTTGCTTGCACTCCACTAGTTATTGTGCTATCGACCTTCTCCCCAACACGCAGCTCATGTTTTGCAACTTTTGAAGTAAGAGTTGGCTGGAAACTGTCTTTTACTCCAAACGAAATTGTTTCGCCATATTCAGCATCGTGAATAGAGCGTATTTCGTCTTGATGTTTAGGTGAATAATATCTTTCAGCTTTAGGAGCTAAAAATACAATTTTAATTTTGGCGGTACCATTTCCTTTAGACTTCCAAGGAATATTCACTATTTCATCTTTTGACTTTAATTCAACAGATCGTTTACCATCATTAAATTCAACTAAAGCGTTTTCAGATTCGATTTTAATAGGAACATCTTTAAGAACATGATCCTTAATATTTGTCACCTTCGCTTGTACAACTCCAGCATGCTTTCCTGAAGTATACTCTTGATTAACTTCTAAGTTCATAGGAGTATCATTTTCGGCTGTTTCCCACAAATTCTTAGCTATTTGCTTCAAAGTATCAGTGGAGATATCTTCAAAACCGTTGTCTACAGCTTTTTTCCACTCATCTTTTTTAATATCGAAGTGATCATGAATTGCAAAGGCCATAGCCGCTTGAGTAAATATATTGTTATCAGTGCTATGAGTTTTTATCATTTCTGCAGCAATGCGCCAATCTTCACCTAATTCTTGTCTCCAATCATCTGTGTCACGTCCAAAATCTACACTTGTTTCAATACAATAAGATACGTTCTTTTCATCATCCCAATAATTTACTGTAGGACCAAGCTTTCTGCGAAGATAACCAGGCTTAAGCCATTCTATTTTGTCTGAAACTTTATAAAGTACTCCAGGCCCCTCATGATAACCTAAAGCTGACTGCGAGCAGAATATAATAGGAATTATAAAAATAGAAGCAAAAAATGCTGACATATTACGAGTAGTTTTACGCTTCATACTAGTGCGCATATTGTTATCACTATGAACACTATTATGCTTCCCCCCATACTTTTCCATAAAAATCTCCTTTACCCAACCCTTTAATATTTGTTTTGAACACTTTTAATAAGCGCTCATAGGTCAACTATGAGCTTAAAGAAAGTATGAGTAAATATTTTTTTAACATTGTGGTTAAAAGCTTGAGCAAGAATACGAAACTATCCACAAATCCACAATTTTTTCTTTTGCTATATTATTTTTTATTTCTAAGTAGTAAAGTAAGCACATTTTAATTGCGTATTGCACATTTTCTATACGCAATTGATAAAACAAAAACAAAAACTCCGGACTGCAAAAAGCAATCCGGAGTAACTTGCGGAGTCAGAGAGATTCGAACTCTCGAGCCGCTTACGCGACTAACACCTTAGCAGGGTGCCCCTATCGGCCACTCAGGCATGACTCCACTTGTTTACTGTACATAACAGCAACAGATTGACACTATAGCACCTCTTAAGGACTGTAAACAAGCTTGGCGACACACTTTAAAATAAGATTTAATATAAAAATGCCAAGTGCTACATAGGATTATTATCCCCAGAGAACGTTACAACTACAGCAAGCATAACAAGAATTATTCCTGCAATATCAGTCAATGTTGGAATTTCACCAAATCCCATTCCAATAATAACCGCGATTGCAGGATACAATGCTTGCATAACAGAGTATTTTGCAGAACTAACACGTTTCAATAAAACTTGATCAAGCAAAGTTGGGAAGAAAGAAGCACATATTGCAATCACTAGCATTAACGCAAGTAAAGCAAAAGAACCACCAGGACGAGCAGCCCAAGTAGCTTCCGGTTTAGGCGAAATAACATGCTGAATTGCAGGAACTGCAAGAACAACAGACTGCAGCAACCATCCAATAAGAGCTGCAACACTTACACGGTCAATAGCGTGCGAACTTTTTGCCAACATGCGACCTGAAACAATATATAGGCCCCACATTGAACCGCCAACAAGAATGGCGAATAATCCAATTAGAAAATGCGGACTTACTGAACTATGCATAGAAGCGCTAGCTAACAACATAATGCCACAAACAGCAATCACAATTCCCACACGCTCTCGCCATTCATGACCAGTAATAACAGCCACAAGCAAAGGACCTATGAATTCTATAGTCACTGCAACACCAACAGCCATGCAACTAATAGCAACATAGAACATAGTGTTCATAGCAACTAACGACACGCCAACAGCTGCAACAATTCCCCATTCTCGTAGCGTTTTTGGCAAAAAACTACGTTTGCTGCGAGAAAATGGCCTCCTCCAAGCCAAAAGCAACAATGTCATAAATCCTACGCGATACCACACTGCGTACAGAGGATCCAGTTGGCTAAAAGCTACTTTTGCAACAGAAGTTGCTGTATACACCATTGAAGCCTCAATGACGATAATAAGCAGCACTGGCATGCGATGTAAAAGATTGACAACAAATTGCTTCATAGCAACAACCCTACATTAATATTTAGTCGACATACGCTTTTTTGCAAAAACATTAGTTTTATACGCAAAAATTTTCCACAAAATCGAACGTTTGTTCTATTATAAACTTATGAGTACAGCACCGAGAGTACAAGCAGCGAAACGTGATTGGGGGCACGACACCTCAGGTTGTAACATACTTCACGTCGACATGGATGCATTTTATGCTTCGTTAGAAGTTGCGAGACATCCAGAGCTTAAAGGAAAGCCGCTTATTATTGGCACAGGAAATCGTGCTGTTGTTTCTGCAGCAAGCTATGAAGCGCGCGCTTACGGCGTTAATTCCGCTATGCCGGTTGTTAAAGCTAGAAATCTTTGCCCACAAGGACTTTTCTTGCCAGTTGACATTCCTTATTATTCAAGCGTTTCCAAAAGTATTTTTGAAAATATTTTTTTGCATATTACTAATCAAGTTGAAAAAGTTTCTGTTGACGAATGCTATATGAATGTTAAATCGGCTTTATTACAGTGGAAATCGCCTGTAAATATTGGAACTTGGGTACGAAAAGAAGTATTTGAAAAGTATCATATTACATGCTCGGTTGGTATTGCCAGCAATAAACTTATTGCAAAAATGGCTTCAACTAACGCAAAACCTAACGGGATGCTTCTTATTCCGCAAAAATGTAATGAAGATTTTGTGTCAATAATGCCTTTGCGTGCAATACCAGGAATTGGCTCATCTTTAATACATAAACTTGAGGATTGGGGCTTATCTACTGTTGCATCTCTTAAAAATGTTGACGAAGCAACGCTTGCTCGTATAACAGGTTCGCAAATCTTAGCAAGAATGGTATATCAATCAGTTAGAGGCATAGACGAGCGCACTGTTACTGCGCATGCGCCTGAAAAATCTATTGGAACTGAGCGAACTCTTGATGCAGACACAACGGACGAGAATGCTGTTAAACAATTACTGCAGCAATGCTGCAGCGAAGTAACTCAGCAGTTGCGAAACAGAAAGCTTATGGCACGCACTATAACGCTAAAACTGCGATTTAGCGATTTGCACTATGTTACTAGATCTTCTACTTTGCAAAATGCAACTGATTCAACACATGAATTTTACGAGCATGTCGTTGTTTTGCTTTCTAAAGCTAATCCAACTGTGCATAATTACATTCTTGGAGGCAATAACACAAAGCTTTTAAGCCCGGTTCGTTTGGCTGGAGTTACAGCTAATAATCTTGTGCCAGCAAATAAGGTTTCACTCCAGCCTTCTATAAACGATATTATGGAGGAAAATACTCGCGAATCTAAAAATCCTACGCAAAACAGCATGTCCGCAATGAATAAAAATACTAGATTACGTCACGCAGAACACGCTTTAGATGCCGTTCGCAAAAAATATGGCAACAACGCGGCTCATATTGGATTGTAAACTCGCGCCACACTAAGCAATACTTTACAAGTAATTAGCTACTTGCTTTATCTGAACGCGGAGGCAGTGCAGCTACGCGAGCTTCGTCCCATCCGGAAGCTCCAGCATCCGTAGCTCCTCCCAAATCTCCGAGCTTGTCGAAATAATCAACCGCAGCATCGCGGTACCACTCCCAGTCTTCTGGCAAATCATCTTCGTAAAAAATGGCTTCTACTGGGCAAGCTGGTTCACAAGCTCCACAATCCACACACTCGTTTGGGTTAATATAAAGCGTTCGATCGCCTTCATAAATGCAGTCAACAGGGCATTCATCAACACACGCTTTATCTTTTACATCAACGCAAGGCTCTGCGATTACATATGGCATAACGCCCTCCTTTCTGCTTTTATGCAACTTTTCTATTATAGAACATTTTTGAAAAGTCTATGACACAAAAAGTCGGCATGCGATATAAACGTATGCCGACTTCTTGCTAAATAAATAATTTATTAATTTTAATTATTTTGCGAGGACGCAGCAGCAGCCTCAGCTTTAGCTTCTGCACGAGCCTGCTCTTCTGTTTCTCCTTCAGCCACCTTTTCTGCAGCGGCAGCATCTTGAGCAAACAAAGTTTCAACAGGAACACCGAGCTGCTTAGCTTTACGCATTTGCCTACCAAGTAACGAATTGCGGTAAGAGTAGCCGAAGTACACAGCAAAACCGATTGCCAGCCACACTGCAAAACGAATCCAAGTCAATACAGACAAGTTAAGCATGAGCCAGAATGTGGAAAGCGCTGCAAACAGAGGAAGCCACGGATTGCCTGGAACGCTAAACGAACGGTGCAAATCTGGCCTGCGCATACGCATAATCGGCACACCAGCAGAAACGAGCAAGAACGCAGAAAGCGTACCAATGTTCACCATGTCGGAAAGAATGCCAATATCGAGAGTGGAAGCAACAACTGCCACAACAATGCCGGAAACAATCTGAAGCCTTGCAGGAATACCACGCTTGCTTACCTTAGAGAAACTACGTGGAAGCAAGCCATCGCGGCTCACAGCGAAGATAATACGTGTAAGACCGAGCAAAAGAACCATCACAACGGTTGTTAAACCAATAACAATGCCGAGGGAAATAATCTTTGCAGCCCAAGTAGCTCCCACGAGTTCGAAGCTTGTGGAAAGCGAAGGAGATGGCTGATTTGCCAAATCCTTGTAGGAAACCATACCGGTTGTTACAACTGCGACGAGGATGTAAAGAACGGTAACAATAAGCAAACCAAGACCAATGCCTCGTGGAATGTTCTTGTGCGGATCCTTAGTTTCTTCTGCTGTTGTTGCAACAACGTCAAAACCGATGAATGCGAAGAACACGAGTGCCGCGCCGGAAAGAATGCCAGGAATGCCATAAACGGCTGGCTGCATGCCAGTTACCCACTGCCACAGAGGCTGGCTCATAACGCCAGAAACTTCTATTCCCTTTACGCTTGCAACGTCAGTTGCAGGTGGCACAAATGGTGTAAAGTTGGAGGCTTTAATGTAGAAGAAGCCCACAACAACCACGAACAGAACGATACCAATCTTCAAGATTGTTAAAGCGCCGTCGAAGCGTGCAGAAAGCTTAGTTCCAAGAACAAGCATAGTTGTAAAGAATGCAACGATTATAATTGGAGCAACATCAATATTGAAACCACCTAAGTTAAAACTTGTGGTCATACTCAAACCGAAAAGCTTCATTAAATCGTTAAGATAAACGCCCCAATACTTTGCAATTACTGAGCCAGCCATCAACATTTCCAGGATCATATCCCAGCCGATAATCCAAGCAATAAGCTCACCAACTGTAGTATATGTAAACGTATAAGCAGATCCAGCAACTGGGATCATTGAAGCAAATTCTGCGTAGCACATTGCAGCAGAACCGCACACAATACCTGCAATAATAAAGCTAATAATTACAGCAGGACCAGCATGGAATGCTGCAGCTTGAGCACCGACAGAGAAAATACCGGCACCAACTGCGACAGCAACACCCATAACTGCCAAATCCCAAGAATTTAATGTACGTTTAAGATGGCGTTCACCATCCATAGTCTCAGCGATAGTCTGTTCAACAGACTTCTTTCTCCATATTTGCATAATAAACGCACTTTCGTTGAGGTATAGGTATAAAGGTATGCCGCAATCAGAAGCGAATTAACAAATTTGCGAAACAGTTGCGACTTCACCTACATAAAATTTTTACTTAATTTCCTTTATTTATTTCTGTAAATGTAATTAAATAAAAAATTTATATAGATAATGTAGGTAAATATTACACAAAACATTGCTTATACGGTAGTTTTACCGTGTGTTCCTTTATTATTTGTGAAAATTTAAATAATAAACTTATATATTACTGCATAAAACATATTATATTCGTAAAATTTTCAGTTTATAGAAATATTTATTACAACAGGTTCAGGAATAAGCGTTATGCCAAACTTATTTTTTACACCGCTGATAATAGTTTTTGCCAAATTTGCAATGTCGTCACAAGAAGCATTGTTACGATTAGTGAGTGCCAAAGTATGCAATGAAGAAAGCCCTGCAGGAGAAGGTTTCCCATTTTCTATAAGCCTAAAACCCTTATGGAATCCAGCATGATCAATAAGCCAAGCTGCAGAAGTTTTTATGCCATGCGATCCATCTTGCATAACAGCGTCAAATTTAGGAGCATCTTCTGGCAAAGCATCGGCTTGACTAGTGCTAAGTATTGGATTCATAAAGAAGCTACCGCAACTATGACGATCACTGTAAGTATTATCGCCCTCTAAAAATTCACCAGTAACATAGTCTTCACTTTGCAATCGCAAAGCAAATTCAACACCTTCAGCACACTTTGTGCCACGCATCCACAGCTTATCGTAACGAGAAGCATCCTCAAGCATGCCTTTAGAAGCACGAACGCGCAAAACTTCACGACGTATTGCTGCTGTTTGCATGCGCTCGCCCAATTCTACGTGCAAAGCCTTAGCTAATTGAGAATGAGAGACAACCCCGGTTGAATTATGTTTCAAACAAAAAGTAACAGACAGCACAACGTAACGAGGAGTAGGAAAATACGAGTCCGCAGGAACTCCCGCTGAAGAGTACATGCTTTTTTTAAGCAATGAAGTGCGATACCCAAAATTTAAAGCATCCTTTTGCAGCTCCATAGTTGATTTTGTTTCGCGATCCCAAACTTCTACGGAAGTAACACTTTGAGATACTTCTTGACCATAAGCGCCAATATTTTGTACAACCGAAGCTCCAACAGTGCCAGGTATGCCAGAAAGACCTTCTACGCCCTCTAAACCAAGAGAAATCGTATGAGAAACAAAATCATCCCAATTACAACCAGCTTCAGCGTTAATATGCACTAAATGAGCACCGCTTTGTAAATCAATGCCATCTTCTGAAGGTGCTGCTTCATCAAGCACATGAATATCGCGTCTAGCATCTCGCACAACAACGCCGTTGAAGTTCTCATCGCTAACAAGCATATTAGAGCCGCCGCCGATAACACATAAAGGCAAACCAGCTTCATCAGCATCTTCTACCGCTTCAATAACAGCAACGCGACTTTTTGGCTCTATAAAACGTGCAATTTTGCCACCTACGCCAACAGTTGTTATATCTGCAAACGATGGATTATTTACTAAAGATGCTTGCATACTCATGGTTTAAATACTAACAGTAATAAATAACAAAAACCCCGCATTGAGCGGGGTAATAAGAATAAAATCTGCGCAACTGAAACAAGCTCAACAAGCCAAAATCGTGAGCGCAGTAAGCTGAAAATTCAGCGAGTCTCGCGATGAAGCGTATGCTTGCCGCAGCGTGGGCAGAACTTGTTCAACTCAAGACGATCAGGCGTATTGCGACGATTCTTCGTCGTGATGTAATTACGCTCTTTGCACTCCGTGCATGCCATCGTAATGCCCGGACGGATGTCGGCGCTCTTGCTTGCCATTTCGTTCACCTCTACAATTCATTATTGGCCAGCCAGTCTCCTACTGGCCGTTGTAGCGAGGAAGAGACTCGAACTCTTGACCTTACGATTATGAGTCGTACGCTCTAGCCAGCTGAGCTACCCCGCCAGAGAGCCTCGAGTGAGAATCGGACTCACGACCTCTTCCTTACCAAGGAAGTGCTCTACCACTGAGCTATCGAGGCGTGGCGGGTAGTGGATTCGAACCACTGAAGCACGAAGCGGCTGATTTACAGTCAGCTCCCTTTGACCACTTGGGAAACCCGCCAGCAGTCTCCGTAAGAAGTGAACTTCAAACGGCAACTTTGTTATTTTGCCACGAAATCGCGACTAATGCAAGATTAAGACACGCCGAAAGCAAAACTTTTATGCAAAAAAGCTAGTTATTTAGCGAAAAACCCTCTTTTTTTAAATTTTCGCAAACTGTCAAAACCCTGTCATTAGCCTCGCGCTCGCCGATACTAATGCGAATACCTTCACCAGCAAAAGCGCGAACAGACAATCCTGCAGCAATAAAATGTTCTGTTGCTCGCTCGGTATCTGCACCAAATGGCATCCAGAAGAAGTTTGCGTACGCATCCTCAATATTCCAGCCTTGCTCGCGTAAAGCTTCAACAATGCGCTCGCGCTCAGCAACAAGAGATGCAACACGAGTATCCATCTCCTTGCTTGCGTCTTCTTCCAAAGAAGCCAAAGCTGCCACTTGCGCTATTTGAGACACTCCAAATGGCACAGCAACCTTGCGCATACCGTCTACAACTTCAGCCGGAGCAATACCATAACCAATGCGCAAACCTGCCAATCCATAGGCCTTGGAGAACGTTTGAGCAACAACTACATTTGGATACTCATGGTACAGTTTTATGCCATTTGCAGTGCCTTTTGCTGTATTAAACTGCACATAAGCTTCGTCAATAAGCACAAGAACGTCGCTTGGCACAGCATCTAACACCTTGCGAGCTTCTTCTTCGCTAAGAGCAGCTGAAGTTGGGTTATTAGGATTATTCAAAATAACCAAACGCGTGCGATCGTTAATAGCTGCAATCATAGCGTCAATATCGTGGGAACCATCGGCACGGTTAGGAATCTTAACGCTTGTAGCACCAGCTCCCGTTACAATAATCGGGTAAGCTTCAAAGCTTCTCCAAGGATATATGACCTCATCTCCCGGGCCTGCAACCAAGTCAACAAGCTGCGTAATAACTTCCGTAGAGCCGCAACCAAGCACTACTTCGTCTGCAGTCACACCAAAACGCTTAGCAAGTTCTTCAACAACTTCTGTGCCACGCATATTAGGATAACGGTTTATTACATTAAGCGCGCGATTTGAAATCGCTTCTTTTACGCTTTGCAAAGGCTCATAAGGATTTTCGTTACTCGAGATTTTATATGCACGAATGCCGTCCAATTTAGGAGCTGGCTTACCCTGCTTATAGCTAGGAATCGTATCTACAATATTGCGATGTTTGTATGTCATACTTCTCCATCATACTCCACACATGCCTTAACTGCGCAATAGCAAAAACGACCAAAACTACGCACGCATGTAAAGAAACTGCCGCTTCCAAGCCAAAATCCGACCAAAACTTTACAACCACGTAAAGTTTCTGCCGCTTTATCGCCTTAATCCGACCAAAACTACGCACGCATGTAAAGAAACTGCCGTCCCCAAGCCAAAATCCGACCAAAACTTTACACCCACGTAAAGTTTCTGCCGCTTATACAAATATTCCACAGCGCATTCTTACGTACCGCAATAAAAAACGCTGGGAACAACGTTTCCGTCATTTCCAGCGTAAGTTTTATTGCTTCAACCTGCTAAATACTAGCCAAGAATAGCAAGCACGTCGCGAGAAGACACGATTAAGTAGTCCTCACCTTCGTAATGCACTTCAGTTCCGCCGTACTTGGAATAAAGAACCTTGTCTCCAACCTTAACGTCCATAGGAATACGCTCGCCCTTATCGTCGCGACGACCAGGACCTACTGCAAGAACTTCACCCTGCTGTGGCTTTTCCTTGGCATTATCTGGAATATACAAGCCAGAAGCAGTTTGAGTCTCTGCTTGAGCTTGCTTAACAATAATCTTATCCTCCAACGGTGTGAGCTTAATCGACACTGTTGCCACCCCTTTCATAAGAGATATTAATTTCGTACGCAAGAAACAATCCGACGAGGCTGACGATCACGTCCGCAACCGCACTTACGCTCTGTGCCTCATAATACCGCGAATTTAGCACTCTAACAACTCGAGTGCTAATCTTTTAAGAAAATTTTTAGAAAACTCTTTAATCACGCATTGCGACGAGCAAGAACATCGTGCAAATTTGCCACACCGAGTGAGTCTTCAGAACTTTCTGGAGCATCCACTTCGCTTACTTTTTCTTTTTCGTGGAATTGAGAAGAGTTTGCAGCAGCAAAATTAGTATCGGCAGTAGCGTTAGTAGCGTTAGCATCAGCACCAGCAGCGTCAGCAACTGGCACGGCTTTAACTACTTGCTTAGTTGACTTAATTTCCAAACTTTCTGGAGCACGAGATGCCAAATTAGCGTTACGTGAATCAGACTTAGTTTGTGAACCAAGCGAGAATGAAATTAAATCTTGATTAGAATTATAGTTTTGCTTCGAAGTCACAGAAGCATTAGAAGAATCAAATGCGTCTTTATTTTCCACTTCAACGATATTAGATTCTTTAGATTCAGATTCTTCTTTATACAAACGCTCACGCAACGCTGCATTTCGCTCTTGCTCTGCACGATGCAACGCAACACGAATTTCGCTCTGCTCCATAACCGAAGTTTCAGTATTGTCACGAGACGCGCCATTTCGAACAGGTACTACAGTTTGAGATACAGAATACTCATCACTGTCGTTTTGAGAAATCGCATCACAACTGCTGATTTCTCCATTAAAATCAGAATCAGATGCAGAAGAATAATCTTCCAACTGGCGTATAACGGCACTGTTGCGGCGTTCACACAACTCATCCTCAGCTTTACGTCTCGAAGCAGCGCGCATTTTTGCAACGCGAGCCTCCCACGCACGAGCATGCTTAGAAGCACGAGCTCCAAAATAAAGCACTACTGCCAACATAGTTCCAGGAATAAGAGCAAAAACTGGAGAAAATATTCCAGAGCACCCTGCTAAGAATACTACAAAAGTCAAGGCAGCAAGCGCAGCCACCAACACACAACGACGGCGTATCGCAGCACGCCTAGCAGCGCGAATACGCGCAATATATTCAGGAGTTAATGTTCGTTTTTGTTGTGTCGGTTGCATACAAGCCCCTTTTGCCAACATACCAGTACCGTCGCAAATGCGCGCAGTACTCCACTCACCTACAAGATGGAGTGTTGGTGAAAACCTATCCTCGCGATGTTCAAGCATAGACTTCATGCCGTTAACCGTGCGTTTAGGCAACCACCCGAACCATAAGGCTACGAGGATGACTAATACGAGTACCGCACTCACCGATTCATAACCCATAACTATTAATATAAGGAAGTCATAGGATGTGTAGCAACATAAACATTTCGGCGTGTCGCCAAAATGTGGGATTATTGCGCGCGCCATCACACAATATGCTGTACCGCAATCATTCACTAAGCAAATTTAACACCTATAATAACTGTCATAGTATGTACTAGGATATGTGAAGGAACAGTAAGTTTCTACTTACGTGCTCGTGTAACTTCGGAGGGACTTTTGCCTACTTATCATTATCGTTGCAAGCAATGCGGATACGATTTTTCAGAACATCAATCATTTTCGGATGACCCTATTACCATTTGCCCTCAGTGCGGAAAAGATGCAGTGCACAAAGTGTACTCCGCTCCTCCAATCAACTTCAAAGGCAAAGGTTTTTATCGAACCGATAAATGATTTTGTAAAATCATAAATATTAATTATTGTTTAAATATTGCGCGCTAATAGGTTTTATCCACAGCGCGCAATTTTTCTTGCTCTTGCATTTTTTATATTTCAAAATGCAAGTATGAGCATAAATTTTTCTTTATTTAAATCTCAAAATAACGCAAAAAATAGTGCGTTATTGCAGCGAAGGCAACGCGCTTTCGTGCGGAAAATCATTATTGTGCTATGTGCTGGAATGATGGCTTTACTAGTTGTGTCAACTATTATTGACTCACAAGAAACTCAAGTCATAGCAGTAGCTAAACACAATATTCAGCAAGGTTCACGCGTTAGCGTAAAGGATATTGCATACGTTCGAGTGCCTAAGCATAAAGTATTTAATCAAGCGCTATCCAATAATATAAGCGCGAATGCTTCTATTATTGCAACATGCGAAATACGTAAAGGAATGCCAATTTTGCAAACACTATTGAGTAAAATTCCGCGCATTCCAAAAGGATTCACTTCTATTACAATTCATTTAGCTAGCGCAGATCACACACTGCTTCCTGGCGAAAAAATTGATTTAGCTTTTAGCAAGCCTGTGCAAGATGAAGAAATTTCTAACTCTCAAAATGCAGAAAGCCATAACAGCGAAAAAACTAAAAGCAACACCGCAGAAAATAACGATGAAAACAAAAACCACGATATTGAAGAAAACAATATTGCAGAAATTGACGAACGCTATGTTAGCGTAGTTCATAACGTTATGGTGATGCAAATAAGTCAAAGCACTCAAGCTTCACAAAATCAGCAAAACACTACTACTATTGCTATGCCTGCTGCAGATGCCTTGCGGTTATTACAAGCTCAGTCTGCAAATCCTTCATTGGCGATTGTTGCCATGAAATTGTCACAATAAAAAAATTATTGTGCTACTCCTAGCAGTATTTCAAGCTCAACTAATACGCTCGGAAAATACAGCCCAGTGAGGCGGCAATTCGCTTAAAATGCGATTATCGTCGTCTTGATTGCGCTGTTGCAAAGTAAGCTCGTCAGAAGGCTCGAGTTTAACGCCATCTGCATCAAAAAGCTCTGAGCCTTCGCGAACAACCCTAACCGACCTACGTGGAGATCTTCTATTGGGATCGTATTTACTCATTCGTTGTCACCATACAATTCCCCGAGACGAGAAACAACACGATCAACCTCTTTTTCAGGATTGACAAAAGCTCCAACGCTCCACACTGTCATTACTGACCAGCCCAAGGATTCCAAATCCTGAATAATCATGCGATGACGTTCACGAGTTGATTGCACGCTCATAAATTGCGAATCATCCGTAAGCACAGCAATAGCAAACGGCTTATCCGCAAGTCCAACTACTAGAGGAATTCTAACGTCATTATCGAAGCCATAATTGACTGCAACTTTTAATCCACGCGAGCGAATACGCTCAGCTAAATCAGTAAATAGCACATTCCTTTGCGCAGATTCTGCAGCAATTTGTGCTTCAACATCGTTAGAATCTTCTGGACGAAGCGGCTTATCACTTAACTTCTCAGCCCATTGCAAAAGATTCTTCAAAAGCTTTGGACCATCTTGGTGCAAACGCTCATCTTCCATATCTTTAGACGTAAACGCACTAACAATATCTAGATGACGGCGAGCTAGAGCCAAAGCGTCAAGAAGCATACTGCTTCCACCTTCTTCTTCAAGCAATCCAAACTGCTGAAGAAGTCTGCCGTGAGATGTTTTTGCATAACAAAGCGACATAATTACATCTGTTGCTATTGCTCCAGAAGCCTCATTAACGCCCAAAAGTCTCACGTGTCGCAAGAATCTAGCCATGTTTTCGTCTTTAATAGACAAAGACTTCAGCTCCGCTCCCAAACGACTACGGAACACGTTTGTCAACGTAACTACAACAAGCACATAGCTTGAAGGAACAACCGTAAACGTATTTGCACGCTGACGAATAAGCTCAACTACTTCATCAATTTCACGCTGGCTGCTTTCAATAAGCCCAGAAGACATTACCGGAACTCCAGTTGCTTCAATTTGATGCAAGCGAACTTTGCCTTGCAAACGCTCAACAGGAACGTCGTGACGCAACTTTCCGTAACCATGTTCTTCCAAGAATCGCGCTAAACGAAGCGAGCGCCTTGTTGCTCTAGAAACTACTGTTACAGATGGTAGTAATGAAATAAGCGAACGCAAGCTTTCAGAACTTACTGTTTGCTTATGCGCTAAAACTACTACTTGACGAGCACGAGACAAAATAGATAGCAACTCAATATTTGATATATGAGATGCCGAATCAATTATTACAGTATCTGCAATAGGTCTCAACGGAGTCATCATAGTAAGAGTAGATGGCATAGCTACAAGTATTGGTTTCGCAGCCAACACAAGTTCCGCATAATTGCGCAATAATTTATTAAAAGTAATTCCAGAACGGTTTCCAGCAAGCATAGTATGCAATTGATTAGCTTCTTGCGTATGCGAGAACAATAAATCACACAAATGCTTCATAGCTTCTTGCTGAACCATTGGACCGATTGAACGCACATGTTCGGTATCAACTTGCACGAATCGATCAGAAGCATCTTGCATTGCTGAGCCATCTTGGTGAGAAATAATTGCAGAAGAATTAACAATATCTTCAAAAACAGTAGTCCACCAAGCTAATTGCAACTCACCGTCAATTGCATTACCTGTAACGTTGCGACGACGCAAATCGTTGACTAAATCAGATAAGCCAGCTTTGCTGAACTCACGCTCCAAATTGCAACGACCAGGGAGAGTATCTAGAGATGCTCTGTCGTCATGCAAATCTTGCAAACGAGCTTCGAGCTGCGCAAATTCAATATTTTCAAGATCTGCACCCTTAAGAGTTGTTGCTAATACTGCATCAAGAGCAACTAAATGCCTTGCTAATAACTCTTGAGTATTTACAATATCGTCCAATTTTGGCGGCAAAACAGGCCATCCGCCGTGAGGCACGAAAGTACGCCACTGAGCTGCTTGCTGCGCAACAATCTTTAAAGCCTCATGCAAATCATCGACTTTAGCTCCAACTCTTAGCAAGCTGCGCGCTTCACGAACATGATGCCTACGTTCCCAGAAGCCCATAACTGTGCCTTCGGCTTTACGCTGAGCTTTCGGCTTACTTGCTTCAATCATTGCATCTAAATCGCGCTCAAAAATTTCAGGCTGGAATACGTCAAGAACACGTCGCAAATTCTTGAGAACTGTAACTTGACGACTCCACTCACGAGCTGTTGTTGGCACAGGGAAACCACAGCTTTGCACAGTGCTTTTAACTTGTTCTCGAGTTGCTGGAAGAAGTTTAAGAAGCACATCTACAACACGCTGATATACAGATATAGCTTCATTTTCGTCGAATATTGACGCACCAAACCAAGGAGTATCTTCAGGATTTATCTTGAACTCTCCAAGCTCATCGGCTTGGTGGAATTTCTTCGACCACTCTTCAATATGACCGGTCATAGCGTGTGCTGCAGCAACATCTAAACGCACATGCGTAGACGGATGGGTTGGGAACATTGCAATTGCTGCAAGATTCTGGATTGTTTGGTATGCAGACACTCCCCAAGTTTCGTTAATACCGTGAAGATCGCCTAAATAACGAGTAAGGCGAGAACGCACTCCGACCAACTCATCTGCAACCTGCTCAAATCGCGAAGTCGCAATACTATGTCTAGCGCCAACTGCTGCAATCAACTGCGCATCGACATGCTTAGCAATATGACCATCCGCAACATCTAATGCTAATGAGGAAATTTCATGCGTATTCAACGTGTAACGGAAACGCCTCTGCTGCTCAACAACATTAGGCACATATAGCACAGAACGTCCTGCAATCACAGAACGGGAAGCGATCGCAGCAGCAATTGCAGCTGAATCCGATCCTGAATCAATATTCACGAACAAAGAGTTTCCAGATGCAACAAGCTCCGCCGCATAACGCACAACGTTATCTACTTCACCAACTTCGCATTCGCTATGAGGATCTGCGTCGAAAGGACTATATTCTGGCTTATTTGCAGACTGGAGCTTATTGATAGCTCTATCATCGCCAGCCATAGCATCAATCATTGCATTCCCAACATTGCCGGATTGCAAAGCGTTAATAATTTGTTCACTTTCTGCCACAAAACGCGAACCAGCATCTGTAAAGCAGCCAAGTATAATATCGCGCTCAATATCAAAATCTGGGAAAGCTGAGCGAGCTTGCTTACAAATAGCATCAAACACTACAGAAGTTTCTGGCGTTCCACTTTCATATTGAGATCCGTCGAATAAAACATCTTCCCTAAGTTGAACACCACGCTCACTTAAACGCGACACAAGCGAATTGTTCAGCCCAACACTTCCAGAGAAATAAATAGTGGCGGAGGTTTCATCTTGATTAGTGTCACGAACAACTTTCACAGGATATGTAAGAACAGGCACATGGTTGCCATTCCACGATGCAACACCGACTATTAAAGAAAGCTCGGAAACACCACTTTCGTGCGCTTTTGCGTCTCTATCTTCAAAAACTCGATCTAGCCTTCGCCCAGCAGCTCGCAACATTCCAGCGTCCCGGAATAAAGATTTTAATGTTACTTTTCCGCTTGCAAAAAGTTGCGCAATTCCGGAAGGATGAGCATGCGTCAACTCTAATTGAGCAGCAAGTTGCGTTATATCTTCTAGTGGAGAAGGAGATAGCTGAGCCTGATATTGCTGCTTCCACTCAACTATGCGTTGTAAAGCGTTAGTACGAGCGCTGTTGGTGTTATTAGAGCCGGATTTTTCCAAAGAATCATCTTCTGACGTAGTATTTTCGACTACTGCATCATTAAACACTTGCTGTGCCGAATCCTGCTCCACGTTGTTTGTATCACTCATATTCCCACCCTGCTTGCTTACTGTTCAATAGCTTTGCGATATGCACTATAACCGCTGTTTCTAGCTAGTGCAGCATCTACTTCAGAATTACCTTGAGCTGCGAGCCACGCGTATAAGTCATCGTACAAACCAGTGTTTGCAGCCAAGAACGGAAGCAATTGCGAATATTGCGCCATTTCAAATTGCTTTGAAAAATCGCTACTTTCTTCAGCTTCTTTTGACGTGAATCCGCCGGCTTCCACTATATTTTCTTGAGAGTCAAATTCGCCTTTTGATACTTTTTCAAATACGGAGCCTGGCTCAAATGCAGGTGTGTACGCCGCATCGGAATTGTTAATATCGAGATTGTTAGAATCGAGATTCGTAGAGCCAAGATTCGTAGTACCAAGATTCGTAGTACCAAGATTCGTAGAGCTGAAACTATTAATATCGAGATTATTAGAACCTGTATTTGCAATATTAAAAGCTGAAGAATCGGCAATATTTTCACCAAAAGTTTCAGTTGAATTCAATGGAGATGCTGAAAATTCTTGAGAACTTTCGTTTTGCAATACATTTGGTTCTGTGTTAACTGGCGTAACTGGAGAAACCGTATTGACTTGAGAATCTTGAGCAGACGGATAATCTTGAGCAACTGAATCAGATTGATCAACAGCAGCAACCGTGTCAACCGCAGAAACCGCAGAAACCGCAGAAACCTGATCAACCGCAGAATCTTGTTGCGAAGGCTCTTCTTTAGTTGCACTTTCTTGCTGAATTGCTTGTGCGTCTTCAAATAAATTACGCGGCTCTACAGGAGTCTCCTGCTGCTCTCGCATAACAGGCAAAGTTACATCATGATTGATTGGAGCAACTTCTGTTTGCGAATCATCATTGAACTGAGTTTGATTTTGCATGCCTTGTTTCCAAGACAATCCAGGATGCGAAACTGATTGAGCACGGAAAACACCTGTTGGCTCGCCAGCGCGCAAATCAAGAATTTGATCTACCGATAAATCTGAAGCTGCAGGCTCATCATGCGAATCATCTGTAGCATAAGAGAACAGATTGCGTACTGCGTTATCTTTTTCAACTTCAGCAGATTCTTCTTCTACACGCACAAAATCAACAGGAACATCGCCGAATTGCATGCGCATTAAGCTATCTGGAAGCTGAAAATCGACATTAGGCTCTAGCCGCAGCAAATCACCATTTGCGCTGACTAGATATGTGCCATTAGTTGAATTTAAATCTCGTATTGTTGCCACGCCATGCATGTCTACAATTAGCAGGGCATGCCTCTTTGACATAGAACGTTTGTTATCTACTATGTCGACGCGCGTGAAACCATCTTCACGCAACGGGCGTATAGGCTTTCGACCAATCTCTACAGACTGACCTGCACCCACACGTGCCTGCTCGACACCACCAACTGTAATCATCCAGCGCTGCACGGTTTGTCGCTCACTCACGTGATCTGCTCCCTTCAAAAAACACACTACCTACTATTGTGTCATGCTTTGTGTATATTGCGCTAGTATTTGTTGATTTTAAGCATAAAAAATAACAAAAGGCTCGGAAGAAAGACTCCCGAGCCTCGAAAGCGCGATATTACCACCCGTCCCTAGCGGAAAGTAACAGCGCAAAGCGCTCAGCATTAATCAGTTAACGAAGCATGAATCAATAGTAAAAAAGGAAATTTTGGCAAACTACATCAACAAGCAAACGCAAACCAATTAATTGCTGTATAAGACTAAAAATCTACACAGCGCGCCAAGCACAAAATTTTTATAAAAGCACTTAGTCTAGCGCACTTTTTAGCACACTAGACTAAGTGATTCACAGTAAAATCGACTCAACGACCAATCAGTAAGCTAAAGCTCAAAATGATTCATCGCTGAATCAGCTTTTAGCTTAGTGACGGATCTTGCGAAGAGCAGCACCCATGCCAGCAAGCACAGAAGCAGCAACAGCAGCCATAGCTACAGCAGCACCACTCTGAGGAAGCTTGGCAGCAGCAGCGGCAGATGCACCGTTTGCTTCAGCGGAAGCAGCATTGTTCTTCTTGTTGTTCTGCTGAGCAGAAGCCTCAGCAGCCTTAGCTTCCTTACCGAACTTACCGCTCATAGCAGAAGCATAAGCATGCTTCAAACCAGGAACAGCTGGAACCTTTGGATCCAAAGGATCAGAAGTCACAACTGGTGGCAACAAAGCTGGGTTCACACCAGCAGCAACAGCCTCATTGTAAACATCCTTGTACTCCTGCAAAGCCTTATTATAAGCAGCTACAGCAGCCAAATCCTTTGCCAAAGCATCATCATAAGCAGCCTTAGCCTTAGCCAAAGCAATAGTTGCACGCTTAAGATGAGCATCAGCACGATCTGCTGCATCACGCAAACGAGTCTCAGTAGTAGAATCATTCACGCCAGAAGCCAAGAACGCATTGAGCTTTTGATGAGCAACAGTGGCTGCATCATTGCGTGCATTGTACTCAGCAACAGCAGCAACCAAAGTCTTATAAGCATCATCGAAATTCTTCTTAGCAACAGCAAGCAAATCATCCTTGTTGTCCAAGTTCATCTTAGCAAGACGAACCTTGTCAATAAGCTTCCTCTTAGTCTCATCCTCAGTTGGACCAGTGAAGTCACTAAGATCAGACTGTGCCTTTTCCCAAGCAGTCTCAGCAGCAGTCAACTTAGACTTTGCATCACGCAAAGCAGCTTCAGCATTATCCCTAGCAGTCTTAGCAGCAGTTACAGCAGCATCAGCAGCATTATAATCACCCTGAGCAACAGCTTCCTTACGCTGTGCAGCTTCCAAAGCATCCTGCAAGCTTTGGTTAGTTGGATCATTGTTCACAGCAGCTTGAGCATTTGCAGTGGCAGTCTTGGCTGCGGTTAACTTTGCGTCTGCAGTGGTCTTAGCAGCAAGCTTGGCTTCGTAATCAGCAGCAGCATTATTATACGCAGCCTGTGCACCAGTTTTTTCATCGTTAACAGCCTTGAAAGCCTTATCATAATCAGCTTTAGCAGTGTCAACTCGAGCAGCGCACTGAGTCTTTGTGAGATTCTGAACCTTGCAAGGATTGTCATCCTTCACAGCCATTGCTGGAGCAGCAAAAGCGAAACCAGAGAGGAGGGTGGCGCCAGCAGCGAATGCGGCGATAGCCTTCTTATTCAACATAATATTTTCCTTTCTTCTTCTCCTTCGTGCTAGGTACACGAAGAAAAATCTGCTGTGCAACTCCAAACGGAGCCGCACACGCCCGTCAACTAGGAATGACCGGCGTTTGCTATTAAGATACCCCCCCCCCCGTTCGCAAAAGTCAAGAGCCAACACGTAGCTCATTAACAAAAAACATCGATGTTTTTACGGAAATATTTCACTTAAACTATTTTTAAGAGTAAAAAATACAGTATTATGCGTTATTTTTCGTAAAAATGTCAATTTCAAGGTTTTTAAAGATTTTTCTCAGAAAACTCTCAGGAAACTCTTGAACGCTCCCCCAGACAGACGCAAAACCGTTGCAATATAGCCACTCTTGTGCGACACGCCAACAGCCCGCTTCTCGCGTGTCGCGCGGCGACAGAAACTTTACACGACTGTAAAATAAAGGTCGCCTACGCGCCTTAATCCGGCAGAAACTTTACGCGAGTGTAAAGAAAAAGTCGTTTACGCGTCCAAAAGCGGCAAAAACTTTACAGCTGTGTAAAGGAAAAGTCGCCTACGCGCTTTAATCCGGCAGAAACTTTACGCGAGTGTAAAGAAAAAGTCGTCTACGCGCTCAAATCCGGCAAAAACTTTACACGCGCAACAAAAAAGGCGGCAGGAACAATCCTACCGCCTAATTTTCACTATGCACTCACGCACAAAACTGCGTTACGCGCAAAGCAACAAAAAGTTAGAACTACTTAAGTTCAACAGAAGCGCCAGCCTCTTCGAGGGCAGCCTTAGCCTTCTCAGCGTCTTCCTTCTTAGCCTTCTCGAGAACAGCCTTTGGAGCGCCGTCAACGAGAGCCTTAGCTTCAGCCAAGCCGAGGTTGGTCAAAGCGCGAACAGCCTTGATGACTGCAATCTTCTTGTCGCCAGCAGCGGTGAGAACGACGTCGAACTCGTCCTTCTCTTCCTCAGCAGCGCCAGCAGCAGCTGGAGCAGCGGCAACAGCGGCGACAGGGGCAGCAGCCTCGACGTCGAACTTCTCTTCAAAGGCCTTGACGAACTCAGAGAGCTCAACGAGGGTCATTTCACCAAAAGCTTCAAGAAGCTCTTCACTAGTGAGCTTAGCCATAATTGGCTTCCTTTCTTACTTGGCCAGGCACACGGTGTGCCTTACGACCATAACATTTTTATATTTGGTTGGTCTCATGCAGCAAGCTGCAAGGGAATCAAGCGGCCTTTTCCTGCTTCTCGCGCAAAGCGTCGATAGTACGCACCGTCTTGGTTGGCAATGCGTTGAACAGGTAGGCGGCCTTGGACATGGTGCCCTTGAGCGCGCCGGCCATTTCGGAAAGCAACTGTGGGCGAGACTTCAAGTCTGCAAGCTGCTTTGCACCTTCGGCATCGTAAACAGTTCCATCTGCGAAACCGCCCTTGATGACGAGGGCTTTATTCTCTTTGGCAAAATCACGCAAGGTCTTAGCAGCCTCAATGAAATCACCCTTAACGAAGGTGACTGCAGTTGGGCCGGCGAGAAGCTCGTCGAGACCTTCAATGCCCGCTTCCTTAGCAGCAATACGAGCAAGCGTGTTCTTAGCCACAGAGTAGGAAGTATCGCGGCCTAGCTTTTCGCGCAGAGTAGAAATCTGCGGAACGGTAAGCCCGCGGTACTCGGTGAGGTAGATAGCGTCTGCATTACGGAAAAGTTCCGTAAGCTCGGCAACTACCGCTTCCTTTTCGGGCCTCTTCATGGCGTTCCTTCCTAAATTGGCCGTAGGTGAAAGAAACGCATCAAGCTTAATTAAACAGAGCAATAAAAAAGCCCTGCGCACTGGCAGAGCAACATAAGAAGCACTAAGACGTGCTTAAATTTTCGACTCATAACGAGATCCGCTATAAATCATCGCTCAACCTGTGCTGGCCTGACACATCAATTTCAGGAATTTTTAATTCCGCCAACGGTCTGTGGTTTACGTTGGGCAAGTTTAATACGCCGCTAAGACAATGTCAAGAGAAATACTATGAAAATAAAATAGAAATAAAAAAGAGGGCATGTAATTTACATACCCTCTAATTTTTTAATTTTTTCTTTTATATTTTTTGCTTCACAAGTTCACTACTTGTAAAATGCACTCTTACATTAAATGCACTCTTACATTAAATACACATTTAAAGCACAGCATTAGCAACGAAATCAAGCAAGAACAGCAAAGAAACAATCCAAAGCATTGGATGAACTTCTTTAGCACGCTTCTTGCAAGTCATCACTAAGCAGTACATGATAAAGCCAGCGGCAATACCATAAGAAATGTTGTAAGAGAATGCCATGAACACTGCAGCGAAGAATGCAGGAATTGCCTCAGAAATATCATCCCAAGCAATTTCCTTCAAAGAGCTTGCCATCATGCAACCAACAACCACAAGCACGCCGGCAGTTGCAGCAGCAGGAACAGCGGAAACTACAGGAGCAAGCACTATAGAAAGCGCGAAGCAAATAGACACAACCACGGAAGTCAAACCGGTACGACCACCAGCGCCAATACCTGCAGCAGACTCTACGTAAGTGGTGGTGTTAGAAGTACCGAAAATTGCACCAACAGAAGTTGCGATGGAATCAGCGAACAAAGCGCGATCCATCTTGGAGCTAAATCCGGAGCCGTTTTCAAGAGCCTTTTCGTCAGCCTCAGAGAAGATACCTGTACGACGACCAGTGCCAATGAAGGTACCCAAGGTGTCGAAAGTATCAGACATTGAGAATGCAAAAATAGTTATCAAAACAAGCGGAACGCGCGAAGAGTCTGCAAACAGCGTTGGGAAACCTTTGTCGCTAAATATTGCGCAGAAAGTAGTTGGCAAATCGTGGAAAGCGCCCATGATTGACACAGAGTTGTTCATAGTCGTCAAACCCATTGGAATACCAATGATAGCTGTAACGACAATGGAAATAAGCAAAGATCCACGAACATTCAACACAGTAAGCACGATTGCCAAAAGCAATCCAATGAGGAACAACCACAATACTGGGTTCTTTAAAACAGCAAGACCTGGAATTGCAGGAGCTGCACCAAAATTAGATGCAACTTTTGCAGCTTTATCATCCTTTGGAGTGAACTTAATTAAATCAACGTTCACCATGCCGACATAAGCCACAAATAAACCAATGCCACCGCCGATTGCGTGTTGTAACGAAATCGGGATGGCACGAATAATCATTTTACGAATTTTAGTAACGGTAATAATAATGTTAATTAAACCGCATAAGAACACCATGCACATTGCATGCTGCCAACTAAAGCCTAAACCTTTTACGACTGTGAACGTAAAGAATGCATTTAAGCCCATACCAGCAGCCTGAGCGTAAGGCACGTTAGCAAATAAGCCCATAACAAGCGTGCCAATAATAGCGGCAATAATTGTTGCTAAGAACACGCCACCCCATGGCATACCAGTTTCTTTTAATAAATTTGGATTTACGATGATAATGTACGACATCGCGAAGAATGTAGTGAGACCTGCAGTGATCTCCGTTGATACATTCGTGCCGTTTTCTTTGAGATGGAAGAACTTTTCCATATACTCTCTGTTCCTTGGTTTACAAGCGCAAAAGACCAGAAAAGCGCAGCGAAAGCACTTGAGCAATCGCGTACGCAATTACATTTGGGCATTCACGCAGAGGTTACTGCGACTCGTCGAATGAACGAAGGCATCACAAAATCTCACATAAAATTATGAAAATTGCGAAACCTTTGAACAACCGAACAGCTCTGACCTTACGCGCACGTGCTGACCAAGAAAATACACCGAAATCAAAAAAGTATATAACAAATCAGCCAAAACGACCGGAAATATAACGCTCAGCTTCAGCGTTGCGCGGATTGTTGAACATAGTAGTCGTGTCTGCAAAGTATTCCAGATGACCAGGCTTACCAACAGCCTTCAAATTAAAGAATGCCGTGTAATCCGCAACACGCGCAGCTTGTTGCATATTATGCGTCACAATCACAATCGTGTAATCGTTTTTAAGCTCGTTAATTAAATCTTCTACAGCCAACGTAGAAATTGGGTCGAGTGCCGAGCAAGGCTCATCCATAAGCAAAACTTGCGGATGCACAGCCACAGCCCTAGCAATGCAAAGTCGCTGCTGCTGACCGCCAGAAAGACCAATACCCGGCTTATCTAAGCGATCCTTAACTTCATTCCACAAGTTCGCGCCTCGCAAAGCCCACTCAACTAAATCGTCAGCATCACTTTTAGCAATTTTGCGATTATTCAAGCGAACTCCAGCAAGCACGTTTTCGCGAATAGACATAGTTGGGAAAGGATTTGGTCGCTGAAAAACCATGCCAACATCGCGGCGGACAGCCACAGGATCCACATCTTTGCCATATAAATCGCGGCCTTCAAGAAGCACTTGACCTTCTACGCGCGCGCCCGGAGTGATTTCGTGCATGCGGTCTAAAGTGCGCAAAACTGTTGATTTTCCGCATCCGGAAGGTCCGATAAAAGCCGTCACTTTATTTGGTTCAATATTAATATTCACATCTTCTACAGCAAGAAAATCACCATAGTAAATATTCAGATGCTTCACATCAATTCGTTGACCCATTTTGTACTCACTTTCTAAAAATTTAATTCGCTTTGCTTTGCTTTATTTTGCTTTGCTTTATTTCGCTTTATTTCGCCTTTACAGAAAACACTCGAGCTACAACTCGCCCCAAAATATTTAGCAACAACACCAACACAATAAGCGTTAAAGCTGCAGCCCACGAGCGTTCCATTGGAATTGACGTTACGCAAGAAGCCGGCGCGTTAGCCGGGCAATTCGCAGAAAGCTTGGAATATTCCTGATAAACATACACCGGCAAAGTCGTCATTTGCCCGTCAAATAAATTGAGATTCGTGGAAGCAATAAAGCCTGAAGCCATAAGAAGTGGCGCAGTTTCGCCAATAACGCGCGCGACCGCAAGAATGCAGCCAGACACAATTCCCGGAAGCGCAGTGCGCAAAACGATTTTTGTAATTGTGCGCTGCTGAGTAACTCCCAGCGCAAGAGACGCCTCGCGCAAATCGTTAGGCACGATTTTTAGCATTTCTTGAGAAGACTTCACAACTGTTGGAATCATAAGAAGCGAAAGAGCAACAGATCCTTCAAAACCATTGATTGTGCCAGGACCTGCAAGAAGAGCAAACATAGAAAACGCAAACAAGCCGGCAACAATAGACGGAATACCACTCATAACGTCAACAAGCAGATTAATTATGCGCGAAATTTTGTTTCCGCGAGCATACTCAACCAAATAAACAGCACACATTAAACCAATCGGAATTGAAATAACCATAGCTCCTAGCGTTATTTCAAGAGTTCCAATAATTGCGTGCAAAATTCCGCCGTAACCGCCAGTTCCAGTAGCATTTCCGCCCACAACGTAAGTCATGTTATGAGTGAGAAAATCAAAATTCAAGCGCTTAATACCATTAATAATGGTTGTTAAAAGCAAAGAAATAAGCGGAATAAGTGCCACAACAAAAGACAAGAAAATCAGCACGCGCATAAGCATGTCTTTACGTTTGCGCGCAGCTATGTGTGAGCGAGTTGGGCGGAATTTGTTGAAGTCAATAACCGGAGCTGCGGAATTTTCAGCAGACTTTTCAGCGAAATTTTCTGCAGATTTTTCGGCAGATTTATTAATTTGATACTCCATTTATGCGCCCGCCTTTCCTGTAATTTTGCGAGCAATAAAGTTGACTGCAAAAGAAATAACGAACAAAACTAAGCCGGTTGCAATAAGCGCACTTACGCCAAGCCCGTTTGCTTCCGGATACTGCGCTGCAATATTTGCAGCAATAGTTTGATTTTGAGAAGCCTTGAAAATATTGATGCCAAAAGTAAACCCAGGAGACAAAATCATCAAAACTGCCATCGTTTCACCAAGCGCGCGGCCAAGCCCAAGCATAGAAGCTGACACAATACCAGACTTTGCAAACGGCAGAACAGCTAACTTAATCATCTCCCACTTCGTAGCACCGAGCGCAAGCGCACCTTCTTGCTGCAAACGCGGAGCCTGCTGGAAAATATCGCGAGCCATAGAAGTAATAATCGGCAAAATCATCACAGCCAAAACTAATGCAACCGTAGCAGCAGAACGAGAAGGATTAGCCGCCGGGCCAGAAAATAACGGAATCCAGCCAAAAAGTTTAGAAACCCAATCCCAGAAAGGATACATAGCTGGAACCAAAACCAATCCGCCCCACAAACCATAGATTACGGACGGAATCGCAGCAAGCAAATCAATTACTCCACTCAAAAGCGGAACAATTTTTTTAGGCGCATAATACGAAATAAACAGAGCAATACCAATTGCCACAAAAAATGCGAACAGCAGCGCGAGCGCAGACATAAGCACTGTGCCAAAAATAAGCGGAGCCACATAGCTTATAAAATCATGCGCTTTACCACCAGTAAAATCAGCAAACACATGACTTACTTGATCGTGATTTCCACTTAATAACGGCAAAGCACGAAACAGCAGAAATACTGCAACTGCCGTAAGAACAAGCAAAATTAGCATGCCGCAGCCTGCAGCCACGCCTTTAAAAAGACGGTCTGCAAGATGAGTGCCAACATAATTTTTTCTATTGCTCTCAGAAATTTGAGTAGTTTCGTTTGCACTATTCGCAACTGCTGTCGCATTTTTCGTAGAACTCAATAATTCTCCTTTATAACCGATACGTTCATAATATCAGTTTGTAAAGTTTTTACTTTCCTGTTTTAACAGACTTAATTGATGCGCTAATTTTGCTTACCAAATTTTGCGGAAGTGGAGCCGTTCCAGCAGCGGAAGAAGCAGCATTCTGACCTTCCGCGCTAGTTATGTAGCTAAGCCAAGACTTCACAAATTGCGCAGTTGAAGCATCTTTATAAACCGGGCAAGCAATATCGTATGAAACTAACACAATTGGGTAAGCGCCATTAGCTTGCGTATTGTGATTAATTTTCATAACAACGCGATTAGGATATTTTTCAGAAGCGTCTGCGTCAATTTCAGAATCAGCTAAAGTTTTAGAAGCAGCTTCCGGAGAAATCTGATTATAAGTATCCCCCACCTTCACTGCAACAGTGCCGAGCTTACCGACCTGTGAAAAATCAGCGTAACCGATTGCACCATTCGCCATGCGAATAGTAGACACAACGCCCGAAGTACCCTTCGCACCTTGACCGACATTATTTGGCCAGTTTTCGCTAAGATCGTGCGACCAATCGTCCGGAGCCGCATCCTTCACATAGATTAAGAAATTCTGCGTTGTGCCAGACTTATCGGAGCGATGAACAACAGTAATCGGCGTGTCTGGAAGCTTTAGCTTAGGATTTTGCTTCTTGATATCGTCATCATTCCAGCGCGTAATTTTGCCGTCGAAAATTTTAGCAATCGTCGAAGCGTCCAAATTAATATGCTTGCCAGCATCCGAAACACCTTTAAGGTTGAAAATAATCGCAATTGGTGAAACATACACAGGCACGTCGAAAGCCGTAGTTCCATTAGCACAAACCGACTTAGACTTTTCAACTTCGTCGTTACTCAACGCTTTGTCTGAACCAGCCCAAGCAGTTGCACCAGTCATAAAAGTGGTAACGCCAGCACCAGAACCGGTAGGATTGTAAGCAATTTTTGCACCCGGATTTTTAGATTGGAATCCTGCAATCCACGCTTCCATTGCAACCTGCTGAGAAGAAGCGCCCGAGCCTTGGAAATTGCCGGAAATCTTAGTGTTTTGCGAACCTGACGCGTTGGAATTATCAGCAGGAGCGTTGTCTCCGCAAGCAGCGCAAGTTGCGCATAAACCGAAAGTAATCGCAGCCGCAGCAATAGTGCGGAACTTAATTGCGCTTTTAGTCGTATTTAATTTTGTTGTATTTAGTTTTGTTGTAGTTGTTGTATTCAATTCGTTTATATTTAATTTGTTCATATCGTTACGCATATTCTTCTTTCCTTTCGCGAAGAATTGCCTTGCACCCCACCACATTTTCGCGTTCCTATAGCCGTATTGCGAATTGGGCGCATTTTCTTAACTTAATCCCTATCTTTTTTATTAACGCAACCATCATAAATAGGTGGGTTAAACCGCACCGGCAAAAATAAAATAGGTACCAAAAATGGCGGCATTTGGCGCTACTTATTGCGCTATTTGCGTAAACGTAGGGTGGCGACCACATCAGCGTGTCGAAATGTCACAAATTGCGGATTATATTTACAGTAATTTTTGCAGCCGTGTCCGCGTATTCGGAAATATCGAAAGTCTTGAATGTTTCGTATTGAGTATCCGCGTTATCACTCATTGCGCGCACAATAAGCGCAGGAACGTCGTTACGAGCAGCCACATGCAAGACTGCTGCGCCTTCCATTTCCACAGCATCCGCTTGAGTAGCTGCAATTACTTCCGCTACTTTTTCTGGCGAATCAACGAAATAGCCGCCGGACGCAATCGTTCCAGCAATATGCGTAATTTTCATATCGGTAAGTACTTTGCTAGCTACTTTGAGCAAGTAATCATCCGAATGAAATTCGCTTGCAAACGGCTTCCATTGGCCAATTAAACGCATATCAGTATCGAGATATTTTACAGTTTTTCCAAGAACAACATCGTTCGTATGCAAATTTTTATTAAGATTTCCTGCAATACCAGAAAAAATTACGACTTGAGGATTGTATGTGTCAATAAGATACTGCACAGTTGCAGCAGCATTTACTAAGCCCATGCCACCAACCGTAGCTGCGACTTCAATTTTGCTACCATTCGCCGAGTTGAGAGTACCGCAAGATACGTCAAGACTTGCAGCCTTCTTAAGACTTACATTTTCAAGCACACTAGCAATATGCGCAACTTCCTCATCCAAAGCGCCAACAATAGCAACTCGCGAAATTTCTGGCATTACGATCATCTCCTTAATTATTATCTAATTGATTTTCAAATACTATTTGATTTGATATAAGTAAATTTCCGAAGATTACATAAACTTGCACAAGCTACGCAAATTAAACACGGCTACGTCTCGAAGCAACGGATTTAGCTAAAATCCTTAGCAAATTGGCAGTATCTTCCCAAGAAATGCAACGATCCGTAATAGACTTGCCGTATTCAAGCTCGCTAAGAGGAGCAGGATCTTGATTGCCGCCCTGCAAGAAGCTCTCCATCATAACGCCCTTAATGCCCTGCTCGCCAGCAGCCAAACGATCCGCAATCTCACGCACAACCTCAATCTGGCGACGCTCATCCTTGCCAGAATTACCATGCGAGCAATCCACAACCACGCCGTTAGAAGCCACGCAACCAGTGCCCAAACGCAAACGAATTGAAGCAACAGCAGAAGCAACCGATGCAGCGTCATAATTCGGGCCCTTACTAGAACCGCGCAAAACAACGTGGCAATCCGGGTTACCAAGAGTCTGCACAGCACAAGCGCGACCAAGATGATCAATACCAAAGAACGTATGATGCTGGCTCGCAGCCAAGCAGCCATTTACAGCCGCAGAAACAGAACCATCAGTAGCATTCTTAAAACCAACCGGCATAGAAAGACCACTAGCAAGCTGACGATGAATCTGAGACTCCGTATTACGCGCACCAATAGCACCCCAACTCACAGCATCCGCAATAAACTGAGGGCTGGTCGGCTCCAAAAACTCAGTAGCAGCAGCCAAACCAGCATCCAACACGCCAAGCAAAGTCTTACGCGCAAGAAGCAAACCCTTGTGAATATCATGCGTTCCGTCAATATCCGGGTCGTTAATCAAACCCTTCCAACCAAGAGCCGTGCGCGGCTTTTCAAAATATACGCGCATAACAATAAGAAGCTCACCCTCAAGCTCCGAACGCAACTTAGCCAAACGATTCGCATAATCAAGAGCAGCCTTAGGATCATGCACAGAACACGGGCCAACAATAACCAATAAGCGATCATCGTCGCCATTCAAACAGCCGCGAATTTCATCGCGCGACTGCGCAACAATATCCTGCGCATACGGCGACAACGGCAACTCACCAAGCACCTGAGCAGGAGTTGGAAGAGGTTCAAGCTCAAGCACGCGACGGTTAATAATGCGATCCACACCAACCTGGTCTTCCCAGCGTTGGAATTTCGCAGAATTAAGAGGGTTGCGTCCCTCCTCAACTTCCTTCTTTACCGCGCGAGAAGTACGCTGCTCAGCTGTAGAAGCCATTTGTTCACCATCCTATAAAAACTGTGCTTGGTGGGGTCGGTGCGCGTTTTTAGAACGCGCACCGCCGAACTCGCGCAGAGAGTCCAACCTAACTTGGTGTGGTCGGTGCTTGCATCTTGAAATAAAGATGCAAGCACCGCCGCGCTCACGCGAAAAGCACACCGTGCTTTTCACAATAGTGAGCGCGGCGCACTCGAGCAGGCTAATTTCCCTGTGAAATTAGCCTAAGCGAGTGCGCCCATTGGGTCCCACGCCGGTAATACGATTGCTGGTTCTTCTAGGGCTTTGCGATATTCCTCTGGAAGCAAATTCTTTGGAACTGCAACCTCATACACGTACTCAGTAAACCAGTCGTCACTCATCGTAAAGTAACCCTTATCCGCAATATCAGTGCCCCAAGAGTTCTCTACGCGCCAACGACGAGTAGTCGTACCATCATCAGCAACATCCACGCCAGCAAAAGCCATAGCGTGATTCATCGCAGAATCAGCAAAACGCACACGCGCTTCCTTATCCAAATCAAAATCAACGCCATAAACACGACCATACTCGAACAAATCAGTAGCCCAAGCGCCATTCTCGCGATCCATCATAGGATGGCAATCGGCACCAAACCAAACTGGAATGCCCTTCTCAACCAAAATCTTACGCACGCAATCCTTCATAAACTGGTTTGGCACGTTCAAATACTCGGTTGCATCTCCGCCAGCAACATTACCCAAGTGCTCAATAGCAATCTTCTTGCCCTTAGGATGTTCAGCTCGAGGATCGTCAACCAAGCACACATAATCCTCAAGACCAGCATTCACGTACTTCTTCCAGAACTCAACTGGCGTAATCTCACCATCGCGATGGAACTTGCCGTCGCTATCAGTCCACTCCCAATCGAAGCTCTTAGGTGGCTCACCCAAGTGAATTGTCAAAATCCTGTGGCCTGCAGCAGTAGCGTCCGCAATAATCTCATCAATTTCAGTGGCATTAGCATACATATGAGCAACAGCAGTATGCAAAAGCGCACGCAACTGCGTATTCATAGCACCAGTATTCTTAGAAGAAGCAGTTTCTGGGAACAAATCCTTAGGAACAGCACCATACTTCTTGTAAACGTTCATAGCCATGGTCCACTGGCCACCATCGCCCATAACATCGTGCAACAAATGCTGAATCAAACGAGAATCTGAAGGCTCACCTGCGCGCACCAAAGCTGCAACATCCTTCAAGAAGTAGTTAATTCGCTCAAGCTTGTCATAGTACATCGCATAGTTCTGAGAAAACTCAAATTCCTTCAAACCAAGCGACTTCTTCGCAATGAAACGGGCCACGTTCAACGAACTAAACAGCCAGCAACGGCCAGAACGATCCTGATGTGTTGCATCTCCGTTGTCAACGATGGTAGAAAAACGACGCTGCAATAAGCGCGCACGATCATAATTGCGCGCGACTTTATCAATACCAGCAGCAGTCACACCATTCATAGCTAAACGGTTTAAAGGATTTGCGTCAAAATCCTCACGCAAACCTTGTAATTTTTCATCAGTTAGAGCAGTGATTTCAGTCACAATGCTACCTTTCCTGTTAATTATCAATATTTATTTCAAATATTTATTCAAATACCAGCGCATTCTAGCGTACGATATTTAAGCCAATCTACAAATTTTACAATATTTTCTTTACTAATTATTTGCGTCTTGGTTTTCTTGAGACTCTTTAGCTTCTTCAGATTCAGCCAACGCAGCTTGAACATCTCGCTGAGCTTGCTTCGCATCCGCAGAAGATTGCGCATCAGTCGAATCCTCATTATCGTCAGAGGCTTGCGCAACTTGTTGATTTTGTTGAGCATCTCCAAAATCAAATCCAGAGAAAGCATTCGCAAACAGCGAGCGCAATTCCGTAACGCGCTGCGTAATAGTTGCCTCACGATGCTGCAATTGCGTTAATCGAGTCGTCATGCCATCAAGCTCTTGCTGTGCTGCAGCTCTACGCTCTTCAACCTGAGCAGTCGCCTCCTGCATAGCTTTGCGCACAATATCAGCAGCCTGACTATCCGCAGCTTGATGCGTTTGCGCTGCATATTCGTCAGCTTCTTGATGAACAGTTTTTGCGCGAGCAACCAAAGCATCTGCTTCTTCCTGAGCTGCACTTTCTTTCTCTTTCAAGCCAGAAAGCAAGGCATTGACTTTCTTTGTAGCTTCCTCCTGCTGAGCAGCAATATCTGCACGAATCTGCTCAACTTCTGCACTAACTTGGCTTAACGTACGCGTGCGCTCAACTTGAGCATCATCCGCAATTTCTTGAGCTTTAGCAGCAGCAGCATCCGTAATTTCGCCAGCTTTGCGCTGTGCGTCAGCCATCATCTTCGAAGCGTGTTCGCGCATATCAGCAAGCTTTTTATTTGCTTCTGCGAGAGCAGACTCAATCTGATCGTTTGTTTCAGCTTTAGCACGCGCAATCTCTTCGTTTGCAGCCGCACGCTGCTCAGCAATTTTTTGTGCAGCTTCCGACTTAAGCTGTGAAATACTGCTTTCTTGCTGAGCGCGCTCAGAAGCCATGCGCTTAGTGTGCTCCTCTTGAGCATTTTGTAAAGCTAATTCTGCAGCGTCTTTTTGAGCTTGCACATCTTTAGCAGTAGTATCGCGCAAACGTGCAGAATCTTCTTGTGCAGCTTGCATAAGTTGTGTCGACTTTTGCGTGGCATTAGAAAGCATTGTGTCTGCTTTAGTTTGTGCTTCTTGCATTAAATGCGCAGCATCCAGTTTTGCATTGTTCAGCAAAGTTCCTGCTTGTGCTTGTGCATTCTTTTTAATTGATGCAGCATCTTGCTTAGCACGCTCAAGCAATTGAGAACTAGTCTGCTCTGCAGATGCCAGTAATTGTTGCGCATTTGCACCTAAAGATGCAAAAGTATTTCCGCTTTTTGCACGTTTTACATTATTTTTTTCTTCTTGCAATTGCGCTTGTAATTGCAAAATTGATTCATCGCTTGAACGCACTTGTTCACGCAGACGAGAAATAGTGCGCTCATAGTTTGCAAATGCTTCATTTACCTTGTCTTTATCGTACCCACGCAACGCGGTTGGGAATAAATCAGCCACCATAATATTCCTTTCACAAGCCCCCACACAGCTGCACAAAACGCTGTGCTACACCATCAGAATCAACGCTATCACTTACAAGCAAAAAACACTCGTGTGTTGCGCACGTTTTTGCTAAGCTCACACAACTGCACTTACTACCTAGCTCAAATACAGTAATGTTTATATAGCATATGTGATTATTTGTCGCGAATTACTAAAGCAAGAAGTCTACCTTCATGCGATTTTCCAGTTAAACTAGCACGTCGATGAGAATACCATAGCGGATTTTCCAAAGTGCACATTGGGTTTTGCAAATTTTGCAAACGTTCTGGCAAAGACGCACCTTCACCATCTACTTCGCAAATCGTGCGCAATTCCTCATCTTCAGATAAATATTGCGTTGCAGCAGTAACTCGCGGCAAAGCGTCAACAATATTCGCTACTCCTGCGAGCGCTAAATCAATGCGCGCAGCTTCAGCAATATCAATACCGATTCCACCGAAACGTATTTTTGTTACTGTTTGTGGGTAGCGTTTTTCAAAATCGCGCGCAATACTCTCACCAACTTCGTAGCAATCTCCGCAAATACATGGGCCGAGCACTGCTGTTATGCGAGAACGCTCAGCTCCCTTTTCGCACATTGCTTCGATTGCAGCATCGAGCACTCCAGCCATCAAGCCTTTTCGCCCACAATGCGCTGCAGCGATTACTCCAGCTTCGTCGTCCGCAAGTAAAACGGGCAAACAATCTGCAGCAAACATTCCCAAAGCAAGCGAGCACGCAGTTGAAACTTGCGCATCTGCTTCAATTCTCAATTGCGAATCCGCAAAACCTGTTGCATCAAAGCCGTAAGAAGTATTCCATGAATCTACTACACTATCTGCGTCAAAAACTTCATTTCCGTGCACTTGAGCAACTAAAGATAAGTCCGCTTGTAACGCACGCTGTAAAGCTGCGCGATTGCTTGCTACAGCTTCCGCGCTATCTCCTGCGCGTCCGCCTAAATTAAGTGAAGCAAATGAGCCTTCAGAAATTCCACCCAATCTAGTAGTAAAAACTGCATGAGTGCGAGTTCCTAACGCCACCGGAATAGTCACAGGAATTGGTGCACCGTCCTCATCTTCGTGAGGCAACGGCATACCAGTTACGCTTGTTTCTTGCATTTTATTGTTTTCTTTCAGCCTAAATAAGCCAATTCTTCATTGCTTAATTGCAAATCGGAAGCTTTCAAACTATCTAAAATTGTAGCCGGTCTGTGAGCTCCAGGAATTACGAATACGTGATCGCCTTTAGCTAGCTCCCAAGCCAAAACTACTTGCTGATAGCTTACGTTATGATTTTCAGCAACTTTGCGGAATGGATCGAAAAGATGCTCGTCATAAGGATGGCGGAATCCACCTAACGGACTCCAGCAAACAAAAGCAATTCCAAGCTTTTCGCAATATTGCAAAGTATCTTCATTCTCTAAATGAACTGGAGAATATTGATTTTGTACTGCTACTAGCTTTTCTCCTAAAATGTTGCGCGCAATATCGATTTGCTCTACAGAAGCGTTAGAAATACCTATTTCTCGAGCCACACCTTCGTCAAGCAACTGTTGCATTGCTTCAATAGACTCATTGTATGGAACTTCTGGATCTGGCCTGTGGAAGTAAAGCAAGTCAATAGTGTCAACACCTAAAGCCATTGCAGACTCTTTGGCATGCGCAATCAAATGCTCTGGCTTGCCATCCTTACCCCATGTTGGTCGCCCATCAGTAAAGTTACGGAAGTGGCCGACTTTTGTTGCAACCAAAATAGAAGATTTGTCGCCTTTCCAGCTTTCTAAAGCTTCACGAACAAGCTTTTCGCCAGTTTGTTCCTCACCGCCAGAGCAGTAATACGCCCATGCGGTATCAATATGTGTGCAGCCAGCATCAAGAGCCGCGTGAATTGTTTCAATTCCCATATCGTGGCCAAGATTGTTTTCTATTGTCAATGGCATTTCGCCAAAACCAATAGCGGTCGTGTCAAACGAACCTAATGCGCGATGCATAACCATATTTCACCCCTATTTTGTAAGTTTTATATTTTTCGTAAGTATTTATTATTGCATTACGCTACTTTACGCAGTCGCAATATTTTACTACTTTTTATATTTTATTTTATTGCACAGATTGCATAAAACAGTTGAATCGCTATTTAAAAGAAATGCCTCCAAACGCAAACGCATCTTGAAGGCATTTCTATGAATATTTATTTTTATTTAGTATCTAGCAATAATTTTGCTTTAATACTATTTGCGCGATTAATCTTCCTCAAATGGATCAAAATCGCGACGCACGCGGCGACGAGGACGCTCTGTGCGCTCTTCACGAGCCGAACGATACTCGTCATAGTGATCGTCGTCAGCTGCATAACGCGGCTTTCGATCGGATACGCGACGATTTTCTGAATCTCGACGATTTGAGCGATCTTCACGGTCATCGCGGTCTGCGCGCTCTTCACGGTCGTCGCGATTTTCGTAACGATCGTCACGATCATCGCGCACACGGCGACGAGGACGCTCGTCAAAATCGTTGTCGCTGTAGCGATCATCGCGATCCGCACGATCCGCACGACGGTCGTCACGGCGAGCGCTGCGGTCATCATAACGGTTATCGCGATCCGCGTATCGGTCATTTCGATCCATGCGATCTCGATCGTCACGATCATCGCGCACGCGGCGACGAGGACGTTCATCGCGATCCGCACGATCATGATTATCGCGATCGTCACGGCGAGAACGACGGTAATCGCCACGAGAGTCACGAGAGTCACGAGAATCGCGATCGTCGCGAGAACTACGGGAACGATTTTCACGCGCTGCTGGAGCAGAAGATTCTTGATCTTCAAAACCTGGAATAGCCAAAGAAATCTTGCCGCGCTCATCTACGCTTTGCACGATAACTTCAACATCATCGCCTTCCTTCAGCACATCTTCAACAGTGTCAATGCGCTCACCGTTTGCTAAATTGCGAATCTGTGAAATATGAAGCAAACCGTCAGTTCCAGGAGTCAAATTCACAAAAGCTCCAAAGCTTGTGGTCTTAACAACCTTGCCTGTGAAAGTTTCACCAGCTTTTGGCACGCGAGGATTTGCAATAGAATCGATGATTCCCTTAGCTTTCTCAGCAGCTTCGCCACCTTCAGAAGAAATGTAAACAGTACCGTCATCTTCAATAGCGATTTCAGCACCAGTTTCTTCCTGAATTTGGTTAATCATCTTGCCCTTAGGTCCGATTACTTCACCAATCTTGTCTACAGGAATTGTGGTTGTAATAATGCGTGGAGCAAATGGGCTCATCTCAGCTGGGCAATCAATGCACTCGTTAATAACTTCAAGAATCGTTGTACGAGCTTCATGCGCCTGCTGCAAAGCGGCAGCCAAAATATCAGCTGGAATACCATCAAGCTTCGTATCGAGCTGCAAAGCAGTGATGAATTCGGAAGTACCAGCAACCTTGAAGTCCATATCACCAAATGCATCTTCTGCACCGAGAATATCGGTCAAAGTCTTGAAGATATGCTTTCCATCAACATCGCCAGAAACTAAGCCCATAGCAATACCAGCAACTGGAGCTTTCAAAGGCACGCCAGCAGCAAGCAAAGAAAGCGTAGAAGCGCAAACGGAACCCATAGAAGTAGAACCATTAGAACCAATAGCTTCAGACACCTGACGAATAGCGTATGGGAACTCTTCGCGGCCTGGCAATACTGGAACCAAAGCCTTCTCAGCTAAAGCACCGTGACCGATTTCACGACGCTTTGGAGAACCAACGCGACCAGTTTCACCAGTGGAATATGGAGGCATTTCGTAGTTGTGCATATAACGCTTGGTTTGTGGGCCAGAAAGCGCATCAACCTGCTGCTCCATCTTAAGCATATTCAAAGTAGTCACACCCAAAATCTGGGTTTCACCACGCTGGAAGAGTGCAGAACCGTGTACGCGAGGCACAACATCAACTTCTGCAGAAAGCGTACGAATATCACGCAAACCGCGACCATCAATACGATAATCTTCAGTCAAAATACGACGGCGAACAATTTGACGCTGCAATTCCTTGAAGGCGTTGCCGAGTTCCTTTTCCTTTTCGGCTTCGTCCATATCAGTGAATTCTTCAGCGATTGCAGCACGCACACCTTCTTTAATCTCAGCAATGCGATCTTGACGAGGCAGCTTTTCAGCAATAGAAAGAGCCTCGTTCAAATCAGCATGCGCAATCTCGTCAATACGAGCATAAAGTTCGTCAGTATATTCTGGGAAGAGTTGGAATTCCTTAGTTTCCTTAGCTGCAATGCGCTTCAACTCATTTTGAGCATCGCAAATAACCTTAATAAATGGCTTTGCAGCTTCCAAACCGCCGGCTACAACTTGCTCATCTGGCTTAGTTTGACCATCATTGTAAATCAAATTCCAAGCATTCTTACCAGCACCAGCCTCAATCATTGCAATAGCAACATCGCCGTTTTCAATCACGCGACCAGCCACAACAATTTCAAATACTGCACGCTCGCGCTCACTCCAGCGTGGGAAAGCAACCCACTGGCCGTCAATCAAAGCCAAACGAACGCCGGAAACTGGACCCTCAAATGGCAAACCAGAAATCATAGTAGATGCAGACGCAGCATTCAAAGCAATAACATCGTAAGCATCATCTGGATTAATTGCCAAAATTGTTTCAACAACTTGCACTTCGTTACGTAAAGTGTGTGGGAACAACGGGCGCAACGGGCGATCAATAATACGGCATGCCAACGTTGCTTCGTTAGAAGGACGACCTTCACGGCGGAAGAACGAACCTGGAATCTTTCCAGCAGCATACATTTTTTCTTCCACATCTACAGTTAATGGGAAGAAGTCGTAATTTTCCTTCGGGCTAGATCCTGCAGTCGTCGTCGACAAAATCATGGAATCGTCATCCAAATATGCGGCAACAGCACCGTCTGCTTGCTGAGCAAGTCGACCAGTTTCAAAGCGTAGCGTACGCTTACCAAATGAACCATTATCAATAACGGCTTCTACAGCCTTAATTTCGGGACCCTCCACGGGTTCCTCCTTTTCTTAACTTACCTAATCAACCAACATGCGTAATAACATTGACGACTTCGCATTATTACCTATATGCGAATATTTGCGCTCTTTGCAACACTTGCGTTACGTCAATATTTCGTAGTGTTTTTTGTTTCGGTTACTTCAATCATCCGTATTAAGTTATGCTTCAATTTTCAATTATGTGTTGAATTATGTGTTAATTCTTTTTAGTTATAAATTATTTTTTAGTTATAAATTTTAAATATTGCCCACTACTTTATTGCCCACTACACTTTCCCCAAATATTGCGCATGAGTGAACAATTTATGCATTTAACAATTAAGCAAAACGTATAAATAATACAAAAGCCCGAGCTTAAGCCCGGGCAATAAGACTATCGACGCAAGCCGAGTCGTTCAATCAAAGAACGATAACGGTTGATGTCAACACGCTTCAAGTAATCGAGAAGACGACGACGATCACCAACCATGAGCAACAAACCACGACGAGAATGATGATCGTGCTTGTGCTCCTTCAAATGCTCAGTAAGGTCAGCAATGCGCTTGCTAAGCAAAGCGACCTGCACTTCTGGGGAACCCGTGTCACCCTCGTGCGTCGCGTATTCGTTGATAATGTTCTTCTTATCTTCAGCCGTTAATGCCACGGCGTCCTCCTTAATATCACTGCGCGGTGCCACAACCTCATGCTGTAGCGCTCTCAATCCGCGGGCGTTACACGCCAAGCGTCTATTGTACAACCACTTGCAAACAACTTATTTTTGTAGAATCTAAACATTACATTGCTGTCAAAAAACCACCAAAAATAACTACTAATATTGCCAAAACCTCAATTGCATAAAACATTATGAACGATGCCCAACTTCGCGTAAGAACATTCAAAGCCGAAGTCTTAGGAACAATTACAAGCAAACCGACAAAAATGACAGCAAATACAGCTACTCCAATACCTGCAGAAATAATGCCAAGATTTGCCGCATTCGCTAAACCTGAAGCATGACCATAGACCACATAAGTCGAATACCAGAAGCTCATGTTTAGCATGCATAATCCAGCAATAAGTTGTTCTAAAGCCAGAAAAACAGCAAACATTATTCTCCAAATCCAACGATGAGTGTCAATTAATGCCATTGCGAGACTTGTAAAAGCAGCTACTGTTATTACCCAAGAAATAAAAACGACACCTTGCGAAGACAATCCAGAGCAATGCGAAATAACCCATAAAGTATGACGAACTGCCATAATGCGACCAATCCAATACGGAATAACAATGGCAACAAGCAGAACACCAAAATAAATCCACCATCTCTTTGGATTAGAATGCTTACGAGAAAAATCAGCAATAGACAAGTCTGTTTCCGGCAAACCAATGTTTAAATATTCGTCAGAAATTTCGCTTTTTGAATCATCATTCTTTTTCGGAACTTCATTAGCATTGATTACGCGAGCAGAACGTTTCCTAGGCTTTAGTGGAGCAAAACTTTGCGGACGTTCACTATCATGCTCATCATTTAACTTCATGCGCTACTTCTCCTGCCAATCTTTAATCGTCAAGCAATTCTCAAGTTTTAACAATGCAACATTACATTACTAATATTGTATGTTATAACGCAATTAACTGATAGCGTGTGCACAAAAAGTGTCAACCGTTTATGGCGACTGCTAGGCTCAAAATAACAGTTGTTTCGCTTGATTTTTAATTAGCAAGCGTCACTAAATACGCAAAATTTATGACAGGACATTATGGGATTTATTCATTTTATTGTTAACCTACTCAAGGATCCACGCTCAGCTATTGCAAGTTGGATTGCAATGGGCACAGCTCCAGCATTAGGTCTTATTTTTCTCATTGTTTTTATTGAAACAGGCGTAGTATTCTTCCCATTCCTTCCAGGAGATTCACTTCTTTTTGCAGCAGGCTTTTTTGCAGCTCCTGACGCTCAAACTGGTCATAGCGCGCTTCCACTTCCGCTATTACTTGCCGTAGTGTGGCTAGCACCAATTATTGGCGATCAGTGCAATTACTTTATTGGTCATTTCTTCGGTCGAAAGATTGTAGAATCCGGAAAAGTAAAAGCACTCACTCCAGAACGAGTTGCAAAAACCGAAAAAATGATTGATAAATGGGGTCCGCTGGCTGTATTCTTGGGCAGATTCTTCCCATTCATACGCACTTTTATGCCGTTTATTTCCGGAATTTCTGGAATGCGTTGGACACGTTTCACACCATTTTCTGTATTAGGCGGTCTCATTTGGTCGTCGCTTTTCACATTTCTTGGATATTTCTTCGGCAAGATTGATTTTGTACAGAAGAATTTTGAATTAGTAATTGTTGCAATTTTGCTTATCTCGCTTGTGCCAACTTTTATTGGTTTATACAAAGCGCACAAAGCAAAGAAAGCAGCAAAACTTAATAAAGAAAGCAAGTAAAGAGGTATTTTAACTTACGACACTCAAGCACGCTGCACTACAAAAAATGTTGTTTTTATACAAGCTTTGTAGTACAGTGTGCAGAGTTGTCATAAGATGATTTGTCTTAGACATTGGGGCTATAGCTCAGTTGGTAGAGCGCTTCGTTCGCATCGAAGAGGTCGTGGTTTCGATTACCATTAGCTCCACTAAGCCCACTGCATTCATTCCACCGCAGTGGGCTTTTTATTTTCTCGCACAATGCCTATCAAATCTATCGAAACTATCAAAACCATTAAAACAGCTTACTGACGTTAATTTTCTTTTTAAAAATAGTGCTAATTACTAATACAGCACAAAGAATCGCTATAATTCCAGCGCCAATATAAGCCACAATTTCTATATAATTTACCGAGTTTCGTTTAAAGGAATCAGCATTTTCAAAAGATTTTTCCGATTTTTTCACTTGCGAACGAGCTACCCAATCATCGCCATCGGAGCTATTTTCGGAACCATCATCAGAACTATCAGTATCTTTACTCTCGCTATTTTTAGATTTTTTATCTGCTTCAGATTTTTTTACAATCTTATTTGCAATAGAAACAATTTTTACATTTTTATATTGCAAAGTTGTTATATTCCCCGCATAATCTGCAGCTTTTACTAATACGTCGTGAGTAAAACCGTCTGGTTTTAGTTTTGTAGATAAAACTGATTTATTCACATCTTTACTGCTCCAAATACGATTTGTTTTACCATCAACATCGATTGTTACATATTGCAATGCTATGTTATCTTTTGCACTAATACGTAAAGTTTTTCCTTCTTTATTAGTGCGATAAGTAGAATTATTTTGCATATCAAACACTGTTGCGATTGGAGCAATATTATCTACTGTAAATTGCACAGATGCTGGTGCAAATTGCAACATTCCTTCTTTTTTGCTAACTGCACTTTCGTTACAAGAATGATTTCCTGCCTTGTCTACTGACATAACGCGCACACGATAATGAGCATTATCTGCAAAATTTCGTTTAAAAATAGTGTAAGTCAATCGTTTCCAGCCATGATCTATGCGACTGTTTACAGAAAAATCCTGTTTTGACAAAATCTTCTCTACACCGTCTTGAATAACACTAATTTTTGCAGGACTTGCAAGTCCGCTAGGATTGAGTTCTTCAATATGAATATCTTTAGCATTTTGCAATTGTTTACGATTAATTTCTTTAGTGGAACTATCTATACTAAATGAGGAACCGCTTCTATTTATAGAAAATTGCAACTGACCAGAAACAACATGATCTACTAAATCTTTAGCGCTCCACTGAAGCTGATACACGTCATCGTCTTGAATTCCATTATAAAAACCTGCGTATTGCACACTTACGCTTTGCGAATCAGCTTTTTTAGGCACAAAAGAACGCAATTCCTTAGAATATCGCATTCTTCTCAACGAATACGTTACGCTTGCAGGTTTTAGCCAACGATCTTTTATAACTAATGTTGGAACTACAGCATGAGAATACGCTCCGCCTTGTTGCACTCCAGTAATAGAAACAGTTGGCGAAAGCGTATCAATAATGAATTTATTACTGATAGAAGAACTCGCATTACCCGATAAATCTTCAACACAATAGCGAACATCCCAAGAAGCGTCCCCCAAAAAAGAAACATCAGCATACCACACGTTTGTATGCACACCATCGTTTTTAAAGCTTTTAGCTGTAAGTACCATAACCTGCTTACCGTCAGCAAAAACTTTCGCAATAGGAAAAGAATCGTGAAGCAAATACGAGAAAACGAACGAATCGTCCTGTATTAATATTCTTGAAGCTCGATTATTACGAAAATATTTGCCTTCATACGATGCGTTGTTGTCATAGCTAACACTCAAGCGAGGAGCAGTTTTATCAATAACAACATATCTTGGACGCTTGTTATAAGAGTTATCTTTTGTTAAATCTGAAGCATTCAAAACTGAATCAGGAATGCTTAATATTGGCTTACGAGAGCGCAATTTGTTGCTAGAAAGTTTACTTTCATTAGAAATATAGTTAGTTTGCTTTGAAACATGAGGATTAGAGTCAACTCCTCCCCATATGCGTTTAGGATGCATTGTTACAGCAGCAAGTCTTATAGAGATATCTTGCAAATCGTATATTCCTTCTTTTTGCAATTCAACTCTTACTATTCCTAATACTCGAGGTCGGATCTTATAACGAATATTAACCAAGGACGACACCGCCTCAACCTTAGCTAAATCAGCTTTGGCACTCACTATTTGATATCTTCCAACGCTAACAGTAGCTTTATGCGCGTTCCTAATTTCCGAAGCGTCCAATCCATCAAAAGTTATAAGTAGCGAAGCAGAACGTTTAGTAAACATGTACTCGCCTTGAGTGCGAACAGTTTTCTGTTTTGTCATAACAGAAACATTTGCTATATGCAATCCTTTGGCTGCGTTATAGCTGTTCTTTGCATATGCAATAGAATTAAGTGGCAATAATGCAGCAGCTATAGCAACACTAATAAACGCAATAATCCCAATATAAACACCAATGCGAGCGCAATCGCATTTAAGTCGCTTGAAAAACCACATATCCCCCAAATTTCTTTGTTTACACATTTATTCCCCCCTTTTTATTATTTCTTTTATTTCTTTTATTTCTTTTGCAAAAAAGCTAAATTAATTTCGTCTTGAACTTTTTTGACGCTATCGATTGCGTTTTTCTTTCTACTTACAGCTTCATCATTTGACACATGCGCTTGTTTAAGAAGATATTCTGCCTTGTCGCACATTTGCTGAATTTCTTGTTTACTTGATCCACTTTCTAGGAACATTGGCAACCACGAATGAATTGATTGCAAAACTAGTTCTCCAGTATCCACGAACAAGACGTCTCCGTGATCTTTCTCAACAATTTGCATTAACTGCTGTAATTGATTCACATAATTTTTATACGTTTCTACGCTTGCACAATCTTTAGAAACATCAACAAGTTGCGCATAAGCGTCAGAAATAGCGATGTACGCACTTAACATTTTTTGATTTGAAACAGTATGCGATATGCCATCAGAATTAGTTTCTACAGCTTGCGAAGACGCTTCATCCGCATCCTTCTCATATTTTTGAGCCTCTTGGAACCATACTTTTGCTACTCGCATACGAGATAATCGTTCTGTTTGCGAAACTTTTCCAGAAAATCCTGCAAAATAGTACCAATACGCTTTGCCTATTTCTATAGAAATATTCAACCAATCTTTATTTACAGTACGCAAGTTTTGCTCGTATTTATTAATCAAACCAACAAAACATTGCTCTTCGTCGGCACTCCATTGCTGATCTGCAAGTTGAATTTGCAATAAACTTTGGAGAGGTTTAAATGACATTTTGCTTATGTATTTCTTTTTGAGCATACTATTTTGCACTTGCATTGCATGAGAAATATAGCGACATGCAATATCCGAATTGCTTTCGCGCTCAGCTAATTGCATGTAAGAATCGTAGCTTTTATTATTTTTGCGTATTTCCTCAATTCTTTTACTACTTGGCTCACTATCAAAAGATTGCTTATTTCGATTTACAAAAGCATGCCCAACAAATAAACCTAAGCAGTTGAATAAAATTACTATAAAAACCAGCGCTACAACAATTAATGCCGTAATTGCATAGCGCTTTTTTCTAGGCTTAGAACTATTTTTGCATTGTTTGCGTTGCAATACATTCGTAGAGGTGTCGCATTGTTGTGAATGTTTTTCTGTATGCTCACACGCTTCCAGTGCAGAAAACATTTCTTCACAATCTTTATATCTATGAGATGGTTTAGTAGCTGTAGCTATTGCGAGCACGGACACTAATTGTTCTACTACTTCGCGATTCCCGTGAGGCAATAGTACAGAAGATTGCACGTCTGTTTTAGACACTTCAGTTGGCAATAATGCGTAACGCAATGTCATTCCAATCGAATACACATCGCTCGAAGTAGTTGCTGCAGAGTTTTCGTTCAAAATTTCAGGAGCAGTAAAAATATTAGTAGCAAATCGAGCGTTGCACTGGTCTATTGTGCGCAAATCAAGCACTCCCCCGTTTGCATATAATTGCGTTGCAGCACCAAAATCAATCAAACGGACTGTGCCATCTTCTGAAATCATAACCTGAGAAGGCTTAAGATCACCGTATATAATTGGCGGATAATGCGAATGTAAATAAGAAAGTATTGAGCAAAGTTGCATACCTAAATCAAGAACGGTTTCAACATTTTGCAATCCAGATTCTTCTACAATAGATTTTAAAGAACGTCCCTTTACATAATCGCGAACAGCATAAGCTCTACCATTTTCTTCAAAAAAATCAACAATTCGCGGAATAGCTGGATGATCGCATTCCTTTAAAACATTCGCTTCAGCGCGTAAGGATTGAATAATATGCTGTTGATACTCTTCGTCTCCTTGCAGAAGTGTTTCTTTAACAGCCCATTGCTTGTGCAAAACGGTGTCAACAGCAAGAAACACTGTTGAAGTACCACCACGCCCCAGCTCACCGAGCAGCTGATAGCGTCCGCCTACACAAACCATCGTTACGCCTCCGCAATATTGAAAACTACAACTACTCATCAAATATTTCAGTTAATTTTTTGAGTAATTGAATTACAGTTGCGACTACTGTACCGATAAATTTATGCGTAAAAAAGCTTTTTATAGCATTGTGGATAAAAGCTTATAACCTTACAAAACTCACGTTTTGTAGAAGAAGTAGAAGAATATATCAGTCGATATTAGCGCCCAAAGCTAAAAGTTTGCCTCTAAAATCTGCATATCCTCGATCAATTAGCGAAATTCCGCGCACATTCGACGGACCTTGAGCAGTAAGAGCTGCAATCAAATGGCTAAAACCTCCGCGCAAATCAGGTACGTCAATATCTTGACCTGTCAACGGAGTAGGTCCGAAAATAACTGCAGAATGCTTGTAATTGCGCTGCTGGAACCTGCAAGGAAGCGAACCTAAGCATTCACGATAAAGCTGAATCATAGCTCCCATTTGCACAAGTGGCTTCGTGAAACCAAAACGATTTTCATAAACAGTTTCATGCACAATACTCAAGCCCTTAGCTTGAGTAAGCGCAACAACAAGAGGCTGCTGCCAATCAGTCATAAAACCAGGATGCACATCGGTTTCAATAGCAACCGGATGCAAATCCCCACCCGGATGCCAAAAACGAATTCCTTTATCTGTCACATCAAACTGTCCGCCAACTTTACGGAACACATTTAAGAAAGTCATCATTTCTGGCTGAGTTGCGCCCTTAATAAACACATCTCCGTGTGTTGCAAGAGCAGCAGAAGCCCAAGAAGCTGCTTCAATGCGATCAGTTAATGACGTATGAGTATATCCTTGAAGCTCTTTTACTCCCTCGATACGGAAAGTACGGTCAACGTCTACAGAAATAATCGCACCCATCTTTTGCAAAACGGCTACCAAATCCATAATTTCTGGCTCAATTGCAGCTCCGGAAAGCTCTGTACGACCTTCTGCAAGAACTGCTGCAAGCAAAGTCTGCTCGGTTGCACCGACAGAAGGATAAGGCAAATGAATTTTAGTGCCATGCAAGCCATTAGGTGCAGTAATATGAATACCATCCTCGTGATCTTTATCTACATTTGCACCAAGTTTACGCAACGTCTCAAGATGAAAATCAATTGGACGGCCACCAATATTGCATCCTCCAAGCGCAGGAATAAACGCTTCTCCAAGACGATGAAGAAGAGGACCAGAGAAAAGAATTGGAATACGAGACGAGCCAGAAAGAGTGTCGACGTCAGCTACATCTGCGAGCTGCACTTTTGTGGCATCAATTGTCACAATGCCTTCAGGTCCATTAACTTCAACGTCAACACCATGCAAACGCAATAAATCAGAAACTACATGAACATCGCGAATTTCAGGAACGTTTTTTAGAACAGACTTACCTGGTGCCAACAAAGCTGCAACCATAGCCTTGCTAACAAAGTTTTTTGCGCCACGCACTTTAATAGTGCCATTAAGCGGCTTACCACCTTCTACATGCAACACATCTGCAGCGTCAATGCCACTATTGTTGTTCTGTTCAGCCGTATCGTGTGCGGACACATTTACCTCTTTCGTTCGCGCTAAAACACTATTCACTATAATACCGGCATATTTGCCAACGCGCTCATGCAATCTATTAAAACTGATTAAATTAATGCGTAGATTGTTGACGCCATCGGCGAATCAATCTAATAAGCAATGATGGTTTACGCAATAAATCTACTTCTGGCAATTCATGCTCAGATTCAGCTGTAAGAGCATAAGTATAGGCTTTTTTGGAAGAAGGTTTGCCAACAAGATTCCCAAATTCAAGCATTTGCGTACGCGGTTCAAACGGGTGACGAATATCAAATTCGAGCAAGCGCACGCCTCTTTTAGCAGGTTCAGGGCCGTAAGATCCAAAACCACATGTAGGAGTGGCAACAAATAGCATATTACTCTCGGGATCTTTAGCTGCGAAAGAATTGCGGTGATCGTGACCGGCAATTAGCGCAAAAGCTCCTGCATCAAGCAAGGCAGCGTATTCACCACTATCGACGTCAGGGCAGCTAATTCCTTCACCTAAATACCCATCAGGCAGAACGTGTTTTTCGTCAAGAGCATAATAGCGACCAGCAAAAGTACGATACCCTTCAATAGCATGTTCGCGCGCAGCGAGTTCTTGCGGAACTTCGCGAAGAACACGATAATATTGCGGCAATGGAAAATGCTGAAAAACGCAAATATGCTCAGGCAAATAAGAAGGAAGACCAGAGATAAACTCGTTAGTTTTTTTAGAAGGACTACCATAGCCGCCGGATTTAGCATAATCTCCCGAATCAACTAAAACTATTGAAAAAACAACCTTTTCATGCTTTTCATCCATAACAGGCAAGGCAAAAGTACCAGGCTCACATGTAAAAATAATCTGCTTTGGCAACACACATTTTGTCGATTGCATAGCACTTGCAGAAGATGCACTAGAAGCACTACGATTCATGCAGCATGGAAAATCTTGATATATCTTATCAAGCTCTTCATTACTTAGACCGCACTGGAAATCATGATTCCCATAAGTAACAACCCACGGAATACTGCGATCTTCTAGTGGCTTCATTAACTTAGCAACAAATTCGTGCACTTTATCAACCAATTGCTTCTTATCAGAAGCCGAAATATTGGAAGATTCCTGCCAGCGTCTACGCTGAAAAGTTTTTGCAAATACTTTTTCATAACCTGCAATCTGGTTTCCGCTAAAAACTACAAGATCTGGTCGCACAGCATCGCAAGCAGAAGCAATAAGTCGAATAGTATCTTGTGAAATACGTAACCCATCTTGAACATCTGCACACTGAAGCACCCGGAATTTACCAGAAAGATGGAACTGCAAACGTCCTAAACGCGCCGAAACAGATAAAGGAAGTGCCGCAGATGCATTAGCTTCAGATTGTGCAGAATCAGTCATACTTTAAGCATACGGCAGATATGCCGCGACTCACTCAATTTTGTGCGCAAGTTTACATAAATTATTTACATTCAAAAATACTAAATTAAGCAAATACTGATAATAAATAACCTAAAAGCGATAAAAACGTGCAATTTCAGTAAAATAGTTACAAATTCACAGACAATTCACAGGTAATCGCATTACTGCGCTCAGCATAAGGTGGTTATTATATATACATCAAAAGGAAATAAACTACAAGCAAGTAGTTGAATTTGACTTTAATAACTTAAACCTCTCTTCTTCTCTTCTTTCTCTAACCCCGGTCACGCACCGGGGTTTTTGATTTTAAGGCTGCATAAGAAGCACGCGGTAAGCGTGGTAAACGGGATAAGCGGCAGAAACTGAGCACGCATGTAAAGAAACTGCCGCTTTCACGCCAAAAAACGGCAGAAACTTTACGACCGTGTAAAGAAAAGGTCGACTACGCGCCCAAAAAAGGCAGAAACTTTACAGTGATGTAAAGAAACTGCCGTTTTATCGCCTTAATCCGACCAAAACTTTACAGCCGCGTAAAGAAAATGTCGCGCGCTGAGGCAAATCGCAGGAATACAGATAGATAACAAAAAAGCCCTCGTTCTACGAGAGCTATTCGCTGGGGTACCTGGACTCGAACCAAGAATGGATGAACCAGAATCACCTGTGTTGCCAATTACACCATACCCCAATTGGCAGGCTTCGCGGCTCTTGGAACCGTTCCGTCTTCGTACCCCCGACCGGATTTGAACCGGTGTTGGCGCCGTGAGAGGGCGTAGTCCTAGACCGCTAGACGACGGGGGCTTTCATTTATTAGCTACGCCTCTTGACGCAACAAATAGCGACTTTACAACATAACAGCTCAATGCGCAACCGCGGCGTGTCGAAGTTAAAAGGACAAGCATATTAAACTGCAAAATAACGCACAAATAAAAAAGGCGGAAATGCAGCAATAGTGCCACACTCCCGCCTTGTTCAAATTTTATTTGCGCTTATAAATTATTTGCGATTTACAAGTGCTCACGCAATCCAGCCAAACGCGCCAAAGTCACGTCTTTGCCCACGATTTCCATGGACTCAAACAGTGGAGGCGAAACGCGACGACCAGAAAGCGCAACTCGCACAGGGCCAAATGCCAAGCGCGGCTTGTAACCAGCTTCCTCAACAAGCTTCTTGTTCAAAAGCTCATGCAAGGAATCAGTGCGCCAATCAGAAGCGTCAACACCCTTCAAAGCAGCGATTGCGGCGTCAAGAACCTCGCCTGCAGATTCCTTCAACTGCTTACGAGCGTCGTCATCTGGCTCAATGTAGCCATCTTCACTTAACAAGCTACCAACCATTCCAGCAACTTCACCGAGCAAACGCACGCGAGGCTGAACAAGAGGAGCAGCAGCTGTGAGCACGTCACGCTCGCGGTCAGTTAACGCATCCCAATTATCTGCGCTAACTACGCCATCCTTATGCAAGTAAGACACAGAACGATTCAAGAAATCTTGAGGCTCAAGCATACGAATATGCTCAGCGTTAATCGAAATTGCTTTATCCAAGTCAAAGTGTGCAGGATTTGCCTTAACATCGCGCACATCAAACTTTTCAATCATTTCGTCCATAGTGAACACGTCACGATCAGGAGCAATCGACCATCCAAGCAAAGCCAAGTAGTTCAGCAAGCCTTCTGGAATAAATCCGTTATCTCTATGCAAGAACAAGTTGGACTCAGGGTCTCTCTTGGAAAGCTTCTTCTTACCTTCACCCATAACGTAAGGCATATGGCCGTAAAGTGGAGTTTCCTTAGCAATACCCATTTCCATAAGGTAACGGTAAAGCACAATCTGACGAGGCGTGGAGCTCAAAATATCCTCACCGCGCAAAACCACGTTCACATCCATTAATGCGTCGTCAACAGGGTTCGTAAGCGTGTAAAGCGGATCGCCATTCGGGCGCACAATCACATAATCTGGAACAGATCCAGCTTTAAAAGTAATTTCGCCACGAATCAAATCGTTAAAAGTAATGTCTTCATTTGGCATCTTCAAGCGAAGTGCAGGTTTGCGGCCTTCGTCGCGGAAAGCTTGCTTCTGCTCTTCCGTAAGATTGCGATCGTAGCCATCGTAACCAAATTCAGCAGGACGACCAGCAGCAATATTACGCTCCTTAATTTCTTCAGGAGTAGAGAAGGATTCGTACGCGTATCCTGCTTCAAAAAGCTTTTGCGCTACGTCTTTATAAATTTCCATGCGCTGAGACTGGCGATACGGTCCGTTATCTCCGCCAACATCAATGCCCTCGTCCCAATCAATATTGAGCCAACGAAGAGCCTCAATAATCTGCTGGTAGCTTTCCTCGCTATCACGCTCATTATCGGTATCTTCAATGCGGAACAGCAATTTGCCATGAGTATGGCGAGCCTCAGCCCAGTTAAACAGCGCGGTACGAACCATACCTACGTGAGGTGTACCAGTTGGCGAAGGGCAAAAACGCACGCGAACATTCTTTGGAAGTTCAGGCTTTGTGGATTTTGTTGCATTATTAGCAACTTCTTGAGTTTCCTCGATATCAGTCATAGGTTCCATTGTGCCGCGCGTTACGGACGTGCAGCATTCGCATCAAACATGAGTCAACATAAAAACTAATCAAGCGCCTGCGTAGATTCTTTATTGCCCTCAACGTGCGCAAACTTCGCAGCAAGAGCCTCGCGGGACTTTCTATCATCCTCTTCTTTTGCAAGCTTCTTCGCAACTTCAGGATCCCACAGAACGTCTTCACGATGCTTTTGCCATTCAGCAGCCAACAAAGGCGACACAAAATTAATTAGAGCGCTTATACTATTTTCGTTACTTTCGCTGCAATCTACTCGCGAATTGCGCACACAATCAACAATCTCACACCATTGAGCATCCTTGAACATCATTCGCGGCAAACCAGCACACTCACATATTTCGTTAATATATAAGAAAATTGGTAAAGTTTCGCAAATCTCGTTAGTTTTTTTAATTAGATTTGTTAGTAAGCTTAAAACTACAATAATTTTTTGCGTTTCCAACGATTTATTTTCATAACAAGAAACCATTTGTTTCGCATAATTAATTGCAAAGTCAATATCGTTAATACTCCAATTACCTTCAACATTTAACGTATCGGCTGCTGCATTTATTGCATTAGAGTCTTCGGCAGAATGAGATGCAATCTTACTAAAAACAGAATTTATATTATTACTATTTTCTAGTATTTCTTCTTCTGCTTCATCATAATTAGGCTCATAGCATGAATCCATATTGTCGTAAGCATCGGCGGCAGCAAGTAGCGCGTCTACTATTTCTTGCGGACGTCCAGGAATTTCATCCGCGCCTTCATACACAAATTCAGCATCCGGCACAGTAACGTCAAGATTCGTGAGTATTCGCGCTATTGCTCGCATTGAGCGCACCTCAAGATTTTCCGCATATTTTGCGTCGTTATCTAAGTGTCGCGCTTCCGTCAATGGCCATAATTCTGTTAGTTTCGCAGCAGATTGCGCTGCATCATTCAGCATTAGCATACTTTTTTCATTATTCTTAACATCTTCAGGATCTTTGACAGAATCAACAGAATCAACAGAATCAACCATTTCAATGCTCCTTCGCATTATATGTTACTTACTTCACTCGCCCAGCAGGATCAACATACGTAATTGAAAGCACGCGCAAAGTCTCGCAATCGTAAGTGATAGAAGTAATCGAAGCTAAAGCCGTGTGACGAAGAAGCATATTATGTTCAGCGTGACCGGTTTCCAGTAGGTGTCTATAAGACCAGATTGGCGACTCATGAGTAACTGCAACGATTTGCTCACCCGGATGCTTACGAACCTGCTCGCGCGCAAAATCGCCAACGCGAGTTGCAATACTTCTGTAGCTTTCTCCCCAACTTGGCTTCCACAAATTCGCAACAAGCTTCCAATTGTTGTTTTTCCACAGTGCGCCTTCACCGTAACCTATGCGTTTTCCGCGGAAATTATTTCCAGCTTCAATTAAGCGTTTATCTAAAATAATGTCGCTTTCTTGAGATTGCACAGAAGATTGCGCAGAATCTTCGTCACAGTGCGCTTTTACATAGGCAGAATCTTCAATATTGCGCAAAGCATTTTCGATTTCACGCGCTGTTTCACGAGTTCGCTCAAGAGGAGACGAATAAATTGCAGTAATTCCGCGCATTTGCGGAACAGTGGCAATATATTTTGCTGTAGCTTGCGCCATCCTCACTCCGCGAGCCGAAAGATGAAATCCAGGAAGACGCTCATACAACACGTGATTTGGATTATCAACTTCTCCATGACGCACAAAATGAATTGTCGTAGCTGGCATTGCGTTCTACTTTCTGTTTAAAATACTAAAACAATTACTTGCGGTTTTTTGTATGATTAAGCGACCACATTCCCAAGCGGTGAGCAAAACTCGTATCTTCTTGCGCAACATACCCAGGCTGTTGAGATTTAGTATCATCGAGAAGCCACTTTCGTATAACAAAATTCCACACAGCAACAACAACAGTAGCTACAAGTTTTCCTATATTTGTGCGCAAAACGTATACTGCAGAACCGCGTAAAGTTTCAGCCATTCCTAACGTACTTGCCCAAATAATCGCATCGTTAATAAGCAATCCAATGACTGCAGAAATAACAAAAATCAGAAGCTCCATCCACTTTGCCATATCTTCACGATGTTTAAAGACGTATTTCATACTGGCAATATAGTTGAAGATAAGTGAGATTACGAAAGAAATCGTACCTGCAACCACATTATTTAAGTGCGCAAGCATTAATAAATTAAGTAGCGCAACGTCAATAATAAGGGCAATAATGCCAACAATTCCAAACTTTACAACCTGTTCAATAAGCTTTTTCATAATATCCATTAAACACGCGGCTGCTAACAAATAACATATAATTGTTACGTAATAAAGCTTACTAAATTTAGCAAAGGAGCGATTATGCCAGTTATCCATACTCATGTTTCTGTAAGCACAACACCTGCCCAGCGAGACGCATTAAAAGCTGCTTATGGCAAGGCAATTAGCGCAGTTCCAGGAAAAAGCGAGCATTGGCTCATGTGCCCATTCGAGGACAATATGCCGATTTATTTTGCAGGAGACAATACTAAGCCTGCAGCTTACGTTGAGGTGAACGTGTTTGGTTCCAGCGTACCGGGGTCGGCTTGGGAAAAGTTGACTGAGCAGATTATGGCAGCTTTGGAGAGCGAGCTTGGCGTACCTCAAGACCGCACTTATATTCGTTACACTGCAACCACCGACTGGGGTTGGAACGGCGGCAACTTCTAAATAAAAAACTGCAGAATATATAAATTACTTCTTAAGAGGAGCTGCCCCAACCGATTCACGCACGATGAGGGCAGTTCCCAATTTTTTATGCGAAACAGGCAAAGCTTCTTCATCAAAGCGTATTTGATCAATCAAACTTTCTGCAGCCAAACGTCCTTTCGAAGTAATTGGCTGATGGACCGTAGTTAATCTAGGCGTGCAAATTGTAGACAAAGGCAAATCATCATAACCCGTAATGGAAAGATCTTCAGGAACGCGTAATCCTTGCGCTTGAGCTGCTCCAAGCACTCCAAGCGCAATAATGTCACTAAACGACACAATCGCAGTAGGCTTACATTCAATATCAGTGTCATTCCACATTTTGTTGAAAACATCAGCCCCACCCTGATACGTGCAAGGAGTTTCTATAACGGTAATTTCTTTATCTTCAGGTGATAAGTTATGCTTTTTAAGCGCACGCACAACACTTGCCATGCGCCTACCAACTATTCCTTGCCATCCCGGATAATCAGTATGCGATTTCGTTTCAATTGCCGCAATACCAATATTCCTATGACCTAAATCAATAAGTCGATCTACTAAATCTTCAAAATCATGCTCATCGTCGACTTCTACAGTTGGAACGTTAATAGGTTGAGCAGGATCAACAATTACTACCGGAACGTGCTTATTCAAGATTTCAACAACTTCTGCACGCTCAGCTTCCAAACCGCAAATTATAAAACCACTTACCGCAGCCGTAGGAATAGCTTTTAACATTGAACCTCTCAGCGGAGGAACAAGCATCAAAGTGTAGCCTTCTGACTGGCAAACCTGCCCAATTCCTTGAATCAAGAGTGAATAATAAGGATTTTGCAAAATCGTATCAATACCTTGCGGAAGCAACAAGCCCAACGCATTCGAAGAATTCGTGCGCAATGCTCTAGCTGTTGCACTTCGCACATATCCCATTTCTTCAGCAGTTTGCATAATATGTTCAACCGTCGCCTCAGATAGTTTTGACGGATCATTATATGCAAAAGATACTGCAGACTTGGAAACATTAGCTTTCTTTGCAACATCCTTAATAGTCACTCTACGAACATTCATAGCTTCCCTACTGCTTCACCTTCATACAATATAATGGATTTTTCTCCCATACGGTATTGATTACCTATTATACTTGGCACACCAAATAGCGAACGATCTATACGCACTGGCAAATCATCACAATTGATGTAAGCTCCAGATCCTCGATGCACTAAACATAAGCATGCACGCCCTGAAGGCAAAGTACGAGTAATACACACAGTATGTTTTCCCAAAGCAGCTACATGCTGCCGGCCATATTGGAGAGCAGCATTTTCTCTACGTAGACGCATTAATTTGCAAACTGTTTTACGAACAGATAAATTCCAATCATTCTCATTCCAAATCATAGGAGCGCGGCAACCAGGATCATTTTCTCCTTCCATGCCATTTTCATCACCGTAATACACCATAGGAGAGCCATCAGAAGCAAATAGCAGAGCGTAAGCTAAATTCTCAGCGTCTTCAGCAGGTGTATCCCAAGCATATTCATGAGCCTTTGTGCGCGTAAGCAAGCGCTCAGTATCATGACTCCCAAGCAAATTCAACATACAAGAGCGATGTTCTTCTGGAATATCGTTATACAAAGCATTCATGCCATCTGCAAAATCATAAGCATCCAAAGTTTCATCAGCGCAAAAACCTAGAACTAAATCACGAACTGTATAATTCATGGTTCCATCCATAAGTTCCGGAGTAAGCCATTGAGAAGGGTTACGCCATTCTTCAGCTACTAAGTATTTATCATCCCCAAAAGATTTCACTACTTTATGGAAACCCTTCCAAAATGTTTTATTGACGAAATATGGAACATCTAAACGCCAGCCATCAATACCACGATTTAACCAATATTTAGCAACGTTATAGTGATGTCTACGCACTTCTGGATTATATACATTCCATTTTGGTAAATAGTAACAGCCGGAACATGTTTTATAATTCGGTTCCGGATGAGACACTACAGGAAAGCCCTCTACCGAAAACCAATTAACATATTGCGATTGTTCGCCGTTACGTACAACATCTTGAAACGCCCAGTGACCTATTCCACAATGATTGAATACACCATCTAAAACTACACGAATCTGCAATTCATGAGCACGCTTAATAAACTCATCAAAATCTGCGTCATTACCAAGACGTGAATCAATTTTGAAATAATCAGTGGCATCATAGCGATGATTCGTATCCGCTTGGAAAATTGGAGTAAGATACAAAGCATTGACACCCATATCCGCAAGATATGACAGATGCCCACTGATCCCTTGCAAATCACCACCGAAAAAATTGTCCCTAGTTGGAGATTTATCCCATGATTCTACAGGATTAGGGTTAATAGAAGCATTTGCATTTGCGAAACGCTCCGGAAAAATCTGATAAAATACACTTGATTTTACCCATTCAGGTTGCATGACTTGTTCCTAACAAATAGTAAATTTTACAAATTGTGAGCGTCTTAGCACTTCTTCAATCTTTAAGACCTGTAGAAGCGATTCCTCGTTCAAGAGCTTTTTGGAAGAAGAAGAAAATAATAATTGATGGCAAAGTTGACGTCAAAGTTCCAGCCATTAAATAGTTCCATGACGTACCATAACGTCCAACAAAACCACTCAAGCCGATTTGAATAGTACGCATTTCTTCTGCATTTGTAACCAACAGAGGCCACAGAAAATCATTCCATGCAAATAGGAATGAGAATACACCAAGAGTTGCAAGAGCTGGCTTAGAAAGCGGCAGAATAACTTTAATAAAAATACCAAGGCTTGAACATCCGTCAATTCTTGCAGCCTCATCTAGCTCACGCGGGATAGTAGTAAAATGTTGGCGTAGCAAAATAATGCCAAATACATCAGCCAAACGCGGAACTGTTAAAGCTGCCATAGTATCAATCCAACGCAACTGAGCGATAATACCGTACATAGGTATAACTGTTACGAAAGCAGGAACCATGAAAGCAGAAAGTAGCAGCACGAATAATATTTTCTTTCCAGGAAACTCTAATCGCGCAAAAGCAAAAGCTGCCATAGCATCAAACGCAAGGTGACCAACTACAATAATTGCCGACATGATCAAGCTATTAATATAATAGTTTGCAAACGGAGCGCTTTGCCACGCATGCAGATAATTTTCCCAATGCCATGATGTTGGAATCACTGACTGAACGGCATACGTTTCGGCTTTTGTTTGCAACGACGTTGTAAACATCCACATAAATGGAATAAGTACCGAAGCTGCACCGATAATGAGTACAATATGCCGAGCAAGATGCAACGAACGCAATCTCGTAAAAACCTTACTTATTTTCTGCATTACTTACCTTCCATTGCACAAGAGTTACGATAAGAACTAACACCAGCGACGCTATAGCAATTGCCGTACCATAACCGAAATTGCCTAACCTAAATGCTTGACGATACATAAACATTCCTAGTACGTCAGTGCCACCTCGAGGACCACCTTCAGTAAACACATAAATTAAATCAAATGATTGGAAACTACTAATCAGTGCTTGCACAACCACAAAGAATGTCATTGGTCTAAGCAGAGGAACTGTAATATAACGCAGCTGTTGCCAGCTCGTAGCACCATCAAGACTTGCAGCTTCATAAGTCGACTTAGAAAGAGATTGCAAAGCAGTCAAATATAGAATGATATTAAAACCTAAGTTCTTCCAAACTGTAAGGAGTGTAGTAGCAAGTAATGCTAGCCACTTGTTGTGGAGCCAGTCGGGTCCTGCAATACCTAGGGATGAGAGTACAGAATTTACAAGACCCGATGGATCCAACATATATTTCCACACAATTGCTACAGCCACCGAGGAGGTAACGACAGGAAGGAAATATATAGTGCGATACAATCCGCGAGCGCGAATTGGCGCATCTAGTAATACCGCAAAAAGCAACCCCGAAACAACCGATAGCACAGCTACACCAAATGCATAGATAACAGTCACGGTTAAACTATTCCAAAATTCTGGATCTTGAGATAGTTTCACATAATTCTTCAATCCAATAAAATCTGGATTTACAGAAAACCCGTTCCAATTCGTTAAGCTCGTATAAGCTGCAGAAATAATTGGATAAAAAGTGAAGATGACGAGAATCACTAATCCAGGAAGCAACAATCCCCATGCTGTGAGAATTTGCTCCCATTTACCTACAGTTTTACGACTATCACGAATCAGCTTACCATTACTAGCCTTTGCTTCTGCATTAGCAGCTGACTTGTTCTTTTTCAACTGTACTATCGGATTACGCATGATTACTTACCTTGCGATATTACTTCGTTGACTGCTTTTTCTGCATTCTTTAATGCAGTTCCAACATTTACTTCGCCAGAAAATGCTTTTTCCATTTCCTTTGCGAATGCCAACGAAATCTGTGGATATAGTTTGGTGTTTGGACGAGTATGAGCAGTTGACATTTGTTCAATATATGGAAGTAAGCGAGGCTCTTTCTTTTCAACCCATGAACGATACTCTGCATTGTTAGCAGCACTCTTTGTAGCAGGCAGGAAACCAGTAGATTCACACCAATCAAGCACTTGCTTGTCTTGCAAGAACCAAGTCACAAATTCAGCAGCAGCTTTTACTTTTGCATCATCATTGTTAAACAACATGGCTTGTTCTCCGCCAAGATTAGTAGATGGTTTACCACCTTCAGGAGTTGGTAAAGGAGCTGCGGCAAAATCAAATGGAGGATCCGCTGCCCAAATACCTACCATCCAAGAACCTTCCTGAGCAGAACCACCTTTACCTTTTTCAAACTTGCCCCATCCAGCATATGGGCTCACTCCACTTTTAATAAGATCCATCCAGAAATTGGCAGCTTTCTTACCCGCAGGAGTGTTAAAAGCAGCAGCAGAGTTATCTTTCTTTAAGAATTCGCCACCAGCTTGCCAAAGATTGACTTGGAAGTTCCAGGTAAGAGCCTCACCGCTGTCTCCTGCTTCAGTTGGCAAATCGTAACCTGGAAGACCAGTCTTATCCTTAATCTGCTTTGCCATTTGCTTTAATTCGTCCCAAGTTTTTGGAGGCTTATCTGGATCTAAACCAGCCTTCTTAAATACTGTGCGATTGTACATATACGCAAGATTATTGGCTGACATTGGAACGGATACTAAGTGACCATCAATTGAGCCGAAATTCTTTAATGCTGGGTTAATATTGTCAATTACTTCAGGCTTGAGAAGCTTTTTTAAGTCTGCAGATTTGCCAATTTGCGCCATTTGAGGCATCCAAATCAAATCACCTATGGCCATATCAGGCAAGGTATTTGAAGTAGCAGATGCGCGTAATTTTGTTAAGAAATCAGCATTAGGAACATTTGTAGTTTTAATCTCAATGTTCTTGTGTGAAGCATTAAATGCTTTTACTTTTTTATCGAAAGCATCTGCATTAGCACCATCCCAGTAGTGCCAAACAGAAACGGTTGTTTTACCTTGAGTATTGCTTGTAGAGCTTGTGCCGCCACCGCATGCAGTAAGAGACAGCGCAGCAGCGAGCATCATAGAGATTGCTCCAAACTTTTTTAGTTTCAACATCGTTGTTCTTCCTTAGAAATATTTAGAGAAACTTAAAGGTTCTTGGACATACCGCCCAATGAATCATTTGATATATAGCAACGCCAGACTTCTGCCGCAAACAGCGTCGTTTACTCCTTTCACTAATGAACAACCACTTTTGCTAATGCCTCAGCATCGAGCATTAGACGCGTGCCTTTTGTATCTTGCTTTACTGGCTAAGCGAGAATTACTTTAGATTGCACATTATTTTGTTCGTTATTGAAATATACTAAATCGTTCCAATAAATAAGTCAAGCGTGCGTTTTATATAAAATTCGCCATACTTCGCTACGAAAAATTACGCAACAAAATATGGCGATTATTATAACTTTTACGCGACTCTACAAAACTTTAGGATTGCTCACTAAAATTAGGTTCGTCAGCAGTAGACTTAGCAGATACAGCGAAGTCGGCAGGCTCGTCAAACTCAGAGCTGCTTGAAGAATAGTCATCGCTACTAGCAACACTGCCTTCAAGATCTGGACCAGCAGCTACACGAGCCATCTCCTTCATGTCCTTGTTGTCAAATAAGACCATGCGGACACAGCCAACAACAAATCCAACAACAGCAGGGCAAAGCCAAGCCATTCCAAATTCCGAGAACGGCAGCCAGTTTTGAACAACCACCAACATATCGTTCATATGCAATGCATTACGTAAAGCTGTTGGCAAACTATTCAAAAAATCATATACCGCTGCAACACCAGTAAAACCAAGTGTCCAAGCGTATACAACTTTGGAATTGTCAAAAAGTCGACCACACAAAGCCAAAAGAATCAGTACGATTGAAAGTGGATACAAGAACATTAATACTGGAACCGCGTATTCGATGATTGCGCTCAAACCAAAGTTTGCAAGACCAAACGAAACGAGCGTAATCAACACAGACCAAACTCTGTAGCTAGGACCCTTAGGGAATAACTTAGAGAATGTTTCTGAGCAGCTTACGATTAAGCCAACCGCAGTTTTTAAGCAGGCAAGCGTTACAGTTGCAGCAAGCACAAATAAGCCAACGTTTCCAAGATGGTAGCGTGCGACTTGCGCCAAAGTTACACCACCATTTTCAGCAGGCTTAAACAGTGCACGGCTACGCACACCGACAACAACAATTGCGACGTAAATCAACGCCATAAGCAAGCAGCTAAAGAATCCAGATCGCACAGTATTCACTGCCACATCTTTAGGGTCTTTTACGCCAAAGGATCGAATAGTACTAACAACTATAATGCCAAAAGCCAAGCTAGCTAAAGCATCCATTGTGTTGTAGCCATCTAAGAATCCTGTAAAGAATGATTCATTAACGTACTTTCCTATAGGAGCGGCATCCTCAGAAGCACCACTTACAGGAGAAAACAGCGCAGTAAATACCAGAATACCTAAGAAAACCAAGAATATAGGCGTAAGAACTTTACCAACCCATGTAAGTATTCCACTAGGCTTTAGCGCAAAGAAGAACGCTAGTGCGAAGAAAACCACAGAGAACAAGAACAAATACAATTGACCGTTTCCGTCTTGTGGAACAACGCGCTCCAAACCAACAGTGTACGAAGTTGTTGCACAGCGAGGAATTGCAAAGAATGGTCCAATTGTTAAATACAGAACGCAAGTAAAGAACATGCCGTATTTTCTGCTCGGCTTGCTTGAAAGTTCAAAAAGACCGTTTGCACGACTCATTGCAAGAGCTGTAACACCTAACAATGGCAAACCAACGCCGGTAATAATAAAGCCTAATGCGGCAGGAGCAGAATTGCTTCCTGCGTTAGCTCCAAGGAACACAGGGAAAATCAGGTTTCCTGCGCCAAAGAACATACCAAACAACATGACCGCCACGTACGCGGACTCAATAATTGTCAGGTTCCTTTTTTTCGGGGCACTGTCTGTGCTGACACTTTGTGTTGTGACGCTCATGCTTACACCTCCTATAAGGATAAATTTGTATTTACATACTATTCAGCTAAATCTCTGTTTTATATTGTGGATTTAAAGCGAAAATAATATTAGGGGGTATCTTAATAAATCGCATGTACTTAATCGGCATAAATTTACAATCTCGCGCGTGTCCTTAATAAAAGATAAAAAGGACGCTGGCAAACTACCAACGTCCTATGCAATCAAAAATGCTCTATAACTTTGCTCTAAATCTTATATAAAAAGCAAAATCACATCTTTTCTGGAGCAGAAACTCCAAGCAAATCAAGACCAGTTGCAATTACCGTACGCACAGCAGCGTTAAGCTTTAAGCGAGCTGCAGCACGAGCTGGCTCTGGGCACTTTGCAATGCGCTGAGCTTCGCGCTCTGCTTCCGGCAAACGATTTTCAGGGTCAGTTAACTCCATTGGCACAACGCGCTCAAGGTTGTACCACTTGTGGTAGCTTGCAGCCAAATCCTCAAGATAATGCGCAACGCGGTGAGGAGCGCGCAAATCGCCAGCTTGTGCAAGAGCTGCAGGCCATTGAGCCAAAGCAGCCAATACTTCGCCGTCAGCCTCGGTATTAAGCAAGCTTAAATCAGCGCCATCTTGCGTAATTCCAGCATCTGCAGCATTGCGAGCCACATTGCAGCTGCGCGCGTGAGCGTATTGCACGTAGTACACAGGATTATCGTTGCTGTGAGAAGCAAGCAAATCCAAATCAATATCAACGCTTGTGTTGTAGTCGGTGCGAGCAAGCGAATAGCGAGAAGCGTCAACGCCAATTGCATCAACTAAATCGTCAATCGTAATAACGTTTCCAGCGCGCTTGCTCATGCGCACAGGCTTGCCATCCTTCATAACATTTACCATCTGACCAATAAGAATCTGCATGTTTTCGCCCGGATTGTCTCCAAAAGCCGCGCACATTGCCATCATCCTGCCAATATAGCCGTGATGATCCGCGCCGAGCATGTAAATCGCTACATCCGCAGGATTCTGCTCGCGATGACGCTTGTTGCGATAGTACGCAATATCTGCAGCAAAGTAAGCGTAGTTTCCATCGGACTTAATAATTACGCGATCCTTGTCGTCGCCATGCTTAGTGGATTCGAACCAAGTTGCACCATCTTTTTCAAAAATGTCTCCACGCTCACGCAAGTCTGCAATAGCGCGCTCAACTTCGCCATCCTCGTACAAGCTGTTTTCGTGGAACCACACGTCGAATTTCACACGAAAATCGTGCATCGACTTGCGAATTTCAGCAAACATCATTGGCACTGCGCGCTTGCGGAACTCTTCGCGCTGCTCGGAATCGCCTTCTCCAAGAGGCAAACCTTCTTCATCTTTTCCAAGATCAATTCGCGGCAATGAAAGAACATCAACGCCGTCCGCCTTCGCTTCTTTTATAACAGCGTCCGCAATTTCGTTAATATACGCGCCTTTGTAGCCGTCTGCAGGAGTTTCTTCGCCGTGAGCTGCAGCAACTAAAGACTTTGCAAAACGGTTGATTTGCTCACCATGATCGTTGAAGTAGTATTCGCGCACAACTTTTGCGCCGTTCGCCTCCAAGACTCGAGCCATGGAATCGCCAACTGCAGCCCAGCGAGTTCCACCGATGTGGATTGGACCAGTTGGGTTTGCGGAAACAAACTCAAGATTCAAAGTTTTGCCGCTCAAATGCGTATTCTTGCCAAAATCTGCACCCTGCTTTAATACTTCGTCAACAACAGCCGCAGCAGAAGCAGAATCAAGCGTTATGTTAATAAAGCCAGGGCCTGCAACTTCTACAGATGCAATACCTTCTGCTTCTTGCAAACGCTCGGCAAAAAGTTCAGCTAAATCGTGAGGCTTCATACCAGCTTTTTTAGCAAGCTGCATAGCAACGTTCGTAGCCCAATCTCCGTGTGCGCGATCTTTTGGTCGCATAACTGCAAGTTTTTCGGCAGCAGGAATCAAATCTTCTGTTAGATTGCCAGCTTTACCGCTTGCTACTAAATCTTTAGCAATTTTTTCAATTAATTCACTTAAGCTTTCTGGATTCATGGTTTACAGTCTAGCGTTACCGCGCGATGCTTCGCGATTACAGTGTATTGGATCGCATTATTCTACATATAGTGTAATATATGTTTTACATGTTTTACAATGGAGATTAAAAATGGCTGCAACAATTACAGGATTAAGAGTACCCTCTAACGTTTTAGATCGTTATGATCAGCTCGCTAAAACCACTCACCGCACTCGTTCATTTTACATGAATCAAGCGCTAGAGGCCCAAATCGATGAACTTGAACATGAATATGGTCTAATGGCAGATATTGAAGCATACAAACGTGGAGAATTAGAAACATCTCCACTCGACGACGTGGTGAAGCGCCTTGGTTTGGAAGAAAATAAGTGATTATTCTTAAGTGCTTAAATACACAAAAAGCGCTGGAGTCGAAGATTGACTTCCAGCGCTTTTGTTTTGCGATTAATTATTTTCGACTACTTGCAACTACTTCTTTTTTGCAGGAGCTTCACCGAGTTCGCTTTGAGCAACTGAAACGTTTACGTTAGCTGCATCAGAATCTGCAGATTCAGAATCAGAAGAATCTCCAGCAACTGCAGCCTTAACAGCGTTAAGCTTTACTTCTCCAGTAACGCGTCCAGCTTCAGCAACGTCATCCAAAGTCTCCTCAACAGCCTTGTAAGCGTTTTCTGCAACATTCAAAGTCACCTGCAAAATAGGAGTCTTCATAGAAACTTTTGCTTCAGACTTAATCTTTCGCAAAGTAGCCAAAGCTTCACCCGCATAAGCCAAAGTATCCGCAGAAACACCGTTTGCAGCAGACTCATACGCCTTAGCGCATGGCCAGCTAGCACGATGCACAGAGCCTTCGCCGTCATGCATCCAGCTCCACACCTCTTCAGTAGCGTAAGGCAAGTAAGGAGCAAGCAAGCGAGCCAAAGCATCGAGTGCAAGACCAAGAGTTGTGCGAGCAGACTTCACAGCAGCTTCACTTGGAGTGCGTCCAGTGGATTCTGCAGTACCGTAAGCACGATTCTTTGCAAGCTCAATATAATCGTCGCAGAATTCCCAGAAGAAGGTTTCGATTGCTTCCAAAGCCTTAGAATGCTCGTAAGATTCAAGCGCATCAGTTGCGGTACGAATAACGGATGCAAGCTTTGCCATAACAGAGCGATCCAATACTTCCGTAACGTCTGCAAAATCCCAGTCCGCGCTAGCAGGCTCAAGAACCTGATGCTCATCATCTTCACGACCAATTGCGAGCGCAAACTTTGTAGCGTTCAAAAGCTTAATCGCAAGGCGACGACCAATCTTCATTTGACCTTCGTCGTAAGTTGCATCCAAGCCAAGTTTTGCAGAAGTTGCCCAGTAGCGCACAGCATCCGCACCAAACTCTTCGATTGGCTTATTTGGCACAACCACGTTGCCTTTAGATTTAGACATCTTCTTATGGTCAGGATCAAGAATCCAGCCAGAAAGCGCAGCATGCTTCCAAGGCAAGCAGCCGTTTTCAAGATGTGCACGATCAACAGTACTAAACAGCCAAGTACGAATGATATCCTGACCTTGTGGACGCAAATCCATTGGGAAAGTAGCCTTAAACAAAGCTTGATTTTCCTCACCTGGCTCTTCCCAACGAGTCACGATTTGTGGAGTTAAGGAAGATGTGGCCCAAGTGTCCATAATGTCTTGCTCAGCAGTAAAGCCGTTTGGCTGGTCTCGCTGAGATTCGTCGAATCCTTCTGGAACGTCAATAGTTGGGTCGATTGGCAAACGATCTTCGCTAGGCGTCAAAGGATGCTCGTAATCCACTTCCCCATTTTCGTTTACTGGATACCATAATGGGAATGGCACACCGAAGAAGCGCTGGCGAGAGATAAGCCAGTCACCATTCAAGCCGTGAACCCAATTCTCATAGCGCACACGCATAAAGTCTGGATGGAAGTTAAGTTCCTTGCCGCGCTCAATAAGCTCAGCGTTTAGCTTTTCGTCTGTGCCACCGTTCTTTAAGTACCATTGACGAGAAGTGACGATTTCCAAAGGCTTATCGCCCTTTTCGTAGAAGTTCGTCATGCGCTTTGTTGGCTTTGGATCGCCATCCATATCTCCAGCTGCTTGCAAAGCTTCAACAATTTCCTTACGAGCAGAGAACGTGGTTTTGCCGGCAATTTTCTCGAACATTTCGCGACCGGATTCATCCGTAATCCAATCAGGAGTCGTCATTACAATGCGACCGTTACGCTGAATAATTGGTCGAGTTGGCAAATTCAAATCGCGCCACCACTCAACGTCAGTTACGTCACCGAAAGTGCAGCACATTGCAATGCCAGCACCCTTGTCCATTTGAGCAGCAGAATGCGCCAAAATCGGAACCTTCACCTTAAACAGCGGTGAATAAACTTCTTGACCAAAGTACTTCTTGTAACGCTCATCTTCTGGATTTGCAATTAAGGAAGTGCATGCAGCAAGCAATTCTGGGCGCGTAGTTTCAATATAAATTGGCGTACCATCTTCAAAACGGAACGCAATCTTATGGTAGAAACCAGGATATTCGCGCGATTCAAGCTCAGCCTGAGCAACTGCAGTCTGGAATGTAACATCCCACAAGCCTGGAGCGTCTTTTTGATAAGCTTCTCCGCGAGCAAGATTGCGAAGGAATGCTTTTTGCGCAACTCTGCGAGGCTGCTCGCCAATAGTGTGGTAAGTTTGCGACCAGTCTACAGAAAGACCGAGCCTGCGCCACAATGCTTCAAAAAGCTTCTCATCTTGAGAAGTTAAGCGCTCACAAAGCTCAATAAAGTTCTGTCGGCTTACAGGAACCTGATCCTTAGCTTCAATTTTCTTGCCTTCAGTGCCTTCAAAAGGCGGCTTAAAATCATGGTCATACTTCAACGAAGTGTCTACGCGCACGCCGTAATAGTTTTGTACGCGGCGCTCTGTTGGCAAACCGTTATCGTCCCAACCCATTGGGTAGAACACGTCAAAGCCTTGCATACGCTTATATCGCGCAATAACATCCGTATGCGTGTAGGAGAATACGTGACCAACATGCAAGTGTCCACTAACTGTTGGAGGTGGAGTATCGATAGAATATACGGCCTTACGGTCGCGAGAATTATGGAATGCGTAAGTCTTAGCTTCATCCCAATTGCTACGCCACTTGTCTTCAAGACCATCAACGCCAACTTTGTTAGGAAGAGGCGTTAAATGTGCGTGCTTTACTGTGTTGTTATCCTGTTCACTCATGAACTGAATATTAGAAACTCAGCGCGACAACGCAAATCTTACGCTTTTCTATTTCACAACTACGCTTTGCAATGGCAGAAGCTGATCCGTCATATTCTTTGTGTAACCGCTTATATTAGATTTCACAGCCATTATGCTTTTACGAGCATAAAGCCAGTGCGCTGCAGCATTATTGCTTACTTCGCGAGCATATGCACGAGCATTTGCCTCATATTCGCTTGCATTCTTAGAATGAACTGCATCTGCCCAAGCTTGTTGAGCACGCGCGTCTTGCAAAACGAACGGAGAACCGCTTTCTGCAAACATACCTTCATCTAAAGTACGATTACTCGTAGTAAGCGCAAGATCATACTTACCTTCACTAATACGCTTACGCATAGTTTGTTGATCAACTTCTTCAAGATTGACCTTAAAACCGCTCACGGAACTAATCTGTTTTGAAAGCTCGCGCCCAACTCCACCTTCGCCTTGTGAAACAAGGAAAGTAATAGTTCCTAAATATCTTGCGCTAAAGTAGTGGAACAAAGGAGCAGCTTTGCTTGGATTATAAGGATACAATCCATTTAAATCTTCATAACCAGTTGAAAGAGGATCAATAGGTCCTCCTACTGGAACACCACCATTGCCATCAGCTGCAAGTACAGTTTGCGCATTCAAAGCGTATCTCGCAGCTTTACGAGCCTGCTCATCGCAGAAAATCGACGAAACTGTTGTATTTATTGCAATAAATCGCACTCTTGTGCTCTGACCCTCTACCATTTGCGTATTAGCAACAGCAGCAAGACGCTTATTTTCGCTACCTTCAAGCGGAACTGCCATTTGAATATTGCCCTTTTCCATTGCCTCAGCTAGAGCAGTATCGCTATTGAAATATTGCAAAGTAATACTTGCACAAGAAGCAGGGGTTCCCCAATATTTATCGTTGCGAAGTAATACTAAAGAATTGCCTTTATTGTAATCACTTACAGTGAAAGGACCTGTGCCAAGAGCAGCACTTGCATAGTCGATCATCGATTTTGTGTCATAGACAATGCCAACACGTCCAGCAAGACGACGTAGAAGTAAAGCATCTGGATTATTAAGAGTGATTACTAGAGTGTAATTATCTGGATTATTAACGGTTTTAATATTTGAAAGCGCGCTATAACCAGGATAATTATTTGTTATGCCTTGTTTCAAAGATTCTAATACGGAATTGGAATTCATCTCACTACCGTTAAAGAAACGCACGCCTTGACGCAAATTAAAGCGATATGTTAAGCCGTCTTTCGAAATATCCCATGACTTCGCGAGACCCGGTTGCAAACTATTATCATCGCCACGTTTAACAAGAGTTTCGTAAACATTACCAATTAAAGCTTGCTGTAAAGCGTCACTATCGTCTTTTCTAATATCAAGAGATTCAGGAGCAGTACGCAAACCAACTTTTAGCACTGAGTTACTAGCTGGATGCATTATTGAAGCAAAAGGCGAATGACCTTGGTATATTTGCCATCCACACCACAAAATGCCGCTCATTATTACTGACACAACCACAAACACAACCCATGGCATCCAGTCTGTATTAACTCGAGCATGAGCTGACCTGGAAGCACGATACGCATATTTGCCTGTTCTTGACATAACTTACAGTCTATATCAATATCGGAATTGGAAACAACACGCTTTAAATAATTGCTGACGGACATGTTGTATTTAAAGGGCATGAAACACATTTTGGATTCCGAGCAGTGCAAATTTTTCTGCCGTGCAAAATAAGTCTATGAGAAAGATTAGTCCACTCTTTAGGAGCAAAATAAGCTGTTATTTCGCGTTCAATAGCGACAGGATTTGGATGAGCCTGAACCTTACGCCAACCAAGACGCCCTGTAACACGTATTACGTGAGTGTCTACAGGAAACCCCGGTAATCCAAATGCGTTGCCAAGAACGACATTGGCAGTTTTACGGCCAACACCTGGCAACGATATTAAATCTTCCATATTTGATGGCACTATACCAGAAAAATTATTAAGCAAGCATGCAGATAATGAAATAATGTTCTGTGCTTTTACTCTATAAAATCCGAGAGGGTAAATAATTGACTCAACTTGAGATACAGGAGCAGCAGCTAAAGAACTCGCGTTGGGAAAAATAGAAAAGAGTTCAGGAGTCACAATATTTACGCGCTTATCTGTAGTTTGCGCACTTAATACAGTAGCAATTAGTAGCTCAAACGGATTTTTGAAATTTAATGCACACTTCGGTTCCGGTATTTCTTTGCACAATAAATCGTACTCTGCATAAATACGAGCTAATTTCGCTTGTTTTGATTCTCGCATATTAGAGCTTCAATAAATCGTTATTGTTCAGGCTGCTTATCTGCATCATTTTCAGAATCATCTTCAATGCTGCTTTCGGAAATTTCGCTATTCTCGTCTGATTCCGAAGGATCGAAGCGATAGCCAACATTACGCACTGTGCCAATCAAATGTTCATATTCAACACCAAGTTTTGCACGAAGCCTACGAATATGGACATCTACAGTACGAGTGCCACCGTAGTAGTCGTAACCCCATACTTCTTGCAACAAATGAGTGCGAGTAAACACCCTGCGCGGATGCTGCACAAAGTATTTCAGCAATTCAAATTCTTTATAAGCTAAATCAACAGGATGACCATGCAAACTCACTGTGTAGCTACGCATATCTACAACGAGATCTCCAGAACGCATAGTTCCATTGTCTGAATTGAAAGAATCATCAATTTCAGAGCCTTGCGAATGCACAAATAAATCATCAGAAGATCCGTGTTGCAAAGAAGCCAAACGCAAACGACCTTCTACTTCTGCAGGAGAAGCATTGGTTAGCACAACATCAGAAATGTTCCACGAAGGATTTACTACAGTAAAACCACCCTCAGTTATAACTAATATGACAGGAACCGTAATATTTGCAACACGCAGAGAAGAACACATTGATTTAGCGAGAGCTAAATCCTCACGCGCGTCAAGCAAAAGAATGGTTTGTGCAGGTAGTTTTGCCAAACTTGACGTATCCAAAGAAAGTAAACGCACTTTATGAGATAACAAAGTAAGTGAAGGTAAAACTGAAGAGGGAGAAGCACACGAAGTCATCAATGTGATATCAGTCATATGATGCCTCCAACAAACAATTGATGTAGTAGCAAATTCAGCCTTTACAGGAATTGTAAACCATACTGCGAAAAATAGCGATAAGCGCAACACTTGCGTCTTCCGAAGATAAAAAATATCAACACAATAAAGCGCAGTGCAGGTTATAGGCTACATTAGTAAATAAACAAAGTAATTTGTTAATATTTTATGGGCATATTACGCTTTATAAATATAAAACTTACAGCACTAGGGAGTGTGTATGAGCAATGAAACACGTATCTGCAATGACAAGATGCAGAAAAATGATAATTCTTGCGTAAATGTTCAAAAACATACACGTATACCTAGCATGAACGCATTGGCGATGTTTATAAGCCAAATTTTTGTTGTAGTACTTCTCGCAATTGCAGCGATATTGCCAATTGCAACAGCAAAAATAACACTTATGTTATGCCTTATCATAATGCTTATATTTATAGCGTTGTGGCCACTGCGCGGAAATTTAATTGACAGAGCTATTGCATTATGCGCAGGAATTGCTTCTGCATGGTTTGCAACTGGAGTATTAAAGGTATGGCTGCCAAAAAGCGTCGTCATTGATAACGAAACTGTGTCAATGAGTAAGTTTATTGCTGCAATTCACCCTTACGAACGTTGGGCTGTATCTTTTGCTCTAATTCTTGTAGCAGCAACATTTGTGACATTCTTGAGGCAAATGCTGCGCGAGAATCGCACAAATTTAGTACGAAATCTTTCGCACACGTTGACTGCAAGTATTGCTTGTGCAGCACTTCCGGGTTGGCTATTTTTGCCGTCAATTATTAGCTTTATACCATCGCTTCGCAATTTAAACGCTGGAATACTCGTTATAGTACTGTGCATATTTATGCTAATCGCGCTATCAGGACTTTCATATTTATGGGTTCGCAACAATTATGAAGAATACAAAACTGGAATTATTGCGCACGATATCGCTACTTCTATATTGCCAATAATGCTTTCAGGAATGCTTGTGTATATTGCAGGTCTTGGAATGCTAGTAGCTGCTTAAAATTATTTAAAGCGTATGTAACGTTACGTTTTAATTTACTTTTGAAATCACCTGCTTACATAAAAACGTCGAAAACACGGTATGTGTCTTCGACGTTTTATTTAGACTGTAATTTTATTGTTTTGCTTATTAAAAGCGAAACTTATTTTTCGCTTTCTTCCAAGCGCTTGCGAGCTGCAACGATTTCCTTCTCAGCCTGCTCAACGCCAGCCCAGAAGTCACCAGGAAGAACTTCCTTACCTGGCTCCAAAGCCTTGTACTGCTCGAAGAAGTGCTTGATTTCAGCCTTGTGATACTCGTTCACGTCATCAATATCCTTGATGTCGTCGAAACGAACGTCAGCTGGAACACACAAAACCTTGTCATCTCCACCGGCTTCGTCAACCATGTGATACAAGCCAACGGCACGGCACTCAACAACGCATCCTGGGAACACAGAATTTGGAATCATAACAAGAGCGTCGAGTGGATCTCCATCTTCGCCCAAAGTGCCATCAATATAACCGTAATCATCTGGATAACCCATAGCTGTGAAAAGCGTACGATCCAAGAATACGCGACCAGTTTCGTGATCCACTTCATACTTGTTCTTAGAACCGCGTGGAATCTCTACCACAACGTTAAAAGTTTCTGCCATTTTGGCTCCTTTGATAACTTTAATAACAATTCATATAACTGTTCTATCTCACTTTAGCGCGCACCGACGAACGACAACAATAGAGCATGCAATACAAAATTTTGTTAACAAATTTCATTAAATAATAAACGTTTTGTATCCCTTACAGAAGTAGCATAAAATCACATATTTTTAGCGCATCCTAGGCATATCAACAAGACACGCTTTAAGCTATAAAAGTGTCTTAATACGCAGTTAATATTGCTACGTTTTACACACGATATGTTGCACACATACCAGTATGGTTACCGAAGCGTAGGCAAGATGACAAAAAAGAGATGCGTGAACACTTCCACTGTTTCACAAGCAGATCAATCCTTCAAAACAAAGAAGGTTACTGCAGAAAAAAATGCTAGTAAAACGAACTCAACTAATCTTTCATCAAACGCAAATAATACAGTAGAAAAATCTATTACCGTAGAAAAAACTATTAATAGCGCAAAAGCTGAAAATAAACAGTCATCTACTTTACCTACAAATACTGTTTCGAAGAGAAATAAAGCAATAGACGGTTTAAGAGCTCTAGCAATTATTGGTATTGTATGCTTTCATATGCGTCCAAGCCTTCTTACGGGAGGATTCCTTGGAGTAACACTGTTTTTGGTATTGGCAGGATATTTTTGCACGAGATCAGTTCTGCGCTATTTAAACGCAGATAAAAACGCAAAAAATGCGGAAAATATCGAAGATAATAATAAAAATACTCAAGGAATCAAGCATTACTGGGAATATTTACTAAAGCGCGTAAAAAGAATTTGGCCATCGACACTTGGAATTATCGCTATAACAGCACCAATTATGTGGCTTTTTTCGCCAAGTCTACTGCCAAAGTTACAAGCAGATGCTCTTTCAGGCTCCGGATTCTTTAGCAACATAATGTATGTTGCTCGTAAACTTTCATATTTTGAACAGTCCGGATTACCTTCTCCTATCAAACATCTTTGGTATCTCGGACTTATAATGCAAGCTTTTGTTATATGGCCTATTATCCTTGCTGCACTTATTAAATTCGTGCGTAGCAAGCTAGTACGCATGTATATCACAGCAGGCTTAGCAATACTTTCTTCTATTCTTACTTTTACTTTTTCCTACTTATTTGACAATTACACAACCCCAGCTCGCGTCTACTATTCTCTAGATACTAGAGCATCAGAATTCTTAATGGGCGCAATGTTAGCAATGTACGGCGCTTGGTTTGCAAAACATTCATTCCACGCGTGGCTTATTCATGCATTACATTTGCTAATTGGCAAAAAGAACATATCTGTCAGCTTAGCTTCATCAGTTAAGTTAGATAGTAATGCAGATAGTAGTGTAGATAATTCAGCACTAACGAAAAAATCAGATAAATCCTACGCAAATAACGAAAAAGTATTTGCTGAAGATGGAATACCTGCTGACTTGCGCGAAGGATTACAAATTGATTTATCAGATAATAGCGTAGATTCAGATATACAAGAACTTCCAAATAACGCATTCAATAAGCCAAAAACTGTTTTTTATAATCCACTTCATGCATGGCAGAGATCTTGCATTGGACTGTTGGCAACAATTGTGTTGTGCTACTGCTTCGTGTATGCAGAAGGCACATCTTCAGTATTTGTTTTTGGCGGATACACAATAACAGCAGCCGCTTGCACACTAATACTGTGGTCTTGCACGCAAACTGATAATATTTGCTCAAGAATATTTTCATGGGCTCCGCTCGCTTATATCGGCAGACGCTCTTTTGCAATTTATTTAGTTCACTTCCCTGTTCTTGAATTATTCAACCCAGCAAATAGAACAACTGCTGTATCTACAGGCGAGCAAGTCTTTCAGGCACTAGTAATAGTTGCACTTGCAGAATGCTTGTATCAGTTATTTGAAAAGCCAATAAAAGATCAACAATTATTTAAGCTTATCCGCTCTGTTTCACTAACTTTGTGCTGCATAATTATTGTGTCGTTAATTATCTTGCCAGTAAATTGGCAAGATATAGCTAAGCATAGGTCAATGCAGCTTCGCCCAGAATTGACAGCACAAGTAGCTCAATCTTCATTGTTAAATAAAAAACCTACTGCTTTTGACAGAACTAATTCTGAGCAAAAAACAAAAGGAAAAGCAGTTCCAAAAGGTGCGCAAAAGGATGTAGTAAAACAGTCTCTTCCACCTACACCATCGAAGTATCGCATTCTCTTCCCTATTGCAGAAAAAGTTCCACGAAATCTTGTTACTACTCATACGCGAATCGACAAACGACGCAACACTTGTTCCGTGAACTTAACTATGGTTGGAGATTCTATTACTGAAGGCGCTAAACCATATTTGATGCAAGTTATGCCTAACGCTTATATAGATGGAAAAGTGAGTAGACAAATTTTCCACGGAGCTGATGAATACGAGAAAGATATTTCTGTAAAACACGCTGGAGATGTGGTAATTTTCGCTCTTGGAACCAACGGCCCTCCTCGTGACGATAGCGTGCTTCAACACATGGTTGATGTCACAAAAGGTAGGCCTGTTTACTTCGTTACAACACGAGTTCCGCAACCTTGGCAGGATGCAACGAACGATAGCTTACGCAAGTTCGCAGCAACTCACCATAATGTTGGCATTATAGACTGGCATGGTTTGAGTAACGGTCACTCAGAATATTTGACTGACGATGGAGTTCACTTAACTCCAGTCGGTGGTCCGCAATACGCGAAAATGATTCGTTTAGCAGTGTGCGGTGGCTGAAAATTAGAGTTATAGCGCGTTAAAACTTTTTAATACTGTTATTAAGCGTAATAAATTGCGTTTTGCGTGGTGAAAATAGCTACGAAATATTACGATAGTATTTATGACTGAGTTGAGGACACTACATGATTCGCAAGACGCTGGGGAAAGCGTATCTACTTGGACGAATCCTTTGCGCGATCCGCGTGATTTGCGTTTAGCTCGTATTGCAGGCCCGTGCAGCCTAGTAATTTTTGGCATTACTGGCGATTTAGCACGCAAAAAACTTATGCCAGCAGTATATGATTTAGCTAATCGCGGTCTTTTGCCTCCAGGATTTGGTTTAACTGGTTTTGCAAGACGCGATTGGACGGATGAGCATTTCGTAAACTTTGTGCGCGAAAATATTGAGCAGCATTGCAGAACGCCATTTCGTGAGTCAACTTGGATTAATCTCGCTAAAGGCATACGTTTCGTGCGTGGTACTTTTGACGACGCGTCCGCGTTTGAGCGTTTAAGCAAAACAGTAAACGAGCTAGATAGGGATCGTGGAACTCGCGGAAATCACGCTTTTTACATGTCTATTCCGCCTTCCAGCTTCCCGGTTGTTGCGCAACAACTTGCAGCATCAGGTCTTTCGCACTCTTCTGAACATGCTTGGCGACGCGTAATTATTGAAAAGCCTTTTGGACACGATTTAGCGAGCGCACGAGAGTTGGATCGCGTTGTTTCTGAAGTTTTTGATCCTAATTCTGTGTTCCGAATTGACCATTATTTAGGCAAGGAAACTGTGCAAAATTTGCTTGCTTTCCGCTTTGCTAACGCAATGTATGAGCCGATTTGGAACGCGAATTACGTCGATCACGTGCAAATTACGATGGCTGAAGATATTGGCATTGGCGGAAGAGCCGGATACTACGACGGAATCGGCGCTGCACGTGACGTGATTCAGAACCATTTGCTTCAACTTATGGCTCTTACTGCTATGGAAGAGCCTGTAAGTTTCCGCGCTAGCGATTTGACTGCTGAAAAAACGAAAGTTCTATCCGCAATCCGACTACCTCAAGACTTGGCTGCCAATACCGCTCGAGGACAGTATGCAGCAGGATGGCAAGGCTCTTACAAAGCTGTTGGATACTTGGAAGAGCAAGGAATCAACCCTAAAAGCACTACTGAAACGTACGCTGCTGTACGACTTGACGTTGATACTCGCCGTTGGGCTGGAGTTCCGTTCTACTTGCGAACCGGAAAACGTTTAGGCAAGCGCGTTACAGAAATTGCTGTTATTTTTAAGCGCGCTCCGCATTTGCCGTTTGAGTCTACTGCTGTGCGCGAACTTGGCAGTAACGCTATTGTGATTCGAGTGCAGCCAGACGAGGGCGTTACTATGCGCTTTGGTGCGAAAGTTCCTGGCGGAACTGCTATGGAAGTTCGAGACGTTTCTATGGACTTTAGTTACGGACGCTCTTTTACTGAAAGTTCCCCTGAAGCTTACGAGCGCTTGATTCTTGACGTACTTCTTGGCGAACCACCGCTATTCCCAACTACGCAAGAAGTAGATTTAAGTTGGAAAATTCTTGACCCTATTGAGGAATTCTGGAGTTCGCTTGGCACACAACCGCAACCGTATCGCGCTGGAACGTGGGGTCCAGAAGAAGCAGATGCTATGCTTGCTCGAGATAATCGTCATTGGAGGCTGCCATGATTATCAACCTTCCTGATACTAATACAAGCAAAATTGCAGCAAAAATCGACGAATTGCACGAAGAGCGCGGCGAATCCGCTACTGGTCGAGTGCTCACTTTGCTTATTGATACAACTCTTAAAGAGTTAGAGCATGCACTTGATGCAGCAAACACAGCTAGCCGCGAGCATCCTTGCCGAGTTATTGCAATGGTTCGAGATTGGTCTAGCGAGCACGCTGCTGAGCGCGGTGAGGTTGTGCCGAATCTCGATGCTCAAGTGCGCTTTGGCGCAGATGCTGGAGCTGGTGAAATTATTATTTTGTATCCGCACAACGGTTTAGTTCGTCATCCGGATACTCTTGTTATTCCACTACTTGTGCCAGATGCGCCGGTTGTTGCATGGTGGCCAACAAACGCTCCGGAAGATCCTGCTCACGATTTGCTTGGAGCTATGGCAAGTAGCAGAATTACTGATGCACAGCGAGCAGACGATACTCTTAAAACTGTGCAAAACTTGCGCAAAAACTGGTCTCCGCAAGATGCAGATTTGTCTTGGACGCGTTTAACTCCTTGGCGCGCTTTACTTGCTTCTATGCTCGATCAACCTCCACATTTGCCTATTCTTAGCGCGAAAGTTGTGGGTCCTACTCATTACGTGTCTTTGCATTTACTTGCAGCTTGGCTGAAGAGTAGCTTGCACGTGCCTGTAGAAATAGTTGAAAATCCCGAAGCTCAAGCTATTACTTCCGTAACTTTAGAACGCGAAGATGGCACATTGTCACTCACTCGCCCTGCTGGCGGAGATCAAGCTTTGATTAGCTTGCCTGGACAGGCTGCACAACCTATTGCGCTTCCTATTCGCACTTTGGATGATTGCTTAAGTGAAGAATTGCGACGCATTGATCCTGACGAAATTTACGCGCAGTTGGTTAGAGATAATCCTGCAGAAAATGCGTAAAACATTACGTGAAACAACTTGTGAAACAACGTATGAAACAGCGTGTGAAACATTTTTAATTGCATAAAAGGAACAACTATGACAAATAATGAAGTTACTTTTGCACATAACGCAAGTATTTACGGATACGATAATCGCGATGTGCTTGCAGCCGTTGCAGCTCAACGCCTAGTAACGCTTATTATGGAGTCACAAAATAATGTGCAAAATCTCAATAAACCATTCCATTTACTTCTTACTGGTGGCACAGATTCAATACGCATGTTCCAAATGCTTGCTAGCAATCCGCTTTTACCGGCGATTAACTGGAATTTAGTGCATATTTGGTGGGCAGATGAGCGTTTCGTAGCTTACGATAGCGAGGATCGCAACGCACGCAAGGCTCGCAAAGTGTTTCTTAACTTACTTACTTCTAACAAGGCTTTGGCAGAATCTCATATTCACGAAATGCCTGCAGACGAGCGTAGTGCTGAGGAAATTGCAACAGCCAGCGACGCTGAAAATGATGCAATTTTAGATGCTGCAGCACGCGACTATGAGGAAGAAATTGTGAGCATACTTGGTAAAGAGCCTGTGTTTGATTTAGCAATCCTCGGTATGGGTCCGGATGCTCATATGGCTTCGCTTTTCCCAGGATTGCCGCATGTCAACAATCGCGAGCACATTGTTGTTGGAGTAAACCACTCCCCTAAGCTTCCTCCAATGCGATTGTCTCTTACAGTCCCTGTGCTGGCTCACAGCCACCGCACTTGGTTCTTGACTGCCGGAGCAGAAAAGGGTGCTGCTTTAATGAATTCACTTTCTGAAGCTAATAATCCTGAATATCCTGCGTCTTTTGCAAACGGCACAGACGAAATCTCTTGGTTAACAACCGCAGAAACTTTGCAAGCTGCTATTAAGTAGCTTTCATAGCTTTCTAGCAACATGCATAATATTCAGAACAATAAATAACAGACCCCTGCATAATAATGCAAAGGTCTGTTATCTCTAAATATTATTTTTTAATCTTGCTTTACTTCTGGGCGATTAGGATCTGCCCACAAAGTGTGGAATACGCCTGGCTCGTCAATGCGACCGTAAGTGTGCGCACCGAAGAAATCGCGCTGAGCTTGAATAAGCGAAGCCGGCAAACGCTTTGAACGCAAGCCATCGTAGTATGCAAGCAAGCTAGAGAATGCTGGAACAGGCACGCCATGCTCAACTGCACGCGCAATAACACGACGCCAAGCAGCTTGAGACTTTTCAATTGCATCCTTAAAGTACGGTGCAAAAAGCAGAGAAACACTTGCTTCACCAGACTCAAACGCCTCGGAAACGCGGTTCAAGAACTGAGCACGAATAATGCAGCCGCCTCGCCAAATGCGAGCAACCGCAGCCTGGTCAATCTTCCAATCATGCTCAATTGCAGCAGCCGCAATCTCGTCGAATCCCTGAGCATAAGAAACAATCTTAGAAGCGTACAAAGCTTGACGAATATCCTCAATAAACGCCTTACGCTCAGCATCGTTCAAATCAAAATGCACGTCCGGGCCAGTCAAACCCTGGCTTTCAGCAGCTTCACGCAATGCAACTTGGCTTGAAAGACCGCGCGCAAACACAGCTTCAGCAATACCCGTAACCGGTATTCCAAGCGAAAGAGCAGACTGCACAGTCCAAGTACCAGTACCCTTCATGCCAGCATGATCCACCATCATTTCAACCAAAGGCTTACCAGTCTTAGCATCCTTCTGACGAAGCACATCAGCAGTAATCTCAATCAAATAAGAATCAAGTTCGCCCTTATTCCACTCGCTAAACACATCCGCAATTTCGTCGGACTTCATGCCCAAGCCGCGAAGCATTAAATCGTAGCTTTCGGCAATAAGCTGCATATCCGAGTACTCGATGCCATTGTGAACCATCTTCACAAAGTGGCCAGCACCGTCGGTACCGATATGCGTTACGCAAGGCTCACCTTCAGCAACAGCCGCAATAGACTTCAAAATAGGACCAAGAGTCTTCCAAGATTCCTCAGTGCCACCAGGCATCATCGAAGGACCACGCAAAGCACCTTCTTCGCCGCCAGAAACACCGCAACCAACGTAATGAAGACCGCGCGCGCGAATGTCACGCTCTCTGCGAATCGTATCTTCAAAATAAGAGTTTCCGCCGTCGACGATAATATCTCCAGGCTCCATAGCGTTCGCAAGTTCTTCAATCACAGCATCCGTAGGAGCACCAGCTTTTACCATAATTATTGCGGTGCGCGGACGCTTTAGAGAAGCCACAAATTCTTCAACAGTTTTTGAAGGCACGAAAGCACCTTCACTGCCATGCTCATTCATTAAAGTTTCAGTGCGCGAATAATGACGGTTATAAACAGCTACTGTATTTCCATGATGCGCAAGATTACGCGCTAAATTCGAACCCATGGCAGCCAAACCAACAACACCAATATTTGCCTGAGCTTGAGTCATAATGACACCTCTTATCTTGTACTTGTTTTGTTATTTGCACGCATGCTTTGCGCACCCAAGCAATCTGCATTATCTACAAAATGCACAATTTTTTATTTTGCGTTACGCCCCTTCAAGAAACGCACTTAATAATTTTATAGGCGGATATGCACAAGGCTTAACAATATGCAAGCTAAGCAGTTTCAAATATAAATTTTGTGAAATAAATTACATTTTTAATCGTTAAAACTAAGCTCATATTCACTTCATAAAACACGACACGCTTACGAACACGCTATTTTTAGCTATTTTAAATAATAACTATATATAGTGTTTACACAATCGACACACCACTATAAATAGTGCTTATTCGGAGTAAGCTAACTACTTGGCTTTTGTCGATACAACACGGAATTGCAAAATTCCCCATCACCAGAGGAGATTGAAATGACTATCACAGTGTTTACTAAACCTCATTGCCCACAGTGTGATGCAACTAAGCGACAGTTCACAAAACTTGGCGTGAACTTCGAAACTGTAGACTTGTCAAAAAGCCCTGAATCACTCGAACAGTTAAGAAATGCAGGATACCGTCAAGCTCCAGTAGTCATTGCTCCCGACGCATCCTGGAGTGGGTACCGTCCAGATTTAATTGCGCAAATTGCAGATAAACTCGGAACTTCCGCAGAGACAGCAAAAGAAGCATAAGAAATGTGTGAACAAGAAAGCATCACAAAACCAAGCGAGCCTGAATCACGCGCACAAGGCGAATCAATCGGAGCTGTAGTCTACTTTTCCTCAGTTTCCGAAAACACGTTAAGATTTGTGCAAAATTGCGATTTTCCAAGCAATAACGTGAACGTATATCGCATACCACTTCGCCCTAAAGAACCGGAATTAAACGTGCGCGAACCGTATGTTTTGATTGTTCCAACTTACGGCGGTGGAAATATTGCAAAAGCAATACCGATGCAAGTTCGCAAATTCTTAAATAATCGCGAAAATCGTTCGTTTATTCGCGGAGTAATTTCTTCCGGAAATACGAATTTTGGAGAAGCATATTGCGCTGCAGGCGGTCAAATTGCAGGAAAGTGCGGAATCCCAAATATGTACTCGTTTGAGCTCACGGGAACTCAAGAAGATATAGAAAAAGTAGCGCAGGGCATACCGAGATTTTTAAAACAACTCAAAGAAACAGAAGAAACAGAACAAGTGAAATAAACGAAATAAACAAGATAAACAAAACAAGTAAAAGAAACAAAACAAAAAGCGTTTGAAAAAGCAAAAATAACGCATGAAGAAAGGAACAAACCCCATGAATAGCACGGATCCGATGAGCGAATCTACTTCGCTTAATCTTGATCACACTGATTCTGCAAGCGCAACAGCCAGCGCAACTGCCAGCACAACTGCGGAGCGCATTCGCAACAGCCGCGACTACCACGTTCTTAACGCTATGCTTGGTCTTTTCGACCCAGAAAAGGGCATTCAGTTTGATAAAGACAGGGAAGCAGAAAAGCTTTACGTTTCGGGTTACGTGCAAGAGCACAGCATGAAGTTTGCTTCCACTCGCGAGCGCTTGAACTATCTGATTGACAACTATTACTACAACGGCAACGTATTCGGAAAGTACAGCGACGAGTTCCTCGATAAATTCTACGAGCACGCGCAAGCCGCTCACCACACTTTTGGCACATTCTTGGGTGCTTTTAAGTTCTACACTTCTTACGCTTTGAAGACTTTCGACGGCAAGCAGTATTTGGAAAACTTCGCTCAGCGCGCAGCTGCAGTCGCTTTGGAACTCGCAGACGGCGACGAAAAAGCAGCGCTCAACTATTTGGACGAGATGCTTGCAGGTCGCTTCCAACCAGCTACACCAACGTTCTTGAATCTTGGTAAAGCACAGCGCGGCGAGGCTGTAAGCTGCTTCCTCGTGCGCCTGGAAGATAACATGGAGTCTATTGCGCGTGGAATTAATTCTGCTTTGCAACTTTCTAAGCGTGGCGGCGGCGTGGCTCTGCTTCTTACGAATTTGCGCGAGCTTGGGGCTCCAATTAAGCGCATTGAAAATCAGTCGAGTGGCGTTGTGCCTGTTATGAAGCTTTTGGAAGATTCATTCTCTTACGCTAATCAGCTTGGTGCTCGTCAGGGTGCTGGTGCCGTGTATATTAGCGCTCACCACCCAGATATTATGCGTTTCCTCGACACTAAGCGCGAGAATGCTGACGAAAAGATTCGTATTAAGTCGCTTTCTTTGGGCGTTGTGATTCCAGATATTACTTTTGAGCTTGCTAAGCGCAAGGAAAAGATGGCTTTGTTTAGCCCTTACGACGTTGAGCGCGAGTATGGTAAGCCTTTTGCAGATATTTCTGTTACTGAGCATTACGATGAGATGGTTGCAAATCCTCGCATTCACAAGAAGTACATCGACGCTCGCGAATTCTTTATGACGATTGCAGAAATTCAGTTTGAATCCGGCTATCCTTACATTTTGTTTGAGGATACTGTGAATCGCACGAATCCTATTGAGGGTCGCATTACTATGAGCAACTTGTGCTCCGAGATTTTGCAAACTCAAGAAGCAAGTACTTATAATGCCGACTTGTCTTATAGCCACGTTGGTCGCGATATTTCTTGCAATCTTGGCTCTCTTAATATCGCTAAGGCAATGGACGGCGACTTGGGTGCAAGCGTTGATTTGGCTGTGCGCGCTCTCACTTCTGTTTCGGAGCATACTTCTATTGATTCCGTTCCTTCGATTCGTCGCGGAAACGAAGAAGGTCATGCTATTGGCTTGGGTCAAATGAATTTGCACGGTTTCCTTGCTCGCGAGCATATGCAGTACGGAAGCGAAGAAGCTCTTGACTTTACAGACATGTACTTTATGACTGTTGCTTACCACGCTTATAAAGCTTCTCACGCTTTGGCTGTAGAGCGCGGCCACGCTTTTGCAAGCTTTAAGACTAGCGCTTACGCTAAGCCTGCAGGCAAAGGCAACTACTTCGATAAATATACTGATGGAAGTCGTTCTCTTGAGCCTCGCACTCAAGCGGTTCGCGATTTGTTTGCTCGTTTTAATGTTGCAATTCCAACCGTTTCTGACTGGGAACAACTTCGCGACGAGATTTTGCGCGATGGCATTTACAACGAGTATTTGCAAGCTGTTCCTCCAACTGGCTCAATCTCTTACATCAACCATTCCACGAGCTCGATTCACCCAATTGCTTCTCGCATTGAGATTCGTAAAGAGGGCAAGGTCGGTCGCGTCTACTACCCTGCCGCTTACATGACGAATGACAATATGCAGTACTTTAAGGATGCTTACGAGATTGGTTGGAAGGCAATTATTGATACTTATGCTGAAGCAACTCAGCATGTGGATCAAGGATTGTCGCTTACTTTGTTCTTCCCAGACACTACTACTACTCGCGATTTGAACAAAGCTCAGATTTACGCGTGGCGTAAGGGCATTAAGACTCTTTACTACATTCGTATTCGCCAGAAGGCTTTGGAAGGTACAGAAATCGAGGGTTGCGTAAGCTGCACGCTGTAAATAACAGCGCTAAAAATCGCAGCGACGTAAATCTTTAAAGATTAAATCAAAACTTAAAAATTTTATAAAACGTAAACACAAGATCAGGAGTAATTATGACAGAACTCAGCCCAACCGAGCTTAGAAGTAGCCTCGATAAGCCTTTCGGCACAAATCGCGTAATCGCAGATGACGCTATGATGGCAGCTTCTATCACACCATCTCAGTACCGCTACCATCACGGATCGCGCGTGCGCCCAGTTAATTGGAACAATATTGTTGACGACAAGGATTTGGACGTTTGGAATCGCCTTATTGCTAACTTCTGGCTTCCAGAAAAGGTTCCACTGAGCAACGATATTCCTTCTTGGCGTTCCCTCACCGACCTTGAGCGCAAAACCACTACTCGCGTTTTTACAGGCTTGACTTTGCTTGATACCAGCCAGGCAACTATTGGCGAGCTTTGCCAGATTGAGCACGCTCGCACTGAGCACGAGCAGGCTATTTACACGAATATTGCTTTTATGCAGTCGATTCACGCTCGTTCCTACTCCTCTATTTTCTCCACTCTTTGCTCTAGCGAGGAAATTGATGAGGCTTACCGTTGGGCTGTTGGAAACGACGTTTTGCAGCAGCGCGTCACCACTGTGCTTTGCGAGTATGAGAGTGAAGATCCACTTAAGCGCAAGATTGCAGCAACTATGCTTTCTTCGTTGCTTCTTTACGCGGGCTTCTACCTTCCGCTTTACTTTGCTTCTCGCGGCAAGATGATGAACACTGCAGATATGATTCGTTTGATTTTGCGCGATAAAGCAATTCATGGCTATTATTCTGGCTACAAGTTCCAGCGCGGTTTGGAGCTTAGAAGCGAGAACGATAAGAAGAATCTTGAAAAGTTCACTATGAACTTGCTCGATACTTTGTACGATTTGGAAGTTGAGTATTCTGGTCAGATTTACGAAGGATTTGACTTCCACGATGACGTTTTTGACTTCGTGCGCTACAACGCTAACAAAGCTTTGATGAATCTTGGCTATCCTGCTAAGTACAGCGAAGAAGAAACTCACGTAAGCCCAGAAATTCTTGCGGCTCTTTCTCCTGCTGCCGACGAAAATCACGACTTCTTCTCCGGTTCTGGCTCCAGCTACATTATGGGCAAGTCCGTTGAAACTGACGACGATGATTGGGATTTCTAGTCGTATAGCCTACTGTTTGACTATTTAGCAGTTTGATTGGTTAACTAATTAGATTTAATTAGTTAACCAATTTAATTTATATAAGTTAATTATTAAACCAAAATATCGCATACACAAAAACTGAAAAATTAGAAAGTAGCACAGACTACCTCCACACTTATGGTACACTATGTGAGATGAACTGGTTTTGTTAATCCCTTTATGCAAAAATCAGCAGTGGCTATCACTCATCCTAACGTTTAAGCCAAAAACTTTTGGGCTGAACTGAGCTGGCGTTCAAGTTTGGAATCCAAATTGATAAGTGCGCCTAGCAGCTATTAGTCACGTCTGTATGAAGAAAGAAGGACAAGTATGGGGAAAATGACTTATAAAAAATTACTTTGTCTTGTAGTGCTATTCAGCTCGTTAGTAGGACTAGCAGCCTGCGGTAACACAAAAGCAAACAATACAGCGTCTACGAAAATAACCCGTCAGTCAACTAAAGAACATTCAAAATCAATCAAAAAACCTTCAGAAAAGAAAGTTCCTGAGGCTTTTGTAGAAGGCGAAAAAGGAACTTTTGAGGCTCTAGGCGAAACCAAATCTGTTATTTGGGAAGCTTACCCTAAAAGTTTGTCTCAGGTGAAAGATTCTTTTTATCACTGGACGCCTAATGACAAATGGTTCCAAGTTAATACCGGTCATTATATGGTCGCCGACCGTTTAACCACTTCAGGAGCTTTATTAAGGAAACTTCAAAAGGGCACACCAGTCAAATTAAACGGCAAAGATTATAAAGTTACGGATTATAAAAACTTTGAAGGTAACGGCAGCTCTGATAAATTGTCAAACCTATTCAAAGAGTATATTAAGCAATTCCCTAAATCTGCTTACTTTGTCCAAACTTGTCTTGATGCCAGAACTTATGGCGGTCAACGTATAGTAGTTTTTGACGTAGCAAAATAGTAAATGGTTTAGCAACATAATTTAGATTATTTGCCATTTTGTTGTTTTGAAAATATTGCCTGTGCATCGACTAGGTTGATGAGCAGGCAATATTTTTTTAATTGATTACGCGACTGTATTGCGCAACTTTAATTGCACAGTCGCTATGTTATACGAGTTATCGTGGCAGTTTTTGCTAATTTTGCAATTTCTGCCACGATAACTTGTGATTATTGCTGCGCAATATAGTCTCGTAACTATTGTCCCGTAATCAGTTAAAAAACATTGTTTGCGCGTCAACAAAGTTGATGCTTGTTTTAGCATGACGAGGATTGTAAGAAGTTGGATACTTTGTAAAAAGCATAAATATTTTCTTATAATCGCGATTTTTTGCATTCTCAACTAAAGTTGCTCGCTGCAACAACTTGCTCACTGCTTCAGCTTCGTTAAGATTATTACGCCACTTACATTCTGCAATAAGAAGCTGTTTGTTAATATCGTCTTGCGCAACAATATCGATATCAGTTTGTTCACGAGCAATAGGATCAGCACCCCACCATTTACCTAACGTAGTTGGCAAAAAGTCCATTCTGCCAATTTTGCATTGGAGCACAATCCACTGCTCGCACATTTTCTCAAACTGTTGACCTACAAAAGTACTAAATACTTCATGTTCGCCACCAAGAACACTACTTGCGGCAGCGTGCGAAAGTCCGCGTTCGATCAATCCTTTATTAGGTGCTACAAACCTATACCAATACGCAAAAAATGGGTCGCAAATCTGCCATAATCCTTTTTTGCAATGAAGTGGATTCATACCGAATGGAATATTTCTTTCAATTAATCCAAGGCCTTCTAATGTTTTCAAATACACGTTCACCGATGTAGCCGGCAATCCAATACGATCCGATATTAAAGTTGGAGTGTTGCATCCCGTTGCAAGAGCATTGAGCACACTATTGTACGTTGAAGGATCGCGCAATTCCTGGCGCATAAGCATGTCTGGTTCAGCGTACAAAATTCCCGAAATATTAAAGCATAGCTGCTCAAGATTTTCCGCAAACGAAGAGTTATTATCTAACTGTTCAATATAGTATGGTGTTCCTCCAAGGGATGCAAAATAGTTGATTTTATCTTCCCAAGTAGCATTATTTGGCATAAGCTCAGATGCTTCAAAAAGATTAAATGGTTGCAAGCGAATCTGTGCGGTACGTCTTCCGTAAAGTGGACTCTTTTTGCCAAGCACTTCACTTTCCATGAATCCTTCGTTGCTGCCGCACAAAATAAGAGTCATGTTCGTGTTCTTAAATTTATGATCTATTGCGACTTGGAATGTTGACGCTAGGGATTTATCTGCTTGAGCTGCGTAAGGAAATTCGTCAAAAACTAGAATAAGTGGAGATTGAGAAGCGCTTTGATTTGCGTTGTTAGATTGTTGCGCAACAAAATCAAGAGCGTCGTTCCAATTATTAAACGATCCTGTAGTTGCTGGTAGATTGAAGAAGTCGTACACAGTTCGCGAGAAATCACGCAAATTCTCGATATTGGTTTGTTCGCGAGCAGTAAAAAGTATTGCGCGCTTATTTTTACAAAATTGTGAAATAAGCGAAGTTTTTCCTACTCGTCTTCGACCATAAACTATTGCCATCTGGAACGAGTGTTTGCTGTTTTCATACAGTTTTTCCAGTACTTGTAACTCGTCTTGTCTGCCAACAAAAACCATATTCCACCTGCCGCTACGCTAATAATTGCAATATTTTTCAGCGCATCTTATAGCTGCTGAATCTGCGCTCTATCTAATATAATCGCGATTATTATAATCGTAATTATAATAATCTAAATTATATTATTTTGCAATATATTCAACGCAACCGCGCGTTATCGTGGCAGAAATTGCAAAATTCGCAAAAACTGCCATGATAACTTTGTATAACATAACAACGAAACAGCATTCTGTATTGCAAATTAACCGCCTACTTGCATCTGCTGCGCAGCAGACGCGTCCAAATACTCGGTCGAAAAGCGTCCAAGTACTCGATTGAAGCGCAAGAAAGCACAATAAGCATCTTGCGCAATGGCTATTTCTCTGCATGAAGCGGAACATGTACATTAATAATCCACGAATCGCCATCTTCAATAACTTTAAAAGTTCCACCAACGCGTTCCGCAAGCATCTTATGAAAACGCAGTCCATATCCTAATTGCAAGTTAGCAAGAATACCTCGTTGCGCACTATTTATACACGTAATATGACATTCATGGTCATTAAGCATTACATTCATGGCGTATTCTTTAGGCCTTGCAGCATGCTTTTTTACGTTCGCAAGAAGTTCTCGGCAAATATACTCAATTTGAGCACATTCTTCAAAAGGCAAATGCGCTGATCTCGAATCTTCAGCAGTTAAATCAATACTAAAGTCAATGGAACCAATATAGCCAAGCTTTTCAAATGACTTTTGTTCACCATCAAATAAAACGCGTAATCCTGTGCAAAAATCTTTATAACATGTAGTCGATTGCATAACATCGCCAGTGCTTGCAGTTGTAGCATTGTCAAGAAGAGAAATGATATTACGTGCTCTATGAACAGTTGTAGTAGCACGTTGAAGAATCTCTTGCGAATTTTCATGCTCTTGTTCATGAGTTGTTTGAGGTTCAATAGATTGTTGAGCCATCATCATAATGCTGGAAAGCTCATTAGTTACTTCATCGTGCATGCGAATTGCTGCAATAGTGGCATATTTTTGAAAAACATTGTAACGCTGCGCAAATAACTGTTCCTGTTGTTGGTGAATAGTAGAAATATAGTATTTTACGATTGCGCTAGAAATAAGAGTAATAAGAAGCCACCACGCTAACACATAAGCGTTTTGAAAATCGCAGATAATAAAGAACCATGAAGATACTCCGCAAGAAGAAAGCACGGTGTACCAAGGTTGAGTAATTACAGCAATTGCCAAACAAATCAATATGGTAAGCATCATAGATGAGTAGTTGATATTGGGCGCAATAATTACCAACGGCATCCAAATAAGTACAATAAAAGATGCTTTACGAGGCCATATTGCAATACATAAGCAGATTACAATCCATACTATTTCAACCGTAATGGCATGCCAATTAGAGTAGTAATGAAGATTATTATAGGAACAAATTTCAAGAAGCAAAGTACAACTTATGATCACACCAATTCCAATTTTCTGCCAGGCATCATGCGGCAAAAAATTGATCATACGCGTTAATAATTTCATAACTACCTACTTTTACGCGTTAATTTCTTATACGTTATATGTCATGCGAATATTTTGCGAGCGCGACAAGCGCCTGCATACGACTTCGTACTTGAAGTTTTCCATAAATACGACGTAAATGCGTGTTTACTGTTGAAACTTTCACATTAAGCTGATCGGCAATCTCTTTCGTAGAATACCCCTGTTTGCACAAGCGCATAATTTCCGATTCTTGAGGAGACAAAACTGAAGCCTTCGGAAGTTGAGAAATCATATTAAATGATTCTTGCGGAGTGTGAAAATAGTCAATATATTGTGGCAATTCTGGGCAACCGTAGCTTGTTGCGCGCGATTGGATGGCTGCAACTACGTCTGCTACATTGTCTTTATGCACTAACGCTTGACCACCCGACTTAGCAACTTGCAATACGTATTCATCCAGCATGTAGGAAGTAATGCCAATTAAAACAATATTGCTATTGCGCTCGCGAATTGCCTTAATCACATCAACGCCACTCATTTCTCTCATTGACATATCTACTAAAAGTACGTCAGGAGTATTTTCTGTAACGCAACGATGAATAGCTTGTTTTGCAGAAGAACACATCCATGAACAAACAAAGTTTTCAGGCAAACGACTTTTTAAAAGAAGTTGCATATATCGCAATACAAGCGTGTCATTATCAACAATTGCGTAAGTAGTGTTCATACAATATATGGTATCTTGTTTTGGAATACGCTTATCAAGAGATGTGCGATTGTATTGTTTTTCTCAAATTATCAAGATTGTACACATTAAAGTGCCATACGCTAGCACTTTCCGTTGGCACACTCCATTCTTCGGTTTTACCATTAACAGTAAAGCGAATTATTTGAGTTGTTGGCTTATTTATAACTTCAAAATTAGTGAGTTGATTCCACGGAATGCGACGAAGATGCTTATCGTCTAATTTAGCTAGATTACCCGAGCCTAAAATGGCATTCGGATTAACAACAATAAACTCATTATTAGTGGCAGCGACAATACGCGCATCAACGCTTTGCGCTACATAGAATAATTTAGGTAATAAAAATAGTTTGATTAAATCTTTCCACCAAGGGTTGTATTTCATTGTAAATACATACGTTTTATCAATCGAAAGATTATGCTCTTTAAAGTACTTGACGATATCTTCTTCTCGTATGCCGCGCAAAGGATTAGTCATAATAAGCACCTCCTTGTGATTCTTGTTTTGTGAATTACCAACATACTAACGTTCAAATTTTATCTACACAAATAGGCGTACTTATTTTTAACGATAGTGCTTTTAGAAAACTTTTAAAAAACTTTTACTATTAGCAGTTTGTACGTTCTCAACAATCAACATTTAAGAATATTTCCGTTTTGGAACTATTTTTAAATAGAGGCGCACTTATGGAGTTGTCGTGGCAAAAATTGCAAAATTGTATCCTGCAGGATAAAATACTTTTATGGAGATACTTAAAACAGATGAGTATCGCAATTGGATGAAAAAACTTCGCGATACGCAATCTAAAGCTCGAATTAACGCGAGGCTGAGATTATGTGAAATTGCAGGCAAGCCAGTAGGTGATTTACATACAGTTTGCAATGGTATTAGTGAACTGCGTTTCACTTTTGGACCAGGGTATCGTGTGTATTTTGCACAAAAAGGCTCAAAACTAATGCTATTACTTGCTGGTGGAGATAAAAGTAGTCAAAGTAAAGATATTAAGCAAGCGAAGATACTTCTCTCACAATTAATTGAGGAGAAAAAATGGTAAATATAAGTAAATGGGATGCGAGTGAGTATCTTGAGAACGATGATGATGTTATTGCATATCTCAATGCCGCAGCAGAACTTAACGATCCTCGCTTGCTGCAAGCTGCTATAGGCGATATTGCAAAAGCTCGAGGCATGAAAGAGATTGCTCAAAAAGCTGAGGTTGGAAGGGAAAGCCTTTACAAAAGCCTAAGACGAGACGGCAATCCTAGTTTTCAAACTATTGCGAAGGTTGTTCAAGCGTTAGGTGGACGTATTGCAATAGAACCAGCAAATGTGTGACGCACGCAGTTATCATGGCAGTTTTTGCTAGATTTGCAATTTTTGCCACGATAACGCATGATTTGAGCGCTGCTAGTTTAGCGGAATAACAACATTGACCAGCCAAGTGTCATCATCTTTTTGCGCGCTTAAAGATCCACCTAAACATTCCACAGATTTTTTGTGAAACAGCAGCCCTTTGCCAAAAACAAGCCTTTCGCCAAACTTATTCAACGTCGAAATCGAATTCATGCACATTATTTTGCATTCGCGCTCATCAACCGTAACATTCATAGAAAAATCAACGCTAGTATTGCAATGCTTGCGAATATTAGTAAGCAACTCGCTGCACATGCTAATCGCACATTGAGCCTTTTCAGTACTAACAGTTGCAGATGCAGTAAAATCACCACTCCCCGAACTTTTATCAACCACTATTACAGAGCCATAGTACCCAAGCTGCTCACAAATTTGCCGTTCAGCCTGTAAACGCGCACGAATATTGCATAAAAAATCAGTCAAATTCATGCGATCATTGCTATTAGAACCATAAACGAACTGCGTGCTGGCAATATTTGAATCTAAAGAATCATCATACTTATGCTCAGCTTGCTCAAGCAGGCTGATAACAAGTCTCGCTTTGGAAAGTGCATTACGCGAATGTTCAATAATCTGCTCTAACGATTCTTTTGTATGTTCATTGTTCTCAGCATATAAAGCATCCGTTGCAAGCAACGTAATATCAGTAATCTCATTGTTCACATCGTCGTGCAATTGCAACGCAACAGACGCAATATAAGACTGGAACTTGCTTCGTACAATATTCATTTTTGCGCGATTATTTTCTTCCAACATGTTCAAATACTTGCGCAAAGCGTAACCGCAAATCATAGAAATAAGAATAAAACAAGGAAAAGTAAACGGAATATACGCCATTTTTGCAAAGTACATAATATTCAGCGAAACTATGTACACACAAAGCAAATACTTCCACGAATCGTAAAAGCCTGCAACAAACATGCTAGCAATCAACGAAAAAAGCACGCAAGTTGCATTTACGCCTGGTACTGCTAACGTTACGCAATACAAAATCGGAGTTACGAGTGATATTTGACGCGGAAAAGCAATCAAAAGAAATATTGCAAACATCCAAACGTATTGACACGCAGATTGTAATGGATTATTCCACAACCCAGCTGTATGGCAAAATTGCACATCCATTGACACTACAAGAATCGCCAATATTATGAATAAAGTTCGCTGAATTTTCCAGCTTTTAACCAACTCAATAACGCGCGAAAATGTTTTCATTAACATGCGCTATCCGTTTCTTGCAAAATATTCGGATGATTTTGCGGCAAATTATAAGCATATTGCATATTGCTAGTTTGCTCACGATTTTGCATTGCAGCAAATGCGGATATTGCTTGTACGCGATTAGAAACATGCAATTTTTTGTAAATCCTATGAATATGCGTGTTTACAGTGTTTGGCATAAGACCAAGTTGAGCCGCAATCTGATTCGTCGTGTAGCCTTTAGCAAGCAGTTCCATGATTTTTAGCTCTTGCGGCGGCAAAACGCTGCGCGACCTTGATTTAGAAAGCCTAATAAAAGATTCTTGCGGAGTAGCAAAATCGTAAGCAACATCTTTAACGCAACGGCAGCCATACACATTTTGATTATCGCAATATTGCAAAGCTTCTGCTAGTCCTTTGAAATTGTCTTTAGCAACCATTGCCTGCCCACCAACTTGCGCAACCATAGAAGCGTAGGATCTACAATCGTAAGAAGTCATACCAATTAAAATAATGTTATTGTTTTTCTCGCGAATTGCGCGTATTACGTCTACTCCAGACATGTCTTTCATTGACATATCTATCAAAATATAATCTGGGGTTGTTTTTGCTACTTGGCAATATTTCAAAGCTTGCACGCCTGATTTTACGCACCATTTGCACGCGTACTCACTCGGCAAAAGCTTGCTGAGCACGTTTCGCATAACCGCTAAAACTAGTTGGTCGTTATCTACTATTGCATACGTTTTTGGCATAATGGCTTTCTTGCAATCACACGCTACTTTTCTTATATTCTACTTTATAAACGCGCGCAAAGTAGGGCAAATTGTGTAGTAAGAAATGATTACAAGTACTGCGCGTAAATCATATGTGCTTATAATAAGTAACAATATGTGACTTTTAGTTGCGTTAAAATTCATCTTTAATAATGATTGCAGCAGGATTATATGACAAAACGATTAGTAGTATTGCACTCCGCAGAAGTAGCTGCGATGGCGCTTGCCTCAACAGCTGCTTTTATGCGTAGCTTTGGCTTTTTCGTTTTGTGGCTTGTTCTAGGACTTCTTTCTGTTGCATTGTATTCTTATGCATATTTTTTCTTGCGAAAAAGTGTTCTTGAAGGAAAAAACACAAGTAACGCAACTAATGCAAATGAAGCAAATAATACTGCAGAACTCGATAGCACTAACTCTAGCGATATAAGTAGTGACGTTAAGAGCATAGACAGCAACAAAGAAAGCATGGCTCTTACGCAAGAACGCAAAAAAGTCGAATTGCAAAATAAGCAAATACTTAGCAATTACTCAAATAATTTAACAAATATTATTACATGCTTTATTTGTGGGCTTATTCACGTTCCTTGGCTTTATTACTACGGAATTGCAAATGGCGTCTTAGCACTAGTGATTTTGTGGCGAGTAATAAAGCGCCCACAAGGTCACCCTACGGATCAAAGCGATTTTTAAAGAATTAATGCTTATTTTGCTTTTCTATTACAACGTTAAATCCTTTTGCAGCTTTGCGAAAATCTTCTATGCGATCTCCATAACCGTCTGCAATAATGGCGTCTTCTTTTACAACAAAAGAGCCATTTTCTAGCACAATATATTTTGTAAAGAATTCTTCTAATTGCTTAGCTAATTCATCAATTTCATCTTGTGAAAGCTCTTCGCTACTATTTTCCGAAAGTTTATCTTCCTGATTTTGAATTTGATTAATGCTATTTTCACTAGCGTTTCCTATTTTGTTTACGTTATCTTCTGGCAGCCAAGAGTTTATACCAAAATCACTGCTTACACTACCCATATTTGCGCTGTTCATGTTTGTATCTCCTTGTATTTGTAACGTATTTGCGCAACACATTTGTGCGTTGCTTTAAGTCTAATTACAAACATTTTCCGCGCAATCTTGAGTACTGAGTTTTGAGTACATCATATTGTTGCAAAGAATTGCAATATTTATACTAGAAATACAAAATACATACGAACGAGAAGCAATGTACGCGAATTAGCTACAATGCTCACAAACAAAACAGCAAATTGGAAGGGAAACAACTCATGAGCAAGGATTCTATAAAACTTATTAAAAAAACGCTTATTTGGATTCTTAAGTGGGCAGTATTTACAGCAGTTGAGTTCCTTCTTTTGTACGTTGCGATTATTTCTTGGAATCATGATTTTGCACAGTTCATGGACGAATACAGTAATGCGATTATTCCATTTATGGCAGCAACCGGAGCTATGGCAGCAACGATGATTCGCGACGAAGGCACTATTCTTGAAGTCAAGGATTAAGGTGGTTGTAGATTATTTTGCGGATTGAATTGAAGCCTCTTGGCGAGCAACGTCAAGAGCTTTATTGAATGCGTCGCTAGTCCAACTTGCTCCAGCAACAACCGAAATATGCAAATCTTTCAACGGCTTTCCAACGATTTTTCCTGGAATAGCCTTTGAGAATGCATCCATATGACCTCTTGAAATCGGCGTAAACGGATGAGGCGTCATTTGCACATCGCTAATATTCCCATTTGCAACGCTTAAGCGCACATCGAAACTGTCTTCTGCAACCGGACCATACGTAGCTTTGACTTTATAGTCACCATCTTTGTAATTGCCAGTATCAGTTTTAGATTGGTTTTTAGAATCCCCAGAATCCTCACTTTGCGCAGAAGACTTAGATTGCTGAGCACCAGCATCGTACTTGCCTGAAGGATTACCGCCATCATCCGCGCTTTGACCAGAGTTTCCTGCAAACTCGTCATTCATCGGCACAGCACTCGGCTCGCCGCAAGCAGAAAACATAGCAGACGACGCAGCTACAATCGCAAGCGCAGCAACGGTTTTCGTAACTTTTTTGGATTTCAAATCGTCGCGTGAAACATCGTGAAACATATTATCTGAAATCATAAAATCATCGCCCTCAAATCTTGTATATTTTAAAACCCACGCAACTAATCATCTAAATTCACTAATTTAGGAGACTTAGTAGGCTCATGGTCTTGCAAAGCCTCTGCAACGCTTTCATCAATATGCGCACTCGTAAACGCAGGCTTGCCGCCAATCGCCTCGTATGCTTTGCGAGCATCCTCGTTATTCCAACGCTCACCAACAAGTACACCGTGGTTGAGCATAATTTCGCGATCCGCGCACTGAGCTACCAAAGAATCGTGAGTTACAACAATAATCGTCGTGCCTTGCTTGTGCAGCTGCTTAAACAAGTCGAGCACAATCTGCTCATTTTTTTCGTCCAAATTACCAGTCGGCTCATCCGCAAGAAGCAACTTAGGGCAGTTGATAAGCGCACGAGCAACGCACACACGCTGCTGCTCGCCGCCAGAAAGCTGGCTTGGTAAATGGTGAGCACGATCCTTCAAACCCACACGATCCAAAGCATCCATCGCTTGAGCTTCGTCAACAACAGAATGATAGTATTGCGCAACCATCACGTTTTCAACTGCCGTTAAATGCGGAACAAGATAAAACTTTTGAAAAACTAAACCGATTACGTTTTTACGAACGTCAGCAAGTTGACCCGCGTTCAAATCCTCAAGTTTGCGTCCTTGCAAAGACACGGAACCCTTAGATGGCGAATCCATGCAGCCAATAATGTTCATTAGCGTGGTTTTACCAGAGCCACTGGAGCCAACGATTGAAAGCCACTCGCCTTCTGGCACAGTAAGCGACAAATCGTCAACCGCGCGTAGAGAGCCGTAAATCTTGGAAATATGATCCAAAGTCAACAGCATTTTTGGATTAGACTCCGTGCTTTCCAACTTATTTTCTATATTCTCTGTCATATTAAATCCTTAACTCAAATCCTTAACTCAAATCTTAAACAATCTCTAAATTTACGATTAAAACTATTCTTCTCGAAGCACAATCGCAGGGTCAATTTTTGAAGCGCGCAAAACAGGCGGCAACGCAGCAACGCAAGACGCAGCAACGCTAAATACAATAGAGAACACGACTAGCCACCAGTTCACACCCAAATCTCTCGAGAACACCATTGCAGCAAGCAAACGAGCAAACACATACCCTACCGCAGTACCAGCAATACCGCCAATGAAGCCATATAATCCAGCTTCAGCAGTAAACTCCACGCCAATACTCCGTGCGCTCGCACCCAAAGCTTTGCGCAAACCAATTTCATTTCGACGCTGCTGCACGATCGAAGAAATCGTAGTGCTCACACCAACCATCATCAGTACCAAAACAACTAGCGATACAATGCAGAACAGGCTGCGAAGCATAGTAATAATACCAGTGTCAGCAGCAGTAACTTTAGTAACTTGCTGAGCGCGCACACGCATAGAAGTCATATCGTTAATGCTTCTAACAACCGCATCAACGCTAGGTGCAGAAGACGAGTAAGCAATAACATCCGCACCACGCTTAACTCCCGTAAGAGAATTTACATCTGCGTTTAGCGCATATAGCATAGAATCCTCTGCACCGCCTGTGTCCAAAATGCCACAAACGCGGAAAGTTGTACCGTGAGTATCCATAATATCCGTTGAGACTCTGCCTTCAACGAGCTTTTGTTGAGAAGATTTTTGCGCAGACTGATCTGAAGAATTTGCAGCAGAATTTTGCGCTTGATTCTCTGCTGGCTTATCTGCAGACTGATTTGTAGACTTATTTGCAGATTCACTTGCAGACTGATTTGCAGACTTCTCCGCTGGTTTATGCGAGCCGGCAGTATTATCCGAAGATCTATACGCAATCGCAATACGAGAGCCTATTTTTAAGCCCATCGCAAGAGCTACATCTCGCCCAACCATAACATTGCCACTGCTAGGCCAAGAGCCGTCTACATTCCAATGCTTATTAAGCGACTTTACTGAACGAACATCTATTCCTGCTAAAACATACGGAGCTGCATTAATACGCACGTTTTCGTAACGATATGTAGCAGATCGCATAGCACCTTTTGCAAGAACCATATCGTTTGTGTGCAAAACCATTGCGCGATCAATACCGTTTTTCCACTCGCCCTCAATTGGAGTTACGATAATATTCGCTCCATACGCGCGCATTTCATCGCTCATCTGTTGAGGTACAACAAGGCAGATTGCAGCTAAACAAAACAGCGTAGCAGCACCAACAAGCGTTGCAATAACAGCCATTAGAGCACGCGATTTTCGACGAAATACCGCGCTAAACAGCATGGTTATAAACATAGAATTGTTGGAAGTCATATAAGATTTACCTGCCATGAAGCACCTCCGCAGGACGCACACTCAAAATCGAACGAATCGACGAGCCTGCAGCCGCAAGCACAGTCAACGCAAGCAGCACGAACACCAGAACAAATACCATCGGTCGGAACAAAATCGCAGAGCCGAACACTGTGAAACCAATAATCTGCGCCACTGCAAATCCCAAAGCCATGCCTAGTAACGCTCCACCAAACGCAATAACCGCAGTTTCCATAAGCATAAGACGAGCAACAGCACCATCACGCGCACCTAACGCCTTGAGTAAAGCAAGCTCGCCAGAACGCTCAGAAATTGAAGCAGCCATAAGATTCGCCACAGCAACAGCTGCAGCAATTAAACTCAACGCAGTCATCAAAACCATAACAGCGCGCGTCTTATTTAATACGTTACCCTGCAACGCTGCAACTTGACGAACCTGCTTTGCAACAGCTCCAGGAATTACCTCCTCAATTTGGTAAGTAATCGAACTCGGGTAAGCTGTGCAATACCAAGTTTCCCACTCTTCCTGGCTGAGAGCTGCCGGATTTTTAGCAGCCTTTCGCGCTAAATCATTTTCAGGAGTAGTAAGAGCCTTTACTTCAATCGAATCAACCTTATTCTGCTTATTTGCAAGGCTTTGAGCATCGCTAGAACTTGCGTAGATTGCGTTATTGTCGTCGTCGCCAGAATCGTATACGCCAACCAAGCGCAACGAAACCTCGCGCCCGTCACGAATCAAACGCAAATGCTGACCAATTTTTAACTGCAAACGCTCAGCTAGCTGCGCACCTACCATTGCTTCAGATTTATTATCTTTTGCCCAACGACCTGCATTAATCTTCCACCAAGAACGCAAACCTCTAACACCAACAACTGTTGTCTCCCCGGAAGCGAGCGCAAGTTTACGATTAAACCAAGTTCCAATAATAGGCACTACCAAATCGCCAGAAGATTTCACTTCAAGATTTGCGTGAACTTTTATTTTCGGCGCAAAATTAGTGATATTAAACGCCCAGAAAATCATTTTTATTTTTGCAGCGTCTGATTCCTTCAAAAAAGCAGTAGACTCGTGGCTTTCCGCAGCCTTTAAACTCCCAGAACTATTAGTATCAATCTGCTCGCGAGAAGCATACAAATCATTTACAACAGCGCTTGATTTTGGCTGAACCACAATATTTGAACCGTACGAGCTGAGCTCTGCGTTAATCTTGTCTCCAACGTCGTACACAACGCTAAGCATTGACACGCTAACGCACGCGCTTAAGCACACTACGAGCGCAATTAACACACGCTTCTTCAATTGCCGCACAAGAGATCGAGCAACCATGCGCATCATAAACATAGCAACTCTCCCTTACTTAAAATGCGAACTGAGCACGTCTAAATCAGCAGTATGAATTGTGATTTTGCCATGCCCAGCCTTATACGGGAACGGAATCGGATTGCAACCACCTTTAAAACCGATAGTTGCCAAATTAATTGCTACGTCGCACTTACGGCAAATAATCTTACCGTCTTTTTCATAGTAGCCTGCATCTCCACAGTTTTCGCAAGCATCCAAGCCAACGCCATACGCTCCACCATTCTTTTTAATGATTATAAAGCGCATAACAGTGCCGTCTTTTGCTTTGTATTGGAAGCGATGCAAATGACCATCTGAAACTTGAACGTAATTAATAGTCGCAACGCCATCGTGCAATTCATACGGTTCTGGAGGCGTAAGAGTTGGTTTAATATTCATAATAGATACGCCTACAGTAAGCGTAAGTATTACTGTGATAGCAGCCAAAAGAGCTGCGAGCGCAGACTTTCGAGATTTCCTTTTAAACGCTCGCTTCGTGCGAATTTCTGCAGCATTTTCACCAACTACAGCCGTTTTAAAGCCGATTATTACGGATACAGCAGCAGGAATCATAAACACGCTAATTTGCGCCATAATCATTAACGGAGCGTTATTAATTAGCCAAACAAGCACGCTGAAAGAAAAGTCATCCATATAAAGCAGAATGCTTCCTTGCATAATCTGCAAAAGTGAAGTTATGTGCTGCACTAGCAAAATAATCATGCTTAAAACTACAGCAATTTTGAAAGAAATCGCGTTAGATGTAGTGCGCAAAGAACGAACCATAAGGCTTAAGCAAATAGCAGCAATAACGCCAAGTACAAAACCCAGCGCGCGAAGCAACATGTCTGATGTAAAAGGCGGAGTGCTTGAATCTACGAAAATAGTAAGCTGCAAAATAACATCTGGCAAAGCATAAAACACAGTAAACGCTAAGCAACATGCGCCAATCACGTTACTTATGTGCATTAAAAGCGGGCAATTACGCCAATTTCTTACTATTTTGCGTGAAAAAATAACCACAATAATTGCAGCAATATCAAGCGGAACTGCAATGCACAAAGCCGGCATATTAATAAAGTTTCGCTGATTAATTACTACAGATGCGCGAAGTATAGCAAAAATAAGAGCTGCAACTGTGCCTGCAGACAGCCCATACAATCTCCAACGTGCACTTAGAGGCTTATCTCGCCCCTCGCCAACAGTAAGCGATGTGCTTAATCCCATTGTGAGTAGCGCAAGAGGGAGCAGCCCAGGCATAACTGCCACAAACAGTCTGAGCATAACTCCCTCCTTTGCTATTACTTATTATTTACTAAAATTATTAATTAATCGCTAATTATTAACTAGCTATCACTACCACTGACGAGGAGTGTACTTCCAATCGTCGAAGGTTGCCTTAATTGGCTCAGTCCAGAAGCGACCGGTTACGCCGGTAGCAGGATCGACGTGAAGCATCCAACCCTTCTTTTCTGGGGATTCAATAGAAAGCAAGAGCTTGTATTTTCCAGCTTTGTCAAGCTTAACGTTTGCACCGTAGTGAGGACCGTCGGAAGCATTCATCTGCATGAAAGTACCCTTGCCAACGGATTCACCGCTTGCCGTATCGACAATCTCATAATTCACAGTCAAATCTGGAATGAACTCGCCTTTACCGTAGCCAAGCTTGGCGCCTTCCTTGTTTGCGTGAATATCGGCTTCAAGGTGGAAGCTAGCCTCGCTTGCCTTCAAACCCATGCCGGCTGGGAGCATATCAACTGGCTGGAAGTATACGGCACCAATAGTAAGAGGTCCAATGTTCTGATCTTGGTGAGGACCAACTGGAACCTCCTCAAAGCCCTTATCGCCGCCCTTGTCATCAGCCTTGTCATCAGCCTTGTCGTCAGCCTTCTGCTCGGTTGCTTGTGACTTAGCATCAGTCTTAGCTGAATTGCCATTAGAACCGCAGCCAGCAAGAGCAAGCAGTCCAGCAAGAGCCAAAGCTGCAATTGCCATCATTTTATTATTCTTCATATCTAACCTTCTGTGTTTGTTGTTAGTTATTTTTATTTAATTGTTGTTATTGGTTGTTTATTAATTATTTACTAGTTGGTTATTTGTTGTTTTGCTTATTTATTTTCTATCGCGCGTTTCCCACGACTTCGCGCAATAGATACGCAAAGCAGTGAAATCACAACAATTGCTGCCACAATTTGAGCAACAATCGTCTCAACATACGGATAGAACCCAAGCCAATCGTTAGTTGGCAAGCCTTGAATATACATTCCTTCGAGAGCGTCGCCCTCGATTAACGCGTGCACACCACCGCCTGCAAAAATCACTACGAGAACAGACATAAGAGCACTTGTTCCAGTAAAGAATGGGCGAATTGGTATGTGCACAGATGCGAAACGAATTAGCAAGAATATCACTACAAGAACTGCAGCAGCGGAAATGAAGCCTCCCCAAATCATAGAGTCAGCTCCGTTTGAAACTGCAAAGATTGCTTGATAGAAGATTACAGTTTCAGCACCTTCGCGGAACACCGCAAGGAAACTCAATAACGCTAAAGAAACCAAGCTTCCCTTAGAAACTGCTGCCGTTGTTTGCTCACTAATATACTTATTCCATGCTTGCACTGAAGATCTAGAAATCATCCAGTTACTCGTGTAAAGCAGCATAAGCATTGCGAACAATGCAACAACGCCTTCTGTAATCTCCTGCTGCGGACCAGAGCCATTAAACAGCAATCCGAATAGTGCAGCTACAGCGAGAGATGCCACAATTCCAGCCGCAATACCTAGGTAAATATACTTCACCATATTCTTGTGACCGGATTTAACAAGGTAAGCAATAATTGCTGCAACAACTAGCAACGCTTCCAAACCTTCACGAAGCAAAATTACGAAAGCTTGACCAAATGAGCTAGTTATGAATTGCATAAATGGATTTGCGCTTGAAGATGCACCTTTGTCTAATTTTGCTGCATCTTCAATAAGCATCGCTTTAAGATCCGTTACAAACTTTTTAGCTTGCTCAATAGTTCCGCCATTGTTCATTGTTTGGCGGCACTCTTTGAATTGATATTCGACAGTCGAAACGCGACTTCCGCTTATTGCATTCATCACGTTCTTCTCGAAACCGAGCTTTTCGTAATACTGGTAATAGGCTTCGTTAATTAAATCAACTGCGGCTGCTACTTGAGTTTTATTACCTTTTGCAGACTTGTATTTTGCAACAGATTTGTCGAGAATAACATTCATTTCTCGAGCAACTTGACCCCACGTACGACCATTGCGTCCAAGGTTTTTCTTTTTTGCAGCATCTAGCTTTTTGCGCTCTGCTTTAATTTGCGCACGCAACTTTTGTGCATAAACATTTGGCTTATCCACTTTTGAGTTGGCATCTAGACTAGATGCAGTTTGTGCAACATCCGCTGCAAGAGCAGTTGAAACAGCACTTATTTGCGAAGTTTGATTTTGCTGGTATACAAGCGTTTGCAGCTGCTGGAATTGATCAGTTTGTGCTTGAACTTTATTCTGCCCGATTGCATCTCGCACAACCGTAATCATGTTAGAAGCAACGTAAACTGAATTGTATGCTGCTTCAAATCGAGTTGCAGCTCCAGAATTATTGCCACTATTGTATTCTGATTGACCTTGTAGCAATTCATTGTTAATTGCTTTAGAAACTTCTGTCCAGCTAGTATACGAACGATCTGCATCTGTTGCAAAAGCTGGAATAGTTGTAGCAAACGAGCTAACTATGCAACCTACCAACATGCACACAGCCAGAATCAGTGCAGCCGAGTCACGAATAATTCGGCGCACTTTTACACACGCGCGCATAACATCTCCTCGCGTTCTTCCGCGTCTTCTTGCGATTCCGCACTTCTCACGCGTTTTACGCCTTTTGCGTTAACGCATTTCCTGCATATCTACGCGCTCTACCCCAAATTGAGCGCACCCAACTAAAACTTGCCATTACAAAGGCCCCACAGGTACATAATATCGACATATCATGTAGATTGATATAGTTCGACGCAAAAAACACGCAAATATTACAAAAATGATATTGATAACGATAATTATCTTTCGTTTTTACTAAAGCCGACAAGTCCAACAAACTCATTAAATAGTTTTCTCATACTTTCCACAATGCGACTTTTCTTCTCAGCGCGCGCTTGAGCCGCAGCGCCAAATCTGCTCATTCTAGGCATTAAATCATTAATATCTGTACCAAGCTCGCTCACTTCGCCAGCGCTAAAAGATTTCTCCATAAACTTGCGAGTCAAATCATCGTTTAATCCTTCGCTTTGCACAAGTTGCGCCAAGTCATGATTATACTTTTGCTCAACATACTCGCTCCAGCAATCAACAATACTCACCTTGTTGCCGTTCGAATCGTAAACAGTAGTTGTACCGCCATAATCCACAAGCTTTTCAAGCTCCTTCTCATTAAGCTGCGCAATAAACCCTTCAATAAGCTTCTTTTTACTACGCAACTGCGGGCTAGCGTCAATCGCCACCTTAATAGAAGCAAGAACATTTTTATCTTTACAATGCTTGCTATGGTAGCGTTCTACTAACATCAAAATGTAGTCAATATTTACTTCTACTTGGCGCACAAGCTCCATCTCAAACACAACATCGTCCGTAATGTCTGCAATCTCGCCTTTTTGCTCTTTGCACTTCCATTCTTCATGCAAATCTTGGTAATGCCCCAAGTAATCTTGCATATCGCGCTCTTTGATTATCTCGTTGCCTTCAAATTGATCGAAAGCTTTCAGCATGTTACGCAAGCGCAAAATATTACCAAAAAGCGATATAAACTTTTTCTGATTCTCTTCTCCAACAATATTGAATCCTTGTAGCGGATACTTTTCCATAAGCTCATTTACTAAATCACTGTATCCGCAGCGCTCAGATCCATTAGCATCAACATAACCGTTGAAAATCTGCTCAAAGGTAGGGCAAAGCACAATACCTTGCGCATCTTTATCTCCAAAAAGAGCTACCGCTTTGTCAACTTGATAGCTCAAATCCCTAAAGCACACAATGTTTCCGAACGTTTTAACGGAGTTCAATATTCGATTTGTGCGCGAAAACGCTTGAATAAGCCCATGCATGCGAAGATTTTTATCTACCCAAAGCGTGTTCAAAGTTGTTGCATCGAAACCAGTTAGGAACATGTTGACTACAATCAAAACGTCAATTTCCTTATTCTTCATCCTCATTGACACATCCTTATAGTAACTCTGAAACTCACTGTTTGACGTATCGTAGTGCATTCCAAACATTTGATTGTAGTCGTTTATAGCGCTTTCCAAGAATTCTTGCGAATTTGCGTCAAGTCTTGCAGTGCTTTCAGAATTTTCTTCTCCAAGAGAACCCATGCCGTTGCTATACTCCGAAGAATCTGACTCACCCTCGTTTACTGCATAGCTAAAAATAGTTACCACTTTTAAGCGTTCGCTTGGCGGCAGATTTTGCTGCTGCTTTTTGAACTCGTTGTAATACAATTTTGCAAGCTCAATGTCCGCAACAGCAAAGATTGAATTAAAGCCGTTTACGTCAACTGCTTCAGAAGATTTTTTAGGTTCTACAGAGTTATGCTTATCAGCAGCAAGTTCTTTAACGTTAAGAATGCGCTTGTATTTGTAAGTTTTCTCGTTGCGATACGTTTTTTGACTAAAATGCTCAATAATGTATTGAACGACATTATGCACGCGATCTTTGTGCTTAATTACCTCGGGACGATTAATATCTGCAACCAATTCGTCTGTTGCTTTTTCCAACTCGCTAGACGTTTTTACAGTAGCAACGTATTCTACGCGGAATGGCAACACGTTTTTATCGTTAATCGCGTTAATGATTGTGTAAGTATGCAAGCAAGGTCCAAAAGTTTGCTCGGTTGTAGAAAGATGCGTAGCGTCGGAGCCAGCAGCGTTCGCTTCAAAAATTGGCGTGCCAGTAAACCCAAAAAGCAAGCTATTTTTAAAGTGTTTTACAATATCCGCATGCATGCCTCCAAACTGGCTTCGGTGGCATTCGTCAAAAATAAACACTATGCGCTTTTTGTAAATTTCATGACTTGGGTTGTTGCTTATAAATCTACTAAGCTTTTGAATAGTGGTTATAATAAGCCTGCATTTTTCGGTATTGTCTTCTAGCTGTTTTGTAAGTACAGCTGTTGAAGTGTTACTATTTGCGACCCCTTTTTCAAACGCGTTATATTCTCTCATTGTTTGATAGTCAAGATCTTTACGATCTACCACAAACAAAACTTTGTCAACAAGATTATTGCCTTCTGCGTCTTTCAAAGTTTTTACTAGCTGCGAGGTTTTGAAGCTAGTTAACGTTTTACCCGATCCAGTAGTATGCCAAACATAACCACCCTTTTGGCGCTCCGATGATGGCATTTTACTTGCATTAGCAAACATGTATTTTACGCGATTCACTATGTTTTCTGCTGCAGTAATCTGGTATGGTCGCATAACCATCAAGCATTTGTCTGCATTAAAAACGCAATATTTTGTAAGAATGTTAAGAATTACGTGCTTTGCAAAGAATGTTTTAGCAAAATCGCATAAGTCAGAGATTATAGTGTTTTGAGCATCGGACCAATAGTTTGTAAATTCAAAACTGTTACTTGTTGTTGTTTTGCTAGATCCTTTACTTTTCTGCTCATTGTAAGCATTATTGCGAGTTGAGTTAGAGTAATACTTTGTTTCAGAGCCGTTTGAGATTACAAAAATTTGCACGTATCCAAATAGCCCGCTTCCAGCCCAAAATGAGTCGCGAGCATAACGGTTAATCTGATTGAACGCTTCTCTAATAGGCACACCCCTGCGCTTTAGCTCAATATGAACCATCGGCAAGCCGTTTACTAGAACAGTCACATCGTAACGATTACTACGCGCAGGGCCATTTGCATCATTATCGCTTGCATTATCGTTTGCATTAACAGCATATTGGTTGATTACTTGCACAATATTCTTGTGAATATTTTCTTTGTCAATAATATTTATGTTTTTACCTTCGCCGTTATCTTTTTTGAGTATTTTAACGTTATCTCGCTGAATAGTATCTGTTTTCTTAACTATATCGTCAGTGCTGTTTGCAATATTTTCTTTGAAAAATCTTTCCCATTCGCCATCTGAAAAATGATAGTCGTTGAGCTTTTCGATTTGCACTCGAAGATTTGCTATAAGATCTTTCTCGTTGTGAATGTGAGCGTACTCGTAGCCTTGGGATTGCAAAATGTTAATGAACTCTTCTTCGAGTTGTGCTTCGCTTTGATAGCTGCCGTCGTTTCGCTCACTCGGCGTGAACGTAGACATTACAGTGCTATCTTGATTCTCTAACACAATTTTCATTTTGCTTCCTTCTTTCTTACTCTTACTCACATTTTTCTATTATGCACGCTTGAAGGTAAGGAGTTGATCGCGATAGTACTCGTATTGCTTGCGTCTAGCTTCGATTTCTGCAGGCAGTCCTTGAGTTAAATCATTGCACAACGCGTCAAAGCGATCCAGAATTTGTACGATTTGATGCTGTACTTCTAGAGGTGGGATGGGGATTGTTACTTTACTCATTAATGCTTTAGATACATTAAATCGCGTAACACCGTTAGCAGTTCGCTTTATTTGAGAACGCAACGCACTTGAACGAAACAGATATTTAGAAAAATCAGGATTCATCATGCTTACATCGTTGAATCGAAAAGCAAAACAAAAACTGTTTAAATATACTTCTTCATTTAGGCGACAGGTAACAGCAGACGAAAAACCACATTCATCAGGAGTTTCAGATGAGCCGGTAAAAATTACATCACCATATTGTAAAACATTTTGCTTTTCACCATCAGAAACCTTAACAAAATCATTTGTAGAGAAATCTACAGCTGCATTACAATACACATTTTTATAGGTTATATAACGAGCATTTCCATCAACAAAATCATTCTTATTCTTACCAGTCAATCCACCAAAGAATGAACCTAATTCTTTAAGATTCTTATACTCAACACCATTCGGGCAGCAGCGCGATATAAGCGAGTGAAGAGGATTGTTGTCGTCAAATGTAAGCAGTGTATCTCGATAGTATTCGTATTGCTTTTTACGAGCTGTAAGCTCTGCTGTAAGCTCTGCTGTAAGCTCTGTAAACGTATCTAAAATCCGCACAATCTCCTCTTGAACCTCAAGCGGCGGCACTGGTATTTCAGTATCCATCAGATATTTGAAGTGACGTTCATAATTATTATGCTTAACATAATAATTTGATATAGCATAATAAAAATACTTGGCTAGTATAACTTCATTATTAACAGAAATAATTTTAAGTCCATCTGCACCTTGCACAAAAGCAAAATTAACGTATTTTATATGCTCACTATGGTCGCCGAAACATACATATTCTGAATTAGGAATATTTGGATCAAATACATCTGAATATCCAGAAATAAACTCTAATTCCTGCGAGATTATTGGAACAGATCCCTCATTTTTGTAATCGTTCGATTTAATTTTCAGACTCGGAGATATAAGCCTAATTGCTTTATCTTTTTTAATATCGCCAACTTTCCTATACTCCACACCATTCGGGCAAAGCTCAGCGATTAATTCCTCAAGTTTGCTAGTCATTGAGCCACCTCGCTATTATCAGAGTTAACGCCGCCAGCTTCAATCTCGCTTACAATCTTCTCAATCTGCTCGCGCAACTCTTGCTCGCGAGCGCAAATCGTTTTTAATTGCGCATTAAGCTCTGTAATATCAATCTTTTCGTGAGTATCTTCTGCTTCAACGTATGTGGAAACTGAAAGATTATATTTATTGGATTCCACTTCTTCCAAAGACGCAACGTGCGCAATATGCTCCACATCTTGCCTAGAAGTGTACCACTGAACAATTTGCTCAATATTCTCATCCGAAAGCTTGTTACTATTCGTTGACTTTACAAACTCTTTACTTGCATCAACGAACAATATAGAAGTGTCATTTTGCTTGTTTTTGCGCAAAACCATAATGCACGTAGCAATCGAAGTGCCAAAGAACAAGTTGCTCGGAAGCTGAATAACGCAATCAACAGCATTACGCTCAACTAAATATTGGCGAATCTTCTGCTCAGCTCCGCCGCGGTACATAATTCCTGGGAAGCAAACAATTGCAGCAGCACCATTTTCTGCCAAATACGCCAAGCAGTGCAAAACAAATGCCATGTCTGCCTTGCTTTTTGGAGCAAGCACACCAGCTGGAGCAAAACGAGAATCATTAATCATACACGGATTAGAATCCCCCTCCCAACTCGTGGAATAAGGCGGATTAGAAACCACTAGCTCAAACTTTTTATTATCCTTGATTATCGGTTTTATAAGAGTATCACCGCACGTAATAGTAAACTTATCAAAATTCACATCGTGCAAAAACATGTTCATGCGGCACAAGTTGTAGCTAGTAACGTTCTTTTCCTGACCGTAAAAACCGCCATTAATGTTTTCAATGCCTAGCACTTTTTTGGCTTTTAGCAGAAGCGACCCGGATCCGCATGCTGGGTCGTATACGTCTGAAATGCTTGATTTTCCAACTGTTCCAAGGCGCGTGAGCAGCATTGAGACTTCTGCAGGCGTAAAGTATTCGCCGCCAGACTTGCCAGCATTAGAAGCGTACAAGCCCATCAAATATTCGTAAGCATCGCCAAAAGCCTCAATCACATTGTTGTTTACGCTGCCAAGCTTCATCTCACTAATCACTTGCAATAACCTAACAAAACGCTTATTTCTGCCTTCAACAGTGTCTGCAAGCTTAATGTTATTCACATCGTAATCGGAGAATAATCCTTTAAAATCGTCAGAGGAATCAGTTCCTTGAGAAGAAGCTTCAATATTGCGGAACACACGACTTAATGTTTCGTTTAAATTGCTATCTTGAGGAGCATTCTTAAGCACGTTGCAAAACAGTTCGCTAGGAAGTATAAAGAAGCCTTTAGCCGAGATCATTTCACTGCGAAGAGGCTCGGCATCCTCATCGCTTATTGTTGCATAATCAAAATTTGGATCGCCGTCTTTAGATTCGTGCTCGTTCTTATTAATAAAATCGCATAAATTCTCGGAAATATAGCGATAAAACATTGTGCACAACACGTATGCTTTGAAGTCCCAACCATCAACAGAACCCCGCAAATCGTCGGCAATCTTCCAAATCGTGCGATGTAATTCCGCGCGTTCTTCTTCTTTGCGAGTGTCCATTTTGCTGCTCCCTATTTGTGCAATTTGTGCACGCGTATACGCAATAATTAAATAAACGCAATAATTACGCAATATTACGCAATAATTAAATAAGCGTTCTTTAATATTCTACTGTAAGCGCACACAATCAGCAGTGATAGTATTCGCATCGCTTTTTACGATCTTCGATTTCTGCATGCAAGCTTTGAGTTACACAAAGCACAACGCAACAACGCATTAAACAATAAGGCGATTAGTCAGAAAAAGAACCCCCAGATTTGAGCACTGTTAGTAGGCTTAGGGGGCTGCTGTTACCAGTGAGTTTATCACTATTTCTAGATATTCGCTATTACTATTCAACACTCAAAATAAAAGAGGGAGCCGAAACTATGTCAGCTCCCACAGGTGCGTGTCCGCAAACACACACCGCAATTACGTTTTAATTATACCTTGTTGTACATGGAAACAAAAGTTGATTACAACACCTTAAAATACATCTACATTACGAATGATATTACGCACGCTTGAAAGTTAGGAGTTGATCGCGATAGGACTCGTATTGTTTGCGACGAGCTTCGATTTGCGTAAGCAAGTTAGCTCGCATCGTCATTATTAGGCATTAGTTAGCATCGCCAGCATTAGTCCGCAAAAAAGTGCGCGGGAAAGGCGGACGTTTTGCGAACTTGGCAAGCCGCGCAATTTGGCAGCATTACAGCAAACTCAGCACTGGTGGTTTGCACGATTTTTTGCAAATCGTTTTCTTGCGAAACAAACAACGCAGTTGCGAGCGCATCGGCATAAGCCGTTGGAAAAGCGCAAGTTTTAGCAGGAACATATGCCCAGCTTGCGCATAAATCGCAAGCAGGAATGCCGTCTAAAGCGTTGATTAAGTGAGTGGCAATTAGATTAGATTCAAAAGCATCGGATTCGCAACCATTAGATTTGTGACAATTAGATTCAAAAGCATTAGCTGCAAGACAATTTGCGTCTTTTACTTTCCATCGCCTTCTCGCATTAGACGATGCACACAACGCTCCACTTACAATTGATGCCGCACCTACCGCTTGCGTTGTATCAAAAGGATTTTCCAGCGCAACTTTTATTTGATAATCTTCATCGCTAAAACAAGCGCGCATATCACCGCCAGCGTTTACCAAAAAATCGCAATCCGAAAGCGAATCGCAATCCGAAAGCGAATCGTCACCAAGCTCGTCTTTAAGAATATTCGTTACAAGATCTACAAAATAGCCCTTACCCGCTGCACCAAAATCAAGCTGCACTGGTTGATTTGTGCAAAGCGTTGTGCTGTCGTCATCTCGCGAAATATCTGCCCACTTAACTGGCAAAGCGCGGCGATATTTGCTCCAATTGCCACTGACACTGACACTATCATTGCTCGCGCTGCCAACCGACTCCGGAACGAATTGCACAGAATTATCGTAGCCAAGCGCAAGCAGATCCGCACCAACGCACGCGTCGAAAGCTCCGCGCGTAGCAGCGTAAAACTCGTCATAAATTGCAAAAAGCGGCTGCACCCACGTTGGAAACTCAAAATCGCCGCCATGCTCCGCACGAGCCATGCGCGAAACAAGCGAATCTTCACGAAAGCGCGAAAGCACCGATTCATACTCATCAACAAAATCGCGAATCCGCTGCTCAACGCGCTGCGCAATCGGCTTGCTGCTGGAAATAATAATCCCCGTGCCAAGCGCGCGCTCAATCGCCATTACATTCCCAAACATCACTTGCCTCACGCAAAAACATCGCTTGCCTCACGCAAACATTTCATTCGCTTTTTTAGAAAGCTCATACCGAATAGGGCGTTCGCCCAACGAGTCAACCATTCCAAGCTTAATCAAACCGTTAAGCGCACTCACAATCTTTCTATTACCAATCTTCTCATCAATTGCATTGCCAACGTATTCACTTAATTGCTTGCGAGTCATCGGAGTTGAATTATACGAAAAAAGCTTATTTTGCAACAAAATGGTCATAACTTCGTACTGCACTTCAGAAATCGCTGTTTTTTTGGAAAACTTGAACAGCTTATTCATGCAGTAAATAATCTGTTTTAATTGCAAAACAATATTGTCGAATACTTCGTTCTGTGCTTTTTTAATATATTTCAACATTGTGCAGCAAAACATAGTTAAATCATTGCAATTAAACAGTTCTTGCGATTTGGAAAAGGCAGCATAGTATCCAGATTTTTCTGCATAAATTATAGAGCTTAAGCTCAAAATTGTTGGCATCGAAAGCTGCTCGTGCATTTGCAAAGCAAGTAAAAACCGCCCAGTTCTGCCGTTCCCATCATAAAACGGGTGCACGCTCTCAAAAGCATAGTGGCACATGCACGCCTTGATAAGCGTTGGGACTTCGTTGCTATTCATCAAACGCAACATCTGCGTTAAATGCTTTTGAATTTCCGCTTCCGTTGCATCGCCATCGTGCACTACATTATTTGCACCATCACGAATACTTACTTTTCCACTTCTAAAAATCTCACCATCTGGAATATCGCCTGATTCTAATTCGTCCTGCATAATGCTGTCGTAGATTTTTCGTATATCTTGCAATGTTTGCGGAATTGAAGTGCTACTCTCATTGGAATCTGCAACTGACTGTACAGACGACTTTTCGACTGACTTTACATTCAAATCCGCAACAGAGTCCGTAACAGATGCCGCAACAGACTTTTCTTTAGAATCTGCAAGCTCAAGAAAAAGCTTAGTAAATTCACTAAAACGCGTATGCTTATTCTGTTCACTCGCAGCAGCAAGCGCTTTGGAAAGCTCTTTTCTAGTGCTGTGAACACCTTCAATAATGTTGGTATTTTGCACTTCTTTCGCAATAAGTTGCATTAAATACTCGCGCTGAGCAAACCGCGGTAACTCGCTCCACGCTTTTTCAACCGCTTTTTCAGTATTCGCAATATCATTCATATACGTTACAAGATCCGTTACGCACATTGCAAAAATCTCATGCGCATCAAATATGATTCCAGAACGATACGTTGCAGGATTATCAATGCGCAAGCGATATTCTTCTTCCGCAATATCACAAGGTTTTGCATTACTTTTAGACATCGCAACTATTTTGCGTATTGTTTTGTAATCCATAATGCGACTCCATTTACATTATTGCGTTTACATTATTGTGTCTACGTTATTGCGTTTACGTTATTGTGTCTACGTTATTGTGTCTACGTTATTGAGGATTTTGTAGTGATGTCTTGCAATATTTTGTTTGCGCTATTTTGCTTGCGATATTTTGCTTATACGCAAATAACGCATTTATCACAAAATGATTGCTTAACTAACGTAAAAATCTATTCTATACCGACATTTTGGCAAAATGAAGGCATAGCGAGTAAAAAACATTCATCTATACCGACATTTTCGCAAAACAGCGGTATAGCAGGCAAAATATATTCGCCTATACCTACATTTTGGCAAAAACGCACTATAGAAACATCGGCAGAACTGGCAACATCAGCAACATCATGTCACTCGCTTCGGCATTAGCAATACACAATCGCTAAATTCAATCTATGCCGTAACGCGTTTTATACGCAGCGTAATCCTTATCCTGCAAAACACTAGCCACATTCGGCGCGTATTCGTATTCTTCTTCAACAAGATGCGCAAACTGCTGCTGCGCTAAAAGCTCAACCTGCAAAGGCTTTGTAATAATGTGGAACATATCTTCAAGAAGCTTTGTATCGTTAGCATCTTTAGCCTGGATTGAAGCTTCGTCGTTAACACGCTGCGTTATTAATCCCCAATCGAAATGGTATCCAGAATCTCGCGCAACTATATCCCAAAAAACGCGTTGCGTTCTACCATTGCCCTCACGAAATGGGTGTAAAACATTAAAATTATTGTAATTTACACTTAGCTTACTAATAAACTCGTCAATAGATAAACCTTGCAATAAATTATCATTTTTAAGCGTTTGCTCACAGTAACGAATTCCAACGCCCATGTATTCAAGCGGATGAAACGGTTCGCCGCCGCCTTTAGTCATGTCTATAGTGCGAATCTGGCCAGCCCAATCGTAAACATCTTGAAAAAGATAATGATGAATCCATTGCAATTGCTTAACAGTTCCTTCAGCATGTGGCAAGTTTTCGTACAAAATAGAACATCTTGTGAGAACAGCATCGTTCTCATATTTATCTAATTCAATCTGATTATTTATATTAGATTTGTTCTTCAATACCCTTGTGTGAGGAATAAGATAAGGGTCAAAAACTGTTTCCACGACACACACAACCCAATAACTTAATCCATCACGCCATATCTAGAACGCATTCTAGCAACAAATTCGTCACTGGTTATAAAACCTTTAGCATATTGATTTGCGTCATAAAGAAACTCTTTTGAAGGCGAATTGCCTTCAAGTTTGCCTGAAGCTATTGCAAGACCCAAATTTTCTTGACGCCTACGTTGCGTTTCTTTATCAATCATTTCTTCTCCCTGCCAACACACGCACCCAAATCAAAAACAACTATTAACTATTTTACTATTCGCAATGCATTTTGATTACAGAATATTTTGCAATTTGACGAATCCACACAAACGCAAAAAGCATCGGCAACATCACGCCACTCGTTTCGGCGTAGATAATTTACACGCTTTAACACCTAGCAAATCCCACTTCGCAAAACTTAAGTAAAAAGAAAGAGCCTTCGCACGCGAACGCAAGCAAGAAAACAAACAAGCGAACGCGAGCGAAAGCCCTTAATAAACTATTGCTGCTGCCAATAACAGCAATATTAATTAATCAATTAGCTGGTTATCTAGCAATCCAGTCAGTTAACCAGCTAATTGATTAACTAGCGGCGAACTTTACGCAAAGTAACACCGACACCAGCAAGAACAGCCATAACAATTGCAGTTATACCAACACCTACACCAGTGCCAGGCAAATTGCTAGCAACAACATCCAAAGCAGTCTTAACGACATTATTCACTACAGTAATATTCGTCCAAGCGAGCTGCTTGCCCTCTTTATCTACAAGAACAACAGTATGCTTACCTGAATATCCTGCAGGGAATTGAGCGTCAAAATAAGGAACACCATCAGCACCAAGCTTAACTGTCACATAATCACTACCACTCACACTGTGCAAAAGCTTAGGAGTAGAGTAAATGAATGCATAAGCCTTAGCAGAACCATTCTCCTTCAATTCAGCATTAAACTTGGCATCATCAACATGAAGGGTAACCTTATTAGCCGCACCAGCTTGAGCAACATTATTATTACCAACGGTAATCTTGCCCTCAACTTCCGGCTTAAGATCATTAACACTCTTAGGAGCAGTAGGAACGCTAGCAGGAGCATTCACCTGATCATTGGCTTCCGAATTAGAAGAAGAAGTTGAATCAGAAGAAGACGATGTCACTAATCCTTCACTTAACTTAGGAGCTGTACCTACAGTAGAACCAGACTTAGCAGGTGAACTGCCATCTGGTTTACTGTTTTGGTTCTTAGTAGGATTAGTTTCAGGAGCGGGAGTTTGGTCTGAACCAGACTGATCTTCGCTATCATTGAAATATCCATGCGCTTGGCATACTTTAAATTCTTCGGTACCTCTACTAGCGCTTTTACATGCATGTTTATCGCAGTAGTCAGGGCCGCCGAATGTTACATTAAGTCTTTCTATGCCGTTTTCATCTTTGCGAAGACCTGTGCCATGAGCTGCATAATAGCAAAACACATCGCTCGTTTTCAGTTTTTCTGTAATATAATTGTCCACACGATCAGAATCAATAAAAGAGCCTAATGGGCAAAAATTTTTATCACACCAATATGGCGCACCCTGAATAGGTTCTCCTGGAATATTAAGTCTCTTTGCAACGGCTTTACTCCATTGTATTCTTTTTTCAGCCGATGCCTCATGATATTCAGAATCGTTGGAATCTTTACAATATAGAGTACGGGTGTAAACGCCTAAGCCAAGTCTTTCATCATCATATTTTTCACGAACTTCGCAATTTTTCTCTATATCACTACCACTGTTGCCATCAGTTGCAAAGGCAACTGGAGCAAGCGATGCAAAAGCAAAACCACTAAGCAAAGTAACAGCAGCAACAAAAGCACCTATCGCTTTTTTCTTTAGCATACTTTATCCTTTCTTCTCTCGCGCAAAAAGCGCAAATATTACACGTTGAAACAACTGGCAGATTGATAAAAGTAAAGCCAGAAATTCATCAACAATCGCATATAAGCATACCCCCCCCCCGTAGCCAAAAATCAACAATATTAATCAAAAAGAAAGAGCCTTCGCGCGAACGCAAACAGACGCTTCCACTTTCAAAAGTGAAAAAATATTACAGTTTTGAAAGTGAAAATGATATAATACTTTCAAAAGTGAAATAAAATTAAAGTTTTGAAAGTGAAAATGCGAATCTGCTTTCAAAAGTGAAAAATACTACATACTACGCTTCTGAAGACGAAAGGCGATTGAAATGAAACTAATCGAGAGAACAGATTATCTAAATCGCCTAAAGCGACTTAAAGGCACACCAGATATAAAAATCATCACTGGCATTCGACGCAGCGGAAAATCTGAGTTGCTGCGCGCTTACCGCACGTATTTAGAAAATACCTACAGCAATCAAAGTAGCAAACTTTACGCGTCAGCAAAGCATGCGCAACTTCCAAACGCACTACAACAACAAGATAACTCAAACAACCAAAAACTTAACATAATCAACATTGACTTTAATAACCTAAATTATGAAAATCTGAAAAATTACAAAAGCCTTTTTGAATACGTTGAAAGCCGTTATATACCAGGCGCTTACAACGTTCTTACGATTGACGAAGTGCAATTGTGCCCAAAATTTGAGCTTGCGATTAATAGCCTTCACAATAGCAATAAATACGATATTTACTTAACGGGATCCAACGCATTCTTACTTAGCTCGGACCTTGCAACACTGTTTAGTGGAAGATTTATTGAAATACCAATATTCCCTTTCAGCTTTGCAGAATATTGCGAATACTTTGAAATAACAAGCAACTTTAACGATGCTCTACAAAGGTATTTGCAACAGGGCGGACTTGCCGGCTCATACGTTTACGCGAACCAAGACGATGCTGAAGCGTACATAAAAAACGTGTATACAACTCTTGTTAAACGCGATTTAGTAGACAAATACGCAATATCGGAAGTGTCACTTCTTGACTCAATATGCGAATTTTTAATGGATAATATTGCAAATCTCACAACCGCAAACAACGTAAGCTCAATACTTAAGCAGAATCAGATTGAAACAACGCACGTAACAGTTGGGAAATACCTAAAATATTTATGCAATGCGTTCATGTTTTATAAAGTAAAACGCTACGATATTCGCGGCAAAAAATACTTAGAAACAAACGAAAAATACTATTTAGCAGATACCGCACTACGCTACGCAATTCTGGGCACTCGCAACATGGATTACGGAAGAGCATACGAAAATATTGTGGCACTTGAGCTTATGCGAAGAGGATACTCAATTTATGTTGGCAAGCTTTACCAAAAAGAAGTAGATTTTGTGGCAGTAAAGGCGAGCAAAAAGATTTATATTCAAGTTTCAGACAATATTAGTAACGATGCAACGTTGGAGCGCGAACTTTCGCCACTAAAAGCAATAAAAGACTCTTACCCTAAAATCCTGCTTGCAAATACGCGTCACGATTCTTATGACATTGACGGAATACGCGTAATAGACATAGCGCAATGGCTGCTCGAAACAAATTGAGACAAATCATGACGAATCTAAATACTCACGCACTAAAATCTTTACTTATTTACACATAACAACCATCAAAAGTAAAGATAATTGCGATTTTGCATATTCAAAAGTAAAGATTCGCAAAACTTAAGCAAAAAAAGGGCCTTCGCACGCGAACGCAAGCAAGAAAACAAACAAGAGAACGCGAGCGCAAATAGGCACTCACTTTCAAAAGTAAAATAAAATTAAAGTTTTGAAAGTGAAAATGCGAATCTGCCTTCAAAAGTGAAAAATACTACATACTACGCTTCTGAAGACAAAATTAGCGATGATTACAAATTGAAGCGCGATACTGCTAGTGCTGCCAACACAATCCCAAAACATAAGCCTAAACAAAAACTCAAACCAAAACCAAGACTCAAACCAAGACTCAAACCAAAACTCAAACCAAAACTCTTAACAAACCTTGCACCCCTGCACGGCAGAAACTTTACAACGCTGTAAAGTTTAGGTCGGGCTAAGGCGATAAAACGGCAGAAATTTTACGCGCGTGTACAGAAAAGGTCGCGAAAGAGCAGAAAAACAGCAGAAACTTTACGCGCGTGTAAAGAAAAAGTCGCCTACACGCCAAAAAACGGCAGAAACTTTACAACGCACGCAAAAAACAAAAGACAGGAGCTCGGGATACCCAAACTCCTGCCTTTTCGCTTACTTCACTTATACGTAAGCCTAAATCACCTTAGCGTTAGGCAGCACGTTGCCGTCTTTATCAACGTTACAACTATGCTCAACAGCAATAGTAATATGATCAGAATCAACAGAGAAGAAGCCGTCTGTCACTTTAAAAACGTGACGCACACCCTTCAAATCGTCAACCTTCACAAAACCGTGATCAATCAACGCAAGCACAGCCTCATGTCCAGGAAGCACGCCCATTGCGCCATTCACAGAAGGAATAACCACAAACTTGGCGTCACCTTCCCAAACAGGATGCCTGGCTGCCACCACACTAACGTGCAGCGATTTTACTTGCTTCTCCGACATAATCACGCACCAAACTCTTGCTGCATATCGTGCCAACGACGCTCAAGATCATCAATGCCACCGATACCAGAGAATGCCTGCTCAGGAATCTCATCGTAAACACCATCGCAAATGCGAGTGAATGCCTCAATGGTTTCGTCTGCTGGCACATAAGAACCTGGACGACCAGTGAACTTTTCAGCCACATAGAAGTTCTGACCAAGGAACTGCTCAATCTTACGAGCGCGGCTCACAGTAGTCTTATCTTCCTCACCAAGCTCATCGATACCAATCAAAGCGATGATGTCCTGAAGCTCCTTGTTACGCTGCAAAATAGCCTTAACGCGGTTTGCGCAATCATAATGAGCCTGACCAACGTAACGCGGATCCAAAATTCTAGAAGTAGAAGTCAAAGGATCCACAGCTGGGTAAATACCCTTAGCTGCAATATCACGCGAAAGCTCAGTAGTTGCGTCCAAGTGCGTAAAGGTAGTTGCAGGTGCAGGATCAGTGTAATCATCTGCAGGAACGTAAATAGCCTGAAGTGACGTAATGGAATGGCCGCGTGTAGAAGTAATACGCTCCTGCAATGCACCCATTTCATCTGCCAAGTTTGGCTGGTAACCAACTGCGGAAGGCATACGACCAAGCAGCGTGGAAACCTCAGAACCAGCCTGAGTAAAGCGGAATATGTTATCGATGAACAGCAACACATCCTGATTCTGCACATCGCGGAAGTACTCAGCCATAGTCAAAGCGGTAAGAGGCACGCGAAGACGAGTCCCAGGAGGCTCATCCATCTGACCAAAGACAAGCGCTGTTTTCTCCAAAACGCCAGCATCAGCCATTTCACCAATCAAATCGTTACCTTCACGGGTACGTTCGCCAACGCCAGCAAACACAGACACACCACCGTGATTCTGTGCAACGCGCTGAATCATTTCCTGAATCAACACAGTTTTACCAACGCCTGCACCACCGAACAGACCAATTTTACCGCCCTGAACGTAAGGGGTAAGCAAATCGATAACCTTAATACCAGTTTCGAACATCTGAGTCTTAGACTCAAGCTGATCAAAAGCAGGTGGGTTACGGTGAATTGGCCAACGCTCAGTTACTTCAATGTGCTCGCCAGGCTTAGCATTCAAAATGTTGCCTGTAACATCGAACACGTGACCCTTAGTAATGTCACCAACAGGTACAGAAATTGGGCCGCCAGTATCTCGCACTAAAGCACCACGAACCAAACCGTCAGTAGGCTTTAAAGCAACTGCACGCACAGTCGAATCACCAAGGTGCTGCTCAACTTCCAGCGTGATCTCGTGAACGGTATCACCTTCCGTGTTACCAACGGTAGCAATATCGACTTTGAGAGCATTGTAAATATCCGGCAGATAGCCGACCGGGAATTCAACGTCAATCACGGAACCCTGAACGCGGGTTACGCGACCAGCTGTTGGATCGACCTCCTGCTCAGCTTCTGGAGGCGCTGTGGTCTGATTTTCAGCCATATGCTCCTAATCCTCCTCATTATTCAGCGCATCAGCGCTGCCGATAATCTCGGTAAGTTCTTGAGTAATGGATGCCTGACGAGAAGCATTAAGCTTTCTTGTCAAATCATCCACCAAATTGCGGGCGTTATCTGTAGCCGTATGCATAGCGTTCTGTCTGCTTGCCGTTTCGGAAGCAGCAGAAGTAAGTAAGCACTCGTGAATACGAGACTGAATATACTTCGGCAAAACAGCATCCAATACTTCATCCGGGCTTGGTTCGAAGCAATACTCCACAGCTTCTGGATTGCTGCGGCTCACTGCTTCTTCACGAGCCGAAACTGCGCTCGTAGACGACAATGCTGCTGAAGGACCAGAAGCTGCTTCATAGTCAGGACGATGCATAGAAAACTCTTCACCGTCCTTCAAAGGAACCAGCTCAACTGGCAGCATGCGTAACGTACGAACTTTTTGCCTCACCATATTTATAAATTCAGTGAACACAATATACAGTTCCGAAACTCCGCCTTCTGCTTCCGGCGTCATATAAGCGTCCATTAAAGTATCGGAAATCTTTTCAGCAATAGTAACGTCAGGATGGTCAGTAGAACCTTCCCAAGTACCTGCCACATCGCGATTGCGATACTTGTAGTAAGTTGCACCGCGTCGACCGTACACGTACAGTTCTGCATGCTTACCTTCTGCATCGAGTTTTGCAAGAAGTGCTTCAGTCTCACGAATAATCGAAGACGTAAACGCACCTGCCATACCACGATCAGAAGTAAGAGCTAAAACTGCTACGCGATTGCCGGCATGCTCTTTACCAAAAATAGGATGCTTAATATTTGCTTCGTGATGAGCTACCAACGCCTGCACGGCATCGAAAATTGCGTCACTATAAGGCTTAGCATTAAGCGCAATATCTCGCGCTTTAGCGATATGAGAAGACGCAATCATTTCCTGAGCCTTAAAGATTTTACCCAAAGACTGTGTGGAAATAATTCTCGATTTCAATGCAAGTTGGGAGGACATACGCTACTTCCCCTCAGGCTCGCGACTGTCTGCTTTTGGCTTAGCTACAAGCTGTTCCTTCTCAACAGGAGCAGGGTTTTCAGCCGGCGGCAAAGAATCCTTTACAATCAAAGGCTTGCCAGCAGATGTCTTAAACGTCCTACGGAAATCATCGATGGCTGCATCAAGCTTGGCTTCAGTTTCCTTAGTGAAGTCTTCAGTATCGCGAATTACTTGCAAAATGTCGGTTCCTTTATCCAAGTAATCCAACAATTCGCTTTCGAAACGCAACACATCCTTCACAGGAATATCGTCAAGCTTTCCATGAGTACCAGCCCACACAGAAACAACTTCTTGCTCCATTGCGCGAGGAGAGAACTGCTTCTGCTTAAGTAGCTCAGTCAAACGAGCACCGCGAGTAAGCTGCGCCTTTGAGGCTGCATCCAAATCAGAAGCGAACATTGCGAAGGATTCCAAAGACTTGTAACGAGCCAAAGAAATCTTCAACATGCCGGAGACTTTCTTCAAAGCCTTAGCCTGAGCTGCGCCACCAACACGAGACACGGAAATACCAACGTCTACTGCTGGACGCTGACCTGCGTTGAACAAATCAGACTGCAAGAAGATCTGACCATCGGTGATAGAAATCACGTTGGTTGGAATGTATGCAGAAACATCGTTTGCCTTGGTTTCGATAATTGGAAGACCGGTCATAGAACCGCCACCCAAATCGTCAGAAAGCTTAGCACAACGTTCAAGCAGACGAGAGTGCAAGTAGAACACGTCGCCTGGGTAAGCTTCACGCCCAGGTGGACGACGCAAAAGCAAGGAAATTGAACGGTATGCTTCTGCTTGCTTCGACAAATCATCGAAAACAATCAAAACGTGCTTGCCGTTATACATCCAGTGCTGGCCGATTGCAGAACCTGTGTAAGGCGCAATATACTTAAAGCCTGCAGAATCAGAAGCTGGGCTTGCCACGATTGTGGTGTACTTCATAGCTCCTGCTTCTTCAAGACTTTGACGCACTGAAGCAATAGTGGAACCCTTTTGACCGATTGCTACATAAATGCAGCGAACCTGTTTCTTTGGATCTCCAGTTTCCCAGTTAGCACGCTGGTTAATAATCGTATCTATTGCGATTGCAGTCTTACCTGTTTGACGGTCACCAATAATCAACTGGCGCTGACCACGACCTATTGGCGTCATTGCGTCAATAGCCTTCAAACCAGTAGACAATGGTTCATCGACTGGATGACGGTGAATAACGTCTGGAGCCTGGGCTTCAAGAATACGACGCTCATTGCATTCAATCGCACCCAAACCATCGATTGGATTACCCAACGGGTCCACAGTACGACCAAGATAAGCGTCACCAACCGGCACAGACAACACCTCGCCTGTGCGGTATACTTCCTGCCCTTCCTCAATGCCTGTAAAATCGCCGAGAATAACGACGCCGATTTCGTGTGCATCAAGGTTGAACGCAAGACCCAAGGTATCGTTCTCGAATGTGAGCAGCTCGTTTGCCATGCAGCCGGACAATCCAGCTACGTGCGCAATGCCGTCACCAGCCGTAACAACATAGCCAACTTCTTGCGTTGGCATGTCGGTAGGCTTATACGAGTCAACAAACCCGTCGAGTGCCTTGCGTATCAGGGCGGGATCAATAGATAGTTCCGCCATAATTCTCCTTAATTTACTACTTCACTGCCTGTGTCCAAGCACCATTTCGTGCAGAACGCTGCAACTGCTTAAGCTGCATCAACATGGTGCGATCGGTTATTTGATCACCGATTTGTATACGCATACCACCAAGCACGTTTGGATCCACAATTGGGTTAATGTATGCACGATGACCCAACTTATCGCTGTAGATTTCAATCAAACGCTTAATTTGCTTATCTGTAAGCGGCTGAGCAGTAGTGACTGTAACCAATGTTTCTCCAGCTTCACGCTCAAATCCTGACCAAGCACCACCGAAGCTACCGGTTTTACCGCTTTCGGCACCTCCGTGCCAAGTTCCTACTAGATAATGCATAATGCGCAATACAACAGGGTGCGCCTTACCTCCAATAAGCTCGTCAATAAGGCGAGACTTATCTTCCGAAGACCTATTCGGATCAGTAATCGCATCAGAAAGCTCAGGATACTTATCAATCATGTCCATCATTGACGAAAGCTCGTCCGAAATGCGCTGCGCTTCATCGTGCGCATCTAAGATGGCCTGAGCAAGCGAAGAACGCGACAAACTATCGTTTGCTCGCGATGCCTTTTCTGGCATTCTTACCTCCTCGTTTCTGTAAAAAACGAAGTAATGCAAATAATACAAAATGAAATAACCGTAATTTTATTTTGCGATTATTCAGTTTTGCACATTACTTTACTTGCTTTGATCCGAATTTTTAGTGTCTCCAACTTCATCGATCACATGATCAATAATCTTGGAGCTGACGGTATCGTCATCCAATTTGGATGCAAGAATCTTGCCAGCTAAAGCTGCTGCAAGAACCGACACCTCTCCTTGGAGGCTGGACATGGCATGCTTATGCTGAGCCTCAATAGAATGCTGCGCTTCACTGATAATCTTCGCAGCATCCTTTTCAGCGCGTTGTCTAGCTTCGCCAATAATTTTTGAAGCTTCCGATCGAGCCTCTTCACGAGTCTTTGCAGCATCAGTTTGAGCTTGAGAAAGTTCGTCTTCAATCTGGCTCTTTAACTCGTCTGCTTCACGCTGCACATTAGCAGCCTTAGCCATTCCGCCTTCAATTTTTTCTGCACGCTCGTCGAGAATTGCCTGGAATTTAGGCATAACGAACTTGTAGAAAAACGCTGCAAGAACTACCAAAACTACTAATGACCACAGTACGTCATAAGGCTCAGGCAAGAACAACGCCAACTTATTACTTCCGGCTGCATATGCCATGGCTTGTCCTTTCTATTCTTTCAACACTATTCGTGTTGTGCATTGTAAGTTTTGTTCAGGCTCCCATAATGTAGGAAACGAAGCCAAGCAAGCCCAAAACCTCAATAAATGCCAAGCCGACGAACATAAACAGCTGAATGCGGTTGCCAACTTCTGGCTGACGTGCAGTAGATTCCATAGCCTTAGACACTACTATTGCCATGCCGAGTGCAGGGGAAATAGTTGCTACAGCAAAGCCAAGAATGCTCAGGTTGCCGGTCAAACCTGCAAGAGCGATGATACTATTCATTGGTTTCCTTTCTGTTGAAACAGTAACCAGTATAAACCCGTAAGATATGTAAAATCTGAAAATCTACACTACTTTTATTAAGCAGCTACAACAGCAGACTTTTCTTCCTCTTCCGGATAACTTTCCGAAATGTAGACTGAAGCAAGCACTGTAAAAATAAATGCCTGCAAGCCAGCTACCATAATTTCGAATAGGGTAAACAGAATGCCACCAAGCAGCCACAAAGCACCGCCTAAGGCAAGGAGTTTATTGCTGGAATCCACCACGAAGAAATTGGTGAATACTAAACAAGTGGCCACCAGCAAATGGCCAGCAATCATATTCGCAAACAAACGGATTGTAAGCGAAAGTGGTCGCACAATTATTAATTCTATGAGCTGCAATGGCGAAAGAATAAAGTAAATAGGCCATGGCACACCCGCTGGGAACAATGCTTCACGGAAGAATCGCAAAAAACCCTTTTCGCGAATGCCAGCAATAAGATACTGGCAAACAACCCACAAAGCAAAAACAAGCGGTCCAGTAATAGTTGCTGTTGCAGCCATATTCAATCCTGGAATCACAGAACAAAGATTAAAGAAGAAAATAGTGAGGAATAATGTGGACATCATTGGCACATAGCGCTTACCGCGTTCCTCGCCAATCATTTCATAAACAATGTTGTAGCGCACAAAATCCATCAAAATTTCAAGCACGCTTTGGAATCTGCCCGGAACAACCTTTGCGCGGGCTGCACCAATTCCAAAAATAATCATCACTACTACTGTCATAAGTAAACGCACTAAAATAATGCGATTCATGGCAAATGGAGTGCCTTGGAACAAAATTTCTGGAGGCAAAAACTCACTAATATTAGGTAGCTCTGGTTTATTCGAAGCTACAGTAGAAGCTACAGTTGTGGTCTTCTGTAAAACATCAACCATTACATCCATAAGTGCCTCCTTATAGCAATCCGTTCACACGCCTCAATTCAGTGCCGCTCACTCACATACTCAATTCAATCATTCTTGCGGCATATATATCAACTAGATCATATGTTTCATATTTCGTAAGGCGCGGGGCACGAAACGAAAAATATATCTAACTGCTGATTGTACTCTTTGCTTGTACATAATTACGCAACTAATTACGCAACTAATTACGCAATGTCGAAATTTATTTGTTCATACCGTACTTAACACCGTCAAATGGATAAAAATTATCGGAGCGCGGAGAAGCTGGCTCATGCCTTATAGAACGTTCAGTTCCAAGCCTTCCAGTAGTTCTTAAATGAGGAATATCACAAAGATCGTAAGGCGTAGTTTCGTACACCCAATTAAGCCAGTTGCGCCAAAGCAAATTCGCGTGTGCACGCCAAGAAAATAGTGGCTCTAATTTTGGATCGTCATTAGGGAAATAGTTGTAAGGGAATGGCACGTTGCTCAAACCTTTTAACATGTCACGCTCATATTCCTGCGCAAGAGTCATTTTACCGTATTCCCAATGCCCGAGCGCAAAAACTTCAGAAAAATCACGCGTAGCAACTAAGCCCGGACCAGATTCGGGACCATACGTAAGAATCTGTAAACGCTTATCTGCAGAAATGCTGTCAACATCAACACTCGCTATTCTAGAGTGCGGTTGTAAAGCGATTTCATCAAAACCATTTGTAAGAAAACAGTACTCATCCTGCAAATATTGCGGGAACACGCCAAAAACTTTTTTGCTGAGAACATGCTTTTTTATGCCATATCGGTAGTAAAGCGCACCCATTGCGCCCCAGCACAAATACATTGTTGAGAAAACGTGTGTTGATGCCCAGTCAAGAATTTGCGTAAATTCGTGCCAGTAGTCAACATCCTCAAATTCCATATGCTCAACAGGAGCGCCCGTCACAACAAATCCGTCGTAATAGTTGTTACGCAGTGCGTCAAGATTTTCATAGAATTTTACTAAATGATCAGCGCTAACATGCGTTGATACATGCGTAGAAGTTTTCATAAAATCGACGTCGACTTGCAAAGGAGACTTAGAAATGAGTCTCAAAAGCTGAGTTTCTGTCTCGATTTTTTTGGGCATAAGATTCAAAATCAACAAACGAAGTGGTCGAACATCCTGCTGTTCTGCTTCTGGGCGCTCCAACGCAAAAATTCGCTCAGCATCTAATATGCTTCGCGCTGGCAATCCTTCAGGAATCTTAATAGGCATGTGTTTATTATACCCCACACTTGTTTATGTTTATTGTGTATACGTCACTCATGTGCACGAATCGTAAAATTCTAACTAAATACAGTAAGACACGCCCGAAAGTTGACAAATTTAAATTTGCACCTATCGTAGATAGAGCTGCTAAAAGTAGCCGACGCGGGGTGGAGCAGCTCGGTAGCTCGCTGGGCTCATAACCCAGAGGTCCATGGTTCAAATCCATGCCCCGCTACTAAAGCCAAGAATCACACAAATTTCTCACGATTGTTGTGGTTCTTGGCTTTTTTGTTTAATACTACATAAGTCGCCAAAAACGCACCATCGCACAATAATCAATAAAGAAGAATTGCAAGACGGCGACGAGCGCGAGCAAGACGCTCATCATCTGCAGGAAGCATTGCAAAATACTCAAGCATACGAGAACGAATAGCATCCGCATCGCTCTTATGACCAGCTGCAAGGAAGTCAAGCAGTCTCCCGAAAGCGTCATCAATATGACCGTCAATCATATCTACATCTGCTACTGCAAGCTGCGAATTTAAATCATCCTGATTATCGCCAGCAGCCTTTCTAACAGCAGCAACATCAGTATTAGTATTACGCGAAAGCAGCAAGGCCTTTGCATGCTCACGCGACGCAATCACATCATGAGGATCTGCTTCCATTACTTTTGCATACTCGCGTGCAGCACCTTCATAATCACCCTTCATAGCAAGCGAATGAGCTTGCTCATGAGCAGGCGGAACACTCTCAACAGAATTATTCTCGGAACTATCTTGATCTGCGTCTTTAGATGCTTCAGACTTTTCCTCAACTGATGCCTCCACAAAAGGAGCAGTTCCAGCAACGCCCGAGCGTTCAGCAACCTGAACCAATTGCGGCAAAATAGTGCTACAAATCTGCTGTAATTCCTCGTCGCTAGGTAAACCTTGCACAATAGGCATAGGACGTCCGCCAATTAAACCGTAAATTGCAGGAAGCTGCTGCGCTTGCAAAGCTTGAGCAATACTTGGGCTTTCATCAGAGTCAATACGAGCTAACTGCATGCGACCGTCAAGCGCGTTAACGGAATCCGCTAATTTCTGCGCAACATCATAATAGGCTTCGTCACTAGCTTGCCAAAGCAAAATAACAATTGGGAAACTTACGGACGTTTGCACCATCGCTTGAAAAGACTGCTCATTAACATCGATTACATAGCCGCCAGCTTTTGGAGCAGAAGAACCAGTAGAGCCCGATGCAGCTTTAGCAGCTTGCTTAGCTTGAGCTTCTACGCGACGCTTTACGCCTTCTAAATCTACAGCCCCAGCAAGCGAAAATCCGCCAGGATTCATGCCTTGCGCTTTGCTACTCACCATTTTTCCTCTTTTCCAAGCACACTAAATTGTACTTACAAAATTTATAAAGCTTCTACTTTAATAGGCTGACGCTCAGCACCAACAGGAATAATCTTCATATGAGAACTAGCTGGAGGAACTACTAGAGCAATAACATTTACATAAGTTACTCGCATAGTACCTTTTGCTTTACCGTCGCCAAATAATGCTTTTTCTTCATCAGAAGCAGGACGAGATTCACGCCCTTCGCCAGCTTTACGAGTCCACACAGAATCTATGCGAGCAACAACCAAATCGCTTCCATCGCTTGAACGCATAATGCTTATCTGTTTGAGATTTGGCGTAAAGACTTGTTCTTGGGAGCCTTTATTTCGCTCCATTCCAGCTTGCACTGCTTTAGAAAGTTCAACTAACTTTTTACGCAAATAATCGTCAGCAAAATGCTTTGCATACTTGCTGTTTTCACCATTTTGTAAAACGTCAGCGTACGCAGCTACTGCTTCGTCTGGAGTCATCACCAAACCAGTATCGTTAGATTTACCCATTGAAGAACCAATACTTGGCACAGCAAATTTAGGAAGATGCACTCCAGGGAATAAGCGAGCGACAGCCCAAAGTTTGTAATTCGAACGCGCTCTCTGTTGACGTAAAACTAGCAGACGTTTTGACTGCTGATCTTTAGTAGTAGTTGTAATAGTCATTAAATCTCTTGGCCAACCAGAATTAGTTGGCACAATGGTTTGTGCAGCTTCACGCGGAATAGTGGTCTTAGGATCTAAGTTCCCAGTTTTCTTTGCAATAGTGAGCTCGCTCGTGCGAATGTCAAGAGCAGGTCCAGAAACTGCTTTAGATAATGAATCCACATCTTTTTCGTCGTTTGCTTTTTCTAGCTCACGAAGCAAACCTAAGCGGATATCTTTTTCTTGAAGCATAGTCAAATTAGGTAACTCTTGACTACTGCGCGCTTCAGCAGGTTTCGGCACCTGCCCATCGCAAGCAGATAATCCAGTTACCATAACCGTTGATACAACACATGCTATTAATGTGACTATATTGTTGCGCAATACGCCTCTATTTTTACTTTTTACGCGGTGAATATCGACATTAGTATTACGCATTTTACTCATTTCCTCGCTCACTTGAAGAATTACCGCGGTAGCCTTTCACATTTTTTCTGTAGCGACCGTTACCGCCGTCTCCTCTAAACCCATTTCGTTTTATGCGAGACTGCTTATCGTTGCTATTTTTAGACGAATTTTGACGTTTATCTGATTCTGAGTTGCGATAGTTTTCGCGATCATTAGGCTTTTTCTTAGTAGATTCATGCGAAATCTTGCTACTAATATCTGAAGGCTTAGCTGTTTCCAAACGTTTCTTTGCAAACTTTTCAGAATTATTAGCATTGTTTCTATCATTCTGACGGTTACGTCTCTTGTTATTCTGCTGAGCATACTTATTTTGCTGCTGACGCTTATCCTTATGTTCGTTCAGATTATCGCTATATGACGCTTTTGCATAAGATTTTTTCTTATTTCGCGGAGTCTTAATATTTTGAGAATTTCGCTTATATTGCTTATTCTCTGGATTTTCTGATTCTGTTGGATTTTCAGAATATTTCGCGTTTTCTGCATCTTCCGCGTTTGCAGAATCTTCCGCGTTTTCTGAATCATCCTGATTTTGCAAATCATTAAACTCATCATCAGAATTATCTAAGTTATCTAAATAAGAATTATCGTCATGTTGCTGCATAAAGCGCGCAGCAAACGCAAGCATTTCATCTTGCGCAATAACGGTAGTTTCAGCCAAAGAATCAGTAGATGCAACTGCTGTAGAAGCAGACGCAACACGAGTTATTTGCATACCATTTGAGTCGTCACTTTGCATTGAATCTTTACGACGATGTGCATGAGTCCCGTGCCTTGCGTGGCTTCCAGAATCCTTCTTACGACGTTTGTGGCCGAAAATACCAGACATAGTTCCAGAAATTGCTTCAGCAAAGGTAACTTCGTCACGCTGCGCAGACTTTACTGTCAACGCTCCTGAACGGCTAGCTATTAATTGCTTATTACGACGACGATGCGGAGCCATTGCAAAAATAGTTGCAGAAAGTATAGCTAATACTGCAAAAAGCGCTCCTACAAAATATAACGGCGTTGCAAAATCTGGAATTTGATTACGACGCCACCGCAATTCTACGGAAGCCTCTGGTACATTATCTCCTAAATCAATTAACAAAACACGTCTAGCTGCTTGCGAGCGCAGTGAAGAAGAAGACGCATCATGACTATTTGACTTACTAGAGCGAGTGCCCGATTTAGGCATTGTGCCGCTTGCAACAGCATGATCATACGACGCAGAACCAGAAGATTGAACATAATCTGCAGTATTTATTGCCAATTTCGCTAAACCAAGCTGGCATGTAACTATAGGCCATAAATTAGATTCTTGGAATTTTACGTCAGGATCTTTAATGTCAACAGAGCCTTCCGCTTGCATAGAGGTTCTACCAGACATTTCAGAAACTGAAAGATTATTCCAATCGCGCAAACCAGTAATTCTTTGTACTGGAGAACCTGCCACCCAGCCTCTTACGTCTTTTGTTAAACCTACTGCAACACAAATAGGCTTACGCGTATGCAAAGCCGCAACACTAATACGAACCCTGTTATCTACAAGATTCAAAACACCAGGATCAGTGACAATATAACGAGTTCCAGATACTTTAGCGTACGCAATAACCACGTTGCTAGGCTTCCAAAATGTTGCGTTAGCAACACCGAGAACAACACTTAATACTGCAAGCAAAGCAAAAAATGGAGCTACAACGCCGCGCATGATTTTACTGCGCAAAGTGAGCCGTCGCATTGGTCGTCGCATTGGTCGTCCTTCTGTATCAGAAGCATCTTCTATATTTGTCATAACGATACTATTCTACAATCTTTTAATATTACTTGCATGTTTTGATGTAAAAATCAGCGTCAGGCGGTAATGTGAGGCTATGAAAAAAATCAAAACATTAGGACAAAAATCTCTTTTACTTCGCACTTTCGCAACTATTAGCGCAATAGCAATGTGCGTAGTGCTCGCTTCCTGCGGAGAAAGTTCCAACAACAACAAAAACAATTTAATTGATGAGAACGCTCAAAAAGCTGGAATGCAGTTGATGGAAGGCATAAGCGCATCTGGAGAGCTTGGAAAAAAGCCTAAAATAACGCTGAAAACGCCTGTAAAAGTAAATCAAAATACTTACGCTGTTTTGCAACGAGGCAACGGAGAAGCGATTGAAGAAGGCGATCGCGTATGCTCTCAGGGCATTGTGTTTGACTCCAAAACAGGCAAAGAGCTTATGAATACTTGGGAAAAAGGCAAAGTTGATTGCTCAATTTACATTAGTAAAAATTCTACAAGCCGCCCATATTACGCTTTGATTAAAGGCAAGAAAATTAATTCTACTATTGCTTTGGGCGTAAGCGGAGGAGCCAAAAATCCTTCATATATTATGGTTCTTACAATGGTTTCGCGATCAAAGGCTATAACTAGAGCAACAGGCAAAGCTGTTACGGACATCCCTGCAAATTTGCCGAAAGTAACTCTTGATAAATCTGGAGCCCCAAGCTTAGATAAAAATAACTACGTGCCAGACGGAAAGCTTGTTTCTCAAACTTTGATTGAAGGAACTGGAAAAGAAGTAACTGCAAAAGACACAGTTTCCGCTCATTACACTGGTTGGACCACCGATAAAGACGGCAAACTGCATCAGTTTGATTCTTCTTGGCTTCGCGGCATACCTGCAGACTTCCAACTTGCTGGAGGAGTAATCCCTGGTTGGACTAAAGGCTTAACTGGAAAGAAAGTCGGCTCCCAAGTTCTTTTGGTAATTCCACCAGAAGATGGCTACGGTAAAGAAGAAAAGAAGGATGCGCGCGGAAACGTAACTATTCCTGCAAACGCAACACTTTACTTTGTAGTCGATATTCTCTATGCTTCGTGAGATTTGTAAATTTTGCAAACTGTTGCAAAATTAACTAGCGATTCATAAATAACAAACCCCTCCTTTACGAGGGGTTTTTACATATTTAGAGCACATATTTAGAACACGTATTTAGAACAGACGAAGATCGTTGGACTCAACTCCACGCATTTCATCGTAATCCAATATTAAGCAAGTAAATCCACGATCCTCAGCCAAAACGCGAGCTTGCGGACTAATAGTTTGCGCTGCAAAAATACCTCTAACCGGCTTAAGTAACGGATCTCTATTCAGCAACTCACAATAACGCGTAAGTTGCTCAACACCGTCAATACCACCATGTCGCTTAATCTCAATAGCAACATGTACACCATCCGCATCTTGAGCCATAATATCCACTGGTCCGATAGGCGTAGGATACTCGCGGCGCACCAACGTAGCACCATCGCCAATTCGCTCAATCTGCTCAGCCAAGTAGCGTTGCAAATGATCCTCAACACCATCTTTAACCAAGCCAGGGTCCTCACCTAAATCGTAAGTATTATCGCTATAAACATGCTCGAGCGAAATCATAAGCAAATCATCGCTTTTAGCGGCAGCAACGCGCAAAATACAGCCATCTACAACAATGCCAGCATCAGATTCATCGCTATCTTCTTTACGCAGAACACGCATAGTACAAGGAGCTACCATCCAATTAAGTGGTTTATACGCACCAAGCTCAGAAAAAATAAGTACGCTGCCATCTGCTTTAATAAGCAACACTCTCTTAGCTAAAGGAAGCGTGGCATTTAATCTACCTGTATATTCTGCACTGCAATCTGCAACAATAATTCGCACACAGCAAGCATAACAGAAATCAAGTAAAGAAGTACCCTACTTCCCCAATGCTTCAGCTAAATCGCGATTCTGCCAATGTTGATGCAAAGCGCAGTATCCGCCAAACAATACAAGCCACACTAGTCCGCCAATCGCAGAAGCTCGCGTATCGTCACTAATAAACAAAGTCACATACACAAAAACAAAGAACGCTATAGTAATAGAATTCAAAAGCTTATAATGCGGCATAACGAAGCCGTCTGGCATAAAATCAGCGGATTCACGATACTTTCGATGCGTAACCATAATCAAAATGTAAATCATGATTATCACTGCAGAAGAAGCAGAAGCAAACAAAATAAACGCGCCATGAACGCCAGGAATCGAATTAATAATTGGCGAAAGAAGAATTAAAGCAGACGAGAACAAAATCGCGCGAGCAGGAACCTTTGTGCGCGAAACCTTACGCAACTTACCCAAAAGAGGCGAAGGCGACTCAAGAGCAATCTGATACATGTGGCGACCTGCAGAATACAGCAAAGAATTAAGCGCAGAAGATGCAGCCGTAATAACCACAAAGAACACAAGCGCAGAAGCCCAATGCAATCCAGCGTATTGGAACACCATAATGAATGGTGACATAAATACGCCTTCTGCATTCGTAGCCTTAAACTGCTGCCATGGCACAATAAGCATAATCGCTATGAGAGCACCAACATAGAAAACCAGAACGCGCACAATAATCTCGTTAACAGCCTTTGGCAAAACCTGACGAGGATTCTTAGTTTCCGAAACAGTCACACCAACAAACTCAATAAGCTGATACGCGTAAAACACCATTTGGAAGCTCATTAAGAAAGAAAGCCAGCCGTTTGGCATAAGCGAGAAATTGTTGAAAATATTATCTAATCCAGCGTGACCAGCAGGACTTATTACGCCACCATGCAAAGGAGTTGCAGAGTAATGGTAACCAATTAAAGCCATAACTACGGCTGTAACAATAAGAGCAACAATTAGCGTGATTTTAATCATTGAGAACCAAAACTCAGTTTCCCCAAATAGCTTTACAGCCACCAAATTTATGCACACTAAAGCCGCTAAAAATACTACTTCTATCAGCCATTTCCAATGACTTACGTCAATGTCAAAAGTTTGGAAGAATGTGACGCAATACGTACTAACTGCCGTAATTTCGCTCATACCAATAAGCACAAGCACAAACCAATACGACCATCCGGCAAAATTACCCCAACCTCTGCCAAGATAACGTGTAATAAAACTAATAAAAGTATGCTGGTTCGGATCCTTATACATAAGTTCGCCAATGCCACGCATCAGCAAGAACATAATCAAGCCCACAATAATGTAAACGAATACAATACTTGGACCTGTTAAGCTAATAGATTTTCCGGAACCAAGGAACAAGCCTGTGCCAATTGTGCCGCCGATAGCAATAAATTGCACATGACGCTTGGTAAGACTACGCTCCATTTGGTTTGTATTGCTACTTGCATTTTCTTGCGCAGATACGCTAGAAGCTTGGTTTGAAGATTGATTATGAGAAGATGTGCTATTGTGCGTCTCTGCAGATTCTGTTTGTTTAGAATCTACATTAATGTCACTATTCACAGTCTCACTCATTATTACAACTCCGTTCTTTAGTAGCCACGAATTTCTAATTTTATAGGGAACCCTTAACTATTCATTTACGCATTCCACAATTCTCGCAACTATTCCACACTTTTAAGCGAGCTTACTGGATCTATGCGATCCAAAGCTGGATTGGTAGCCCATTGCACAATTAACGCAAAAATTAGCGTCGCAACGCCAGAAATGCAATAGCTTAAAGGAGCTACTTCAACTTCAAAATACAACGATGGCATACGAAGCGCGCTAGTCAACAATCCTGCAATAAGCCTTCCTAATGGCAATCCAACAGCAATACCGATAACAGTTAAAGTAAGCATTTCTTTATGCACATAGGAATGAACTTCTCTACGATAAAAACCGAGAACTTTCAGCGTAGCCATTTCGCGAGTACGTTCCGAAATATTAGTACTTGCAAGAGTAAAAAGCACAGCCAAAGCTAAGCCAGCAGCCAAAGTTACGATTAAAGCAACAACAGCATTCATAAGATCAAAACTAAAAGCATGCTTCATACGCGTAATATTCATAACAGCAAGCACACCGTCACGTTCAGAAACATTGTCTGCATATTTAATTTTATTATTATCACTACCGCGCAAACGCAAAATTAACGCATTATGTTTCAAAAGCTTACTGTTTTCACCATTAAACAAACGATCGTAGCAACGTTCAGTCATGTAAATATTAGAACCAATAAGATTACGAACAATAGCTTTAACTTTAACCTTCGCACGCTTAAAACTAGTATTCGTCACATTAATTTCGCTACCACGAGTAATGTCCAGAGATGCAGCAGCGCTTTGAGAAAGCAACGGACCTTCATCCGTAAGTTTAATAGTTTGCAGGTTATTGTTCACATCCTGCAAATTTACAAGATGAGACAAAGTTTTCGTGTCTTTTACAACAACCAACTGAACGCTTTCTGAATCCTCAACATGACGACTATTCGACTTATTTGATTGATTTTTAGCTATTTCTCCAGAGCCCACATAAGCCGGAAGAATAGTTTCTACTTTATTATTTGACTTGTCTTGCTCAACGCTTTTCTTCATATTTTGAAAAGATCCTGGAGCTGAGATAGAAATCATATCGTATCGATAAATTCCCTCGTATTGGCGAATACCCAGGGTAGCAACAGTATCGTTCAAAGCAAGACCGCAAACAATAAGCGCTGTGCAACCGGCAACTCCACCGATAGTCATGCACAATCTGCCTTTGAATCGCGCCAAATTGCGTACAGTAACCTTATTTAAGAAACTCATTCGCTTCCAAATCCAAGGCAACCTTTCAAGAAGAACGCGAGAACCAGCTTTTGGAGCTTTTGGCCTTAACAAAGCTGCAGGAACTTGCTTTGTTTCTCGCCAACTAACAACGATTGTGCATATTGCAACAGGAATCACAAATGCTAGCACACACAAAGAGCCATATAGCCAGTCATACTTCAAACTAACGTCTGGAACAGCGTATAAACCACGCAAGATTTTTAGTAAAAGTGAAGGGATTGCAAGAAAACCCATAATATCGCCAATTCCGCCGCCAACAAAGCACGCGAATATTGCGAAGAAAGCATGTCTTGTTACTGCAGTAGAACGACCGTATCCCAAACTTAAGTAAGTGCCAATAAGCCCTCGCTCTTCTTCAACCATACGAGCCATAGCAGTTAAACTCATCATCATTGCTACAACAAGAAATACTGCCGGGAAAGCGTATCCAAGTGACTGTATTGAAGCAACGTCAGAACGCAAACTAGCATAACTGTCGTTAGCTATGCGAGTAGATATATGCCATTGAGCTTGAGGAACACGTTTTTGAATCTCTGACTTAATTTGTTTACGAATTTGCTCCTTTGCTTGCTCTTTAACAAAATTTGGAGCGCGCTGAAGCCTAGGATCGTTTGCAATAATATTTTTTAATTCTAAATTAACTTGTTTGTCGATAATTTGATTACGTCGAGCTTTTTCGCGTTTAGATTGCACGCGTTCTTGAATCTGTTCAGACGCATCGTCGACAATGCCACGATAATCTTTAGAAAAAACATTGACATGTTGAGCATCATTCAAACGCACCGATATTGCCGTATACGGCAAGCTAGTCACGTTATCAGGAGCAGCAGAAGTAAATATTGGATATCTAGACGTCACAGAGTTGCGAAATGCTTTAGATTGATAGCCATCAGGATTGTTTAAATCGTTGCTATCTAGCACGCTACCAGTTATGCGCAAACGATAAGTTTTAGACTTTGAATTAGAAGAATCACGACTTCCAACGCCCGCATTTTGCCGCATATTGACTACTATCACATTGCCAATGCTCAAGCCACTATCGTGTAAAAATCGCTGAGTTACAACAGCTTCACTATTATTTTTAGGCATGTTGCCCTTAAGCAAATGCAAACGATTAAGATTTTTTTGCGATTCTACATAATGCACGAAATTCATTGCGTATGAAGACTTTGTATCATCTGTTGCGTGCGCTGTTGCTTTCCAAGAACGCTCTGCTTCAACTTCACTCACACTTGGCAACGCGCGTAATGCTGCAACATCGTCTTTAGTTAAACCAAGAGTAGATACGATTTGCAAATCATAAGCATGCAACTTCGCATACATATCGTTAGTAGCAAGAAACATGTCGTTGCATCCTGCATAAATACCAGTCATAACAGCAACGCCAAGCATTGCAATAACCGCAAGAACGCAAAAGCGGCGCCATTCGCGAACCCACATTCTAATTGCGCTAATAAATACTATTGGCAGCAACGAATGCATGCGCTTAATTCCACCGGCATTATTGGCATTTTTATTATCAGATTGCTTTGAAACTGCTGCTACTTTCCGCATAACAACCACCTAATCACCACTCAATATCGGCTATAGCCATAGGATGTTCTTGCACAGTTTCGTCTACAACTTTTCCAGAACGGAAACGAACAACTTTGTGAGCCATAGGAGCAATTGCAGCATTATGAGTAATAATCAGCACTGTCATGCCTTCAGTTCGGCAAATATCTTGCAATAATTGCAATACTGCCTTACCTGTTTCATAATCCAAAGCACCAGTAGGCTCGTCACATAGCAATAACTTAGGTTTTTTAGCAAGAGCGCGCGCAATAGATACGCGTTGCTGCTCACCGCCAGAAAGTTGCGCTGGGAAATTATGTAGCCTTTCTTTCAAGCCAACATCAATAAGCGTTTGAGCAGGGTCAAAATGATCTGCACAAATTTGCGAAGCTAACTCTACATTTTCAAGAGCAGTTAAATTTGGAACTAAATTATAAAATTGAAAAACAAAACCAATGTCTTCTCTGCGGTAGCGAACCAAATTACGACCTTTTAGCTTAGTAACATCGCAATCACCAACAACAACACGACCGCTTGTTGCAGTATCCATACCGCCCAAAATATTTAATGCTGTAGTTTTTCCCGCGCCAGATGCACCTAAAATTACTGTAAGCTCACCACTTTGTGCAGTAAAACTGGCATCATCCAAAGCTCGCACAGCACTAGAACCTGATGGGTATTCTTTCACTACATGATCAAAAGTTATATATGCCACAACGCACCTTCACAATATGAGAAACTATAAAATTCAACTTCTATTTATTTGTATTATTTACCGTTATATTTCGTACTATTTTACTAAATGAGCGCAAAATTCGCTAACTTACTTCAGCGACGACACTCCACATCTTTCCATGCAATATGCATTACCAAGCCAAGTATGACGAGAATTTGGCCAAACAGCACCTAAGCGAGGAGCACATTGACTCATCCATATACTCGGCACACGCCCATCTGCGCTTTGCGAACCAAGCAAATTAAATCCATTCTTGCTTTCAAGCCAATCTGGATGTTGTGTTGCAATAGCAAGCCCTTCTTCCAGAGTAAGAGGCAAACGCTCATCAGAATCAATAAGTTTACGAGCAACATCAGGCTCTCGATTCAAATACGATGAGCCAGTATGTGGATCGACGACTATATAGAACGGGCCTTCAGGAAACTCATACCCGTCTTTAGGAAGAAAACTTATGATATCTCGCGGAGGCATAGTGGTGAATCCAGCCATGCGATTAATACTCGTACGAGAAATCAACGATTCGGGCGAAACTAATTCACGCGTAGGAACCAATAAAATATTCGCACCTAAACTACTATTTTCAAGCGCACACAATATAGGATTTGCCAACTTACGAAAAGCATCGGCACTCATATCAGCCACATCCGGATACCCAAGTGCCACTATACGATCGAGTTGCTGCTGTATTTCTTCAGATGCTATTGACATAATTCCAGTTTACGCAAAATCTTACATAATCGCGAGCGCAATATAACCATAATTAGTTTAGAAAATTACGCTTTTTAGCAATAATTTCCGCCAATTGCACAGCATTTAATGCAGCACCTTTTCGCAAATTATCGTTAGTGATAAAAAGTGCCAATCCCTTATTTCCATCGACTGCTTGGTCTTGCCTAATTCTGCCAACATAACTTGCAGATTTTCCGGCTGCTAGCTGAGGAGTAGGAATATCGTTAAGTTCGACTCCCGCAGCCTTGCTCAATACTTCGCGAGCCATGTCTGGAGTTACATCGTGCTCAAACTCAGCGTTTACGCTCATGCCGTGACCAGTGAAAACACCTACGCGCACACAAGTGCATGAGGCTGCAAGATTTGGCAAATGCAAAATCTTACGGCTTTCATTGCGCAATTTTTGTTCTTCGTCAGTTTCTTCAGATCCGTCATCAACTATTGAACCGATAAAAGGCACTACATTAAAAGCAATAGTACGAGCAACTTTTGTAGGTTCAGGGAAATCTATTGCTCTACCGTCGAAAACGAGTTTATCTGCTCCTTGGTTTAATGCAGATTGAGCCTCATTCATGAGTTGCAAAGCACCGGCTCGACCAGCACCAGAAACAGCTTGATAAGACGAAACAATTAAACGTTTTAATCCAAAAGCATCAGCAAGCGGCTTTAATACAGGCATGCAAGCCATAGTTGTGCAATTTGGATTTGCTACTATTCCTCTTGGAATAGTATCTAAATCTTCAGGGTTTACTTCCGCAACTACCAAAGGCACATCGTTATGCATACGCCATTGCGAAGAATTATCTACTACAATTGCGCCAGCTTCAGCGAATTTTGGAGCCCAAATTTTTGAAGTTCCACCGCCTGCAGAAAAAATAGCTATGTCAATTCCGTGCAAATCTGCTTTTTCTACATCTTCTACGACTACGTCTTTGCCACGATATTGCAAAACTGTGCCAGCAGAATGAGCGGAAGCCATAAAACGTAAATCTTTTATTGGGAAATCACGCTCGTCAAGCACTCGACGCATTACCATACCAACTTGGCCAGTTGCGCCAAGTACTGCCACATTCACGCCTTTTTCGTTGATAATTGTCATCAATACTCCCTTAAAAGTAAGTACGTATAATTTCTACAGTTTTTACAATTCTACAATTCAAATAATTTAGTTAATTTATTAATTTAATAATTTAAATTGCTTCAGCGCCCGCTTCCGCCGTACACTACTGCTTCAACTTGGCTTGCATCCAAACCGTAAGCAGTATGCAAAGCGCGAACAGCTTCATCAATTTGTTCAACAGGAACCATGGCAGCAATACGAATTTCCGAAGTAGAAATCATCAAAGTATTTATACCATGCTCACTTAGCGCAGTGAAGAAGGTAGCAGCCAATCCTGAATGTGTTTTCATACCAACGCCAACAACAGCTACTTTTCCTACTACTGGAACGACATCCATAGAAGTAAATTTCAATTCATCATGCGCTTCTTCTAGAACTTTACGCACTGCTTCCATCGACGCTCCTGGAGCAGTAATAGAAATATCTGCTGTACCAGTAGAAGCACTTGCTTGCGCAATCATGTCAATATTTACATTTGCTTTTGCAAGAGTTGTAAATACTTTCGCAGCCATGCCAGGAATATCTGGAATACCGCGAACAGTAATCATTGCCTCACTGCGATCATGAGCAACGCCAGAAATAACAGGAGTTTCCGGACCTAAATCAGGAAATAAATCGCCCATAGTCGAAAGAATATCATGGTTTACCATTGTTACCGCCCTTAAGCTCGAAGATTATTTGACATTATTTATTAATATTTAGTTTTGTATTTTCTAATTCAGATTAGGCAAATCGTTCGGATTAATATTATTGGGAACTATAAGCGTTCCGTTCCTATGCGAGAATGAACTTCTAACATGAAGAGGCATACCAAAACGCTGAGCGTACTCAACACAACGCAACGCAAGCACGCGCGAACCGCAAGATGACATTTCAAGCATTGAATCATAATCGATTACAGGAATACGTTTTGCAGTTGGCACAATACGTGGGTCCGCAGTAAATACTCCATCTACATCCGTGTAAATCTCACATACATCAGCACCTAAAGCAACCGCAAGCGCTACAGCGGAAGTATCCGAACCGCCTCTACCGAGAGTTGTGTCATCTCCAACTTCATTAATTCCTTGGAACCCGGCAACAATTGCAACACTGCCTTTGCTAAGAGCTCTTCTGACACGATCAGGCTTAACCGCACGAATATGCGCAGCTCCAAACTGAGTATCTGTCATAAATCCAGCTTGAGAACCAGTAAAAGAATAAGCATGAGATCCTTGGGCATGAATAGCCATTGCAAGCAAACTCATAGAAATTCGTTCGCCTGCTGTCATAAGCATATCCATTTCGCGAGCAGGAGGATGAGTATTTACACTCATTGCTTGATCAATTAAATCGTCAGTTGTATCGCCCATTGCTGAAACTACAACAGCAACATCATTTCCTGCTGCTTTTGTAGAAAGAATGCGTTTGGCAACACGTTGTATGGAATCTGTATCTGCTACAGAAGAACCACCGTATTTCTGTACGATAAGTGCCAATTTTTACCCCTCGCTCATGTCAAATTGATAAACGCACAGGATATGCCAAATAATGGCTTCAATATCAGACTACCAACTATGCCCTATTTATTGATAATGACATGCGCGCATAAAAACAATATTCAAAATTACACAGATTGACGACCAGAAAATGCACGACCTAAAGTGATCTCATCCGCATACTCTAAATCTCCACCAACAGGCAATCCACTTGCCAAGCGAGTAACTTTAATTCCTAGAGGATCGAGCAATCGAGCCAAATACGTAACAGTCGCTTCGCCTTCTATATCAGGATCAAGAGCAAGAATAATTTCTTGAACTTTTTCATCTTTAAGACGCTCAAGTAATTGCGTAATTGCTAAGTCTCCCGGCCCAACATTTGCCATTGGGTTAATTGCACCACCAAGAACATGATAAACACCTGAATACTCATGAGTTCGCTCAATACTCATAATGTCTTTAGGTTCTTCAACTACGCAAATTTTGCTATGGTCACGTCGAGGATCTGCGCATACTATGCAAGGGCTCTGCTCACATACGTTTCCGCATACATCGCAAAAACGCACACTTTCTTTCATGTTATTAATTGCGTCTATTAGCTCTTGTACATCTTTATCCGAGGAAGAAAGTAGGTAAAACGCAATACGCTGAGCGCCTTTAGGTCCAATCCCTGGAAGCTTTGAAAATGCTTCAATTAAGCGACCAATTGCTCCGTCATATGACGATGAATTATGCACTGTAAACTACTCCTCTTGCTTTTTCTTAACGCTCATAATCGCATTTTTAGGATTTTTAGGATCACTAGAAGCAAATTCTTCAACAGATTTAACTTCAAAAATTTGTTTAAGCTCATCAGTGCTTACAGATGTTGCTGATTCTAATGAAGCATCATCCATTGAACATTCGTCAGCAGTAGCTCCATTCGTAGGAGAAACAGTAGTCTGAATTGATTCAGCAGACAATTCTGAAGTATTAGTTGCATTCTGAACTTGAGACTGTAGTTTAGCTTGATCCAAGACGCCAGAAACAGATTCAGATTGGTTATGAGAATGCGAACTCTTCTGTATTGCAATCTCGGCAGCATGAGGCACAGGCTCATCTTCAATAGAAGAGTCTTTAGAAGAAGACTCTTCAGAAGAAGAGTTTTCTGGCATTGCAATCACATCCGACATAGGCATAGACGACATGTCTGCCCAAACATCATCATCCGCATTTGCAATATCACTCAACTCATCCGCAGTATTTTCAGAAGCTACTGATGCTGCGGAGCCATCAGCGCCACTAAAACCCGAAGATTCTTTTTTAATAGGATTTTTATTTATTCCGTTGCTATCAGAATCAGTTTTATTACTAAAACCAGCAGATACACCAGTTTTACGCAATAAAATATCGCGCTTAACTTTTGCAAGCTTTTGCGGATCCATTCGAGCAACAGATTCTACTTGTTCACCATTAGCAGCAACTGGTGCAGGAGCAATCATTACTTGCGCTCCAAACACCTCATGCACTTCATTCATTACTACTTTTGGCACTTTTTGTCCATCATATGGAGAAGTAGTGCATACTGCGAGCGCAAACGCATGTTGACTCATAGGCTCATTAAAAGTCAAAATAAGACGCTGTCGACCTGATTGTGCTGAAGTAAGTTGCACTGTAGGAACATACTCACGAGTTACATACTCACGTACGTCATCAGGCAATTTTGAAACTACTTTATCCCACATTGCATCGGTATCCACGGAATCATTCTTTGAATTAGCATTATGTGCATCGTTTAAAAACGCTTTTTTAGATTCCATTTCTTTTGTGTTTGTAGCAGATTGCGTTTCTGCTTTAGCAATAGGAGATGCTGTAGTTTCAGAAGGTAGCGAAGGTAGCGAAGAATTTGAAGTAATATTATTCTCACTATCTGCAGAAACATATTTCTTATTGCTTGTAGAACCTACGAAATGAGCACCAGAAGATACTTTATTTTGAATATTCTGCTTAGAAGTGGAAATATTTTGTTGTTGCACGTTATTAATGCGCAAATTAGTTGCAACAGTATTTGAAGTTTCGCTGTCTGCAAGCAAACGAGCAACTAAAATTTCCAAATTCATTCGAGGAGAAATTGCACTAGCCATTGCGCTTAAAGCATCATTAATTGTTTGAGCCATACGTGCTAAATCATGCAATGTCATGCTTGCAGATTGCTTATTCAATATTTCCAAATCTTCTGGAGAAACATCATTAAGTAAGCTTGAAGCCGCTTTAGGACCTGCAGATACCATAAGCAACAAATCACGAACTCTACCTAATAAATCTTCTACAAACTTGCGAGTATCGTAGCCTCCAACAATAACGCGACGAACTACATCGTATATCGAAGCACCATCATGATTAATAAGATCGTCAATGAATTCGCTAATCAATGAATTAGGCGTAAAACCTAATAAAGCAACCGCAGAATCCAAAGAAATTGAACCATCAACAGCACCCACCATAAGCTGATCGAGCACAGATAACGTATCTCGCATTGATCCTGCACCAGCGCGCATAACAAGACGAAGAACTCCCGGCTGTGGCAGAATACCTTCCTTTTTGCAAATATCTTCAAGATATGGAGACATTACTTCTGGAGGCACAAGTCTGAAAGGATAATGGTGTGTACGTGAGCGAATAGTGCCAATAACTTTATCCGGCTCAGTGGTAGCAAAAATAAACATTACATGCTCAGGCGGCTCTTCTACAATCTTAAGCAAAGCATTAAAACCTTGCTGTGTAACCATATGAGCTTCGTCGAGAATAAAAATCTTATAACGGTCACGAGCAGGAGCGAAGCCAGCACGCTCACGCAACTCTCTAGCATCATCGACACCGTTATGGCTTGCAGCATCAATCTCTACAACGTCGATAGAACCTGCACCGCCAGTAGCTAAATCTTTACAGCTTTGGCACTCTCCGCATGGGTGCGAAGTTGGTCCTTTTTCGCAATTAATGCAGCGAGCTAAAATTCGCGCAGAACTTGTTTTACCGCATCCACGCGGACCAGAAAATAAATATGCATGCGTTATTTTCCCTTGGTCTAATGCTCTAGACAAAGGTATGGTAACCTGATCCTGCCCAATAACACCATCAAACGTGTCAGGACGATATCTACGATACAGTGCAAGTGCCATGTTTCCTAACCTACCGCGACCTAACTATTTCCCCGATATATCTTAGTTAAGACTATCAGCAGCCGCCACCCGACTGCTGATATTTATATTCGTTTTTGCTACTTACTACTTATTGCAATCTTCTAGCCCTGCTCTAGCAGAAACTTCCACGTTAGAAGCAAATGGAATATTCAGCCCAACAGAAACACGAACAGTTACATCATTACTAGTAGAGTTGCAAGATTTCAAAAAAGCATTGCTTGAAGCAACAGTACGCGCAACAGCCTCGCACGCATTATCCTCCATCCTTTGCAACGAAGAAGCACCAGATAAAGCAGCGGAAGTTGCAACAGCATAAGCTTGATGTTTAGCTCCGAGAACATTACATAAAATAGCAGAGAACACGAGTATTGAGCAGACTGCGATCACTAGCATAATGCCAAGCATAGTGCCAGAACCGCAGTCAATGCCCTTACATCGCTTATGAATGGAATTTATTGAATGCTTCACAAAATTCTTGCGCCTACTCATACTAAAACCTGGCTTACATGACTTTCCACTAGAGGCGGCAAAATATGAAGAGGATCAGGAATAAGAGGACATTTAACAACAATATTCGCCATATTATTGCTACGACTTATTTTCACCGACGCTCCTTGACCTGCGACCGACTGCACAATACTTGCGGCAGCTTTATCGTCCTTATGAGTCACAAGATAATACGCAACTTGTGCAGCAGCATCATGACAATTCATAGTACATACAACTGCTCTACCTATGCCAATTAATACGAACAACAGTACTAATGCGCAAGGCAAAACAATAGAAAATTCAGCAGTTACCGTCCCTCTGTCATAATCACTAATTTTGCGCAACAACCTTTTGCACACAATAACTTTCCGCATCATAAGCTCATTTCATCTGCTAAAGCATGCCGTTAGCCGATTTTCAATGCTTTTTGCACTAAATTTGTCAACGTTGTGCGAACCGTATCTGATTTTAAAATAGCAACTAGCAGTGCAGCAAAACCAGTGGCAGCAATAATAACTACTGCATACTCAGCTGTTACAGCTCCAGAATCCTTATTTTTAAGACCTTCAGCGTACAGTTTTCTTTTTTGACACAAACATGACTCAATATTCACTAATTGTTCATTTACTTGAAGCATAGACACAGAGCATCGTGCAACAAGTTTTTGCATTATCCCAACCATCATCTTGTACCTTTCACTTCAAACTATCCGAAATTTTCGGATAGAAATATTATTACAACTTGTTTTGCGAATGAAAATAAAAAAATTGCATTGTGGATAAAAGCTAATCTATTTTTCTAGAAATTTATTTTTAAAAAGCTAGCGCATAAGCGACATAACTGTTGGCAAAATTCCTATGCATATAAAAGACGGCAAAAAACATAATCCAACAGGAAGCAGCAATCGCACAGACAACCTAGAACTTTCTTGTCTCGCAATATTAGCCATATTTCTCTCATAATGTTGAGCAAGTGCAGACAATACAGGAACTGGAGAAGAACCATAACACCATGATTCTTTTAAAGATGTCATTAACCATCTAGCTAATATTTCTGAAGAATCTAAGTTTTTACGATTAGTAAATTTTGATTTATTTTCTAATTCAAAATTATCTTGTTTAGTATAAGTAGAAGACCATGCTTCATGCCACGTATCTCCTGCAAGTAAAGCATTGGAAACAGAGCAAAGCCACATGCCTTGACCACAAGGAAACACTTGCCCAACAGCACTAAGAGCCCTAGTAATAGCAACACCACTACGAAGTGAAACAATAATCATATGTAAACCAAGAAGAGGATCTACATATGAAACTTTGGAATTACGCCATTCGTATTTAACTAGCATAATTTTGCTGTTAAAACGCATACGATTATCTAATGAATCACACTCTAATCTCAAACTCACCCATTGCCAAACAATTACAACGAACAATGGAACGATAAACAAAAGCTGTTTTGTGGATTCCATGAATCATCCTTCCAGCGAAGCAGCATCCATTGCGTGCTGAGATATTTGCAACATAGAACTAACCCACACCAAACCCAATCCATAACATATTCCACCTATTGTTAATAAAATCCATCCATTTACTGTTGTAATTAACATCAAAATAGGATGCCCACCTAGTAATTCACCAGCAAAAAGAGCCAAAATAGGCAGAGCAGTAAGTAATTTTATTGTTGCTTTTGGCATTGCAGCTACGTCAGCACGTAAATCTTCTGCACGCTTCTGAGCATGATATGACTTTGCTGTAGCTTCCACACATTCTGCCATAGCGCAACCAAGAGTATTACTCAATTCATATGAAGCCATAAGACTTTCAGAAACAGTATGTATATGTTTTTCAAGCTGACGACGTTGATTCTTATTCATATTGCGGTTCTTTGGAAAACAACGTTCATAAAGCCACTTATAAATAATTTTTGTATTAACTGCACTACTGCAAATACATTTTTGAGACTTAGAGTCACTGTGAACAATCATTGCAAAAGTAGAACCAGAACGTAATGCAGCAATCATTCCAGCAAGAACTTCTTCAATATCCATTTTTACGCTCCAAGCAACACAATCGACTACTAATTATTTGAACTGTCAACACATACGCTTGCCATATTTTCGGGAAGATTCCAATAATTTGAAAACTTAACCCATGCAGGCAAAAATTTCATTACAATACTGCCGTCAATTCCACAAGATAATTGCAAAACTGGAACGCCACACAGCAACGAAGTGCTAGAAGCGTATTGCAAAATACCGAGTTCTTTGATCATTCGACGCCCGTTAGAAGATCTCTCTACATGAATAACGACATCGAATGCTCCAGCAGCTAAAGCACATAAAGCTGCAGGATCCAACCCAGCCAATAACCCTAATGCCATAAGACGAGCGGGAACTTTTTCTATTTCATCTGCATGAAGAGTTGTCATTCCACCTTTATGACCAGAAGTAAATACTCTCAATAAATCGGCAATTTCTTCCCCACGACATTCACCAAGAATAATGCGATCCGGACGCATTCTTAATGTTGCTTTTACTAATTGAGATAATCCAATTTCTCCTACACCTTCTACATTTGCTTCTCGCGCACTTAACGAAACATGATTTTGTGTCAACTCGCCAAGCTCTCTAATTTCTTCAACAGATACAATACGATCTTCGCAATCAGCAGCAGCCAACAAAGCCTTCATAAGTGTAGTTTTCCCAGATCCAGTACTTCCGGTGATCATTATATTTGCTCGCTTTTTAACTAAAACGCTTAGAATACAAGACAATTCTTTTGGAAACATGCCTTGCTCGCTTAAAGAAACAAGATCATAACAATTAATTGAAGGAAAACGAATTGACAATGCTGCTCCTTGAGATACAAGTGGTGCTAAAACAGCATGTATGCGAATGCCAGAAGTACTTGAAGCATCAGCAATAGGACACGCATCATCCAGTCTTTTGCCTAATTGTGCACAAAGCCATACAGCATATTCTCTTAACAAAGCAGGGTTGTTAAGCGGAACTCGAGTTGCGCGTTCCTTAAGACCTTGCCCACAATCTACCCACACACGACCGGACTCACTTACAACCATGTCTGTGACTCTTACATCATTGGCGAATTCCTGCAGAATTCCAAAATCGATATCACGAATATTATTTACGATCATATTTACCTCTTGAATATTTCGAACGACGATATTGCGAACGACGATATTTAGTTACAGCATTTTTTGTATTTGATATAACATCTCCAATAAGCCAATTATTTATGCGTTTCATAGTTTCCTTCATTGAAGATGGCACATTTCGAATACCGTAACCCCCTATAATGTCGGTGTACATGCGAGCATCATGTTGCAAAGAACCAAGAAATGTAGTTGATAAATATTCAGAAGCTTCATCGATACTTAAAACATAAGATTTTTGCGTTAAACCGCGAGGAGACAATCCAACAACAGCAAATTTATTAAACTTTACGCCAGAATCACACAAAGTATCTAATTTTTGTAGCAATGCTCTAAACCTTGCCAAATCGAGCACAGATAGCTCAACCGCAGCAAGAGTTGCACTGTCAATAAATTGCGGAATATTACGGTAAGACTTCATAGCAGTCTCGCCAGAACCTATATCTACAATAACTACATCAACAGCATCAGCTAAACCTCTAATAGCAGCTTCTAAAACCCAAGGTTCAGGATACTTACCATGCCATGGAGAAAATGCTAAAACATCCACCTTATCCCAATGCAATAGCTCATTGCGCAACACATAGCCATCACATCTACCTAAAGGAGCATCAACTTCTTGCAACCTGCGGCCTTCATCTGATTCCAAACCAAGCAGAACGTCTAAACCACCATGAGTCAAATCAGCATCTACAAGAGCAACACTATGACCTTGTTCACTTATATAGAGAGAAAGAATAGATAGCGAAGTACTTAGCCCAATGCCATCTGCAGCAGACATTCCAACCAAAATATTTTTAGGCAACGGATCTAAAGAATCACGCGCAATAAAATTATCTTCTTCAGCATTATTAAACATACGAGATTTATGCTTAATAGAAATATCTTGCGAGCGCTCAGTATTTTGAAAACTCTCCACATCTTGAGAACTCTTAGGCAAAAGAGTCATAACAGTATGATCGTCAGCTATACAAGGCGTGCTTTTTACACCATTAGACGCAGATTCGTATATAGATTTATCTGCAACTTGAGGAGGATAAACATAACGTTTAACATCTCTAAATGCGCCTACAGCTTCGCCATTGTTATAATTTTTATCAATCTGCTTAACGCCAATTGATTTGTTGCTTACACTCATATTCATACTCATGCGCCTATTGAAACGCATACAGCAATGAGTTTTCAACAATATTCATGCAATGTGGTTAAAAGCTCAGGAAATATTAAGAATAAGCAAATATTGCACAAAATTATCTATAAAAACATCTATTTTACAGAATTTACAGATGGCAATACTAAATCTTTATTAACTTTCATATAGCGTTCAAGTAACTCACCATAAATTGGCTTAGTTTTTAGAATATCCGAAATAAGCAATGCAATAAATGCAGAAGCTGCAACTGGAAGCGTATGAATCATAGTTCCAGACATTTCAACAGTAAGCAAAATCGAAGTGAGTGGAGCTTTTACAGATGCAGACAACGTGCCAGCCATAACGCAAACTGCAAACACAGATACAAATTTTGCATCAATGCCAAATGCTGAAACGCTAGTAATACAGCGCGCAGCAATACCACCTGCGAGCGCACCTACGGCAAGAATCGGCATAAAAATACCACCAGGAGCACCACAACCAAAACTTGTAGAAGTAAACAACATTTTTGCCACAAATAGCAAACAAAGCATTACAAGACTTGCTTTTCCATATTCAGAAAGTTGCACTAAATTAGATCCGCCACCAAGAACTTCAGGCAGGAACAAGCCAACTGGTATTGCAATTAGGCAAGCAACAGCAACAGGAATCCACTTTGGCAAATATCCGTATAATGTTTGCAAACCAAGTAACGAACGATTCATTAGCGAGCCTACAAAACCTGCAAAAATACCAAGAGGAATAAGCCAAATATGCAAGTTCATTGGCAAATCTGGAATCTGACCAAAATCAAGAACTGGACGCAATCCGAAACAAGTTTGCGAAACAAAATCAGCACATAAAGCAGCTGCAGCAGCTCCTATAAGAACAATTGAAGTTAAGCCGTGCTGAATCTCCTCCATAGCAAACATAACTCCAGAAAGTGGCGCAGAAAACGCAGCAGATAAACCGGCTGCAGCTCCAGCAGTTACCACATAATGCTCTTTAATATCGTCACGCCTACCTTTACGTAAAATTCGAGACAACATCTGAGCACCACATGCACCTATTTGAATAGATGGACCTTCACGTCCAAGAGACAATCCAAATAAAGAACCAAGTAAACCGCCAACAAAACGCACTGGTAGAATCGTGTGCCATCGCATATTCAAACCGCGATTAACATAGCCCACGACTTGAGGAATACCACTTCCAGAAGCCATACTCTCTTTACGACTCATCCAGCCAATAATTAGACCTGCAATTACAGCAAAAATTAAGCATGGCAAAATCCACCATACGTTATGCCGGATTTGTAAATACATCCAACGCGCAAAATCCGTACCGTATTCAATACCAAGCCTGTAAGAAGCTACTAATGAACCAGAAACAGCGCCGACAAATATTCCAGCTAATATTACTTTCCAACGAAGCTGGCAAAAAGTTTTTGATATTTGCTTTAACTTATTACTCAAAAAGCTCAATGCATTCTTAAACTTCACTACAACTCGATTCTGCGCACAACACTTAACTTCTAAATACTAAATTACGTACAGTAACAATATTTGCGAAACAATATACCCAACAGAAGCAGCAAAGAATGGGACAATAAGTTCTGCAAAAAGCAAGAACACTCCATCTTTTATGCGCTTTCTTTGAATAAGATCCACACCTTCAAAAATTGCAGTAGAAAACGTGGAAAATCCACCTAAAAATCCCAAAATCATCAAATAAGCAAAACGTACTCCACATATTGCAGCTGCAACCATGAAAACATTAGATACAACACCTATAGCAAATGAAGCAATGCAATTGATAAATAGCGTTGCAACTGGAACTTCGCTTTTGTAGGCAGCTGAAATTTTTTTAGTCATTGCGCATCTTAAAACAGCACCTAAACCGCCAAAAAAGCAAGGCAAAATAAACATAATAAAAACGTATAAAGAATTCATCACTTCATCACCTTAGTATTAGCTTCCGCAACAGATCGACTTTGCTTTTTGTTCATGCAATTCGCAATTCCCGTTCCAACCCAATTACCAACAAAAGCCATAAAAACGCCAAAAAGCAGCGAAAAAAGCATGCCCAAAACAACAAGCGTCATGCGTGGAGCCATAAAAGACATTGCACTTTCAAACGCGAAAGTAGACATAGTAGACAATCCGCCACAAAATCCTGTTCCTAGCGCATATTTATACAAAGTTTGCTTTTCCTGCGTTAAAGCTTTAACAGATATTGCAGCAACAAGAGCAAAAATAAAGCACGCAATCATATTCGACAAGAAAGTGCCTAAAGTAAGCTGACCAAATATAAAAGATTGCCCGTCTACTTGGTGAATCGTGTGCGCATAAGAAGAAATTACTGCGCGCACGAAAGCTCCACATGTACCACCAATAAAAACTAAAAAGTATAATCGGCAATTATTTTTTTTATTTTTTCCGCTTATTTTACTCATTTTCACTCTTTTTGAAAGTATCGTCATAAACCAAAACGACACTCTCAATTGAGAAGTGCCGTTTTGCTAATTTGATCATAAAATAATAAACGATTTCAGTCAGTTAGTGAGTGAACACTAATGATATGATCACGCTGCGGACCAGTTCCAATAGCAGAAATACGGCAATGAGAAAGCTCTTCCAAACGCTTTACATAACTTTGCGTATTTTGAGGCAAATCTTCAAACTTATGAATTTGAGAAATATCCTCATTCCAGCCTGGAAGCATCTCGTATACTGGTTTCGCAGAAGCAAACAATGCTTGATCTACAGGCATTTCTTCCATACGCTGAACTGTGCCATCAGACAAAGTCACATCATAAGCTACGCAAACTGGGATTTCCTTTAAACCAGTCAAAACGTCAAGCTTAGTAAGAACAATATCCGTCAAACCATTTACGCGAGTTGCATAACGGCTTACTACAGAATCAAACCATCCACAACGACGAGGACGACCAGTTGTAACACCATATTCATGACCTTGCTCACGCAACCAGTCACCCTGCTCATCCAAAAGTTCAGTTGGGAATGGACCTTCACCAACACGAGTAATATAAGCTTTTGCTACTCCAATTACGCGCGTAATACGAGTAGGACCAACACCAGTACCCGTGCAAGCGCCACCAGCAGTAGGGTTTGAAGAAGTTACAAATGGATAAGTGCCATGATCGACGTCAAGCATTGTTGCTTGTCCGCCTTCAAACAGCACAGTCTTACCCTCGTCCATTGCTTTATTCAATACTAATGAAGTATCAGCAACATATTTCTTCAAACGTTTGCCAAGTTCAACAAGTTGAGCAGTAACTGCATCAATATCAATAGGATGTTGATTATAAAGTTTTACAAGCATTTGATTCTTTTGATGCAAACTTGCTTCAACTTTGTCGCGCAAGTGATCAGCATTAAATAAATCATGCACTCGAATACCAACACGATTAATTTTATCCGCGTAAGTAGGTCCAATACCACGACCAGTCGTGCCAATCTTGTGTTTGCCAAGAAAACGCTCAGTTACTTTATCAATAACTCGATGATACGGAGTAATAACATGCGCAGCTTCGCTCACAAGCAAGCGCGAGCAATCTACACCGCGAGATTCCAAAGCATCGATTTCTTCAAGTAATACCTCTGGGTCAACAACAACACCATTACCAATTACAGGCGTAACATTAGGGCTGATAATTCCGCTTGGAAGTAAATGTAAAGCATAAGATTTATCGCCAACAACAACAGTGTGTCCGGCATTATTACCGCCATTAAAACGTGCGACAATATCAACCTTTGAACCAATTAAATCTGTTGCTTTGCCTTTACCTTCGTCACCCCATTGAGCTCCAATAAGCACAATACCAGGCATGCCGCACCTCCATTTTTGAGCTAACGCTGCTCAAATAAGCACAATTCTTACCTGTTAAGCCTATCTCTATGCCCCTACCGAATAAGAAAAAGAAATATATAAAATTAAAAAATTTTACTATTTCAGTGCTTTACCAGCAGAACCTAACTGCACACAGGCTTCTACTACACGCTGAGCCATGGCTTTTTCGGCTTCACGACCCCAAGATCGAGGATCATACAACTTCTTTTCGCCAACTTCTCCGTCTATTTTAAGAACAGAATCATAATTGCTGAACATGTGACCAGCAATTGCACGGGTAAAAGCGTATTGAGTGTCGGTATCTATATTCATTTTAATTACGCCGTAACGCACAGCTTCAGCAATCTCTTGAGCAGTAGAACCAGATCCGCCATGGAATACAAGCAGGAACGGCTTTTTAGAAGCACCGAAGGTGCGAGTATCACAAATATTTTGATAGTTCTGATATACGGTTTTTTGAATTTCTTGCAATAATTTAGGATGCAATTTTACAACGCCAGGTTTATATGCTCCATGAACGTTGCCAAAAGTAAACGCTGCCATATACCTACCGCGCTCACCCAAACCAAGCTTATCTACAACGCGCAAAGCATCTTCAGGCGTAGAATATAATCTTTCGTCAATATCAGCACGATGCCCGTCTTCTTCTCCGCCAACAGCGCCAATCTCAATTTCAAGAATTGTGCGAGATTTTTGTGAAGCATCAAGCAACTGTTCTGCAACATCTAGATTATGTTGCAAAGGCACTGTTGAACCATCCCACATGTGCGACTGGAATAACGGTTCTTCGCCTTTTTTGACTTGTTCTGCTTCATAAGAAATTAGTGGTTTAATCCAATCATCTAAATATTGCTCAGCGCAATGATCTGTATGAAGCGCAATAGTAATATTAGGATATTGAGCTGCCACTTCGTGCGCAAACTTTGCAAATGCTATTGAACCAACAACACGATTATTAAGAGATTGACCTGAAAAATAAGCAGAACCACCGACAGAAACTTGAATAATACCATCAGATTCAGCTTGAGCAAATCCCTGTAGTGCTGCGTTAAGAGTTTGCGTACTAGTAACATTGATAGCAGGGTATGCGTAGCCACCTCGACTTGCAGCATCAAGCATATGCGCATAACGTTCAACAGTTGCAATAGTCATACTTGTATTATCCGCCTTTATTACTCAGATAGCCACGCATATGCACAAAAACATTACATACTGGTATGCGAAAATCTATCTTCAAAATCTACAAACTGATTGTGATTCCACATTTCAACGCAATTAAAATAACAGAAATATCTAATCTCAAGATTGCATTTGCTTATGACGCTTCTTAGCCTCAGTAACAACAAACTCGTGATATTTCAACGCAATCGAAGAATCTAATCCGGCATTTTTCGCAATATTTAGCAAACTTTCTATTTGCTGCTGCTCTCTTTTAGAATCCTCAGGAGCAAATCTAGCTTTAGCCTTCAATTCACCAATTCGTTTCGTAGTTTTAAACCGCTCAGCAAGCAGCGCAATTATTGCATTATCAAAATTATCAACAGATTGACGCAACACGATAATCTCTTCGGCAGCAACTTTGCAACATGTTGTAAGAGATGTATCGTGCGCGTCAACCGTTGTTTCAGAAAAATCACACATATCAAAAAGGCGTTTAATCGAAATATGTTTGCAAAACCATAGTTGTTTCTGTACTGACAGGAACTATGCGATGAATGGTATTAATAAGTTCTTCTAATTTGCTTGGCGTAGCAACACGCACTACCAGCATAAAACTTGGACTACCAGTAATCGAATAGCAAGCTTCAATACCAGAAATATCACGCAATTTATTAGGTATTGTAGCTTCCTGACCAAAATCAAGCGGCGTAACAGATACAAATGCACTTACCGGTAAACCACGGCGCTCATAATCAATTAATGCGCGATAACCGGTAATAACACCTTTACGCTCAAGCTTTTGCACTCGAGATTGAACTGCAGAAACAGACAAACCCGAGGCCTTCGCCAAACGAGTTAACGTCGCTCGACCATCGTGTTCGAGAATATCAACAATGATTGCATCAGTTGAATCCATAGCTATACTAGCTTCAGCTTTATGAGGATTTCCAGCCATACGTCCTCCATTCTCCAGTCGACGCTGAATCGAGAATCCAAAACGAATCTATGTAGCGCCACATTGCAGTCACTTTTATGGTACAGTATTTTTTACAGAAAAAGAACAAATTTATTCAAAAAATAATAAAAAAATACAAATTATTACGTTAAAAATAATTTTTTCTTTTAACATCAGCAGGAATAGTGTTGTACAATTCGCATAATAAGCGTATAAACGAAACCTATAACCTTTAAAAATTATTCTTATAAAACAAAGCAAAACTATAATCAAAACCAACAATCAAAAAGGAGCACAGCATGGCAAAAGTAGCGAAACATGCAATTTCAATACCTCGTTCAGGTATTAGAGATGTATTCGACCGTGTAGAACAAATACCAGACGCTATTTCACTATGCCTAGGAGAGCCAGGCGAAACTGCTTCCTCACACATTGTTGAAGCTGCATGCAACTCATTACGAGAAGGAAAAACAAAATACACAGACGTTTTAGGCATACCAGAATTTCGCAAGGCAGCTGCAAATTATACGAATAGAGTAAAAGGTCTAAACTACGACGCAGACACAGAAATTCAAGCCGTTGACGGCGCTACTATTGGATTATATTTAGCTATTAAATCAGTAATAGACCCTGGAGATGAGGTCATTATTCCATCTCCATACTTCACGTCGTACGATGCAGAAGTTCTAATGTGCGAAGGAATTCCAGTAACTGTAGCACTTAAGCCAGAACATGGAATGCATATTAATGCGGAAGAAATACGCAAAGCTATATCACCGCGCACTAAAGCCATCATTATCAATTCTCCATGCAACCCAACTGGTGCTGTAACAACCGCAGAAGAACTCGAAGAAGTTGCAAAATTATGCCAAGAATTTGATCTTTGGGTAATTTCTGACGAAGTCTACCATCCATTCGTATTCGCAAGCAATCCAGAAACTGAACCTTGCGGAAATGCTGTAGCGCCATCTATTGCAGCAGCTGAAGGGATGCACGAACGAACAATTATTGTAGAAAGTTTATCGAAAACTTACGCAATGACAGGCTGGAGAATTGGATATATTCTTGCACCAAGCCAAGTTATTGAGCAAACCAGCAAAATTGCAGAAATGATGCATTCTTCTGTAAATTCTACCGCGCAATATGGCGGCGTAACTGCATTAACAGGACCGCAAGATCACGTGCGCGAAATGAGAGAAGAATATCGCGCAAAACGTCAGCTTGTTATAGACGGATTGGCAAATTGCAATGCATTGCGTCTTATAGAGCCTCAAGGTGCATTCTACGTTTTTGTTGACGTTCGACCAACTGGTTTAAGTTCAGAAGAATTTAGCAAAAAACTTTTAGATGAAGAAAAAGTTGCTGTTGTGCCAGGAGAAGCATTTGGCGCAGAAGGAAGCGGATTCGTGCGGCTATCTTACGCTGGAAAAGCAGAAGAACTTAAAGAAGGCGTAGCTCGAATGAGCAAATTTGCACTTGCGCAACAAGCTTTACATGCTGCATAAAGTATTAGTTATTAATAAATATAAATAAATATAAATAAAATTATTGCCCCTTGGTAGATAATCCAAAGGGCAATAATTTTAATTCCTTACGAAATAAAAACTACGCAACAGTCGTAGAAGAAGAATTATTCGTAGCAGTGCCAGTTTGTTGAGTTATAGCAGTTAAGAAATCACGATTTGAAGCAGTTTTCTTCAATCGAGGAATCAAAGTCTGATATGCTTGCTCTGCCTCAAGACCACCAAAGAGACGGCGCAAACGATAAATAACTGGCAAATCTGCAGCTGGAGTAATTAACTCCTCGCGACGAGTTCCAGAAGCATTAATATCTACTGCTGGGAAGAGACGCTTATCAGCCAAATCTCTGCTCAAGCGCAATTCCATATTTCCAGTGCCCTTAAACTCTTCGAAGATTACTTCATCCATCTTAGAGCCGGTTTCAACCAATGCAGAAGAAATAATCGTCAAAGAGCCGCCGTCTTCAATATTTCGAGCAGCACCGAAGAACTTCTTTGGTGGGTACAACGCTTGAGCATCAACACCACCAGAAAGAATACGACCAGAAGCAGGAGCTGCAATATTGTAGGCTCTAGCCAAACGAGTCATAGAATCAAGCAAAACCACAACATCCTGGCCAAGCTCAACCAAACGCTTAGCACGCTCAATAGCAAGCTCAGCAACAGTAGTATGATCCGTTGCAGGACGATCAAATGTAGAAGAAATCACTTCACCTTGTACAGTGCGTTCCATGTCGGTAACTTCTTCTGGACGCTCATCGACAAGAACAACCATAAGATGCACTTCAGGATTATTTGTAGTAATTGCATTTGCAATATTCTGAAGAGTAATGGTTTTACCAGCCTTTGGCGGAGACACGATCAAACCGCGCTGACCTTTACCAATTGGTGCAACTAAATCAATAACGCGTCCCAACATGCGATTCGGAGTAGTTTCTTGCTTTAAACGCTCCTGCGGATATAACGGCGTCAACTTAGCAAATTGCGGACGAGATTGAGCTTCTTCAACGCTCATTCCATTAATGCTATCGATTGTTTGCAAAGGAACAAACTTTTGACGCTGATTTCGACGATCGCCTTCGCGAGGAGCACGAATGGAGCCTTGAACTGCATCACCTTTGCGTAAGCCATATTTTTTAATTTGGCTCATTGAAACATAAACATCGTTAGGACCAGGTAAATAACCAGAAGTGCGCACGAATGCGTAAGATTCTAAGACATCAACAATTCCAGCTACTGGCACGAGCTCTTCCTGAGGCTCTTCACGACGAGGCTCGCGTAACTCATGCTCTTCACGAGCATCGCGCGCATCACGGGCATCGCGATCAAGACGAACATTGCGATCATTACGATCATTACGATCTTGACGTTCTCCACGCTCAGCACGACGTTCATCACGATCGTCACGTTCTACTCGATCCATGCGTTCTGAACGATTTTGTCTATCTGAATAATCTGAACGAGACTCATCGTAATCACGCACACGACCACGCATACGACGCTGGAAACGATCAGCACGATTTTGCTGTTCATCTCTATCAAAGTCACGAGAAGTTACACGCTGACGACGCGACTCACCCTCTGCATGAGAATCTTCACCAGGCAATGTTGCCAAAATTTGATCCAACTCATGCGAATCCATGCCATCTTCTCTACGATCGCGATTATCATCACGATCTTCTGAAGAACGGCGACGCTGGAATGTATTATTACGATTCGCATCGCGTCGATAATTTTTATTCCCAAAATCTTCTTCGTCTCTATAGCGACGATCTGAAGTAGTATTTGGAACCAAACCTTCTAACGCTTCTAAATCACTATTGTCTTTCGACGATTCAGCATCTTCTATATCTGTACTAATATCTGCAGTTTTATTAGCATTCACAACATCACGAGGAACACGAACACTTACACCTGCAGGCGCTTCTCCCCCATTACGAGCAGCCGTCAGTGTAGCCACCAACTCAGGCTTACGCATTGTAGATGTGCCGCGCAAACCCATTTGTTTCGCAAGATCTTTCAATTCTGAAAGCTTCATTTTTTCAAGATTCTGGCCTGTTGCCACAATTTTACCTTTCCTTAACTCACACGGAATAGAGCCCCGGCAAGTCTTTACATGGAAGATTACGGAAAAATCCGTCACGAACTCGCTGCTATTTCATAACAATTCATATGCACATAACAACGAACATTATGTATGCTACTACAGCTATACGACGCTGTACAACGCGGCGCGCCATAGTATTTAGTATTTTTATTACAATTTTTATAAAGCTTTTAAAGCGATATTAGAATAAACAAAAAGCGCCAATAACATGGGCAATGCCCAGTATTATTGACGCTTTATCGCTAAATTATTTGCGCTTTAAAATCAAACGCTCAAATTTATACGAAAATTAATTACTACTTCTTTTCGTGATACGACTTTTCAGTATTAACAGACCACACGTTCTTCTTAGAAGTTTCTCCAGTTCGGATATCTTCTACAGCCTCAATAGCAGTTGCCATTGAATGATCTTGGTTATTGTAACGATGCTGTCCATTACGACCAACGCAATACAAATTGCCGAAGCCATCAAGATAATCAATCAATTCAGGCATCTGAGCGTATGTGTCAAAGTAAGCAGGATATGCCTTTGGAACTCGCTCACGATGAGAATCAAGAACGTCTTCCTCACCATTGATAACCTGCATACGAGTCAACTCGTCAATAGCCATCTTGCGAGCATCATCATCACTCATATTCCAGAAGTCGTCGCCTTCTTCGCAGAAGTACTCAAGACCAATCCAAACGGTGTTATCGACATCCTTAACGAGATATGGGCTCCAGTTGTTGAAGATTTGCAAACGTCCGACTTTATATCCAGGATCCTGCACGTAAATCCAGCAATCAGGAACAATAGGAGGATTACCAAGCGTTGGAATAGTAGTAGTATTACGCAGACGCACGCGCTTAACAAGCAAGCCTACAGTCACAAAATCGCGATAAGGCAAACCTTTGGCAACGCGCTGCATTTCTGCTGGAACTTCAGCTTTTTCGTCACCATCTGCACCCTGCTCAAGAGCAGCTACCAAATCCTTAATTGGCATAGAAGATATAAACTGGTCGGCGTGCAATTCTGAACGCTCTCCATTTGCATCTTCAACTACAACACTGGAAATCTTTCCGTCTGCTTGCTTAATAGCAACTACCTTTGCGTCTGTGCGCACAGTAGCACCGTTTTCGCGGCAACGACGCTCAACAGTTTCCCATAACTGACCAGGACCAAGCTTTGGATACCAGAATTCCTCAATTAATGAGGTTTCTACTTCCTTCTTCTTGCCTTTTTTCTTAGGGAAAAGCTTGGAAAAAGCGTTCTTCAACACTTCCACAATGCTCAAACCCTTAACGCGCTGAGCACCCCAATCGGCAGAAATCTGGCTTGGATGCCTACCCCAAAGCTTCTCGGTATAACCCTCAAAGAACATGGAATAAAGCTTCTTGCCGAAACGATTAATGTAGAAGTTCTCGAGATTAGTTTCTGGCAACTTGTGAATCATAGACCACAAATAGCTGAAGCCAACCTTCATTGTCAAAATAAAGCCCATAGAGCGCAAGGTTGCTGCAGAAAGAGAAATTGGATAATCAAAGAAATGATGATTCCAGAAAATACGAGAAACGCGATGACGCTTCAACATCACTTCATCTTCAACTTCAGGATCAGGTCCACCTGCTTCCAAATCGTGATGACGACCAAGCTTTTTATCGTCATATGAAGGCGCACCCTGTAGAGGCAGCATTTCACGCCACCACTGCATAATACGGTCATCTTTTGAGAAGAAACGATGACCGCCGATGTCCATACGATTGCCGTTATACTTCACAGTACGCGAAATACCGCCAAATTCACGCGTGGCTTCGAGTACTGTTACGTCGTAGCGGCTAGATCCGCCATCCTTAACGAGTTCCCAGGCTGCCGTCAACCCTGCCGGACCGCCACCAATAATTACCACAGATTCCTTTGGGGATTGTGTATCCGTCACTTGTCCTCCATCTTAATACATCAAATTTTTACGAAAACACTTTGCGTGCTAGGTAAGCAATTTCTATATATCCTTATTGAGCATACGCGCATCACGCGATAGATTCAGGAATGTCAATGTCTGTTTTCTGTACTTCTTCAACATTTACATCTTTAAAAGTCACTATTCGTACATTTTTAACAAAACGCGAAGGGCGGTAAACATCCCATACCCAAGCGTCCGTAAGTTGAACATCAAAATAAACATCCTGACCTGCTGAACGCACATTAAAATCGACTTTATTGGCTAAATAAAATCGTCGCTCTGTTTCTACAACATAAGTAAAAAGCTTAATAACATCACGGTATTCTTTGTATAACGCAAGTTCTGCATCGGTTTCATAGTTGTCGAGATCTTCGGCGCTCATTACTTACCTTCCGTATTACGATTGCGTCCACGACCTATAATGCGCCACCAAGCTTTTTTTGATGAACTTCCTTCAGAGACGTTTGCATTGTACGGCCATGCTTCATCAAGATTATCACGATGCACAGGTATAGCCACAGAATGCTCATGCGCGCTCAAAGCTTCAACTACACCAGGATTTTCTTCAATAACGTGTAGACCAAACGCATCTAGCGAGCGAATTGCATCATACTCATCTACAAGAGTGTCCATTACAACAAAATCTTGATATTTTTGATTTTGAGCATCCCATAATGCGTCGCGCGCAGTGCCTGTTTTTACAAATCCAAGAGATTGATACACAGAAAGTGAGCGAGTATTAGTTGCCGGAACTCCCACCCAAATTCTATGCAACCCTAGACCAGTCGGCTCTGATGCAAAAGCATAAGTCATAACTCTAGGCATTGCGTCGCGCGAATAGCCTCTTCCTCGATAATTTTTGCCTAAAACAACTTGAATTCGAGCACTGCGAGACCATCCGTCAATATCTATAAGGAAAATCATGCCAATAATGTCACCAGCAGCATTATTTGAATCATCCAAAACATCAGGAACAATCGCCCATGCAATAGTGTGACGCAATTGAACATCGCCAGCAAAACGACAAGATTCAGAAGGATTTTCGCCAATAAGATTATCTTTAGTCCATTGCATTGATCTCTCAACCCACGAATGAACCATAGAACGCTCTGAATTAGCATCCTTTCCAGTAATAACTGCAGCACCATCGAATGCGCACAAATCATCCATTCTTTGCAAATCATCGCACGTAGCTGGACGAAGGAGCGCCATCTCTCCACGAATTTGAGGAATTACTATAGATTTTGGTAACTCGCGAGAGTTAATAACACCATCATTGGTTTGTTGCATAGTCACCTACTTGTATTGTGCCTTTGAAAATTAAGCCCTTCGCATAATTCTCATGTCGCATAATATATGATAATCCAGAAGACGAAAAATGCCTTGCAATGTCGATAAATAGTAAATTCTGCGCACCTGCTACACAAACAAATTTGATTTGAATATGTAGCAAGTACGCAGCACTTACTTTGAATAATGATTACGCTTTTGCGTTTATACATTGGCGTTATCAAATATTAAATTTTTCAGCTTTTACAGCACTTTTCAGCCTTTGATTTTTGCCATCACAATCTTAGTAACAGCCTTAGCATCAGCCTGACCTTTAGTTGCACGCATAACAGCGCCAATAATTGCACCCATCGGCTTCATATTTCCAGCCTTAAGCTTTTCTGCAACTTCAGGATCAGCAGCAAGAGCAGCGTCAACAGCAGCTTCCAAAGCGCCGTCGTCGTTCATAACCTTGAATCCGTGCTTCTTAACAACTTCATCAGGCTTACCCTCGCCAGCCAAAACGCATGCAACAGTTTGCTTAGCGAGCTTATCGTTAAGATTGCCGTCTGCAATTAGCTTTTCAACTTCAGCCACATCTTGCGGAGTAATAGGCAATTCTTCCAAAGTCACGCCACGAGTGTTTGCTTCGCGAGCAAGCTCACCAAGCCACCACTTCTTAGCACCTGCTGCAGTTGCGCCAGACTTAACGGTTTCTTCAACCAAATCAAGAGCATCCGCGTTCAAAATATCGCGCATTTCAAGATCGCTAACACCCCATTCGCTTTGCAAACGGTTACGGCGCTCGCGAGGCATTTCAGGCATTTCTGCCTTCATGCGCTCAATATGCTCTTTAGTGATGTGAAGCATAACCAAATCAGGGTCTGGGAAGTAGCGATAATCGTCAGCATCCGACTTCACACGACCGCCAGCAGTAGTCTGAGTTGCCTCATCCCAGTGACGAGTTTCCTGCAAAATCTCGCCGCCTTCGCTCAAAATAGCAGCCTGACGACGAATCTCATATTGGAGCGTCTTTTCGATTCCACGGAATGTGTTCACATTCTTAGTTTCAGAGCGCGTACCAAATGGATCGGTTGGCTTTCTGCGAAGCGAAACGTTCACGTCAGCGCGCATATTGCCCTGCTCCATGCGAGCGTGGGAAATGTTGAGAGCGCGAACAATATCGCGAATAGCACGCATATAAGCGCCAGCAATTTCTGGAGCGCGGCTGCCTGCACCTTCGATTGGCTTAGTTACAATCTCGATTAAAGGCACGCCTGCGCGATTGTAATCAACCAAAGAATGATTTGCACCTTCAATACGACCGTCAGCACCACCAACGTGAGTATTCTTACCAGCGTCATCCTCAATGTGAGCACGCTCAATCGGCACGCGGAACACGGTGCCATCTTCGAGCTCAACATCCAAGTAACCGTTGCCATTAGTAGGCTTATCGTACTGGGAAATCTGGTAATCGCGAGGCATATCTGGGTAGAAGTAGTTTTTACGCGCAAACTGGCTCCATTCGGCAATTTCGCAATGCAATGCCAAACCGAGCTTAATAGCGTAATCAACCGCAGTCTTGTTTAAAACCGGCAAAGAGCCTGGCAAACCAAGGCTTACAGGAGTTAGCTGAGTATTTGGCTCTCCACCAAAAGATACTTCTGCTGGGCAGAACAGCTTCGTACGAGTGCAAAGCTCAACGTGAGTTTCCAAACCGAATACTGGATCGAATTGCTCAACAGCATCGGCATATTTCATAAGTTTTTCAGCCATTAGATATCCTTCTTACTTAAGCTTTACTTCACTTTACTTAGCCAATGAATCGAGCCAACCAGCTTTAAGCGACTTCCAGATTGGGCCGCCCCACTGCTCTTCGAGCGCTGCTTCCAACGCTGCTGCAGGCTTGTACATCTTTTCATCATGGCATTGCGGAGCAATAATCTGAATACCAACAGGCAAACCGTCATCGCTTAAGCCAGCAGGGAGGCTCAAAGCAGGAACTCCAGCCATGTTTGCAGGAATTGTAGCAATATCGTTCATGTACATAGAAAGTGGATCATCCATCTTCTCACCAAACTTAAATGCCGTTGTAGGGCTTGTTGGAGAAATAAGAACATCTACTTTCTTAAACGCTTCTTCGAAATCGCGAATAATAAGTGTACGAACTTTTTGTGCAGAACCATACCATGCGTCGTAATAGCCAGCGGAAAGCGCGTAAGTACCGAGAATAATACGACGCTTTACTTCGTCACCGAAACCAGCTTCACGAGTTGCAGCCATCATATTTGCGGCCGTCTGAGGCTTGTCTGCTGGCGGCATTACACGCAAACCGTAGCGCATACCGTCGTAGCGAGCCAAATTAGAGCTAACTTCTGAAGGCATAATAATGTAGTAAGCAGCCAAAGAATAAGGGAAATGAGGGCAAGAAACTTCTGTTACTTCTGCACCCATATCCTTAAGCAATTGCACAGCTTCATTAAAGCGTGCTTCAACGCCTGGCTGGAAACCATCGCCACTAAGCTCCTTAACGAGACCAACCTTCAAGCCCTTCAAATCACGGCGAGCGCCCTCACGAGCAGCTTGAGCCATTGGAGGAACAGAAGCTGGAATCGAAGTGGAATCGCGCCTATCGTTACCGCCGATAATTTCCTGCAAAAGCGCAGAATCAAGAACGGTACGAGAAACAGGTCCAATCTGGTCGAGAGAGCTTGCCATAGCGATTGCGCCAAAACGGCTAACACCACCGTAAGTTGGCTTTGCGCCGACTGTACCAGTTAAAGCGCCTGGCTGACGAATAGAGCCACCAGTATCTGTACCCAAAGCAATAGGAGCTTCGAATGCAGCAACCGCAGCTGCAGAGCCGCCGCCAGAACCGCCAGGAACACGCTCAGTATCCCAAGGATTGCAAGTAGTTTGATAAGCAGAATGTTCTGTAGAAGAACCTTGAGCGAACTCATCCAAATTAGTCTTGCCAAGAATTGGCATACCAGCTGCCTTGAGCTTTTCAATAACAGTAGCATCGTAAGGTGGAACCCAGCCTTCGAGAATCTTAGATGCTGCAGTAGTAGGAATGCCCTTAGTGACAATCATGTCCTTAATTGCAATTGGCACACCAGCCAACTCAGGCAATCCTTCAGTCTCACCCTTAGCGTTCTTGGCATCAAAAGCATCTGCCTGCTCAAGAGCAATATCTGCAGAAACATGCAAGAATGCCTTAATTTCTGGCTCTGCAGACTCAATGACTGCCAAGTGAGCTTCAACAAGTTCGCGACTAGAAACTTCTTTAGCTTTCACAGCCTTTGCCATATCGGCAGCAGAAAGTTTTACTAAATCTTGAGTATTAGTCATGTTTTATTCCTCCCCCAAAATTCGAGGCGCTACAAACATGCCAGACTCACTTTTAGGAGCACCAGAAAGAGCTTCTTCTTGAGTCAAAGGTGTAGCAGGCTCATCTGGGCGCAAATAAGCTTCCAAAGGAACTGGATTTGCAGTAGGCGGCACATCTTCGCCAGCAACTTCCTGCACTTTATTAATAGATTCTGCAATGACGTTTAATTCGCCTTGCAAGCGACTGATTTCTTCGTCGCTTAAAGCAATCTGGGACAAAACGCCCAAATGCTCAATTTCTTCGCGTGTGAATGTAGGCATAACCTCAACTATATGTGTGATACGTGACCTTCGTTAGTAGAAAAAAGCAATGTGGATAAAAGCTTTATTAGAGTTATTTGTTGATTATTTTTGTTTTATTGAGAAAGTGTTAGGAATTAATTTTTTAAGACTGCAGCAATTAAAAAGCTCATGCGTAACACTAAATAATATTTGAACAGATATTTTGCCTATATTTTCACAAAATTATCACAAATCAAAATACGTAAAATCCGCTCATTTTACCTGTCAACACGCCGAAACAACAAAACTGACGTAACCAAAAAGTGTTGGTATTTCAGCATTATTTAAACTTTTGTTTGAAACTTAAAAAATTATTTTAAACAATTATCACATAAATAAAAAGTGTGTAATAATCATGTGATGTGAGAAGCTGAAGCTGATGCACTGAAGCATATATATGCACTGAAGCACGTATTTGCAGCATCTCACTGAAGAAATAATTTGAAATAAAATCTAATAAAAATTGAAGGATACATATGAAGAGCACAAAGTTCTACCGTAATGCAGCAATGTTGTTGCTCGCGGGCGCGACTATTATTCCACAATGCTTAGCAGTTCCAGCAATGGCAGATTCTTCTGCAAAACCTTCGGATCCAGCTGCATCTTGCGCAGCTAGCAAGGACTCGCTGAACAACTACTTGTGGGATTTGCATTACGATAAAACAAATATTCTCGCACGTCACGGCGAAACAATTAACAATAAATTCTCCAGCGACAGCTTCAACAATAACGGCGAATTCGTTGTTGTTGAACACCAGAAGAAGAACATCACAAATACAACTTCAAACTTGTCGGTAACTTCCGCCAACAATGATCGCGTATATCCTGGTGCATTATTCCGCGCTGACCAGAATTTGATGGATAACATGCCAAGCTTGATTTCAGCAAATCGTGCTCCATTAACTTTGAGCATTGATTTGCCAGGCTTCCATGGCGGCGAGAGCGCTGTAACTGTGCAGCATCCAACCAAGAGCTCCGTTACTTCAGCAGTTAACGGCTTAGTTTCTAAGTGGAATGCACAATATGCAGCAAGCCATCATGTGGCAGCTCGTATGCAGTATGATTCCGCAAGCGCACAGAGCATGAACCAGCTCAAAGCTAAGTTTGGTGCTGATTTTGCAAAGATTGGCGTACCGCTGAAGATTGATTTCGATGCAGTACACAAGGGTGAGAAGCAGACTCAAATTGTGAACTTCAAGCAAACTTACTACACAGTAAGCGTTGACGCTCCAGATAGCCCAGCAGACTTCTTTGCTCCATGCACTACGCCAGAAAGCTTGAAGAACCGCGGCGTCGACAGCAAGCGCCCACCAGTTTACGTGTCAAACGTAGCTTATGGCCGCTCAATGTATGTAAAGTTCGATACCACCAGCAAGAGCACTGATTTCCAGGCTGCAGTAGAAGCAGCAATTAAGGGCGTAGAAATCAAGCCAAACACCGAGTTCCATCGCATTCTCCAGAATACTTCTGTTACTGCAGTGATTCTCGGCGGCAGCGCTGACGGTGCAGCAAAGGTTATTACCGGCAACATCGATACGCTTAAGGCTTTGATTCAGGAAGGTGCAAATTTGAGCACCTCCAGCCCAGCTGTTCCAATCGCTTACACTACTTCCTTCGTAAAAGATAACGAAGTAGCAACTCTTCAGAGCAACAGCGATTACGTTGAAACCAAGGTTTCTTCTTACCGTGACGGCTATTTGACCTTGGATCACCGTGGAGCTTATGTAGCTCGCTACTACGTCTACTGGGATGAGTACGGCACTGATATCGACGGAACTCCATACGTACGTTCTCGCGCTTGGGAAGGAAACGGCAAGTATCGTACCGCTCACTTCAGCACAACGATTCAGTTCAAGGGCAATGTGCGCAACCTGCGCATTAAGTTGGAAGAAAAGACCGGCTTAGCATGGGAACCATGGCGCACAGTGTACAACCGCACCGATTTGCCGTTGGTTCGCCAGCGCACAATCAAGAACTGGGGTACAACTTTGTGGCCTCGCGTTGCTGAGACTGTAAAGAATGACTGAACTCATATTGCAATTGAGCATAAATAAATAAATACATAAAAATGAAACAAGTAAGGACTTTATCCTGTAGCCAGTTACAAGATAAAGTCCTTACTTTTTATATAAATAGGATTTTTTTATTACATTTTTAGCAGTAAAATTTAGTTATGTTAGAAATAAGAAATATGACAAAAAGCTACGGAGAACAATTAGCAATAAATAATATTTCTTTTGTAGCAGAAGATGGTAAAGTTACAGGATTTGTTGGACCTAACGGTTCCGGAAAATCAACTGCACTGTATTGTGCATTGGGACTAATGAAAACCAATAGCGGCAGAGCTTACTTCGATGGTATGCCTTATGAGGGTCTTCAATCTCCAATTGAAACAGTCGGTTCTGTGTTAGATATAAAGATTGAAGATTATAACAGAAGCGCTATTAATCATCTCAACGCTTTCGCAGCCGTTTATGGCATACCAAAAAGTCGCGTATTAGAAGTTCTGAATATTGCCGGAATCAGCTCTATAAAAAATATGGATATTAAATCAATGTCAGCCGGCATGCGTAAACGACTATCAGTTGCAACAGCGTTATTAGCAGATCCTCACAACCTTATTCTAGACGAGCCTTTCCACGGGTTAGATGCTGACGGCGTTAGATGGATGAGAGATTTGTGTAAATATTATGCAAAACGCGGCGGAGCTGTATTGCTAAGTTCAAACACAATTAGTGAAATTGCTAACGTTGCAGACAACTTGGTTATTATTGCACATGGCAACATTTTGCAACAAACTACTACTAAAAAATTTATTGAATCTTATTCGCAATATGCTTCAGTTAGAGTTATAACTCCAGAACCTGAAAAGCTTCTTGACATCATGCAGTCACAGTATAGAGAGTGCACTGTTACTAAAGTTGTTCACAAAAATGATGATGTTCAAGCAGGCACGGCTTTTGTTATAAATAACGCAGATATTACATCTTTATCTCAAAGTTTTGCCAATAAACAATTGATTACTTACCAAATAAATAATGAACACATTCCTTTAGAGGACGCTTATTTAGCAATGACTGCTAAGCATGCAAGATTCGTATCCATTCCTACTAGCGCATATAAGAGTATGGAAAACGGCGCGACTGCTCAAACTCAATATATGCAACAACAGCAGATGCAATATGTTCAGACGCAACCTGTACAACCTGTACAACCTGCGCAACCTACGCAACCTACGCAACCTACGCAACCTACAGCGCGACACAGTCAACAATACAGGCAATCGCAATACGACCAACAACAATATGCACATCCGCAATTTGCGCAATCTCTAAAAGAACAAAAAACGCAATATATTCCACAATCGCAACAGAGCATTCAGGGAGAAGCACGATGAACGCATCAACTATGAATAGCCAAAATGCAGTAAATATGAACCAAATGCAAGCACAGATGCAATTTTCTGCATCTTTAAAAAGAAACACACGCTACCATTTAACTTTTGCTAATGTGCTTAAGTCTGAAACAATTAAGTTAGCATACGCAAAGTTTACATGGTGGTGCACAGCACTGTTCATAATATTTCCAATTATTTCCGCATCCTTACTGTCATCTATTATTCACGCGCTTATTCCTGCAGGAATGAGTCCGTCTGCGATATTAGCTCAAGGATATCAATCTGCGCCATCATGCAGCGGAAGGTATAAATCAAATGGTTTCTGGCATTACAGCGAATGCAACGGAAAACAACCTTTTATTGACGCTGTAAAAAACTCCGCGTCATTATTCTGCATTCCGCTCGCACTATCTGCACTTATAATCGTCATTGTTTTCGCAAGCAAAGCTGCAACTCAAGATCGCAAAAGAGGATCGATAAGAAGCTCTGTTATTGCAGTCCCACGAAGAAACCTACTTATATTTGCAAGATTAATTGTCGTAGTATTTTATGCATTCATTATGCAAATAATTTCTATGATTGTATTAAATATAGCTCTTTCAGCTATGTTCTCTGATTTTTATATGCCATTTGACCCACAAAGAAAATGTCTATTTAGCATATCAATTGCAACGATGATTCTTTCAGCAATATGCATGGTTTTGTTTGCAATTATGGGCTACGGAATGGGTTTAATATGCAAATCTGCAGCTGCTGGAAGTTTATGGCTTATACTATCGCAGATGGTTATTACTTCAATAATTGTTATCACATTAATAAGTAGCATAATTAATGGCATTACACATTTTTCTACAATGTATCCATATGGCATGTACAGCCCGTATAGCTCATACGGCACGTACAGCCCATACGGCACGTACAACCCTTTGATGTTACTTATTGCAGATCCTGCAATTTCAGGTTCGTTGAATATTTTACAAATGTTGCCATCATATGCTGCAAGTAATTGCTTATTAGATGCGGAATTACACATAAGTAATTGGACTATTTTTATGCCAAACTTCATGATTTCGCTTCTATACATGATTATTTGGGCAGCATTATTCTACGGAATCGGACATACCGTAGAAAGAATGAGAAATATTATGAAATGATATTAATGAGTTAGATAATATATTAAATTTAAAAACCTTAATTGCATAGACCCCATCCGGTTGCAAGTTCAACAAGAACCTAAAAAACCGGGTGGGGTTTAGCAATAATAATAGATTTATTTAAAATTACGCAGTAGGATTTAGTTATGTTAGAGATACAGAATATATCCAAGTACTATAAAAAACAGCAAGTACTAAATAATATTTCTTTTGTAGCAGAAAATGGTAAAGTTACAGGATTTGTTGGACCTAACGGTTCTGGAAAATCAACTGCGCTATATTGCGCATTGGGACTCATAAAATCCAATGAAGGTGAAGCATTATTCGACGGCGTCCCATACAAAAAGCTTAATTCCCCAATAGAAACAGTCGGCACTGTATTAGATTTAAAAGATAATTACAGAAATACTAGTGCTATAAAAAAGCTCACATTCGTTGCGAAATATTGTAAAATTCCAAAAAATCGCATATTAGAAGCTCTGGATATTGCTGGAATCAGCTCTATACAGAATATGAAAATCAAAGAAATGTCAACCGGCATGTACAAGCGACTTGAAGTAGCCGCAGCGCTTCTCGCAGACCCTCATAACCTTATACTAGATAATCCATTCTATGGTTTAGATGTCGAAGGAATTAAATGGTTGCGCGGAATCTGCAGATACTATGCAGAACGCGGCGGCGCAGTACTTATCAGCACTAATAACATTAGTGAGCTTTCTATTATTGCAGACGATCTTGTTATTATTGCGCATGGTGAGATTCTACAAAAAACAAGCGTGGCAGATTTGCTTGCTGCATATTCTCAAAACACTGTACGAGTTATTACTCCTGAACCAGAAAAGCTATTTGACATTATGCAATCTCAGCATAGCGAATGCTCTATTATGCAAGTTGAGCACAAAAGCGAAGACGTGCAGGAAGGCGCAGCTTTCGTTATAGATAATGCAAATATTGCAGATTTGGCGCAATTCTTTAACAATAAACAATTACTTACATATCAGTTAAGTAAAGAATGCGTTTCACTCGAAGATGCGTATATGGCGACAATAGGAGACAACGCAGCATACGTGTCCAAACCTCTATATGTTTATAACAATGAACAAAAATACCAGAATCCTACAGGAGTATATGTTCAAGAACAAATCCCTAATAATATCAACAATGAAACGACTCCGCTAAATTCACTACAACAATTAACGCAAGATGCGGCAGTAGATCCTCAATTGTTAACTGAGCCTGAGCCTCAATTGATGCCTGAAAATGAGCCTGATACTCAATTAACAACAGAGAATACAACTGTAAAGGCAGAAGTAGCGACAGAAGTAGCGACAGAAGTAAAGGCAGAAGTAGAGCCTCAGCTGACGGAAGAATCTCATATATATGCAGAACCTAAAGCAGTTGAACCTAAGGCAGTTGCAGAACCTCAAGCAGTTGAGCCTAAGGAAACAATCGCGGTTGAAACGCATGTGACTACTGAGCCTGAGGCACAGGTATCCCCTGAGCTTGATACGCAGCCAACGACAGAGCATGAAACAAATGTAGCGCCCGAGGCTGCGGTGCAAGCAAATACTGAGCCTGCTGTGCAAGTAACACCTGAGCCTGAGCCTGAACCTGAACCTCAAACCAAACCTGAACCTGAACCTGAACCTGAACCTGAACCCGAGCTACAAGCCGAACCTGAGCCTCAAGCCGAACCTGAGCCTCAAGCCAAACCTGCACCTGTGCTACACGCCAACATAATAGAAGAAGCCTCTCAAACTGACTTGTCAGCTCAAAATCCACAACCTATTCAACCGCAGCAGGAGACTCCACAATACTTACAAAATCAGTACGCGCAACAGCAGTACGCTCAACAACAATATGAGCAACAACCGTACGCGCAACAACCACAACAAATCCAATACGGTCAGCAGTACGCTCAACAGCAGTATGCTCAACCACAATATGAGCAACAACTGTACGCTCAGCAACCGTACTCGCAACAGCCGTATGAACAACAAAATCAGTACGCTCAACAACCGTACTCGCAACAGCAATATGCACAGCAACCGTACGCTCAACAAAATCAGTACGCGCAGCAACCATACGCGCAACAACAATATGAGCAGCAATACGCGCAACAACCACAACAAATCCAATACGGTCAGCAGTACGCGCAGCAACCGTACGCACAACCACAATATTACAATCAGCAATACGGCCAGCAACCATACTATGAGCAGCAATACGCGCAACAACCTCAGTATGCGCAACCGCAGCAAGCTAAGCCTACAAACGAGCTGCCATTGCCTGATACTTCATATATTGGTCCAGAGTATGCTCATCCTCAATTTGCTAAAAAGAAACAAGATGATCAGGATGCTAATGGAAATGCACAATAAGTCTAGTGTCAGGATTAGTGCCATCTATTATTGCTATGGTTGCTTGGGCTATTGTTCTATTTGCAGCTGGGTGCTTTATTTCTAGCAAGAAGAAGAATTAGAAACTAGTATTAGCAAATAGTTGCAATAAATAAACCCCGCTCGTTTGCTCAGTAATGATTGCAATCGAGCAGGGGTTATTTTTTATTTTACTTACTATAATTTAAATATCGCGATGCTTTTCAACAACGTGGCCAATTGCATACATGACTACGCCCCAAGCGAGAACCACCAAGCCTGATTGCCACCATGTGAAAATATATGCGTTTGGTGGAAGCTGTGCACCCGAATTAGGGGAGCCGCCCAAGAATTTCCCCACCGCTGTGGCTGGCATAAGCTGTATAAGTATTGAATTCCACTTCGCGAAATTGCTTGCAAACATAATAATGCTAAGAACACTAGGCAAAATCATCACGGCTCCAATAACGCACATAATTCCGCCAGCAGTTGACTTGCAAATCATGCCAAAACCGTACGCCATTGCTGCTACAACAACCATAATTGCAGGAGATCCAAGAAACAGCGTAAGAGGCAATTTCCACGCGTTGCTTCCAGATAATCCAGAAGTGCTGTCTCCTATAAAAGCTAATTCTGCAGCAGCTAACGAAACTGCCATTGCAATAAGTTGAACCACAAAAACGTAGATTGCAACAGCAATAAACTTAGCCGTAAAAAACATACCCCTTCTAGGTACAGCAGTAAGAGAAGCCTGAATCGAAGTTGTAGAATGCTCCGCGGTTACAGCGAGCACTGCAAAAATCGACAAAACAATCAAAAATACAGAAGCAAAACTAATAACTAAGCGGAAAATGCTATCTTGAGATGCAATAAGGCTGCCTTTATTGCTCGGCCCAACAGTAATTGCAGCGCTTGATCTACCTTGATTTGCTCCATTCTTAATGTCAACTTTAGACATTGCTTTTTGCACAATCGCGATAATAAAGCTGAAAACTACTGGCAAAACAATAGCTAATGCCATGCACCACCAAGTGGACGCAAGTCCGCGCAGCTTAACAATCTCAGATTTAAGCGTGTGCATAAATGTAAGGCGCAAGTGCTGAGCGTTCATGCTACGGCCAGTCTTGTATGCGTTAGATTGGTGTGCGTTAGATTGATATGCGTTAGATTCAGCCAATTGCACTTGCTGATTTGCTACTTGCCCACTCATTTTGCGCTTCCTCCATCTGCATATTGCGTTTCAGTCGTAGCAGTAGCATTTGGCAATGCTTTTGTTGCGTACTGCTCTTGACCGTGCGTAAGAGCCAAATATGCTTCCTCAAGCGATGCGTGCTCTTGATTTAGCTGGTAAACCATAATTTGATTATCTGCAATTTCGTGAGCAAGCTGATTAAGCTCACAACCTGTTACCTTAAAAAGCTCACCTTCTTGAACGTCTTGAGGCGTGCGATTATCAGGCAAAATCTTGCATTCCGGACGATTTTGAGCGAGCACCGACTTTAGTTTTTCGCCTTCAGGAGTCACTAAACGTATAGCATGCTGAGAATGTGCATTAACAAAATCTTGTACTGTTGTACGCTTCAAAATTTCGCCATGCGCAATAATCACAAGATTATCTGCAGTAAGAGCAACTTCGCTCATTAAGTGCGAACTAAGTAGTATTGCACGACCTTGACTTGCGTAATACTTGCACAATTCGCGAACCCACTTAACGCCTTCTGGATCCAAACCGTTAATTGGCTCGTCCAAAATAAGATTGTGCGGATCTGCTAAAAGTGCCGCCGCAATCGAAAGACGCTGACTCATACCGAGCGAGAATGAACCTGCTTTGCGATTTTTTACGCTAGTTAAACCAGTAATATCAATCACTTCGTCAACGCGCTTTTTTGATATTCCGTGAGTTAAAGCGAGCGAGTACAAGTGATTATAAGCGGAACGACCTCTGTGAGCAGACTTTGCGTCAAGAACTGCGCCAACTTCCGTCATTGGGGATGCGATTTTTGCGTAAGGTTTTCCGTCAATAAGAGAAGTGCCACTATTGGCATGAATAAGATTTAACGCGCAACGCATGGTAGTAGATTTACCAGCGCCATTAGGGCCTAAAAAGCCCGTGACTTTACCGTCTTCAGCGACGAAAGAAACGTCGTTAAGCGATGTTTTTGCGCCGAAACGCTTTGTGATATGTTGGAATTCTAACATAGCTTAACAGTATCACAAATAAAAAAAAATACACATTAAATGTAAGCGTTTATGAGTACAGGCTGCTGCGTTTTGTAATGCGATTGTTTGTTTGCGATTGTTTGCTTATATTTGCTTGTTTGTAGCTTGTATCAGAAATTTGGTACTGCATGTTGCGCAATCCACGCATGCATGGAAACAGCCGCAGCAGCTCCTGCGTTTAGCGAGCGAACAGAGCCGAATTGCGAAATATAAACAACGTCATCCGCCATCTCTAGCGCTTTTTTAGAAAGACCTGGACCTTCCGCACCAAAAAGCATAAGGCAACGTTTAGGGAATTTGTAGTTTTCCATAGCAACAGCGCCTGGAATAATATCAAGCGCTATAACGCGAGCGTTTTTAGCGTCTTGTTCCTTAATATTTGCGATTTTTTCGGCTTCTTTATTACCTTCTGCTTGTGCTTTAAGCAAAAGTTGATGCGCTTCTTCTGCTTCTTTAAGCATATTTTCGCGCCAATTAGTTACTAGAGTTTCAATAGTTGGGCAGCACTCAACGTATTGGTATAGCTCAGTCATTAACGAGCCTTTGCGATTCCATTTATGAGGCCCTACGATATACACTTTTTTCGCAGTAAACGCGTTTGCAGTGCGAACCATAGAGCCTATGTTGAAATCGTGAGTCCAATTTTCTACAGCTACTTCAAACTCATGACGGCCTTTAGAATCGAGATCCGCTTTTATGGCTTCTACTTTCCAGTACCGGTAACGGTCTAGGACGTTACGCTGGTCGCCTTCGTCTAGTAATTCAGTGCTAAACCGCGCATCATAATTTGGCGATTCTGGATTATCTGGGCGAGGTTCACCTGGATGCTCTTCTTCCCACGGGCCAACTCCTATAGGTCGGAATTCTGGCTCATCGGAAGCTTTTGCAGCCAAAGTAATTGGATTCGGTTCGTGCATGTGTGAGTTTTGCTCCGTTTAATACTTTTGTTTAGTATTGGCAGCTAGTAATTGCAGCTAGTCTTGGCAGCCGTCAGTTGCGCAATCGCCTGTGCAACCTGACTTGCAGTGACCGCCACAGCAATTGTCTTCACAGCATGGCTCAGTGCAACCATCGTGAGCGCAATCACCAGTGCACTCTACTTTGCAATGGCCACCGCAGCAATTATCTTCACAGCATGGCTCAGTGCAACCATCATGAGCACAATCACCCGTGCACTCTACTTTGCAATGACCACCGCAGCAGTTGTCTTCACAGCATGGCTCAGTGCAACCATCATGCTTGCAATCTCCTGTGCATTTAACCTCGCAATGACCGCCACAGCAGTTGTCGTTGCAGCAATCGTCGTGATCTGCATCTGCACGTAATTCTTCTTCATCGAAAGCTTGAACAAATGCCATTTTAGTACTCTCCTCACTTATTGGATTTACTAATTGAAGATGCCTTGTGCCTTGTTCGTCGGCGTCAACACCACCAATTAATGCAACTATAGCAAGAATTTGCGCGCCTTGCTGATTAACAATGCCAAAATCAAGACTTAATTCATTGCCGTGTCGTAAAGTCACAAGCGAAGAAGTTTGAACATACGATTTTTCAGAAAGCCAAGAGTCAAGTAACAATACTCGCTTGCCTTTAACAGACGGACCTTTTGTTGCAGGGAAAACAAAATCCATAACAAAGCCGTCGAGTGCAATTCCTTTACGTTCTGCAGCATGAATAAGCGCAAAAACCATCGGCACTGCAGCAGCAGTTAACGCACCAATAGCGTCAACATCGCGTTCTAACGAATACCCAGCTTTCTCAATTGCATCAAAAAGAACATCACCAACCAACTTGGAGCCGCGCTGAGCAAAAGTAACAGAAAACAGTTCGCTAAATGGTTTCGCACTCATATCCGCACAAAGCATGCGCTTAAGTTCCGCGCGTTCCTCTTGTAATTCCGTCATTATTACACTCCTTAACGTTTAGAGTTCTTCAATTTTTGATGCTTTGATGTTTTTATGCTTAACGATCTTCTACTGATACTTCCGGAGCGCTCAGCTCTTTAACATCAGCTTTATCAGAATCTATAAGATCTATTGAAGCAATAACTTTACTTTGATCTAACTTCTGAAGTTTACGCGCTGTTACCAACACTCGCGACTCAAGCGAAGAAGCAAACTTATTGTAAGCTGCAACTGTTCTTGCCAAAGATACGCCAAGTTTTGAAGCATTTTCTCCAAGAACTGCAAAGCGATCATACAATTCTCGAGATAAATCGAAAAGTTCTTTTGCATCATCTGTAAGACTTTGCTGCTGCCATGCGTACGCAACAGACTTAAGCACAGCCCACAAAGTAACTGGGGAAGTAAGTGCTACTTTTTGCGCAAAAGCATCATCCATAAGCGTTGGGTCCGCTTCAAGAGCTGCCTGAAGCAACGCTTCGTTTGGAATAAATGCAACTACAAAATCTGGTGCTGTTTCAAAAGCCTGCCAATACGCTTTAGCTCCCAATACTCTAACGTGTTCTCGCAAAGCCTTAGCGTGCGCTTTTAGAAGCTCACTTCTTCTAGCTAATTCTTCGTCACTTGCATTATCTGGTATTTCGCAAGCGCGTTGATAATCCGCATACGGAACTTTTGCATCAACTGGAATTGTTTTGCCTCCTGGCAGATGCACAACCATATCCGGTCTCTGTTGCTCACCATTTACTCCAGTTACAACAACCTGCGTATCAAAATCAACATGTTCAAGCAAGCCTGCAGATTCCACAATATTCTTTAGCTGAGCCTCGCCCCAAGCTCCGCGAACCTTGTTATTTCGCAATGCTGCAGAAAGCGAACTTGTTTCGCGGTCAAGCCTTGTTTGCTGCTCGCTTAAGCCTTTAAGCTGAGTGCTCAGCACACCCATTTCTTGCTTGCGTCCTTCTTCAATCTGCGAAACTTTATTCTTCAGAGCTTCGAGATTGTCTTTTACTGGAGCAAGCGCTTCCAAGACTTTACCTTGCTCTTTCAAAGTTTTTTCACGATTTAACCGTTCGCGTTCTTCTCGCTCTGCACGCAATTGTTCTTCGCGATTCACTCGCAATTGTTCTGCTTGCTGCGCTTTTAACAGCTCAGACTCCACAAATTTCAATCGCTCAGCAAGCTGCTCTGCTTGTGTACGATACCGTATAGCCTGATTGCCATTTTCTTGCGCTTGAGTGCGCGCTTGTTCATACTGCGAGCGTAATTCGTTAAATTCGCGTTGGTTTACGCCATTAGTGCCTTGCGTTCCAGAGTTGTGCTTAACAATAGCCAGCACAATAACAGCGGTTATTGCTACAGCAACCACCATTAAAACAAGCATCACAATATTATCGAACATACGTTCTATTAAACACTATTGAGTTGACTTTTGAAATATAATTAAACACGTCTTTTAAGCACGTTCAAAATAAAGCAATCCACGTCCACACGTGCCGCTCCATAGGCAAACTGCAATTACAGTAAGCACAACAACGACATATAACAATATGGATTGTCCAGGAATTACAGGCAAAGTTCCAGAAGGATACCATCGCAAAATCAATCCAATTTTACTTTGCAAACCTTGTGTGGCAATATTCATCACCGCTAAAAAGACACCAAATGCAAGGCCGTAAAACCTTCCAAAACAGGCTAATCCAATCATTATGAGCACAATATCAATCCAAGCATTACCTAAGATCATCTGCAATGTACTCAATAACTGCAAGTCAATTATACGAACAATTAACACTGAAGCGCCGAATGAAACAAACAAACACAATAAAGCAGCACTCAATGCATATATTCGCAGCCTTTTCATCACGAAACGTTCCCACGATACCATAATCGGAGCAAGGCAAACGAATGCCGCGGCAATAAACCCAACTACAATAACTTCATACAGAGGAACAACAAAATTAACAACACTACTACCAGATTGACATTGGAACGTTATACCTTCTACCGCATTATGCACATTAGCAGAATCTGGCAAACACATATAACCAACATAAACTGGCAACTGCGTTACAAATGATCTGAATATAACAAGCATTAAAGAGGGAAGGACTACGGACAATAAGATTGCAACGATTGCAACAATATAATGCCTACCTTCAAGCCAAGCGCGAAAATTATTTTTCATGCTTATCACCAAGTTCCGATAAGACTTGTTGTGGAGTTATGAGACATTGATTAAGTTCTTTAACATGATTTTTTACAAATTGTTTCAGCTTAGCATCATCAGCATTATTAATACTCATAGCCACTTTATCGTTTGCTTCACCTGGAATAAATCCATATGACCCATACACATCATTACTTATACGAGAAGGAAGTTGTGCAAGCAAAAATGCTGTAACAGAAGCGTTTGAATCAAGATTCTTTTTTACATATACTTCTTTCATAGCACTTGATGCACATTTTGCAGGCACAAATCTTTGTAACACTTCTTGAGCGATACCAGTCATATCACCATATTTCTCAGAACGCCTAACAAATGTATCTGTTTGTTGTTGAATAACAGTAGCTTTAAGATTACGTAACTTTATTAAACCACTATTAGTAAGATTCCAAGATTTTTCAGTATTTGTTGGAGTAAACGCATTTCCAAGCACAAGCACAATTCCTTTGCCTTGCGAATCTCTCTGATTCTTAGGAAACCAAGAAACAACAGTTTTCAAATGTTTAACAGCACGAAGTTTACGAATATAAGCTTCTTCAGGATGTACACAAACAGAAAAAGCAGTATCTTTAAACGTCGTACACTGAGGCACAAAAGGTCCAGAGCGAATCCAAGGTTTTGGACCCCACATAGCTATACAACAAGCGCATACTATTGGCATAATTAAAGAAATACTTATTGCTTTTATGCGCCAATAAGATCCCTTTTGCCAAAAATATCTAATATGCGCGCAACAAAGAATGCATGAAACGATAACAACACACACAAAGAATATGCGCAAAGTCACCAACCATGGGTTCATTCGCAAACCAGGCTCGGCGCCGATACCAGCGTCCGACACTGGAAGTATTGCGTATAAACTACTACCCCAATATCTAGGAAAAATATCTCCTTGAGGTATGGTGCCATTATGCATTATAATGACGCCATAAATACAGCACCAAATTATTGCAAAAGATAATAAAGCTGAGAATACAATTGCCCAACGATTACCAATAATTACCCCTAAAGTAAAACCAATTGCAAAAAATGCACTTGGCGTCACGCCTCCACATAATAGTGGAAAATACGGGAAATTTGTAATATTTACATCACTCTGAATTACTGTTGGCAATATACTTACGCAATATAACAAACTGCACAGTATAGCGCCTTTTAGTATAGGAATAGCGTAACGACTGGCTGATTTTCCTGCACACCACGCAGGATTAACCAAACATCTGGGCGAGCAAGCTTTACATGAACACCATGCGCCAAAAATGCAAGCAACAATATCAGACAAACAATGCATCCACGTGACATCAATTCTTAACCAAAGCGCATAATTATTATTATGCGCTAAAAAATTTGCCACACCCAAAAAAACAGGATATGCAATCAAAAATAAGCTAAAAATACAACTGCTTATTAGAGATAATGGGTACATAATACGTGAAATAATTGTGCACTTCTTATGACTTTTTGCAAAAAAACTGAATTCAGTTAAAAAGTTAGAATATTGACGCATATTTAATCACATCCCTACTCACTACCACATTAACAAAATAAGAAACTATACATATCTAGTTACTGCTACTACTAATTTTTATGAAATTTAGATAGCAAATGCCTATACCCTGATTCCCATGGAGTTACCATAAGATCTTCACGATTAGCATATTGAAGAAGATTATCCATTTTTCCATCAAGCAATATAATTCCTTCATTAAGAACTATAACCCGATCCGCAATTACTGCTAAATCTTCTACTAAATGTGTACTGACAATAACGGTATGCTTTTGCGAATAAGACTTAAGAAAATTACGAATATCAATACGCTGCTCAGGATCTAAACCAACAGTAGGCTCATCAAGTATTAGTACTGCAGGCTGACTAGCAATCACACAAGCAATACCAGCACGCTGACGCTGACCTCCTGATATTTTTGCAACTATGCGATGTGCTTGTTTTTCCAAGCCAACCTGTTTGAGAGCATTCCAAGCAGCTTGATACGCAGCACTCCACGATAGACCTCGCGCCCATGCGGCATATTGAACATTTTTTAACACACTCGATGCATTCATAAGTTCAAATGATTGTGGCAAATAACCAATATTTGACCGAGCTTTAGCCCTTTCCGCACGATCAGTTACGTCAAAGCCATGAACAAAAAGTTTTCCACTAGAGGGAGCATAAATAGTCGCTATAACGTTAAGCAGAGTAGTTTTCCCAGCACCATTTGGCCCCAAAAGACCACATATGCCAAAAGATAAATCTATAGAAAGATTATGCAAAATTTGTTTTTTCCCATACGAAAAATTCACATTAACAAGTTGCACATCTGAGCCCGTATATGATTCTTGCATATCTCACCACTTAATAACTAGACTACTTACCGACAACTTCGTATATTTTCTCTGTCTATTCCAACTACAGAACCACTCATCTGAGCATAAGCTGACATTGGCATAGCATAAACAATAGTAGAACGCGCAACTATTGCAAATCCTTCCTTTGCGAACATATTCGTATCTCCATTTTCAATCTGCTTCATAACGTATTCAGCCTTGAATACATACACGCATTTTATAATAATTCAATATAAAAAAAAATAGATTTTTACAAAAACCAATTACAATTTTAAAAGATACGCATATTCGATAATGCCAATTATCAGCAGTAACTCGAAAAATTAAGGGGGAATTCCACCTTTTTATTTCAAGTTCATTCTACAAATATTTTTTATTTAGATAAAAAAATAGCGCGCTGTCTACTGGAAAATAATCCAATAAACAGCACGCTTTGTTTTATTTGACTACATTATTTGGCTACATTGAAGAATGCAGGAACTACGCAATCTTTAGGGTCACGTGGTCGTCGCTCTCTGCACAATCCGCAACTACGCGAGCACCATCATGCACCTTGCCGGAAAGCAGCAATCGCGCAAGCTGATCGCCAATTTCCGTTTGAACCAATCTACGCAACGGACGAGCGCCATAAACTGGATCATAGCCATGCTCTGCAAGCCAAGCTCGAGCAGAGTCACTCACATCCAAGCTAATGCGGCGGTCGTTCAAGCGTGCAGCCACTTGACGAACTTGGATATCCACAATTCCACCAAGCTCTTCGCGGCTCAACGGATGGAACATAACAAGCTCATCCAAACGGTTGATGAACTCTGGCTTAAACTCAGCGTGAACAGCATTCATAACAGCCTTGCGTTTAGCAGCATCGTCCAAGCCTTCTTGCACAAGGAATTGCGAACCCAAGTTTGATGTCATAATCAAAATCGTATTCGTAAAATCAACCGTTCTACCCTGACCGTCAGTCAAACGACCATCATCCAAAACCTGCAACAAAACGTCGAATACTTCTGGATGCGCCTTCTCAACTTCGTCAAAAAGCACTACAGAATACGGACGTCTACGCACGGCTTCAGTAAGTTGGCCGCCTTCCTCGTAGCCAATGTAACCAGGAGCAGCACCGATTAGACGCGAAACGGAAGCCTTTTCCATGTACTCGCTCATATCAATGCGAACCATTGCACGCTCGTCGTCAAACAAGAAGTCGGCAAGAGCCTTAGCAAGCTCCGTTTTACCAACGCCAGTAGGACCCAAGAACAAGAAGGAACCGGTCGGGCGATTCGGGTCTGCAATTCCAGCGCGGCTTCTGCGCACAGCATCCGCTATAGCCTGAATTGCTTCGCTTTGACCAACAACGCGCTTAGAAAGCTCCTTTTCCATGTTGAGCAGCTTCTCATTTTCGCCTTGCATCAAGCGACCAACAGGAATGCCCGTCCATTCGCTAACGACTCCAGCAATAGAATCAGCATCAACCTGGTCTGGGACCATCGGCTCTTTTGCTTCACTCTTAGCGTTAGCAGCCTCGGACTCCGCTTCTTCCAAAGCTTTTTGAATGCTTGGGATTTCGCCATACAAAATACGGCTTGCTTGTTCCAAGTTGCCTTCGCGCGTGAATTTGTCGGCTTCTACGCGCTTAGCGTCGAGTTGCGCTCGCAAATCACCAACCTTGTTGTGACCAGCCTTTTCCGCATCCCAACGCGCCTTCAAACCAGCAAGCTTTTCGCGCGAGTTTGCCAATTCTTCCTGCAACTTTTCTAAGCGTTCTTTAGCAGCAGCATCTTCCGCTTTCTTTAATTGCATTTCTTCCATTTCAAGACGCGTAACTTTGCGCTGCAATTCGTCGATCTCTTCTGGCTGAGAATCAAGCTCCATACGCAAGTGAGCTGCCGCTTCATCCACCAAATCAATCGCCTTATCTGGAAGCTGTCTGCCAGTAATATAGCGGTTTGAAAGCGTTGCTGCAGCTACGATTGCATCGTCACTAATCGTTACCTTGTGGTGTGCTTCGTAACGTTGCTTAAGTCCGCGCAAAATCGTCACCGTATCTTCAACAGATGGCTCGCCAACAAACACTTGCTGGAATCTGCGTTCAAGCGCGGAATCCTTTTCAATATGCTCGCGATACTCGTTAAGCGTAGTTGCGCCAACCAAGCGCAGCTCACCGCGCGCAAGCATTGGCTTAAGCATATTGCCAGCATCCATTGAACCTTCTGCAGATCCTGCGCCAACAACAGTGTGAATTTCGTCAATAAACGTAATAATTTGACCGTCCGATTGCTGGATTTCCTTCAACACTGCCTTTAAGCGTTCCTCAAACTCGCCGCGATACTTCGAACCTGCAACCATCGAAGCTAAGTCAAGGCTGATAAGACGCTTGTTTTGCAAAGTTGTAGGCACATCTCCTGCAACGATTCGCTGAGCCAAGCCTTCCACAACTGCCGTTTTACCAACGCCCGGCTCGCCAATTAGCACAGGATTATTCTTCGTGCGGCGAGAAAGAATCTGAATCACGCGGCGAATTTCCTGGTCTCGTCCAATTACTGGGTCGAGCTTTCCTTCGCGAGCGCGCGCAGTCATATCAACAGAATACTTTTCGAGCGCTTTGTAGTTGCCTTCAGCATCTGGACTCGTAACCTTCGCACCTCCGCGCACAGTTGGCACAGCCTTACGCAACACGTCTGCGGAAACGTTGTGCTTTTTGAAAATATCCGCAACTGCATTCGGCGCGCTCGCAACTATGCCAATAAGCATGTGCTCCGTAGAAACGTATTCGTCTCCCATTGCGCGCATTTCTTTTTCTGCCTGGCTTAGCGCAGCCAAAAGCTGACGACTTGCATCTGGCTTAGTTGTAGTTGAGCCAGTAGATGAAGGCAATGCCACTAATGCGTTGCGAATTTCAGCACCGATTTGTTGCGCATCTGCCCCCGTTTGCGCAATAAGCGCACGAACGACGCCCTGCTCTTGACGAAGTAAAGCATCCGCCAAATGCAAAGTGTCAACTTGCGCATTGCCAGCAGCCGCTGCACTTTGCACAGCATCACTTAATGCGTCTTGCGCTAAGGTTGTAAACTTTTGTTCCATATCTACCTCATTTCCACGAAAGCTCTAAAACACATTTCAGTTAAGTCAAATCGCTGCAACTTTTATTGCAACTTTTATTGCAACTTTCGCTGCAACTTCAATCTTTTTGACAATACTTTCGAGTTCTAACGAGCTTTCACTTTCATGTATCTGATACGTATAACAGATTTTCCTATAACTTTATTCCTAAAACTTGAGTGTACTAGACTCAAGTTTTGTTTTCAAGAACTTTCAATCGCAAATAATTTACGCAGATAATTTAATTAAGTAGCAATCAAGTTTAGTTAATGAGTAAGTAGGTTTTAATTAAGTAGTAAATATGTCGTAATCTTAAAAACATGAGAATTGCACGTTTTTCATATAATGAAGTTCCGCAATACGCTTTCGTTCAAAAAGACGAAACCGACGGTAAAGATTATTTAGTAGCCCTTGAAGGTCATCCTTTAAGCCCGCAAGGAGTTAAGCCAACTGGTAAACGTTACGCGTTAGACGCCGATGGCGTGCGCTTGCTTGTGCCTGTAATTCCTTCAAAAGTGTACGGATTGGCAAAAAATTACGATACACGCTCTGACGACGAGCGCACTACTTCTTCTGCAGCTTCTTCGCATACTGCTGCAGACATGGTGATCTTTACAAAGCCGAGTACTTCTGTGATTGGTCCGGACGATCCAATTGTGATTCCTGCTTGCTCAAACGATATGAATTTTGAGCCAGAAGTGGCAGTTGTTATGGGCAAAATCGCCAAAAACGTGACGGCAGATACTGCAATGAATTACGTTTTTGGTTTTACGTGCGTAAACGACGTAACTTTGCGAGATTGCGCAGGAAGCGACCCAATGTGGACGCGCGCAAAAGGCTTCGACACTTCTTGTCCACTCGGACCTTGGATTACAACCGAGCTAAATTGGCGCGATGCACATATTTCGTTTACGCTTAATGGTGAAAATGTGCCGGAAGCTGACGGCACTACAGCTCGACTTATTCACAGTATTCCTGAGCAAATTGCAGCGATTTCAAGCTTCTCAACTCTTCTTCCGGGAGATGTGATTTTGACAGGAACTCCGTACCCAGCTGGAACTTTGCGAGCTGGTGACGAAGCGATTGTACACGTAGATGGCATTGGCTCGCTGCGCAATGTGATTGTGCATGCGTAACCAAAATCATCAATTTGACTTAAAACTTTGACTTAAAACTACACGAATGAGCGTGGGCCAAAGATTGCCGAACCGATCCTAACCATTGTTGAGCCTTCGGCAATCGCCCACGCAAAATCGCCGGACATTCCCATCGAAAGCTCTAGTTTTGTAGAGTTTCCATCATGATCTTGCGCGAGTTGTTCACTCACACAATCTCTAATTTCTCGCAATTTTGCGAAACCACTTCTCACTATTTTTTCATCATCCACGCGCGCTCCAAGCGTCATAAATCCGCGCAAATTAAGCGCAGGCAGGCTAGATATAGCGAGAGCTTCGTCAATCGCACGTTCGGGAGCGCACCCGGATTTTGTAGATTCTCCCGAAACGTTCACTTCCAACATAACGTCTGTGCAAAGTCCCAAATTTTGCGCGCGAGCAGATATTTTTTGCGCAAGTTCAATGCCGTCAACCGACTGAATACCATTTGCAAGTGGTAAAACTTTGTTTATTTTATTGCTTTGCAGCTGACCTATTAAGTAGAGCGGAATTTCGCCGTTCACACCAACGCTTAAATTCTCGCGAGCAGCTTGTGCGCGTAAAATCTCGGCTTTTGCAACGATTTCTTGTGGGCGATTTTCCCCAATTACTCGCACTCCAGCACGAAGCGCTGCCATAATTTCGCCAACATCTCGCGTTTTAGTTGCGGCAAGCAGTGTAACCGACTCAGCTTTGCGACCATAATGCGATTCGGCTTGAGCAATGACATCTTGCACGCTGTGCACGCCGTCGGCAATTTGACGCGCACGAACACAATCGACCTCAGTATTCGCTAAATCTTTTTGCGTCATATATGCCATTTATTGCCCCCAATCTATCAAACCTAACTACATAGTTTAGTCAAGGAAGGGCACGGATTTGTCGGCTAGGTTTGCGCGAACAGAATCCCACGGCGTGTCAAGGCTTTTAAATAACGCGAGCGCGTCGGCAGCACTCATATCTACCGGCTGATTTTGACCATGCTTTTTGTATCCCAAAAGATACATGCAATAGCCAATCATGCGCTCAGCGCTCCAGCCAGATTCACGAAGCGCACCGACGTCTAGTGAGTGCTTACTTTTGGCAAGCCTCTCGCCTTGTGCGTTGTCAATCAGCGGCAAATGCGCAAATTGCGGACGCACATAACGCACGCCGTGAGCCGCAAAAAATCCCGATTTTTCAAGCAGCTCACCAATCCAAATCTGAAGCGCTGCAGAACGCAGCAAATCGCGTCCGCGCACAATATCATTTACTCCACTCAAAACATCGTCAACAACAACCGCAAGCTGGTAAGAAAAAACGCCATCCGCGCGGCGAATCACCATATCCCCCAAATCGCGATCAATATTAAAAGATTGCTGCCCAAAAATCGCGTCTTCAAAACTCACATTTGCTTGCAGCGAATCAGCCGACGGTACCGCAAGTCGCAAGGAATGTTGCTGATTATTTTGCAAACGCTTTTCGATTTGCGCCAAACCTTGCGCAGTTTTGCGAAGATTTCTGCACGTACCCGGATAGCGTATAAAACCGTCGCCTTCTTGCGGAGCTGCAATCGCACGAATATCGGAACGCGAGCAAAAACAAGGGTAGATTAACGAATTTCCGTCGTCATCTTGCAAAGATTTTAGCGCATCAAGAGCTTCTTGGTAGATTGCAGTGCGCTCATGCTGATAAGTAGGCTCACCAACCCAATCAAGCCCAGCCCATTTCAAATCGTCAATAACTCGAGCACTAGCATCCTTCGGCATTCGCGCAATATCAAGATCTTCCAGACGCAAAAGCATGTGGCCGCCCTGCGATTTTGCAGAGAGCCACGCAGCCAACATTGCTACCATATTGCCAATATGCATACGCCCGGAAGGAGTCGGCGCAAAACGCCCAATTGCAATAGTTGACTTCGAAAACATTATTTCGTCTTTCTTAAAATTTTTCTTAATATCTTTTCCAATATCTTTCTTAATAAGCACAAGTTTGCAAAGCATAAGCTCGCAAAATAAAAAGCGCGTAACGCATTCATACTAGCATTACGCGCTTCTTACAATCGCAATCAACCGCAATCAATCGCGGTTAAAAGCAAATGTTTTATGCAAATAACGACTTGTACATAACCACGCCCAAGATTGCGCCGGCAATAGGAGCAATAACTGGAATCCATGCTTCACCCCAGCGAGAAGAGCCCTTGTGCGGAATTGGCAAAATCGCGTGAAGCAAACGCGGCATAAGATCACGAGCAGGATTCAAAGCAGGACCAGTTGGACCACCCATAGAAGTTACCAAGCCCCACACAACAAAGCCAACAACGATTGAAGCGCCAGCCAAATTCTTCTCACCCCATGGAGAAGTTAGGCAGCAAAGTGCAGCCAGAACAAGCACAAGCGTGCCGAAGAACTCGTTAAGGAAGTAATTAAGCTTGTTGTTATAAGCGTCCGTAGTGCAGAAAGTGCCAAGAATAGCTCCCGGCTCCTCAGTTTCGTTGTAGTGCGGCAAATAAGTTACGTACACAATAAGCTGGCCAACCAACGCACCCAAAAGCTGAGCGACAATATAAGGAGCTACATCCTTCCATGGGAACATGCCGTTTACAGCTTGCGCAATTGTCATAGCAGGATTGATATGCGCACCGGAAATTCCGCCAAACATGAGCACTGGGAACATCACACCAAAACCGTAGCCCATGGCAATATTTAGCCAACCTGCATGGTGTCCTTTAGTATTCTTTAATTCAACGTTTGCCACAGCACCGTTTCCAAAAATCATAAGAATAGCAGTGCCAATAAATTCTGCAGCCAACATTGCCATAAACGAATGTTGCATGGTCCTTCGATCCTTCTTACCTGTTTCAAACTCCACACACGTAATCACGCGTCAATAAATTCACAACTCGCAATTGCGATTAGCACAGCATGGAACACAATATATTCTCATTTTCAAAGAAGCTAAGAAAATGAATTCCAACAATTATTCTTTGATAGTTTCCCTTATGCGCGCGACAGTCTGCGTGAGCAGTAAAATCGCACTCACATCAAAAGAGGCCCGCCACTTTGGCGAGCCTCTTATCTACAAAAACAATATCTGCGGTTTCATCTTCACAACATCCTCGTTGCAACGGTTAAAGTCTTAAATATCCCGTCCAACGTCCACGGATTTCATATCCATACACTTTTGTGGGTTACCGCTATCTCTTTTTTGTTTTTGTAATTATTATTATCATCGTTTTTTGCCTAATAGTAAAGAGCAAATTAGCCTTTGTTAACATATTGTCACTACTGTTCAATTGCACACGAAAAATCGCAACTCTTGCGGCATTTTGTGAACATGCAAAGGTTGTCATGTTAAATTACGTTCGCATGAGACATACTCCGGCGTGTCGCAAGATATTTTTAGAGCGCAAAGCAAGCAAATAAAATCGACACTCAGTCGCGCACTTCCCTTGCAACGCATACAATTACAGAATATGGTACAAATTTTTGACGCTCCCTCAAAGGCGATTCTGCGTGGTCAAATTGCAGAGCATATCGCCGAAGATGAAAAGGCAGAAAAGCGTGAAGCTCGTGAGGGTGAGCTACCGTTGCCAAAAGATCGTTTCTTCGACCGAGAATTAAGCTGGTTGAAGTTCAATCGTCGCGTGCTTGAGTTGGCTCAGAATACAGATTTGCCACTTCTTGAACGCGCTAATTTTGCTGCTATATTTGCGTCAAATCTCGACGAATTCTTTATGGTTCGAGTTGCAGGATTAAAGCGCAGAATAGATTCTGGAATAGCAGTAACTGCAGCATCCGGCTTAAGCCCTCGCCAGCAGTTGCGCGCTATTAGTGAGGTAACTCACCGCCGCCAAGATGAGCACGCTCACTATGTTATTGAGCACATTCTTCCTGAGCTTGCCAAACAGCGCATTGTTTTGCTCAGCTGGGATAAGCTTACAGAATCAGAAAAAGCGCGTTTGTCTGATTACTACAAAAAGCAAGTTTTCCCTGTTCTTACGCCTCTTGCAGTGGATCCTGCTCACCCATTCCCATACATTTCCGGCAAGTCTATTAACTTGGCTGTTATCGTCGAAAATCCAAATTCTGGAAAGTCGCATTTTGCACGCGTCAAAATTCCAGATAATTTGAATCGCCTTGTACCAGTTGACGATTTAACAGACGAAGAAGGTCGCGAAGAGCGCTACGGCTTCATCACAATGGAAAAGCTGATTGCAGCACACTTGGAATCGCTTTTCCCAGGCATGATTATTAAGGAAGCCCGCTCCTTCCGCGTTACACGTAACGAGGATATTGATGTTGAGGAAGATGACGCAGAAAACTTGCTCAATGCTATGGAGAAGGAACTTCTTCGCCGCCGCTTTGGACCTCCAATTCGTTTGGAAATTTCTAACGAGGCCAGCCCATTCCTTTCTCAGTTGCTTGCAAATCAGCTTCGCGTAAGCCCTGAGGAAGTCTATCGTTTGCCTTCGCCGCTTGATATGACGGTATTGTTTGAATTGCAGGCGCTTGACCGCCCAGATTTGAAGTATCGTCCGTTCATTCCTACTACGAACCGTCAGATTGCGGAAGTTGAAACTAGCCACGCGCAAGATATTTTCGCTTCGATTCGCGAGCATGACATTTTGCTGCATCATCCTTACGATTCGTTCTCTACTTCTGTGCAGGCATTCCTTGCTCAGGCTGCTGCGGATCCAAAAGTGCTTGCAATTAAGCAGACTTTGTATCGTACGTCTAGCAATTCGCCAATTATTGACGCTCTTGTTGATGCGGCTCACGCTGGCAAGCAGGTGCTTGCGCTGGTTGAGATTAAGGCACGATTTGACGAGGACGCAAATATTGCTTGGGCTCGTAAGCTTGAGCGCGCAGGCGTTCACGTTGTGTACGGCATTGTTGGTTTGAAGACTCACTGTAAGCTTTCTCTTGTGGTTCGTCAGGAAGCAGAAGGGTTGCGCCGATACTGCCATGTTGGTACAGGTAATTACAATCCTAAAACTGCTCGCCTTTACACGGATTTGGGTTTGCTTACTTGCGATCCTGTAGTCGGTCAGGATTTGACTCGCTTGTTTAATCAACTTTCTGGTTATGCACCGAAGTCTAGTTTCCACCGCCTGCTTGTTGCTCCTCGTACAGTTCGCACTGGTATTATTGCGCGAATTCAGCGCGAGGAAGCTGCAGCTCTTGCCGGCAAGGAAGCTTGGATTAAGATTAAGGTCAATTCTGTGGTTGACGAGCAGACTATTGACGCTTTGTATCGAGCTTCTCAAGCTGGAGTAAAGATTGATATTGTTGAGCGTGGTATCTGCTCGCTTAAGCCTGGAATTGAGGGATTGAGCGACAATATTCGCGTGCGCTCTATTCTTGGTCGATTCCTTGAACACAGCCGTATTTACGCGTTCGCTAATTCTTGCGGTCCGCAGATTGGTGACGGTCCTGCAAGCGGTCCAGAAGTGTGGATTGGCTCGGCTGATCTAATGCACCGCAATCTTGACCGCCGCGTTGAAACTCTGGTTCGTATCAGCGCGCCTGATCAGGTTGAAGCTTTGATTCAGTACATTGATTTGCAAATGGCTGATTCTACTGTTTCGTGGTGGATGGATGGCGACGGCACGTATACCTTGCATTCTCGCGATAAGGAAGGCCGTCCGCTCGTGGACAGCCAGGCTTACCTAATCCATACTCATACGCGCAAGCCTCGCGGCGCGAATTAAATAAAATAACTTGGTTGGTAACGTATTGCAAGTGCTGCATTGCAAGTAACACGTTGCCTGCCATCCTGAATAAACATCTGAAGCCGGGCTCAAACTGTTTTGGGCTCGGCTTCGGCGATTCTAACACAAATAGACTGTAAGCTGTTATCTCCGTTAAATTTCAAGCGTTCCCGCAATAGCCGAAATCTTCTACAGCACCATTTGCCAGTTTTAGGATGTTTGAGAATTTAGTGTTGCCAATGTTTTAGTATAAATCAATTACACTAGCGAGAATAATAATCTTATTCTTTAAATTTTCAACTACTTTTATGTAAATTTTGTACAAAATATTGCCTGTAGGTTGCAAATATACTATTTTTTACTATTATTGTTTACATAAAGAATGTTGCAAAAGATCATATATACAAGGCAACTGGAGGTAGTTATGTTGCTCAATTTTAGCGCAATGAACGCTTTAAGTTTTCGAGAATTGCAGCAATTTACTATGCAAAGAAGCATTCGCGTAAAAGATTGTGAATGGGCTCATCCAGAAGTGTCAACACTTGCTGCCATTTATGGTGGAAATGCATGTGGTAAAACAAACTTATTAAGGTGCATATCATTTTTAAGAAATTTTGTAGAAAATAGTTTCAAAGATGGCAGCTCTAATTCAGGTATAAATGCGATTCCCTTTATTCTCAATAAAGAATCAGAGAATAAGCCATCAACCCTCTTTATAGAATTTATTGCACGTGATAATAATAGGTATCAGTATTGGTTCATAATAAATAATAAGCATGTTCTAGAAGAAGTTTTGTGGCTTTTCCGATCAACGACAAACCGAAAAACTGTATTATTTGAACGTGAATACGGTAAACCAATTAAATTTGGAACATCTATTAAAAATGTTGGTAAAGCTGTAGAGAAGATTACAAAAGACAATGTGCTCTTTCTTTCTACTGCTGCAGCATCTGGAGTATCTGCGCTACAGGATGCTTACGAAGAGATAACTTCTAGTATGCAATGTAGAACAGTTAATTTTAATGATTATCGTGCCGTCTTAACAAGAATTCTGCGAGAACACCCAGATTTTGCGCACAACATTAGTAAGTTGCTTAAATACGCAGATTTAGGGTTAAAAGATGTAGCAGTACAAGACGAACAATTAGATGCTGCCACTTCAGAAAAATTAACGAAAATTGCGCATCTTATTAAGGAACTCGATGCAGATAGTAGCACACCTACAAATAATGGTTTAGAAAATGATGCAAAATTGCAAAAATTCAGCGTTTCTCGTTTAGCGTTTACGCATTCTGGACAGCAAGAGCGTCAGCTTCCTGAAGATTTTGAATCTTTAGGAACTAAAACAGCGTTGGTGTTATTTGCTTTTGTTTTAGATGCTTTATTGAAAAGATCTATACTGTTGATTGATGAAATTGATACAAGCCTTAGTATGCAGCTTATATCGGAGGTGATTAGCCTTTATAATAATCCCGAAACAAATCCTCATCAGTCACAATTGATTTTTACAACTCATGATTTGAGTCTTATTAGTAATTCTGGAACCGACAAAACCATTCTCGACAGAGATCAAATTTGGTTTATAGAGAAAAACGCATTAGGTGAATCTTCATTACATCCACTTACAGAATGGGAAAACCGCAATGTGAACTTTGGTAAAAACTATCAACACAACATATACGCTTCAGCGCCACAGCCGTCACTACATGATGTTTTTGCGGAAATACTTACAAATACTAACAGAAGCTAAAACACTACCAGTATTCAAAACAATATAAAACACTAGTATTCATGAGGAGCAGGCTATGGTTCATGTTCCATCACACGGCCGTTCGAAGAAACAGTCGAAACGAAACAAAAGATTCCTTATTGTTTGCGGCGGCGTAGTCACAGAGTTTGAGTATTTTAGCTATATAAAATCAGAAGTAAGTAAATATTGTGCTACATCATGGGATATTCATAAATCAATTAACATAGAAAAAGAGGGCGTAGACCCACTCACTTTAATGAATTATGCAATTAAGCTTGAGAGATTAGACTGCAAAGAAGCAGAAAAAGAAAACTACGATCCGTTTACACTGGTATGGGCTGTAACAGACGTAGATGATTTTGGAGAAAAAATTCAGCAGGCGCAGTCGAAGGCGAATTCAACTGGTGGAAAAATAAAATTAATAATTTCCAACCCATGTTTTGAAGTGTGGATTATTGACCATCTAAAAAGCTGCCCACTTTCTTGTACGGCTACGCGAGATTGCCAAAGAGCAGCAAAGCAGCTTGGTTTATTGTGTAACACAACTGGTAACAAACACAAGCATATTGAATTGGGAAAAATAGAAGGTAACTACAAAAATGCATTTAAGAATGCAAAGTTGCATATGGGACAAACTCAGAAGAAAAAGCGTAGAAATCACCCTTCGATAACTAGTAAGTCAAATTATGCTCCATGGACGGATGTGGCAGAAATAGTAGAAACAATATTGAATGAATGCAAACATGCTTCAGGAATAGATTTGTCAGCAAAATTGTGAATTAATAATGTAACTGTATACGCATTCGTTGCTGCTATTAACAGCAACGAATGCGGGGCGCGTAAAATTATAAAGAGATTGTAGGTGATATGATAGCGCGATATTGGTGAGATATCACAGCATAAATGGGGGGGGGTATCACAGTCACGGAAGTCAAAATGATCGTCATAAATCTACGCATCTCGGTCAAAATACGTAAGATCACTGTCAAAATATAGTAGATCATGTTCAAAATCGAAAAAATGACAGTCATATATACGAAAATCACTGTTATGGACGAGAAAATGACAGTCACAACACTTTTATCACAGTCATGGCCATGATAAACGTAAGCAGCGCAAATATACAAAAATCAGCAACTAAATTGACTCTAACCAAATGGGCAAATAATCGAATTGCAATAAATAACCAAGCACAACTAAAATTTGCGAAAGAAAACCGCTAAAATAGTGAATATGAGTGCAGTAACGACGCAATACGTTGAAGCAGCTGGCGGAATTATTTATCGCAAGCGCAATACTACAAACAGCTCAAACGCAGGTGAAGATACAAAAACGGGCAGCAATGCAATAAATCCAAACCATGCAAATAAGCCAATAAGCGCAATAAAGTCTACCGACGATGATTTTGAGCTTTGCCTAGTCTACCGTCCTAAATATGACGATTGGAGCTGGCCAAAAGGAAAGAATGAGACAAAAGAATCGCATCGCCACACGGCCGTGCGCGAAGTTGGAGAAGAAACAGGATATTCAGTCACGCTAGGCCCACACATTGCCAAAATAGAGTATCCGCTTGAGCGCGAAGGCAAAAAATCTTCCAAGAACAGCTCATCAAATAGCAACCAAAATCGCAATTCTCAGCCGGAAGTAATAAAGCGAATCCACTACTGGATGATGCGCTTAATCGATAAACCAACCGCAGCAAAGCGTCTTCCTGCTTTCGGACCAATTAAGCCAGCTAAGCCTACTGAAATTGGCAATGTTTTATGGCTTACTCCTTCTCAAGCGCGCAAAAAACTTACGCACGATAGCGACCGCGAAGTGCTAGACGCTTTCTTAGAAAAGCTCCACGCAGGTCAAGGAGAATACAGCACGCTGCTTTTGGTGCGTCACGGAAAAGCTGAGTCTCGAAAAACTTGGCAAGGAAGCGAAGCGACTCGACCAATCACACCCCTTGGAGCAGCCGCATCATACGCTTTAGGTCGTGAGCTTGCCTGCTACGCGCCGAATAAAATCATATCGTCTCCTTGGAAGCGTTGCGTAGAAACGGTTGCAGCTTTTGCGCACGACTCTTCACTCCCAATAGAACAGGTTGCGGAACTTACTGAAGATCATCACGAAAAACAACCAAAATCTACGCTATCTGTGCTTACAAAAGAAATACAAAATCTTGATCACAACGCACAAAATGCAAGCGAAACTAGCAATGTAAGCACAGCCAACAACGTAAGCACAATTAACAACGCAACCATCATGTGCCTACATCGCCCGGTTATTGGCACTTTCTTCGATTATTTGCGCGAAATAACAAAACCTAGAGCACACAAGCGCATACTCAGCCAAAAATCTCCATACATGCCTACAGGAAGCGCAATAGTTTTGCACATAATTAATACACCTAAAGGTGCTCGCATTATCGATATTGAAAAGGTTCTTCCAAGTGTCTACTAGTTTAAATTCAAAATCGAGTTCCATTCATTCAAGCAGATCTGCTTTTATGCCAAGCCCTACAGGAGCTGCCCGCCCAAGCCGGCCTGCACAAATGGATCCTGCGATGCTCGCACAGATTGAAGGCGGCACAGACCCGCAGGTTGTAAACGAAATTAGTCACACTTCCGCTGCCGTTCTGCTTAACCGCGTTCATAAAACGCAGTCGCCGGAAATCGTTGAGCGCGTGCTGAATTTGGTTGAAAATGAGGGCATTGAAGTTATTGCAGATTTGTGGAGCCATGCGGAAGCAGAGTCTATTCCTGGAATGTTGTGGCGACTGTATTTATTGCGCATGTCGCTACGAAAACAGCGCGAAGCTTATGCTGAGTACTGGAGTCTTGGCGAGCCTGAAACAACAAGCGCATCCGCTATTACAGGGATTAACGAAGCTCCTACAGGAGAGGATATTGCGCGACTTGCAGATTCTATTCTTTCTGGTGCTTTTACAGGCGATTTTGCTGTAGCGCTTTACCGATCTTCAGCTTTTACTTCGATTATTGCGCGCGGAATGCAAGTTTACGCAAAAAAGTTAGACGAACAAGCAAATACAATGCACACGCAGAAAATTGCAAAAGTTTTGCATATCTCCGCAAATATGCACGCACTTTCGTTATCTTTTGCTCATGGAGCGAAATTATGGCGCGCAGGAAAGTTGGAATAAATTATTTGCGATTAAAATTATGCGGCGCGTGAAAATAGAAAACAAGGTATACTCAAAATGATGCTGGCTTGTGTTTAAGCCCCGGGCTCCATTTTTTGCCGCTGCGAGCGGCGTTTGCGCCGACAGGCGCTTTCGCAAGTCAGTATCGTTTCTGCTCTGAATCTCGAATTTTATATTTTAGATTTTATATTTTAGATTTTGCTAGCTAATTTTAGATAAAATATATATTTTTACTCACATTTGTTTATATTTCGCGCAAAAATAACGGCACGCCGATAGCTTAACATGCCATGCTTGCATTACCCTAGAAGGTATGGATCTTCATGTTTTACATCATCCGCTGGTGGACCACAAGCTCACCGTTTTGCGTGATAAGAATACACCTTCTAACATTTTCCGCGAGTTGGTTTCCGAATTGGTAACCCTCGAAGCATACGAAGCAACCCGCAATTTGGAAGTTAGCGATCGCGAGATTGAAACTCCTATTTGCAAGATGACTGGCAAGCATTTAAACCGCCCACGCCCAATGGTTGTGCCGGTTTTGCGCGCTGGTCTTGGCATGCTCGATGGCATGACTCGCCTTCTTCCAACCGCTGAGGTTGGATTCCTTGGCATGAAGCGCGACGAGCAGACGCTCGACATTGTCACTTATGCCAACCGTTTGCCAGAAGATTTGACCGGTCGTCAATGCTTCCTTCTTGACCCAATGCTTGCCACTGGTGGCACTCTTATTGCCGCTACGCATTATTTAGCTGAGCGCGGCGCTAAGGATGTTACTGCTATTAACATTTTGGCAGCCCCAGAAGGCTTAAAGCGCTTGGAGAAGGAACTTGATCCTTCCATCGATTTCAAGGTTGTTGTTTGCGCTGTTGACGAACATTTGAACGACAAAGCTTATATCGTGCCAGGTCTTGGCGACGCTGGCGATCGCTTGTATGGTTTGATTGACTAATACACTCACCAAATCAAGCGAAAGCTAGAATATAACAGCTAAAATCAAAACTACAAAAAGCCTGCTGATTTGCAACACTTTGCAAGTTCAGCAGGCTTTTGTGTTTAGCGCGGACGAGTTACGGCCACTTCGCGAGCGCGCTCGGCCAGTTCGTCTAATTTCGCAAGCTCCGCGCGTTGAGCATCAGTTTGCCTTGGCGAAAATTCGCCGTAACGATTTTGTGCAGCAGTACGAATTAAAAAGTCAGCCAGACGCGGATTTTTCGGCAAAACTGAGCCGTGCATATACGTTCCAATAACATTGTATTTGCGCGCTCCTTCCGTGTGATCTTTGCCATTATTACCGCAATTTTCACTATTAACCAAGCCAAGCGGCTGCGTGCCATCTTCCAAGCTTGTGCGCCCAGAATGGTTCTCGTATCCCACAATATCGCCAAAATCGGCACTATGCTCCACAAGATTCCCAATCATGCGCACGTCTTGACCAACCGTATGCTCGCCGAGCACACCAATTCCTTGAAGTTTTTGCCCTTCAACGGTTTCAAAATACTCTCCAAAAAGCTGGTAAAGTCCACAAATCATAAGCATTGGAACGCCATCTTCTGCAAGCCCACGAATCGTGTCTGCGCGCGCAAATAAATCTTCCGTGACTCTACTTTGACCATGATCTTGACCGCCGCCACCAAGAATCATATCCACGTGTTCTGGCCATAAATTGCCAACATTGTATTCGTGTAGCACAGGCTCGTAGCCATACAATTCCGCTCGGCGCATAATCGTAAGCACATTCCCGTAGTCCCCGTAAATATTCATGTCTTTCGGGTACAACGACACAATATCTAGCACGCGATTTTCTTCACAAGTAGCATTTGCTTTACTAATATCACTGGAACCATTCATGACAATTACTTCCCAACTCCAACGTCTTTAACTTCCGCAAGTTGTGCTAAAGCAGCGCGCACGCGAAGCATAGCAGTATACGTGCAATATATGCGCTTAGCATTTTTAGTATTGCCACTAAAATCGCCATTTACAAAAGCTTTAGCATCTTCTTCCAAATCCGTATTCACATTGCGAGCCTCAACCTTATCGTATTGCAACCGCAAAGCCATATCCCATGCGCGAGTGCCCGAAACACACGCAACTCCAGTGACACTAAAGCTTGCAAAATCAACGTCCCACAGCCAGCTCATGTCTCTACCGTCAGCGTATTCGTCACAAATTGCAATCATGGTATCGTGATTTTGCGGATGGTCCGAAGCAATCGCAAGTCTAAAACCAATAGGATTCTTCACTAAAACAAGCTCAACAGGAGCGCCATTAACTTCAATTACTTCTCCTCTACCAAAAGCAGGAGTTACGTGCGAAATCGCTTCCATAAGCGAGTCGTCGTCAAATTTTTGCAGCGTAGAATTTTGTTTTTTAGCGTCCGCCAAGATAGCGCGAACTACTGTTGCTGCTGCAGCAGCGTTGAAAATGTTGTAAGCACCGTCGAGTTTTACAGATGTGGTTTTACGCTTGCCATCAAGTATAAGCTCAGCCTCATGGTCTCCAACTTTTGAAAGCACAACGTCTGCTTTAGGAAGATTGTTATCCTTGCTTTCTGCAGTATCTTCGCAATTTTCGCTTTTTTCGGCAGTATTGTGCAAATCATCATCCGTTGGGAACATGCTTTTTACTGCGTCATCCAAACCAAAATACCGCACACAAGTCTCGGAAGGAACAACTTTTGCAAGCGCGCAAATACGTGGATCTTCGCGATTTAGCACTACCGTTCCTTCAGTTGCTGCAGCTACATTGCTTAATAGTTTTGCAGTTGTGTCAATTTCGCCGAATCGATCAAGCTGATCTCGCATAACATTTAGCAATAAAGAGTAGCGAGGCTTGATTTGATTTACAAAATGCACTGCATACGCTTCATCGAGCTCTAAAACTGCAATATCCGCATTTAGTTTTGTGCCAAAAGCCGGCATTGTTTTTGCAAGAGCTGCCACTACTCCTCTAGTAAAGTTTGAACCGGTTGGATTAGTAAATACATTAAGCCCTGCGTCGCGCAGCATAGAAGTTACCATACGCGTTGTGGTAGTTTTGCCATTGGTGCCAGAAATCAACACTATTCCGTATGGCAATGCGGCAAGAGTACGTGCTAGAAAGCCAGAATCAAGGCTTTCAATAACTTTACCCGGCAATGCGCTTCCACCATGATGTAGCACCCTAGAAAGAGCGCAAACAAGTTTACCAACAGCAGGCATTGCAAAACTGTACCAATGCTTATGCAAATTTTGGCGCAACTTTTTATGCGATTTATGGTCGCGGCTTGACATACTAAATCACACCCCTTATTGCTGGTAGTCTTGCGGCATATCCATGAACTTGGAAGTTGCACCCAAGAAGGCAAGATTAAACGTGTCAGTAGGGCCGTTACGATGCTTTGCCATAATAATATCTGCTTCGCCTGGGCGATCTTCCTTATTGTAAAAATCAGGGCGATGTACAAGGAACACCACGTCAGCATCCTGCTCAATAGAACCAGATTCGCGCAAATCTGAAAGCTGTGGCTTCTTGTCGTTTCGCATTTCAGGTCCGCGGTTAAGCTGGCTCAAAGCCACAACTGGCACTTCAAGCTCTTTTGCAAGCAACTTAAGCGCACGCGAGAATTCCGAAACTTCCTGCTGACGACTTTCCACGCGCTTGCCGGAACTCATCAGCTGAAGGTAATCAATAACTACCAGTTTCAGATCATTAGTTTGCTTCAAACGACGGCATTTTGCGCGAATTTCCATCAAGCTCATATTTGGACTGTCATCAATAAAAAGCGGAGCGTTTTGCATTTTTGTCCAAAAAGTATTAAGAGTATTCCAACGATCTGGAGTAATATCTTCCGCTCTTCGCATAGCAGCAAGCGGAATATTAGTTTCTGCAGCAATAATGCGCTGAGCCAATTCCACTTTGCTCATTTCTAGAGAGAACACAATAGATGTCATATTGTGGTGTAGTGCTGCTGAGCGCGCAAAATCAATGCCAAGTGTTGACTTACCCATAGCTGGACGACCAGCAACAACAATCATTTGGCCAGGTTGCAAACCTTGAGTAACTTCGTCAATATCTCTAAATCCAGTCGGCACACCTTGTTCAAGTTCGTGATTTTGCATTTTATCGAGCTGATCAAGTGTATTTTGCAAAACTGGGCCAATAGCAACGTAATCTTGACGCACTTTGCCGGCACTCATCTCATACACTTCTGATTGCGCAAGATTTACAATATCTTCTGCTTGCGCTCCGGAAGCAGAATAGCCCATTTGTGCAATTTTTGTGCCAGCAGTAATAACGTTACGAAGAACCGCATTTTGGTGCACAATATCTGCGTAGTACATTGCGTTTGCGGCTGTTGGCACAGAAGCTACTAGGCTGTGCAAATAGTCAGCTCCGCCAACTTTATCGAGATTTCCATCTTTCATTAATTCGTTAGCTACAAGCACAACGTCAACAGGCTGTGAGCCAGCGAAAAGCGTAAGAATAGCATCATAAATTGTTTGGTGCTGCGGTAAATAAAAATCTGATGTTTCAAGCAATTGAGACACTTCGCCAATAGCATCTTTGCTCATAAGCATTCCGCCAAGCACAGCCATTTCTGCATCAACATCGTGAGGAGGCACACGATCAAACAACGTAGCACCTACTTCAGCACCACGATTTGCAACGCCAGAACCATATGCAGAGGCGTCACCATTGCCACCACGATTGCTACCTGCGCGGATAACATTGCCTTTAGTAGATTGCCACATATCATTATCTGCCATAAAAACGAGTATAAACGCGCGCACGTATTATGAAAAAACGTAAATGTATTAACACAAAACTTTATTTACATTTTTAGCGCAGAATCCATCCACGTATCATTTCTTATGCGCAAACTATTGCCTATTGCACGCCCCCCAATATAAACAGCATTTAAAACAACCCATAAAGTAATAGTTCTTACCACGTCATTAGCATCGACGACGACATCAAAAACGCTTGTGAGCGCCAAAAATGTTAAATACACAGCAGCCATTACTGAGCAAGCTTTTGCTAAGTAACGGTGATCACCTGCGCCAATTAATACGCCATCTAGTGCCCACATCCATCCAGCAAGAGGCAAGAATAATCCTAATATTGTCATGCCTACAGAAATTAAAAACTGAATATCTGTATGCTGACTAAATAGTGGCGCGCAACTCCAACCCACGAAAATCATGAATAAACCGACTCCTACGCTGCTTACAGCTCCCACTTGAGCACAAATACGCGTAATCATTCCTGCGCGCTTACGACAGCCTGCACCTAGCGCTGCAGCAACAATAGTCTGCGCAGCAATACCAATTGCATCCAAAATATTCATAACAAAATTCCAACAGGAATTAGCAACCTGATACGCGGCGAGAGTATTAGTACCGAGATGAGTCGCAGTAACAACCGTAGCTACCATGCACACGCGCAATGCAAGTGTACGAACAAACAAAGGCATACCAGTTCCAGCAGAATGTAGAATATGCCGGAAATGCGGTTTGAGACGCGCACCACTTTGAGTAGCCCAAATAACTGCAGGAATAGTGAGAACAAGTCCCATATACCATTGTGCAATCATTGTTGCAATACCAGAACCAGCGATTCCCATGTTGAGACCAAATACTGCGATTACATCGAGAATAGTATTTAGGACAGCTCCACTTACAGCAGCAAATAATGTTATGCGCACGTTGCAAAGACCGCGAAATATGCCATTTGCTGCATACACGAGCAGCATCGCAGGCAATCCGGGCATAACCATTTGTGTGTACACAATAGCATTTTGCAACGTAGAGCCACGCGCGCCTATTGCGTAACATAACGGTTCAGCGGCGAAAATAAGTATAACTGTAAGAATTATGCCAAGCAATAATGCAAGCCACAATCCATCCATGCCAATGCTAAAACCTTCTCGACGCTTACCTGCGCCTAAAAGACGCGCAACCTGTGAAGTTGTATTGTAAGCCAAAAATAAGCAAAGACCTGTAGTAGTAAGAAGTACCGTTGATCCAATAGAAAGACCTGCTAGAGCGCTTTTGCCAATGTGACCAATAATAGCAGTGTCAATAAGTACAAATGCCGGCTCAGATATGAGCTGTCCAAAAGTTGGTACGGCTAGTAGCCAAATATTGCGCAATACGTCTTTTTTGTCCTGGTTGTCCAACTTTTGATTTGTCATAATGCTTCATTCTACTGCTACTTTGTCACGCTTGCATAAAAGAAGATTGCAATTGCTAACAAATTTTATGCAAAAGTAATTGCGAGTGAAGTAACACAAATATGCGTAAATCGCAAATAAAAATATTATTTTAAAAAGTTATCCGCAGGATATCCACAATGTTATCCCCACTATGTGGATAAATTTGTGTGATATCCACGTAGACACGCCTAAAATGTGGATAACTTGTCTTTTTTATCCACATCAAGCAATTCGTGCGTGTCATATTAATAACTTATTCACTAAAAATAACTTATTAATTTAAAACTTGATTTTAAATTAGCAAAAATAACAAAACCGCATATCTTAGATAAGACATGCGGTTTATATCAGAAACTCGAACTTGCTGCTAAACAATAGTACTTACGCACATGCATCTATTCTTTAGCACTATTATTTCGTTTTTCTGTTTTTTTATTATTTTGCGCTGGTTTATCTTTTTCTACAGTTTCAGACTCTTCTTCAGAAGAAGACTCTTTTTGCTCAACTTCAGATTTAGTATCATCAGCCTTAGAATCACCTTGTTCAGAATTCGCCTCAGATTGATCAGCCATAAAATCAGATTGTTCAACCTCATTTTCGCTCATATCAATATCAACGGAAGTAAGAACAGCCATTTGAGTCTTATCTGCATCATCATCTGCAACAGCAACTACAGCGCCATCGTGACTTTGTGCAATAGAAGAAAAATCGTAAGCACGTTCTCCTTGATCAACTAAATCAACGCCCTTACGTTCCTTAGCTTCCGAGATGCGCCATCCAAAAAGCTTTTCAAGAACAAAAGCCAGCACTGCAGTTACGGCGCCTGCATAAAGAACCGTAATTCCAATCAAGCACAGTTGCGCAACTAACTGATGCCAGTCGCCAACAGCAAGTAATCCGGAACCATCGGCAAATAAGCCTACTGCAAGCACACCAATAAGCGCAGCAACACCATTAACGCTAACTACATGCAAAGCGCCATCGTAGCGCACAAAAGTACGAGAGTGAGTTACTAAAGAAGTAATAACACCAGAAAGAACACCCAAAACTAAAGCCCACAATGGAGCAATAACATCCGCGGCTGCAGCGCTTGCAGCTAATCCAGCCATAACGCCAGACGCAGCTCCCAAAGCAGTAAAGCATCCAGAGTGTAAACGTTCAGTCACGCCCCAGGCGAGCATTGAAGCAGAAGCAGTTATTGTGGAACTCACCCAAGCATAACCTGCAACTCCAGGAACACCTGCAGAAGAACCAATCATTAACCCAAGCCAACCGAACCAAATCAAGAAAACGCCAAGCATAACAAAAGGAACATTATGTGGCTGGCGAGCAGCAACACCATTTTCAACTGCTGACTGCGTTGCAGTGGATTCAGCAGCAACTTCAGTTACTGTAGCAACTGGAGAGACAACAGTCTCACTAGCGGCATTTTTAGCATGCTCAACATCAGCCCACAATGCGCGCGATAAACGACTTTTAGAATTACGCGAATTAGTAGCTCCAGAATTAGCATTGCCACTCGTATGCGCAACCTTCTTAATATGCAAAACAAAGCGCTTAAGAGGGAAGTGAGCGTGTCCGCCAATAATCATAACAATCGCAAAAGCCGAAACAGCCGCAGCAATATGCAATATAGAGCCACCTGCGAAATCATGCACTGAAATACCTAACGCCTGTGAAATAGCACCATTAGGCGAAAGTAAGCCACCACCGCACACCATATGTGCTAATGGAGCGAATACTAAAGTAATCCATACAGCTACGAAAATAAGCCAAATAGCGTAACGCACTCGACCGGCTAGAGCTCCGGTGATAAGAGCTACTGCAACTACCGCACATGCTAAACGAAAAGCTGCAGGAATGCCGCCAGATAGCCCAGAATTTGCGTCCATAGACGTAAACACACCGTGATCTGCCACCATCGAATCACGGAATAGCAAACCACTCAATGGATCACCTATAACACCGCCAGCCATATCTTTGCCAGCAAAAGCTAACGACCATCCCCACAGCGTCCAAACCAGTGTGGTTACAGCAATAGCGCCAGCTGAAAGCATCATCATATTCACCATGGAAGTAGCGCGTTCGCGACCTCCATAGAACAGGGCAATACCCGGCGTAATAATAAACACCAATGCGCCAGCCAACAATGCCCATTGCGGATCCATTGTGGTCATTTTTCACCTCAATTATTTGAAACAGCGCAACAATACATCGTTGCAACTTAAGTATTACTTATATAACTATTGTACCGAGAAACCCTTATAGCCAAAACTCATAGAAGAACTTTAATGGAACATTAAAAACTACCATTCGTGCAGCTACAAATGTTCAGCATTAAGCGAGCAAACCGTCTACGAAGCTTTGAGCATCAAACGGCATCAAATCATCTGGCCCTTCGCCAAGACCTACTAGCTTAACCGGCACGCCAAGTTCGCGTTGAACAGCTATAACAATTCCACCTTTAGCAGAACCATCGAGCTTAGTAAGAACTACGCCCGTAATGCCAATAGCTTCAGCAAACACTTTTGCTTGCGACATGCCATTTTGACCAGTAGTAGCATCCAATACCAGCAATACTTCATCAACAGGCATAATTTTTTCTATAACCCTACGAATTTTGCCAAGCTCTTCCATCAAATTTGCTTTATTTTGCAAACGACCAGCAGTATCCACAATCAATAAATCAGCTTGCTCTTCCTTCGCCTTATTTGCAGCAATAAAAGCAACAGAAGCAGGATCAGCACCGTCTTTATCTGCACGAACAACTGGCACGCTTACTGCAGATGCCCAAGTTTCAAGTTGATCAGCTGCAGCCGCACGAAAAGTATCTGCTGCAGCAAACATTACTGAACGTTTTTTAGCAATAAACAATCGCGCTAACTTTCCAGCAGTAGTGGTTTTACCGGTGCCATTAACGCCGACCATCATAATAACGCTAGGATGATGCGCATCTGATTTATCTGCGTTTAAGCGTCGATCAGCATCTTCATCTACTATTTTCAAAAGTTTCGTACGCAATGCAGAATGCACATCTTCTGCACTAGAGGTGCCAGCAATGCGTGCATCTTTGCGTAGATCTTCTACTAATTCTTCACTAGCTCGAGAACCAACATCGGCCATAAGAAGAGTATCTTCTACATCTTCCCAATCTTCTTCCGAAAGATGATCCTTGCTTATGATATTAAACAATGCACGACCAAATGGATTTGCACTATGAGACAAACGTTCGCGAAGACGCTTAATACGCGAAGAGGTGCTTTCTGGCAATGATTCAGACTTCGCTTCTTCATTGTGTGCAACAGCAACGTCACTTTCTATCTGCTTTTCAGATTGTTTTGTGCCGCGCGCTTTAGATTTGCTCGTATCGATTGAGCTATTAACGCTTTTAGGAATTACTGGCCCATGACTATTGCTGTGAATGCGCAAAATCACTGCAACTGTTACCAATAAGATTGCAATAACAACAGCTGCAACCGCAAACCAAATTAGCATGTTCATATCCATAACCATGTTCATGACATCAAGACTATGAAAGTCAAGGGACACTAGCAATACATTTCACTATTTTTTCTCATCTTTGTCACACTTCAACATCAATATGTCTAGGTACACCTGCATCTATTACACTAATAAAAGTCGTAATAAATAGCGCTAGTTATTATTACGCAAAATTTGAATTCACTAAATAATTGAGGAGGATTTTATGTCAGATCAGCCTACCGTAAATGTATACGGTGCAGATTGGTGCGGAGATTGCAAACGTGCGAAAGCTGCACTAACTCAGTACGGAGTAGCATTTATTTGGCATGATATCGAAACAGAAGAGGGCGCTGAAGAAAAAGCGATTGAAATTAGCAATCAAAAGCATATTCCAGTTGTTACTTTTGCAGATAATACTTTTATGGTTGAGCCATCAGCAACACAAATAAAAGCAAAACTTGAGTCACTCGGAATACTGCAATAAATGTATGTAACACGCATAAGTTAACACGATATTCACTTCGTCGATTGAATGTAGTATACTTGGCATTTGTTGCCCCTTTAGCTCAATTGGCAGAGCAGAGTCCTTTTAAGTCTTGGGTTGTGGGTTCGAGTCCCACAGGGGGCACTTTTTTATACCTTAAGCACACAGCCGAGAGCGTATAAGTATGTTTATTACAACACTAATGGCTTGTAGATTAGTTAATCCAAATAATCGGCTAGTACAGAATCTTAGGGTTATAGGTCAAAAGCGTGTAAAGTGTGTAAGAAATCATGTTTTAGGTCTTGCAATACAAGCATTTTGCGATAATTAAATCTGCTTTCTGCACATTCGCCACCAAGACAAAAATGTGTAAAAATAAACTCATAACAACTACGGCAGTAGGGCTCGTAGTATATCGAATGCGGATTATTTTTATGTTCTGTGGCATTCGAAGCATTCATTAGCTGAATATTTAACAATAAATCGTCACAAACTCTGTTACTAACGCAGAGTATCCATCAGCTGAGCTTTACACACTTTTGGAGCCTATAACCCGAATCTTAGTTAATTTAATTATCGGTCGGAATGGTATAATTGAAGTCCTTGATTTAAATCATCTATAAGTTTGTCAGCATCATCGTAACTTGCTTCACCTTTTGCTATTGTCTTGCCGAACTTTTGCATAGGATCCCAAAAAGCATACATTTCAGGTATTGTCGGCTGAAGAATAGAAGTGCGCGCAATAACTTTCATTTCTGCTTCGGCTGCAGCATCAGCTTTACCAACAAACTTACTAAGCCTTTTATCTGATGGCACCGTGCCTGTTTTTTCAAAAGATACTTTTTGAGAGTTTTTTGACCCAAGAAATGCTGCAAATTTAGCAGCAGCTTTTTTATAAGAAGAGTTAGGATTGAAACCAAAATCACGCGATCCAGAAAAAGCTTTCATCTGGAATTCTCCAATCTTAGTTTTAAACTTTGGAAGGCTAGTTGCAGCATAGTTAGATCCAAGAATCTTTTTCACTTCACTTGCACTCCATGTTCCGGAAAAAATCGCGTCCACAGAACCTTTCCTAAGGCTTTTAAGCTCCCTTCCATTACCACCTAAAACAAAATTACTGTTTCTTGTTAGATCAATAATATATTGCGTTATAGCAACAGCTTTCTTATTGAACTTTATACCTTTACTTGCATCATTCCCATTTTTGCCAAAGAATGATACAGCCCCATCAGAATAGAATCCAGCAAGATACCACGCATTACTAATATCAAAAGCTACTTTGCCTTTTGCAATCATCTTATCTAAAGACTTAACATCGTCAGGTGTGAATTTTGATTTGTTGTAATACATTAGCCATGAGTTAGTTGTATACGGAACGCCGTATAGCTTTCCATCCGTGTAGGTAACTCCACGAACCACTACATCATCATTCTGCTTTTTTACTTGTTTAACAGCGTACGGCGGAAGTTCGCCCAATTTGCCAAGTTTTAATAACTCTATCATCATATCATTGCAGTAACAGAAAACATCAGGACTTTCGCTATTATTATTCATTTTTAATGCAGGATCCTGAGACTCAACCACGCTATTTTTAAAAGTTATTTTGTATTCCGGATGGATTTTCTGAAATTTTTCTTCCATCTGCGCAACCCAACTATTGTCTTTGCTACTTGACCATACGGTTAGATTAACGTCCGTAACTTTCTTAGGTTTAGTAGGTTTTTTCTTCTTGTGCTTTACTATTTTCTTACTACCACTAAAAGATATTTCGTCACTGTAAGACTGATTGACACTATCGTTCCCACAGGAAGAAAAGCTCATGAGTATTACTATTGCAAAAATGCTACAAAATAGTTTCTTAAATTGACTCATTTCACTCTCCCTATTATCTCTCTAGATACAATTCACCCGACTCAAGCAGAAAAATTTAAACTCAACTTGCCCAAACACTAGCGTCTTGATCATCTTCATCTATATCGTGACCTACAAGTGCTGGAGAAGAATACGTGTATTCATCATCCACAACGCCAGAATCAGCATCTGCATTAATAGCAGCAAGAACATGCTTATCCATTTTGTACTGTGGTAATACGTTCTTAATATAGCTAGTTACAGCATCTTGCATAGCAACGTCGTGGCCAACTTTTTCTGCCATAAACCAACGATGATCCAACACTTCATGGAAGAACTGAGCTGGTTCAATTTGCGAACGGAACTCAGGAGGAATCATACGAACTGTTGGCTCGAAAATTTCACGCATCCAATCAGTTGCGACGATTTCCAACTCTTCACCCTGACGCCATGTAGAAGTGCGATACGCATCCAAATCGTTCAGAAGCCTTCGAGCCTGATTCTCTTGAACATCTAATCCAGTAAGACGAAGAAGCTTGCGGGAAGCATAGCCAGCATCCACAACGCGAGGTCGAACCAAAACCCTTCGACCATCTTCTGAAGTCTTCATCTCCAACTCGTCAACATCGAAACCAAGCTCATTTAGACGATTAACACGACGTTCAATTCGCCACATCTCATCAGGACTGAACTTATCAACGTCAGTAAGCGTACTCCAAAGCGAATGATAACGGTCTACTAGACGATTGCCTATGCTGATTTCATCTACTTCCGTCGGCAAAAGCTGACCGGAGCTCAAATCCATAAGCTCACCAATAATGTTGGTTCGAGCTAAATCAATATCGTATTCTCGTTGACCTTCTGTTAAGCTTCCGTGCAAATCACCAGTTTCTGCGTCAACTAGAAAAGCAGAAAAAGCATCTGCATCTCGCAAAAACAGCACGTTAGAAAGCGATACATCGCCCCAATAGAAGCCAGAAAGATGCAAGCGCACCATAAGAACAGCGAGCGCATCAATAAGACGCTCTGCGGTATCCGGACGCAACGTACGAGCAAATAACGCACGATATGGCAGTGAGAACTTCAAATGTTTCGTAACTAACATTGCCTCAAGCTTTTCACCATTAGCATCATGGCGACCTGCAACAACAGCTATAGGAGTAACTGTAGGCAACTCAAGTTTACGAAGCCTACGCAAAAGCTCATACTCACGTTCTGCAACTTGACGAGTAATTTCCTTCATTGCATACACTTCATCGCCAACGTGAACAAATCGCACAACGTGGCGAGAAATACCGCGCGGCAAATTCACGAATAAATCAGCAGGCCATTGAGAAAGTGGTAATTCCCAAGGCAGTGTAAACATTTTTGGATTTGAACTAGCCGCAGTAATCTTAAGCGCCTGCGGCTCTTGAGACGACGCATTCTCGTCCTGTGCAGATACCGAAGTTGCTTGCACAGCACGCGGGTCTAATTGAGGAGCGTCATTCCATTCCATAAAGTTTATTTACCAATCAAGCTCATGCCAACGATATCACTGCATTCAATATAAACACAGCTTAACCACCGGCGAATTATTGATAACAACTATATATAATAAGCGATGCATTGTAATGATGTATTATTGCACACTTATTATACTGCTTTTTTGTGCCAAAAACGGGGTTCGCGTCATATTGCGAACCCCGCTATACCTTATACCGAAAGTTTGCTTATTAGCTCATATAAGCAGGCAAACCAACGCTTTTAGTTCAAACGCAACTCCGTAGAAGGTGCGAACAGATGCATCTTAGATGGATCAATCTTGATCTTCACGGTGTCTCCAACCTTTGGAAGAGCACGTGGATTCACGCGAATAGTTGTGAGCTTGTTTTGATCAGACATCATCGTAGATGCTTCTTCAGGAGAACCATCTGTAATGATATTGCCGTAGATATAGCCATCAGAACCGAGATCTTCCACGTTCATTACCTTCAAGGAGAACGCATTTGGATCATCGGATGTTGCCAAGCTTGCGTCTTCTGGACGGAAGCCAACAATAATTTGTCCGTCATCCTCTGCAGTGAGCTTGTCAACAGCCTCAGCTGGAAGAACTATGGAATCCTCACCGATCTGAGCTCGACCATTTACAACTGGATGCTGATTGATGTTCATGGATGGAGAGCCAATGAAGCCTGCGACGAATACGTTTGCAGGACGGTCATAAAGCTCAGTAGGAGCTCCAACCTGCTGCAATACGCCAAGCTTAATCACTGCAATGCGGTCACCCATGGTCAAAGCTTCAGTCTGATCGTGGGTAACGTACAGAGTAGTAACACCGAGCTGACGCTGCAAAGCAGCAATCTGAGTACGAGTCTGAACGCGGAGCTTAGCATCGAGGTTGGAAAGAGGCTCATCCATAAGGAAGACTTTTGGTTCACGAACAATTGCGCGACCCATAGCAACACGCTGACGCTGACCACCAGACAAAGCCTTTGGCTTACGATCCAAATACTCTGTCAAATCCAACACTTCTGCAGCTTTTTCAACACGCTTGCGAATTTCTTCCTTAGGAACACCAGCAATCTTCAAAGCAAAGCCCATGTTATCAGCAACTGTCATGTGTGGATACAGTGCATAATTCTGGAAGACCATTGCAATATCGCGATCCTTTGGCTGCATTGTAGTAACGTCCTGACCGCCGATGAGGATACGTCCTTTGTTAACCTCTTCAAGACCTGCCAACATACGCAAAGTAGTTGACTTACCGCAACCAGATGGACCAACGAGTACGAGGAACTCACCATCTTTAATAGTCATGTTCAAGTCATCAACCGAAGGCTTATCGTTGCCTGGGTATATACGAGTCACATGATCAAATACAACTTCTGCCATGATATGTCCTTTCATCGGCAGGTACGTGCCGAACGATCCGTAGTGAAGGGTGTGCACTCATGACCCCAATTCCTACATCGGCGGGTATCAATCGTCCACAGTTTACTTACCTGGTCCATTGAAGGTTCTCTTCGTTGAGCCATGCCTTAATATATCATGTTTATCTTAGAAAAACAGCAAAAAATCAGTATTTTCTCAATACTCGGCGTGTCGAATAAGGCGCACAAAAGGAGAATAACTATGGATCAACAACAAGAAACAACAAATAATGAAATACAAAGATCAAATACCCCTTATAGTAAAAGCTTAATTGGCATCGTAATAGCACTAATTATTCTTGCATTCGTTGCGGGAGCTGGGTTTATGGCTTATTACAATTCAATCAATAAACCACAAGTAAAAATTGAAAATCCAACAACTAATAAGCCAGATACACAAACTGAGGATACAGCAGACTCCAAAATAGCCAAAGAGATTAAAAAACTGCCTTCTTCTGACATCCCACCGGCATCTAATTTACAAGGCGGAATTCTTCTTAGCAAGGATGGGTACGGCAAGCAAGCTGCTGGTGCTCCTACAGTTGCTACTTATTTTGATCCTTTGTGCCCTGGTTGCGGATCCTTTAATCGTACTGTTGATGAAACTTTAATTAAAATGGTTGAAGCAGGTCAAATTAACCTAGAGCTTCACCCTATGTCATTCTTAAATCGTTTTAGCTCAGATCAATATTCTTATCGCGTATCAAGCGGTATTGCTTATATCGCCTCATATGATAACGATCCAAAGCACTTGCTCAAGTTCATCAATAGTATTTTTAGCGAAAGATTCCAGCCGGAAGAAGGCGATGGATACCAAGCAACACCAAATAAAGCTCTTATTGATTTAGCTGAAGATGCTGGAGTTGCAAATAAGATTGCGAATGAAGCCTTTAACCTACACTATGTTAAGTGGCAAGAAGTTATTAATGAGAATACTCCAGAAGAAAAAGCTTTATGGAATGTTTCTGGCTCTAATAAAGGCGCTATGACAACTCCAACAGTAACAATTAACGGTAAGCTAGTAGATCTACATGCAGCTTCTGAAAAGCAGATGGATCCTTTGGAAGCTATATTAAAGTCTTTGGGAATCGATAAAAAACATGTTGGCAAATCTGGTTATATGCCGCAAGTTACATATAAGAGTAAGCCGCTTGATTTATAAATAAAATTAAATAATTTCTATACAAAAACGGACGTTAAGAACAAGCCTAGCGTCCGTTTTTATTTAATAATTTAGATTTCTATAATTTAGCTTATTTACAATTCAATAGGAGAGTCAGTGCTAGACACTTTAGGCATCTGACCCGCAACTCCAACTTGCTTTTTATCCAAGCCAATGCAATGCAACAAAGCGTCAATAATTTTCATATTTTTTTCACTTGCAGCATTAATATCTAGTAATTTCCCATTAATGGTGACAGTTGGTGTTGTCATTGAACCCTTGTTATCCCCAGAAACATTTAACAGCTCTTTGAAATCAGGAATGCATTCGTTAATCAAATCCTGCCACTTCAAATATTGTCTGTCAAAAGCTTTACTTGCAACTTCTTCTGAAACGCCAGATTTTTTAGCCAGATTAATCAATTCTTCATTGCTTACAGGCTTATAATCTCTTCCTTCTTCCGGCTGGAATTCTTTACTAAAAATGTTATTAACAAACTGAAGCAGATGCTTTGGATTGTTGTCATGTGAAGCAATATATATAACAGCGCCGGTTACGCGAGTCGAGTAATGGTCAACAGTAAACTTATCCAAGGATGACATTGGGTGAAGTTCTAGGTTAATTTGACCTGCTTTAACCATTGAAATCAGTGTCTTGTCTGACGTACGGTTAAAGTTTCCACAACCAGGGCACAAAGGATCAAAATAGCTTGCAACCGTTGGGGCTTTAGCAACAGGCTTGTTGTAACCAAGCTTGCTTATAAGAATTCCGCCATTAGAATTGACAACTTCCGGCTTATATTTAGCGCCATCTTTCTTTAGTCGCTTTTTAGCTTGCTTAGAACGCTCAATTTGCATTTGTTCGGTCTCGTTTGGCTGAGACAAAGCTTGATAAGCTGCAACACCAACTGTAACCAGCATAGCCATAACAATAATCGTTACGATAACTCCGATAATTGCTTGCTGACGACGCTCGCGCTCTTCACGCTCTTCACGCTCGCGTTTTTCTATAATTCTTTGTTGGCGAGCAGAAGATGGATTCTTCTGCTTATCATCACGCATCTGAATTTTAGGCATTGCTATCCTTCAACCCTTTATTTCACACGCTAAGACTAGCTCCTAGCAGCATTCTTGTTAATAAAATAATAACTTCACCACAGTTTAGTAGATGGCATCAACGGAAAATAAACATTACGCATCGTACTATTTTTATTTTTTATTTTTCAAATGATTTTTCAGAATAAAATAACGCACCTAATCCTAAACGGAATTTTGTAGTCCACTTAACTACAGCAAAAACAACCCATGCAACCATAAATCCTAGAGCATATCCAAATGCAGTATTTGAAAAAATATTAGGTGAGTAAGCTGGCAAAAGAATACGCAAGGATCCAACATCTATAGAAAGTAATTCAGGATTATCACCACAGAAAAATGGATATATAACAGCTCCAATACCTCCGGAAATCACAATAGCTATAACTCGTGGAAGCATGTAAACGAATCCTCGAATAATATGCCATGGCAAAGTTGCAACACGCACTACAGAATCGTGTCGAGGAATTATCCCATCGTTAAGTTGCATTCTTCTAAAGCTTGATGAAATACTGTAACCGGATGTTGCACTAATCCACATAAAAACCATTGCAAAACCAATGGAATCGAGAATACTTAAGCAAGCAATAGCTAAATGAAAAATTACACAAATCAGTAATATCCATGTTCCTCTACGCGCATAATCATGTTGATTAAGAACACGATTGGCAGAAGGTACTTCGTCACTTTTAACGTGTAGAGAATCGCCTGCTTCATTTTCAATATTGCCATTATCAAAAGTGCTATCAGAAGGATGAATAAGTTTTGAAGATTGTGCAATGCGCGAATTGTTTGAATTGTCGTTCTGTATATTCTGAAAATCTACGTCTTTTAACGCATTAATTCGTGTTTTTTCATCCACATAAGACGTTTTATCGTCTTCACTATCTAATGAATGCGGCATAACAGTAGTAGAACGAACAGTTACGGTAGGCGCTTCTTCATCAGAATTAAGATTTGATATGCTATCTGCACCAACTGTACCAGCTGCATCGCAGGCAGGAGAATTTGTTAGTATAGCAGTTTTTTCTTTTGTTTCACGGATTGTTTCACGGTTTGTTGCACGCCACATTTCACGCATAGTTACATTAGTGGCGTTACGATCAAAAGGGCGATTCATCTCCGGCCAAGCTAAAGGATCCATAGCATCTTGACTAATTGCATTTTCTAAATCAGATGGCATACAACGCTGCTCTCGAATCGGGTTCAAAGCTTTACGGAAAGCAGCCATTGTTCTAGGAGGCAACCCCGTTAAATCTGCATTTCCTGAAGCAGCACGCTCCAAAACAGCCATCATAGGCTTTATGCCAAAAACAGGCTTACCTGTAGCTGCAAATGCAAGCACAGCGGCAACAGACCACCAATCTGTAAGTTCATCTGAATCTCCGCCTTCAATAATTTCTGGAGCAATAAAACCAGGAGTGCCCATCACTAATCCCGTGCGAGTAACATGGCTTTCACCTTCACCCATCGCAATACCAAAATCTACTAATACTGGTCCAGTAGCAGAAATCATTACATTAGTTGGTTTAATATCGCGATGAACAATACCTGCTTCATGAACAGCCTTAACAGCTTCAATAAGCTTATGCGCAAGGCGCTCTAAATCATCTGCAATATAAGGCCCATTCTCATCCACGTCTTCGCGCAAATTATGTCCTTCAATCAACTCTGTCACAATAAAAGCGATTGAAGCATCTAATTCCATATCCACTATCGCGCAAACACCTGGATGATGAATCCTCTGCAAAGCCAAAGCTTCACGTTTTAAACGCATTCGAGCACGTTCCTGCTCAGAATCCTCTTCTTCACTCTGTTTTGCATTAACAGAAGCACGTAATATTTTCATAGCATATTGATTGCCGCCGTCGTCATTAACACGCCAAACTGACCCCATTGCGCCGCCGCCAAGCCTAGAAATAAGCGTGTATCCGCCTACATTATTCCCTGGTTGCAAATCGAACATGCTTGTATCTTCCATACTGCATTATGTTAATGCCTTATATTGCCAAATACGCAAATATACGAAACAAAAAACACGCCGTTTCTATATTCAACATCGCCGTAATTTTGTAATGACGTGGCATATGGTACACTAATCAATTGTTCTACTTAGCATGATTCGTTATGCCGATTAGAAAACATCGCCTCCTTAGCTCAGATGGCCAGAGCGGCCGCCTTGTAAGCGGCAGGTCGCCGGTTCGATCCCGGCAGGAGGCTCCATTTTTATTATGCTCATTTCGTGAGTGTTTGTTATTTTCTATTCTCAATTTCAAAACTACAGTTTTGTTATCTTTCGTATCACATATAATGACGTGAAATGATTAAAGCAGAGGGGATAGCAGCTAATTAACTATTCAAAATAGAAAAAATTTCTACTTTTCATATACAGTGCCAAATTATGGCGTATTATGAAAATAACAAATCTATATCTGCACACATAATCATCTTTATAACAAAACTTTTCGCGAGTAAGAACTCGGAAACCTTCCCCCAACTCAGGGTTTCCGAGGTGAGAGTGGAGCGTCCCCCAACCAGCTCCACCTCATAGGGGGCGGGAATATCCCCTTCTCTCCCGCCCCCACTTTTATTTTGTTTTGCACTCAATTTTGAATGCAATATTGAAGGTATAATAGAAAAGTTAGCGTTATTGCGAAGGAGTGATTGTATGGCACGTCGATGGACGCCTAGACGATTAATAGTAATGCGTCGTGCGAGAATAATTGCCTGCGTTTTATCTATATCACTCACAGCAACAAGCTTATTTATATTTACAGCTAAAAAATCTGTTGCAATGGTCGTAAATGGAAAAACGCGCATTGTAAGCACTTATTCAACAAATCCAATACGCTTATTAGAAGAACAACACGTTCCAGTAAAAACTCACGATCAAGTTATTTCTTCTTCTGGAGATATTCTCACAAACCATTCTACTGTAACAGTTCGCAGTGCTTATCAAACTTCTATCACCGTAGATGGAGTAACTATACCGTTTTGGACTGTTGCAACTAGCGTCGATCAATTAATCGGCTTTTTTAAAGCTAATGCTAAAAACGCTTCACGAATTACAGTAAATTTGCAAAATATTTACGATAAACTAACTTGCGGCTTATCAATTAATAAAAAAGGCCCAATTAGCGTTGTTGCTGACGGTAAGACACGCGTTGTGCAAAATGGAGACTTACCTGCGAGTGCAATTCTTGATTCTCAAGGTATAGTGCTTGGCAAGGAAGATCGCGTAAGCGTAGAAGAAGATGATGGAAATACTATTTTACGTATTTCTCGAGTTACTCATGGCAAAGAAACTCGTACAGTTTCGCTACCTTTTGCCACGCAAACTGTAGTAGATCCTAAACTTCCAGCAAATTCTCGCGTCATACAACAAGCCGGCGTGAATGGCGAGCGCGAAGATGTTTATAACGTTACGTACGTAGATGGAAAAGCAGAAAGCGCAACCCTAGTTTCGCAAAATTTGGTAAAGCCTGCAGTTAATCAAGTTATTGCTGTAGGTAAGGCTGCTCCTGCGCCAGTTCACAAAAATAATACGAATACACAAAAGCCAAAACAATCCAAGCAGCAAACAAAATCTCAACCAAAAAAGCAGGATGCTGAGCAATCTACAAAACAAGAAAAGAAAAACAGCCAACAGCAAACTCAACAAAACCAGAATAAAACGCAGAATCAGGCTCAAAATAAAGATCAGAACAGTAGCAATGTGAAAAATACTGCTAGCAACAATGGCGCACAAGCATCACAAACTCAACAACAAACCACATCTGCTGCTCCTGCACCTGCTGCTAATCCACCTGCACCAGCACCAAGCTCTAATCCCGATAGCCTCGTACATGCTACTCCAGAACAAGCTAAATTATTTGCTCAAGGCGCAGCTGCGCAAATGGGTTGGACCGGCAAAGAATGGGAAGATCTTTTATGGCTATGGAATAGGGAATCTGGATGGAGATGGAACGCAGAAAATCCTAGCTCACACGCTTATGGCATTCCTCAAGCTCTTCCTGGAGATAAGATGAGCAGCGCAGGAGCTAATTGGCATGAAGATGCCGCAATACAAATTAGCTGGGGTATAAGTTACATTAAAGGCAGATACAAAACACCTAGCGGAGCAGTAAAACATTCGCGCGAAATTGGTTGGTATTAAAAGACAACAGCGTGTTTTACGCACTTTGGCGCAACGGGTTAATTGTTACGAAATTTGGATGGTAAAACTTTGACAGAAATCAGCATTGAAAATGAAGGTCAGCTTTTAGGCGCAGCAGATATTAGACGTATCGCTGCAGAAGAAGGCATTACTCCTACCAAAAAGTTCGGTCAAAATTTCGTTATTGATCCTGGTACAGTGCGAAAAATAGTAGCAGCAGCTGAAGTTAAACCTGACGATACTGTTATGGAAGTAGGACCTGGTCTTGGTTCTCTTACTCTTGCAATATTGCAAACAGGAGCACAGCTTACTGCAGTAGAAATAGACCCTCCGCTAGCTCGACGATTGCCGCATACTGTAGAAGAATTTATGCCTAAAGCAATGCAAAAATTTAACGTCATTCTAAAAGATGCTTTGACAGTAAATGCCGATGATGTTCCACAGATTGCACGGGCTAAAAAATTTACTCTTGTTGCAAACCTGCCATACAACGTTGCGACGCCTATTATTCTTACTTTGCTAGAAAAATTTAGCAACTTACAGAATTTTCTAGTTATGGTTCAAAAAGAGGTAGCAGATCGTTTATGCGCACAACCTGGGAATAAAGTATATGGCACACCAAGTGTTAAGTTGGCATGGTATGGAAAAGCACAACGCGCAGGGCTTATCGGTCGTAATGTGTTTTGGCCAGCGCCAAACGTTGATTCAGCATTAGTTTCTTTTACTCGCGATTGCACAAGCAAAGGTGACAACAATGAGCGTGAGGGAGTATTCGCTTTAATTGATGCAGCTTTCCAGCAACGACGTAAGACATTGCACGCAGCTCTTAAAAATCAAGTTCCAGAAGAAGCATATAAAAATTCTGGAATTGACCCAACTAGACGCGGCGAGACGCTTACTTGCGATGAATTTATTGCTTTATATCGCGCATGCAAAGATTGTAAATTATAAATGAAACGCATATTTATTTGTTGAATAAATATGCAAAATAAAATATTACGCAATGAAATATTACGTATATTCTGCAGCTTGTGTAAACTTGCTGCTAACAAAGTTATAAACCACAGATCGGAAGTGAACATGACGCAAGAATACGACGAACGTATTGCTCGTAAAGCTTTCATGTATCAAAGAAAAAGATCTGTACTCACTACAGTGAGCGTAGGCTTAGGCGTAATTTTTATATTTGCTTTACTCGTGCAATTCCACGCTTTTGGCATAAATTCTGTGCGCGCTCCAAAAGATAACCCAAATTACGGCGTTCCAGCTCCATGCGCAATAATAGGAAAAGAAGGAGCCAAAGCCCCTTACGTAGATAATAGAGCTGTGACAATCAGAGTTCTAAACGGCACAAAGTTCCGCGGTTTTGCTCGCGCTGTTGGCGAAGCTTTAAATGCTCGCGGATTTAACTTAACAGAAGTTAACAATAACAAATCAAGCAATATCAAACGAACAGTTATTTACTTTGGGAAGAACGCTATTAACGAAGCTTATACAGTAAGCGCTAATTTTGCCGATGCAATTATGCGAATGGACGATAGGCAAGATAAACTCGTCGATATTGTGCTTGGCTCTACTTTTAATAATCTTCGCCCTAAAGTAGATGTTCCAGCAGCAGGCGCAGCAATACATGAAGTGCAAGGATGCATAAGAGCTGACCTTATGAAAAACATTCCTAAGGCAATTCAGCATAAGGAAGTTAGATAAAAAAATAGTAGCAGTATAAAATATTTTACTGCTACTTTTTATTTAAACGAGTAGACTTTTACTTTTTGCACGTTTCTTCATACCATCGCTGTAATTCTTCTACAGCAATATCATGATCTACCGGACCATTATCGAGACGATAATCAAGCATATGCTTATAAGCCTCACCAACTATTGGACCTGGTTGCAAATGCAATAATTGCATTATTTCGTTACCGTCTACATCAGGTCTAATAGCGTTAAAATCTTCCTGCTTTTTAAGCTCTTTTACGCGCTCTTCCATTTCGTCCATCGCATGTTCAAACATTAACGATTTGCGACGATTCTGAGTGGTTGCGTCTGCTCTAGTAAGTCGATTCAACCGCTCATACAGATGCCCTGAATCTTTTACGTAACGACGAACTGCAGAATCAGTCCACGGTTCATCAACATAGCCATGAAAACGCAAATGCAAATTCACCAATTCAGTAACATCGTCGATAAGATGATGATCAAAATGCAATGCTTTCAAACGTTTACGAGTCATTTTTGCGCCAACAACATCATGATGGTGGAAACTAACTTTCCCTCCATCTTCAAATTTTCGAGTTTTTGGCTTACCAATGTCATGCAATAAAGCAGCTAGACGCAATGTTAAATCCGGAGATGGCACTGGACCTTCTTGATCTGTTTCCAAAGCAATAGCGCGCTCAAGAACCATCATTGTATGTTCAAAAACGTCCTTATGACGATGGTGCTCGTCAATTTCAAGCTGTAAAGCTGGAATCTCCGGAAGAACACGCTGAGCTATACCAGATTCGACAAGAGCTTCTAATCCTTTACGAGGCCTGTCAGAAAGCAACATTTTAGTAATTTCGTCGCGAATTCTTTCAGCAGAAACAATATCTAACCTATCTGCCATGTCTACAATCGCTTCAGCAGTATTTGCTTCGATACTAAACCCAAGTTGCGCAACAAAACGAACTGCACGCATCATACGCAGAGGATCGTCATCAAAAGATTGACGAGGATCAACCGGCGTTCGCAACACGCCTTTAGCTAAATCACTCGCACCGCCAAAAGGATCTACAAACTCTAAATCTGGCACGCGCAACGCCATTGCGTTGACAGTAAAATCACGCCTAGAAAGATCACCTTCTAAAGTATCACCGTATTGCACTTCAGGTTTACGAGAATCTGGATCGTACACATCAGAACGGTATGTAGTAATTTCAACTTTTACTTCAGTACCATCCGCACGCCGACGCATAGCTCCCAACGTGCCAAATTTACGACCCATATCCCAAAAACCATCATGTCCCCAGCGACGCAAAATAGGTTCAAACTCTTCAGGCCGAGCTGATGTACAAAAATCAAGATCATGCGACACGCGATGCAGTAGCATATCTCTTACAGGACCACCAACTAATGCAAGTTCATAATGACGCTCAGCAAAAAGTCGCCCCAACTCTATAGCTTCAGGCCAAACTTCGAAGTTCTCAGTCACCCTTACCGACACCCTTTCAGCAAAAATCAATCTATATTCCAGCATACCGTTACCCCAATGCACAGCGGATTGAGTAATGTTGACTATATGATTACTCCTGCAGACTTACGACGTACGCTCGCCAAGCTTGCGGATAATCATGCCCAAAATCAAGCTGCTCCTGTTATTACGCCACTTGATTTAGCTAAAATGCATAGAAAAAAGTCTTGCCAGCAAGACAGTTGCGAAGAACAAAATGTTGTTGATATTCCGCTGTTTTCTAAGGCTGACAGCACTACGCAAGACTCAGAATCGCCGGAAGATAATCTTCAAAAAACATCTTCTTTCTCAGGCGTATCTCCAGCACTTATGCCACCACGCAGACAGGCAGATACTCCTACAACTTTTGCTTCTTTAGACGCGCAAGACTTGCCAATTATTCGAGAATATTCCGCAGGTGGTTTAGTATTTGACTCTCTCGGGCGTGTCGCAATTATTGCTCGTCATTCAAGAAGTGGACACCTTGAATGGTGTCTACCAAAAGGACATATAGAAAAAGGTGAAACACCTCAAGAAACAGCAGTTCGCGAAATTCATGAGGAAACGGGTATAGTCGGCGAAGTAGTAGATTCGATTGCCACAATTGACTATTGGTTTACAGGCACAACGCATAGAGTACACAAGCTAGTGCACCATTTTGCGTTACGTTACGTAAGTGGCGACTTATCTGTATTAGGAGATCCTGATCACGAAGCAGAAGATGCAATATGGGTGAATTTTAAAGAACTTAATGCAATATTAAGCTATCCAAATGAACGTAAAATTGCATGGCTTTATGCCAAAAAAGCACATAGGCGGTCTAACAGTGAAGAAACTCACGCGTAAACATCAGGCCACAAATGCGTCTACTGCTCTAAAGCAGAAGTCACTTTCGTACGTATTTTCTTTATTACGAATTACGTTACGTACTTGCTTAATTTCTGCGCGTTTTATTTTTATATTATTCGTAGTATTTGCAACGATTTTTGCTTTTCCAACAGCAAAATATGCAGGATTAGTAAATTACGCATATGCAGACACGAAAAAAGCAGATTTATCTGACAAAACTTCTGCAAGGCAAAATAAAAAACAATCTACGTATGAGAATCCGAATAACAAGGGCATTGAAATAGATATAACTCAAGCAACGCCTGTAGTGACAGATGAAAGCGGATACCACCTTACTGCAACACTAAAAGCCGTAAAAACTGCACTTCCAGAAGGCACTTTACAACTTTCTATAAATTCCAATTACACTTTTGTTTCGCGCACGGACGTGCAAAATTGGGCGCAAGAGGAATCTCTTATACCGACTCCCCAAATTTTAGATTCCATAAAAACTCCAAGTTTAGCTTCCGGTCACACGTGCACTCTTAGCTTTAACATACCCGCAGATAAACAAGAATTACGGTCCATCCTGAATTGGGGCCCAAAACCATTAAAAATTACGTATTTCTCACAAAATTATTCAAAATACAAATCAATACATTCTTTTTTGACAAGAGCAAATGTTGGCATGCACTCAGCTAATTTACCAGCGATGAAACTTACTGCTCTTATGCCAGTATTAATTCGTACACAAAACGATTTACGCAATTTTAAAGCTAATAACATTCAGCCTAGCGATCATTTAGAAACGCTACTTAGAGCCGACAAAGATAGTATTCACAACATTATTGAGAAGGCTGATTTAGCAAATAAACACTCAAAATTACAAACAATTGCAGATTTAAGCACAATACAAGCGTCTCATTTAACACTCAAACCAAGCGCTTATATGCAACAATCTGGTTTTGATATCAGCGCTTATGCAGACGACAATAATGACGATTTATACAAATCGGCAGGAATTACTAGAGAAAAATGGTCTGCAAAAAATTCGCAATTGCAAAAAAATACTACTAAAGCAAATAATTCAAAACAAACAGACTCAGCTAATCATAATTTAAATAAAGCTTATGCATGGCAAACATACGGCAAGTGGACTATTCATGCGCTAGAGCAAGCTAAACGTAATGGATATGAAACTGTTATTGCAACAGATGAATTTGACAATAATGCTTCAAAGTTTGCTGTTAGAAATGGAATATACGATATAGATACGCCCGCAGGGAATGTGCGAGTTTTGTCACCTCAGTCAGTGCTCACTCTTTTAGCAAATGGAAAACCTACAAGCGATAGCGCAACAAGCGAACAAACTCAGGCTGGGCGCATTAATCGTTTAGTGGCACAAAGCGCGTTCTACCAAATGGAACAGCCGTACGTTGATAGGCATATTCTTATTACTTTTTCAAATAATGCATCTAATTCAAATATTGATGCTGTTATGAGCGCATTAGAACAATCTCCTTGGTTGTCACTAAGCGACTTGCAAACAATGGCAAATGTGAAGCAAGACGCCTTGCCTGACTGGAAGAAAAATTCCATAATGCGTGAAATATCTCGCAACAGCTCTATAAGCGCGAATATTACTAAAACAAGACGCTCTTGCCTAAACGATTTGTCACATTCAAGGAAAAACGTTTTACGTTTTACTAAGAATATTCTCGACTATAGTGCCGCTAAGCATCCTCATAATACTGAAGGTGACGCTCAAGCACTTGCAAAGCAAACAGCCAAAACAAAAAAACTTATTAACATAAAAGACTTAGAAAAGTATTTATTACGCTTATACGACGATATTTCTTTGCATGAATTTACAAATAATACAATCGAGCAGCAAGATTCAAGCAAAACTACTGCACACAGCAAGCAAAATAACAAATCTTGTATAGGTAAAAATAATGCTAAGAATTTTGCAAATACGCTGATGAATGGAATCCGCATAATCCCACCGCATGATATTACTGCCGTAAGCGAAACAGCAAGCATGCCTATTACGATAAGCAACACATACTCTTACCCTGTGCAAGTATATTTATCTGCAAATACTCATGCTATGGAAATTGTTACGCGTCGTAAAACTTTAGTAAGAATTCCAGCTAATAGCGAAACTCAAGTAACTTTACCGTTGAGAATCACTACATCAATTCACACAAAAGCTACTTTTGTGCTTGAAGACAATCAGCATCGAGCATTTTCAAAAGAACAGAGCACGCTTATTACTAGTACACTGCAAATTAGTGATAAAAGCGGTACGATTATTATAGTATTTGCTTTCATTCTTGGTCTTCTTGGCCTTTGGAGGCAATTCCACCGTAAAAAGGATCCAGACGAATGAGTTCAGTAGGTCGAAATTCTGTAATTATGGCTAGCGGAACAGCCGCATCGCGCATTACAGGTCAAATACGTACTATCTTATTAGCAGCAGCCATTGGAACAACAGGTTTGGCAGCAAACGCATATCAAGCTGGCTCTATGATTCCACAGCTAATATATACGCTTGTTTCAGGTGGAATTTTCAACGCTGTATTAGTACCTCAAATTGTTCGCACTCTCGAAAAGAAAAATGCCGAGGAACGCTTAAATAAACTTATTACATTTGCAATTCTTCTGCTTCTCGCGCTAACAGTTCTTATGTCTATAGCAACGCCTGTGCTCACTATGCTATACGCCGGCGGAAGCGCAGAAATGCAAACATTAACTTGTTCATTTACTTTGTGGTGCATGCCTCAAATTTTCTTTTACGGCATTTATACGGTACTTGGGCAAGTTTTGGCAGCAAAAGAACATTTTGCTATGTACGCGTGGAGTTCAGTTGCAGCAAATATTATTAGCTGCTTAGGTTTTGGCGTTTTTATCATCATCTTTGGTAAAGCAAATAGGATGCCATTAAGTTTTTGGAATGGCAATACTCTTTTGCTCACTGCAGGATTCTGGACTATTGGCGTAGCAGCACAAGCTTTAGTGTTATTCCTACCTCTTATGAAATGCGGAATACACTACAAACCAAGTTTTGGCATACGAGATATCGGCTTAAGATCGATGGGTCCTGTTGCTGCATGGAGCATGGGCATTGTTATTGTTACACAAATAGTTGTAATGATTACTACGCATATAACAACAAGCGTCCCATTTGTTGCCGAAAAACGTTTAGGCTTAGACCAGTTTGAAGTAGCAGGTAATGCTACTTATCAAAACGCTTACACAATGTTCCTATTGCCATACTCTTTAGTTGCAGTATCTGTTGCAACAGCAATTTTTCCTAAAATTTCACGCTCTATTGCATCTCACGATCTAAATGGCGCGCGCAATGACTTAAGTGAAGCACTTAGGCACGTAAGCATAATTATGTGCTTCTTTACAGTCGTTTTTATTGTTATTCCAACACCTATTTCGTTAGCTTTAATACCATCAATAAGCGTTCAAGAAGCAAACCTTATGTCTGCACCTTTAATGATGCTAGCTTTTGGCTTGCCTTTAACTAGTAGCTATTTGATCATCCAACGCACATTCTTTGCTTTTGAAGACGGTAAAAGTCCTTTTATTTTCGCAGCAGCGCAACTTCTTACTGAGCTTTTTGCATTTGTCTGTTGCATTAATGTACTGCCGCCTACTTATTGGGTTACGGCTTTAGGCTCGTCAGTTTCAATAAGTTACTTCTTGACTTTCCCTGCGCTTGTTCACATGCTTCGGAATCGTTTCAACAATAATTTAGATGATCGAAATCTTATAATTGCGCATATAAAAATTATCATTGCTTCAATAGTATCTATTATTGTTGGCCTCTTAATAAGTAAACCATTATTGCACGTTTTAAACTTTACTTCTCCACACATGCATGGAGCGTTAAGGTGGATATACGCAATACTTATTTGCGCAATAATAACAATTATTATTGCTGTTATTTATCTGTCAGCACTCTTACTTTTGAAGACCAGAGAACTTGTAGATTTGTCTGCTCCAATAATTAGTAAGCTTGCCCAAAAGATTCCTGCTCTTGTTCCTCTTGCTAAAATTTTTGAAGAAACTGCAAGAAATCAATCACATAACGAACAGAAAAATCTTAGAGTTCCGCGTAGAATACAATCCGATGCAAAATATGATGATTCTTCTAACGGCAAAAACTTCTAAGAGCTTAGTTTCATATTGAGCTTTTCCTTAAAATATGTGATTATTTGGGAAATTATTTCAATAACAGCAAAATGCTGTACATAACATGACGGCTCACAAGTACAATTATGTGTTAGTAAAAAATGTCAAATTACTTATTGCACATGCGTAGGAAGATGAGGAACAAATGGAACCTCGGTTAGGAGATATTGTACTAAATCGATACGTATTAGTATCGCTTTTGCGCAACGAAGCAGGCTTGCAAGTATGGCAAGCCAATGACCGCATACTTACGCAGGATTGCCAGCTTTTTATTGTACGAGATTCACGTTTTTTGCCGCAAGTAAATACAATTGCATCAACTTTGGCTTTATCGCATAGCCGCAAGTTTACGCAAGTGCTTCAGTTACAGCATCATGATTCTGTTGCAATTATTGTTACAGCTTTAGATCGCGGTGTTACTATCAATGATTATTTGGCTCTTAAAAAAGCACCTTTAAGTTACGAAGCAATAAGAACTATTGTTGCAGAAACTGCACAAGCTTTAAGCAGATTACTTGCTAGCAATATTACTCATCACGCTATTTCTAGTGACACTGTTCGCATAAGTTCTTCAGGAATTGAGTTAGCAGATACTCCAGTAAGTCCTCTTTTGGAAGATGTAACTCAAAAAGATGATGATCAAATTCCAAGGCAAAATGTTGAACATATTGCAACTAGGCAACTTGCATCATTGTTATACACTTTGATTACTAGAACTTCTTCTCGAATACAAGCTCGTTTCGATGCGTCTCTTTTGCCAGATAATACTCCTTCAGAATTTAGGATGATTTGCACAAGAAGCCTAGCTCCAAATAAAAATAACAACGTAATACCTATGGCATCTATTGCAGAATTAGTAGCATTATTAGGTTCATACACGCCTTTATCTAAGCTCACAACAAAAGATATTGTGCTTGATAGTAAAACAAGTGCTGCTTCTATTAGCAATGTTCGACTTCGCGAAGCAAAAGATGATTTTATACTACCTTTGCCTGAAGGTCTTTCACAAAGTGAAGAAGAATTCGATGCACAATTAATGCAAAGAAATAATCAGGATTCTAACGATTTTTCTTCAACTAATTCAGCCAACACTATTTCAAACAATACAAATGGATCCGCTAAATTAAGTAATAGTTTCAAAAATGCTGGAAGAACATTAGGATCTCTTCTTAAAAGAAGCAATACTAACTCAAATTCTGAAAACGGTGACAACGATAATTTTAGCGACGAAAGTAACACCAATACAGATATAGATTTTCATGATATTGCAGCAGCAGAAATGGCTAGCATTCTAGCTCCTACAGAACTCGATACAGACGATGCTATTTTCCCAACATTGTCTGCATCATATAAGCATTTTCCTGATACTGCTACATCTAAAAATATTTTTGATCACGCTGAAAATACAAGAAATCAAATTGCCAAAAATACTATTAGTGAAACAGGCGTAGTTAGCAGTTTTGATTTTAGTCATCTTCTTACTGAAAATAATCAGCACACAGAATTAATGTCAAGACCGCAAAACTTAACTTCAGAAGGCGAATCTACTGGTCGTGTTCCTGTTGTTGATTCTCACGGAAGATTTGTAGCTCCTGGAGAGGAATCAGCAAGAGCGCTTAGAGACGAAATAAACAGTGATCAAGACGACGATAGTCAAGAAAATGGATCACCTTCTTTGCCGCCAAGTTTCCAGCCTCTGGAACAATCTGCTACTTTGCACAAACAAAAGCAGAGTACGCAAAATAACAACACTATTGCAGATGCTAAGATTTGGTGGGGTCTTTCAACCAAAGTTATTGCTATCGGAACTGTTTCATTGCTTCTTGTAGCTGGATTAGCCTTAGCTTTACATGGTTTATTTGGAAATCATGAAAGTGCAGATAACTTCGGAAACAACGGCTCATGGGATAGCACTAGTCAAGAAAATGTTCCGTTTGGCAGCCAAGGTATTCTTCCTCAAGAAAAGCAACCTGCTAAGAAAAATATGGGTCGTAAGCAAGTAAAACCTGTGCCTAAGCCTAAAATTCCTACTAATAACATTGCTTACGAAGCTGATCGTTATCAATTCTTAAGCTTCCCAGCTAATCAAGTTGGATACGGATACTATATTCACTTAACCGAACCACAAACTGTGTATCGCTTCGTTGTTTCGATACGTTCCTCTGGCGGTCACGCATATTTGTTGGCAAATACTAAGAATGATCCAACTAAGGGAACTCAAGTAGCAGAATTTACGTTCGACGAAAGTGGAACAACAGACGTAAAGCTTAAGAAGGTTGTAAAATCTCAAGATTTCATGCTCTGGGTTCCAAAAGATAGTATGCCTAAGAACAGTTTGTACATCAATTCTGTAAAACTGTACTGAATCTCTTATAACAAATGCTTTTAAGGAAATAAGTAATGGAAAATAAGCTTCGAAAAGTTATCATAATTGGATCTGGACCTGCAGGATACACTGCTGCAATATATTTGGGTCGCGCTGGATACAAGCCACTTGTTATTGCTGGAGCTCTTACTCCAGGCGGTCAATTGATGAATACAACAGAAGTAGAAAATTATCCAGGATTCCCAGAAGGTATTTTAGGTCCTGACTTAATGGAATCTATGCAAAAGCAAGCTGAAAAATTTGGCGCAGAAGTATTGCTGAACGATGTTACTTCTGTAGACTTTAAAGGCACCGTAAAGCTCGTTACTACCGACGACGGTATAACTTATGAGTCTGACGCAGTTATCGTCTCTACGGGCTCGCAAGTGCGCAAATTGGGCGTTCCAGGAGAACTAGAGTACTCCGGCAGAGGTGTATCTTATTGTGCAACTTGTGACGGCTTCTTCTTCCGCGGAAAACCTATTACTGTAGTTGGTGGAGGAGATTCTGCTTTTGAAGAAGCATTATTCCTCACGCGATTTGGTTCTTCTGTTACTTTAATCCACCGCAGAAATGAGTTCCGCGCTTCAAAGATTATGGTTGACAGAGCAAAAGAGAACGAAAAAATCAAATTTATTACAAATAGTGTTGTAGATGAAGTGCACGGCAATGATGTAGAGGCTACTTCACTTACTGTTCGCAATGTTATTACGGGAGAAACTCAAGAAGTTGAGTCAGCCGGATTGTTTGTGGCAATTGGTCACACTCCTGCAACAAAGTTCTTAAACGGCCAATTAAATCTTAATGAAGATGGAACGATTGTTGTTGATGGCGCAACTACTCGCACTTCTGTTGAAGGCGTTTTTGCTGCTGGAGATGTTGTCGACAACATGTATCGTCAAGCAATTTCTGCAGCAGGAATGGGATGCAGAGCAGCTCTTGATGCTCAAACTTATCTTAACGAAAAATACGCTTAAATCTTACTTATTACACAAAGGCTTACTAAAAGTAAAAGCATAAATACAATTAAATTCACGTGTGACATTACAGTCTAAGCTATTATATTGTAGACAAATGTCACACGTTTTTATTAAAACTACTATTCTTTTTTAGAAACAAGTAAACCAATAATTCGTTGCATTTCTTCAGGAGAAGAAAAGACAATCTCGATTCTTCCATGATTTTCTGTGCCTTTAATAGAAACTTTGGTAGCAAAATGCTCCTCAAGCTGCTTGCGCACAGGCGAAGAAGACCATTGATTATTGCGACGCACGCGCGTACGCACTACTCCATTAGATGTATCTTCATTCTTTAACGAAACAATCTCTTCGGTACTACGAACCGACAATCCTTCTGCAATAATGCGCTTAGCTAGACTTTCCATATCTTCTGGATTTTCCAAGCCAAGTAGTGCTCGTGCGTGACCTGCAGAAAGCACGCCTGAGGCGACATGTTTTTGCACGCTAGCAGGAAGATTAAGAAGCCTCAAAGTATTGGCAATTTGTGGGCGTGATTTTGATACAGACTGAGAAAGCTGAATCTGTGTTAAACCAAAATCATCTATCATCTGAGAATATGCTGCAGCTTCTTCAAGAGGATTAAGAGCAACGCGATGAAGATTTTCAAGCAATGCATCTCTTAACATATTTTCATCAGCAGTTGTGCGCACAATCGCTGGAACTGTATCAAGTTCAGCTAGCTGAGAAGCACGCCATCTTCTCTCACCCATAATAAGTTCATAATGTGCAATTTGTTCATCATTTTTATCTGCATCAACAATAGGTCGCACAACTATAGGCTGTAAAACGCCAACTTCTTTAATAGATGACGCAAGTTCTCGCAGCTCATCCTCATCAAAAATTGTTCGAGGTTGGTGTGCATTTGGAACAATATCTAGCGGCTTAAGATAAGCAAAATACCCACCTTTTACTGGCTTCAAAGGCTCATTTTCTGCGGTTTTATTTGATTTTTCAGCAGCGTTATTTTTTTCACCAATAACGGTTTCTTCATTATTCTTTGTCTTAGACGACATAAATGTCGTTGATGCTGAATCTCCAAAAAAGAAATCCATAGGTCTAGTGACATCTCCAAGAGATGGCATAGTTGAGCGTTTATGAGAATGCTTGTTAGTATTAATTGACGGCACGGTTTCACGTGAAACATTCTTTATTTTGTTATTATTCTTATCCGCGTGAGGAGCAATTGAATTGCTCATACTAGGGACCTTTGTTTCATGTGAAACATTTTTTGATTGATTATTATCTTTATTTAACGTTTCACGTGAAACTTTTGCTTGTTTTTCTAGCTGACCATCCACAGATTCGGATTTTTGTGTTTCATGTGAAACATTAAATTGCAAATTATTAGATGCATCGGCAAGCGCATCCTCGCCAGGCAAAGCTGGGAACAAAGCGCCTAAACCTTTACCCAGGCGAGACTTATTTCCACTCATTATTTATTCTCCTGTTGTTGTTCTTGTCGATTAGCATCTTGCTTTGCTGCAATAACAGATAATACCGTCTTAGATCTCTTCGCAATTTCTAACGCAGCTTCGCGATAAGAAATCGCTCCTGATCCATGTGGATCATAAGTAATAACACTTTGATTAAAGCTTGGCGCTTCAGGTATTTTCACAGTACGAGGAATCGTAGTCTCAAGCACGATATTTGGATAATGTTTTTTAACTTCTTGGAAAACTTCTCTACCTAATAAAGTTCGCTTGTCAAACATAGTAACAAGCATTGTAGAAACAACTAAAATTGGATTGTAATGTTGCTGGACTAAACCAATAGTTCTTATAAGTTGTCCTAAACCTTCAAGAGCATAATACTCAGCTTGAATTGGTATAAGCATTTCACGTGCAGCACACATTGCATTAATAACTAATAAGCCAAGCGACGGGGGACAATCGATAAAAACATAATCATAGTGTTCGTTGCTGTTATCAAGATATTGTTGCAAGGCATTCTTTAACAGATTATTACGATTATCCATATCTGCAAGCTCTAATTCAGCACCACTTAAATCAATAGATGCTGGAACAACATCAAGTCCCTCAATATCTGGGCAAGCATGTTTTACTTCAGCGATACTTTTTCGCCCTTCAAGAACATCGTAAACTGACAAATCACCAGAAGCATGAGGAGCATTTAATGCAGTCGACGCATTTCCCTGTGGATCCATATCAATAAGAAGTACTTTTGATCCACTCACAGCCATAGCTGCAGCAAGATTTACAGCAGAACTTGTTTTTCCTACTCCACCTTTTTGATTAGCAACAGCAATAAAACGCGTTTGCTTAGGCTTAGGATATTTCGCCTGTTCAATGGAATGAAAACGAGATGTCAAATCTGCCAATTCAATACCTAGGGAGGATTTTGAATCTCCAAAAATTCGTTGAATCGTTTCAGCAGCTGATTCCACGATGTATCACCCCCAATTAAATATACGAAACTCTTAAAATAAAAATATCGTGTTTTAAGTTTCGTCGTTTCTATGGACATAAAAAGCACAAATTTTTTGATGTTTCACATGAAACATCAACACCTTATTCCATAACTAACTACATATTTTTCGATTTTTCGCACTGATTGAATCTTGCACGTTTCTGTAGCTTTGCACCAATCCTCTGCTAACGTTGCACATGAAGCTTTGCACCAATGCTTTGCAAACGTAGCGTATGAAGCTTTGCAGTATTGCTTCTGCGAAAAGTGGTTTTGTAGCTTTGCACCAGTGCTTTGCTAACGTCGATTATGTAGCTTTGCAGTAATGCTTTGCTAACGGCGATTATTTATTGATTAGCGAACTTTAGCATTAATTCTCTGCAGACGCTGATTCCTGTTGATTAGCGAACACTATCATTAGTGCTGCTGCACACACCACACAAAGCACACAAACCACGCACCCACCCGCAGCTTAATTGCGCAACTTTAGTTGCACGAATATTCGTGTGGTGAGATTTGAGATTTTTCGCACTGAGCGAGGCGAACGTCAGAGCCGCAGGCTGCTGATTCGCCAAGCGAAGAAGAAAAATCGAAAAATCTCTGCGATGGGCACGGTTATTAACGATTAAACACGCAGAGTTTGGGGGATTTCTTTACGAGCACTAAAAGAGGACTGATGGAGCAACATTCTTAAAGAAAGACGAACACACTAAACTCTTTTAGCAGCCAGAGCGACTGAAGGACGGGACGTGCGAGGAAAGAAATCCCCCAAAACTCGCGCCACATTAGATATGAACTCGCGCCACATTAAACATAAACTCGCGCCACATTAAACGAAAACTTGCTTAAACACAAATTTTAATTAAAAAATTAGGCTTTATCTATTAATACGACTGTAGTCGGCTGCAAACCAGATGCAACTGGTGCTTCAAGAATGCGAGGATTTGTTCCACCAGCTTTTCGAATCATTTTTACAGCTTTTTCTACTTCTGCTTGAGCAGATTTACCTTTTAATGCTATTAATTTCCCATGCTTATTCAATAGAGGAATAGTCCATCCAGCTAATTTCGTCATAGGAGCTACAGCTCTGCATGTTACTACATCAAACGCTGGAATTTCGTGTGACTTAATTTTGTCAATAACTTCATCTGATCTGCCATGAAATATAGTAACATTTTTTAATTTCATAAGAGCAACGCACTCACGCAACCAGTCAACACGACGCTCCATAGGTTCAATCAAAGTAACGTCATAATCAGGTAAGCACGCAGCTAAAACTAGACCAGGAAAACCGCCGCCACTGCCTACATCTGCAACTCTTTTATTTTTTCTACCGACTATTGCTTCTTTAATAAAAGGAACAACTGCTGCAGAATTTAATATATGTCTTTCCCAAAGAATATTCATATCTCTAGGACCGATAAGACCTCTTACTAATCCCTCTTGCTGAAGTTTCACGTGAAACAGCTCGCACTTTTCTAATGCTTCACCTAAAACTTCACTTAGCAATGGGGATCCTTCTAATTCGTCCGCTACTTTTTGCGTATCTTCCTCATATTTTTTATCTAAACTAGCTTCCATATTTTCCCCAAAACAAATAAAAGAAATATAATAAACAATAAATAAAAAGTAACACAACAAAACATTTTTTGTTTCATTGTGTTACTTTTTCATTTTATTTCTCTTTTCCTTCGAAAAGAACCAATTAAATAAGAATCAATTATTCTTCAGAATATTCGCCGTCTACATCGTTAATTTCGTCAATATTTTCATCTTCAGAAGCAACTGAAGGCATGTAAACAGTTACATAGCGGTGTGGTTCTTCACCATGTGAACGGGAACGCAAACCTTCGTCACGCACAGTATCATGCACAACTTTGCGTTCAAAAGAATTCATTGGCTTCAAATTCACAGGTTCACCAGTTTCACGCACATCATCAACAGCATCTAAAGCAATATCGCGCAAATGTTGGCGTTTACGCTTCAAGAATCCATCTACATCAACTATAAGATGCGAACGATCACCAGTTTTTTGCTGAACAGCAAGACGGCTCAATTGTTGCAAAGCGTCGACAACCTCACCATTGCGACCAATTAAATTCTTAATATCAGTGTCATCATCTGCAACAATCTGAATCATTGGGCGATTATTGCGCACACCCATCTCAATATCACCCTCATAATCAGCAATATCAAGTAAGCCTTCTAAATAATCTGCGGCAATATCAGCTTCTTCATTGAGTTGATCAACCGTCCTCTTCTCATCTTGTACCATTAATTACTCCTTATCGTGAGAAAATTCACGTTTTACAAATTTCTGAAGTCTAGTTTAGCGGATAATAAAGCCAAGTTACTAACTTATTTTCAAGTCATAAAAATGACTTTATATATCCGCAAAATGTATCTAAATATTAGCGCTTTGCCGCCTTACGCTTACGTTGTGGCTGCTTGCGTTGGAATCCTTCAATCTCTCTACGCTCAGCTTCCTCACGAGCTTTTTGAAGATTCTCTTCTTCAATAGAAGGCAAACCTTCGCGCTCACGACGATCAGTTTCTTTTTTATAGTCACGCTTTTCTTTTTCTTCAGCTGCAGGAGATCCAGGAGTTGGGAATGCGTAAACCTGCCAAATTGAACGCAGCATATTTATAACGTTGTTTACTAACCAGTACACCAACATTGCAAAAGGCATAGCAAATGCAGAGAAAACGTAAATCAACGGGAATCCCCACATCATAAGCTTTTGTACAGTATATTGGCTACCCTGCTTAGACTCAGGCGGAAGATTCTTACGAATATTATTGAATTGCATGTACCACATTGCAGCACACATAAGCACAACAAACATAACTATGACAATTTTACCTGCGCCAGCAGTTGTCATAAAAGTATCTGCAACACCAACCCCAAATACGCGAGTCTTAACGAATTGCTGTGCTGTTGCAATGTCAAAGGCACCAAGAGCTGCATGCTTGCCACGAGCAATAAAAGGAATAACGGAAAGCGTATACCAAATACTCATAAATGCAGGACCCTGAATCATCATAGGCAAGCACGAGCCAGCAGGATTAGCTTTATTATCTTGATAAAGCTTCATCATTTCACGCTGCATAGCTTCTTTACTTGCAGGGTCATTTTTACCTTTATATTTTTGCTGTATTTTCTTAATCTTAGGCGCAATAGCTTGCATTTTGCGCATGCCTTTAATGCTTTTAATAAATGCAGGGAAAATGCACGCATGCACAACTAATACCAAGAATACGATGGAAAAAACCCAAGAGAAGCCAACTTCATTCATTCCAAGAAAAGTTAATAACTTGTGGAATAATGACATAATTTGAGTCATAAGCCACTCAACTGGCGTCAAGATTTTATAAAACCATCCAAAGAATCCATTATCAAGTATGAAGTTATCTTGATTAAACATTAGTTTTCCTTGTCTTCTTCAGCCAAGGGAGTTAGCCGTGGCTCTTCATGTGCCTTAGACCAAGCACATCTGTAAAAAATCGAATATTTGCGGGGTACATCATCAATACTGCAGCTTGTCCAAGGTCTACAGCGTAGAAGGCGTAATAATGCAAGAATACCACCTCTAAACGTGCCGTATCTAGCAATTGCTTCAATAGCATAACGCGAACACGTAGGATAGTATCTACAGCAAGCTGGTCTATTTGCAGAAATCGTGCGCTGATACCATCTAATTGCACTAATTACAAACTTAGAGCTTAAACTTTTTTTACTACGCATGACAATAACCACCATTTACTCAAAATAATATATTTCAATTATCCTTGATTCTGATTATTCTCATGCATTTTGCAATTTTGTGTAGAACATAAATCTGCACTAATTTTGCCAAAAAGCTTTTGTATCTGGCATTGTAACGAATCAAATGAAGATTGAGCTGCAGAAGGTTTTGCTCTTAGCACCACATCACAACCTGCAGGTAATAAAGATTCATAATTTTTTGCGATTACTCGTAGACGTCTTTTTACCTTATTGCGAACTACAGCTTTCCCCACTGATTTAGATACAGCAAGACCTAGCCTCTTTACATGTTCAAATTTTTGATCATGTAAGAAGGTATCAGAAAATGCCGCGGGAGTATCACTTTCAAAACCCGTGGCAATATAATCTAAACTTGCACTTCTATCTTCGTTAAGTGTGCTCTGCACGGCTATATCGTCACGCATAATGTAATGCGCGACGATATCCCGGGAACTCACCTTGCGCCGTTTTTTTAGCACCGCAACAAAATCACGGTGGCTTTTCAGCCTTTCCATGCCTTACGACGCTACCTTAACTCAGGCAGACAGTGACTTGCGGCCCTTGGCACGACGACGATTGATTACTGCGCGACCTGCACGCGTACGCATGCGAACGCGGAAGCCGTGCTTCATGTGACGACGACGATTATTCGGCTGAAATGTCCTCTTCATAACTAATGCTCCTGTATTCAGCCATGCAAAAGCATGGCCCCGTATGAGTCAAGCTATACCAAAATACTATTACCCCTCACCAATGCTCAAAACTCCACATTTTCTTATTAAAGAATCAACATAGTAAGATATAAATAAAAATGATTTATTCACATTTCTATTACAATTTATTGTACATGCAGAATCGTTGAAAAATAGCCAAATCTCAGCTTTAAACTTATCCACAAATTACACACATGTTATTCACAATTAAACAATTTCAACACGCTAGACTGTGGATAACTTCGTAGGGTCAGAGTAAACATATCTTACTGATACTTATTACACACGTGCGCGCGTAAACAGAATCAGCATTATTACATGCGCTAAATGCAAGTTTGGGGGTGAAATGGCTGATACATTAGGCGATCCTACATCGCAAGCTGCTTTGGTATGGTCTAATACGCTTACTGTTTTACAGCATAATGCCCTTTTAACTGCGCGCGATAAAGGTTGGTTTGAAGGCGTTAAACCAGAAGCAATCTTTGGTACAACCATTGTTTTGTGTGTATCTAATGCTGAAACGCAACAAGCTTTGCAAAATGAATTAAATTCTCCTCTACTTACAGCATTAAAGATTTGCACTGGTAAAGATATGTTTCCTGCTTTTAGGATTGTTCCTCAATCTGAATATCAGGAAAAAGCTGCACAAAGTTCTTCAAATTCTTTATCTAATCAAGCGCAGAACAATACGAATTTAAATAAAGTAGTAACTGATAATACAGTTTTGCCTGTTGATAATATTTCAGTTTCAGCATCTACTGATTTGCCATCGGTTACAGCGAATGATGTATCTCCTGTACAACCAGATTTTGATCATGCAACTGGAATATCTACTCTTAAACAAACTGATATTTCTAATGAACAAGTTGCACAGCAAAAAATGCCTGTTTCTGTTCAGCGCGATGCAATTACACATTTAAACACGTGCGCAACTTTTGATACTTTTGTGCCTGGAGACTCAAATCGTTTTGCAAGAACTGTAGCTTTAGCAGTTGCAGAGGGTTCAGGAAGAGATTTTAATCCTTTATGTATTTACGGCGGTTCCGGCCTTGGTAAAACTCATTTGCTTAACGCAATTGGCAATTATGCTTTGGTAAAAGATTCTTCACTTAAAGTTCGTTATGTAACAAGTGAGGAATTTACTAATGAATTTATTGAAGCTCTTCAAACGCCAAATCAAAGTCAAGGTCAAATTGCTGATTTTAATAGGCGATATCGCGAAGTAGATGTTCTTCTTATTGACGATATTCAATTCCTTGGTGGAAAAGAAGCAACGCTTGAACAATTCTTCCATACTTTTAATTCTTTATACCAAGCAAATAAGCGAATAGTTATAGCTTCAGATGTTGCTCCAAAAAATCTTAAGGGCTTTGAAGCGCGCTTAATTTCCAGATTTGAATCAGGTCTTACGGTTGATATTAAACCGCCAGATTTGGAAACGCGTATTGCAATTCTTAGAATGATGGCATCAATGAATCACTGTAATGTCCCAAGTGACGTACTTGATTTAATTGCTGAACGTTTTACAGAAAATATTCGTGAACTTGAAGGTGCATTGACGCGCGTTACTGCTGTAGCATCTTTAAGCAATCAGCCTGTTAGTAAAGCTTTAGCTGAACAAGCATTACAAGATTTCTTTGCTACAGATATTGAAGTTCGTCCAACTGACATCATTAGTCAGGTAGCTCAATATTTCCACATGACTTTCGATGAACTTGTTGGACGACAGCGCACAAAGAATGTTGCTCTTGCTCGTCAAATTGCAATGTATCTTGCAAGAGAGATGACAAGCATGAGTTTGGTTGATATTGGCGAAGTTTTTGGCGGTAGAGATCATACTACAGTTATGCATGCTTACACTCGTGTAAGTGGCGAGATGCAAGAAAAACAAGAAATTTATAACTACGTTATGGAATTAACTGTTCGCTTAAAGCAAAATCCTGCTGATCGTAGAAAATAATCTTCTTTTCCACATATTTATGAAGAATTGTTTAAAAGTTTAAAAAAAGTTATCCACATACTTAATAACAAATGTGGGTAAAAGCTGAGCATAACTCGTGGAAAACGCCGCTTAAAAATGTTAGTAACTTGTTTATAAGGCATTTAAAAATGTGGAAACTTTAGAAAATAGAAAAAACTGTGGATAAGTTGGCTACTTATACACATTGTTATTCTGACATTATCCACAGCTTTTAAATGTTAATAAGTCTTTTTCCAAGCGGTTTTTAATCACTTTTCCACATATACACAGTCTTTATTACTACATTTATTTATATCTCATTAAATAAGATAGATAATAAATGAACAAGCACTGTAGAAATCTAAGAGTCTTTTTGTATGCAAACGCATCCTGGAG
>NZ_JBKQXS010000012.1:0-930 GCF_048545075.1 Gardnerella phocaeensis | reverse complement strand
TCCAACAATATTCCCTCATAAACGAAGCAATCACCTGCAAATCTTCACCCTCATAATATTCAACAAGCAACTTCTTAAACTCAGGAACCTTATTTTCTGGAATAACCAACAAGCCCCTGCCATGAGAAATCAAATAATGATTCGCAAAAATCACAGAAGCCCTCTTATTCCCATCTAAAAATATCTGCGACTTCATACAATAAACGCATAATTCAATCGCAATATCAATAGGCTCTTTCCTTCCAACTCTACCTTCAACATTCTCACTATCTTTCTCACATTCAACAATATTCCTTATTTTTTCTTTAACATCTATTTCATTAGGAATAGGCGGAATATAAGTAGATCCACCAATCGCAACAGGAACACCCCTGATACGACCGCCATCTAAGAAAAACCCCTCATTAACAAGCTTCGCTATATGACTTAGCATGTAATAATCAGACCTGCTTAATACAACATCCTCGTCTAAAATAAACTCCCAAGCATGCTTCAAATTCAAGATTTTTTGAACATCACTCGCAGAAACACCAAATACTTTCCCGTTATCTATAATCTCTTCAGTTTGAGGAAAAGTAGTAGCAACACCTTCCAAAACCGCCTGATCGTAAATATTCGCCTTTAAGTTAGCCCTTGCAAAAGCAATATTGTTCACCAAATCAGCAGATAACTCACTATTAGAATATCCAGCATTCGCGAGCTGCCTTACTACAGCGCGAAGTTCCTTACGCAATTGCCTAGATTCACTTGCATTGTGAAGAAGAAGATTATACAAATCGTCCGAATACACACCAACATACGTGGACGTCAACTTTCCCGAAACACGCTTTCTGGTGTATAAATATTTACCATCTCCACGATTTTTGATTTCAGGAGTACCATCATACGCAAGCAAACTCAAGCGAGCATTAATATCAGCCTTTTTTCTAA
>NZ_JBKQXS010000011.1:0-5494 GCF_048545075.1 Gardnerella phocaeensis | reverse complement strand
GCGTATAATTATGCGACTAACATAATATTATGTATAAAAAGAGCATTTTTTATTAGTAATATTCAAAAATAATACGATTATTATTCATCATGACAAGTTTTATCGGAAATATTCCGAATAAATGGCGTTGAAAATGTATTTATTTCTTTGTTATGCTCAAGAATGACTGCTGACATAAGTTAGACATGAAGGCCGCTACGAGCAAGGAGTAGAAAATATGGTAACGGTCAAGAAAAAATCTGCCGCAGCAATCGCAGGATTTGTTTTGTTCCTGCAAGGCCCAATGCCAGCGTGGGCGCAAGAAGCTGCTGAGGTTGTACAAAATACACAAGTCCAAACAGAGGCGACTGTTAAAGCGTCTACTGAAGAAGCAATTGAAAAAGCTGAAGAGCAAGTTCATCAATTAGAAGCTCAAATTGAAGAGTATAAGAAAAAAGTTACAGAATTTGACGATCTTTTAAATAAAATCTCTGAAACTGAAAAAATAGCTGAAAACGCTGAAAATGATAAAGCGAAAGAACTTTTAGAAGCTGAGAATGCATTGAAAATGGGTTCTGAGGCTGCAAAAGCAAAGGCTGCGGAATTTGAAAAATCCAAAAAAGAAAAAGAGAGCAATCTTACTGGATTAAAAGAAGCATACGAACTTTTAAAAAAGCAATATGATAATGCAAAATTAGCTCTTAACGATTTGCAAAATGACGAAGAAGAAAAAAGTCAAACAAAAGAAAGAGCTGCATCTAGCATAAAGCAGTATGAATCGCAGATTTCAAATCTTCACAAAGAAGTAGATTCTCTTAAGGAATCTATTGCAAGCGATTCTGCTCAAGTTAAAGAGTATGATACAAAAATCGGTGAATTAGAATCTGCGTTAGAAAAAGCTAATCCAGACGATGCCGGTAATATTTATTCTCTAGCGGAGCAGTTTAGAAAAGTCTCTAATGATCAAGTTTCGCTTAGCAGAAAAGTTGAAGAAAATAAGAAATCTGTTGCTGCTAAAGAAGAAACTCTGAAAGAATTAGAGACACTTTTCAAGACAGCGCAGCAAGAATTTGAAAAAGCAGATGAAGAACTTAAAAAGATTAAAGATCAAATTGATGAGTCTAAAAAAGATGTAGCCAAAAAGCTTGAAGCTTCTAATACTAAAGATTCTGAAGCAAAGAAAGCAGAGTCTGAAATAAAGCTTCTTAATAATATTATTGACAACTATAAGTTAGTTGGCAAAGATGATAAGCTAAGCCAAAAAATTAAGTCGTTAAGAAATGGTGTTGAGGGTGCTAAAACATTTAAAAATAATCAGACTGATGCAAGAGCTAATAACAATAAGCAAAAGAAGCAAGTTGAAGATTCTTTAAGAGCCGCAGAAACGAAGCTTGAGGAAGCTAGAGTTAAAGTTGCTACTCTTAAAGCTCAATTGGAACAGGAAAAAGCTCAAAAGAATCAGCAAAATGGTAACAGTTCTGCTGGTAATAATGAGGCAAAAGAATCTGAAAAACAGACTGCTCCTAGTGTTCCAGCACCTTCTGAGTCTAAGAAAGGTAGTGAATCTCAAGAGCATGTTGCTCCAGTTCCTGTACCTCCAGTAGCATCTGCTCCGAAAGCATCTGCTCCAGTTCCTGCACCTCCAGTAGCATCTGCTCCGAAAGTAGCTGCTCCTGCTCCTGCAGTACCTGAAGCTAAGATTCCAGCTCCGTCTGCTAAAGCACCAGCTATGCCATCTGCTCCTGTTGTTCCGTCAGTATCTGTTGCTCCTGCAACCCCTGCGGTTCCAGCAGTTCAAGTTGAAGATAATTCAGCGCCTGCTGTTTCTGAAGCACCTTCGGCTCCTTCAGTGTCTTCAGCACCTGCAGCAAATCCTACGGTTGCAAATACTCAGAAGGCAGTAACTACAGTTGCTGAAGTATCTAAAAAGGTTTCTTCTGCAGCTGCATCTCAGGTGCCAGCTGTTGCAGATCAGTCAGAAAATGCTTCGCAAGCAAACAAGTCAACTGAGTCTCAGGTTTCAGAAGAAAACTCTACGAAGCCTGAAGATAACAAGGGTGATGTTGAAGAAGTTGACGAAAAGATTTCGGATACAGTAAGCGAAAATCCAAAAACTCAAGCTAGTGCTACAAGCGAGAACAAGTCTTCTGGCAATATGCTTAGCACTATAATGTTAGGTGTTTTGGGTGCGTTAACTATTTCTGGAGCTGCTGCTGCCGGCGTTACTGTTATACGTCACCGTCGCCTTCCGAGAGCATAAATTAAAAAACTACTCGGTACGTTGATAATCTAAATTTGCGGCTATTTGTGTCTATGCATAAATAGCCGCATTTTTATATGCTTTGTATGGAATTTATTGGTTTTGCAGTGGTTTATTCTTCATAAGAATAATGTAAAACGTACCCACCTAATCAGCCTTTGGCATCAATACGACACTTTCGACGTGGGTTGAGTGAACGGGTAGTATATTTACACTTTTTTGAGTGCACACTATGGATAGTGAGTGCACCTTTTAACGATAGAAAAAGCTATCGTTAAAAGGTTTAAAATTAGTATCTTACCACTTAAATTTTATATCCGGATCATCATAATTACATGTATAGCTGCACACATTTGTAAGTTTTATTGTATAACACTGTTTTTTCTGTTTATTCATATAATTAACAATTTCTGTTTTATTAATATATTTTCCTGTACTTGGTTGTTTTAATGCAGACCAATAATTTAAGTCAATAAAATTATTAAATTCAAATTTATCTTTCCAGTCAAATGCGCAATTCCATAGTTTATAAAGCCAATCAGAGTAGTCTTTTTTACGGCCTCCTGCATAACATAAATTATCAAGATAATCAATTGATAATATGATTCGTATCAAATCAACAATCAAAACATTCCTTTGATTATCTAACTCTTCATGCTTACGTATTGCTTTATACTTAATAAATTTCTTTATAGGATATGAAGATAATATTTTACAAGTATTATCAACAATAAACTTAAAATCACGTTCAATGCCGTAATCGTGAGTAGTTTCCACCCACTTCGATGTACCATAATCAATTAGTTCTATTTTTGTAGGTACTAAGTAATTAGCACCGCACGAACAATAGTTCAAAAAATCATTTTTATAATTAATGCTGTTCTGTTTCAAAAAGATTACATTGCCAACATTAATATCTCCATGCGTAATCTCGCCAGAATCGTTATCGACCAAATTATAACAATAGTACAAAAAACCTAAAGCAGCATTTATTTCAATTGGTTTTATTAATCTTTTTTCTAGTGATTTTATTTTCTGTAGCCATTCTTCTAGCGTAATGCCATCTAAATAATTCATAATGCAATACAGATATTTAAAACAGTCTACGCTGACAGTTCCAGCATCAAATACAGCATGATTATATTTTGTCAAATTTATTTTTGCATTCTTTTTAATCTCTTTTAAATGCTTATCCTTATAAGATTTTTCATTATTTTTAAAAATTTTATAAACTTTAATAACAACAGACTGCTCTGTAACTTTATGCTTAGCTTTGAACACCGTAGCATTACATCCACTACCAAGTATCTCAAATTCTTTATAATGACTAAATTCTTTGCTATTTTTTACTTGATTAAGTGAAATGCTTATTTTATCACTTTTGCATTTAGGCAAAATATTATATAAACACATGATTAACCCCTTGGAAATCTTGATGTTATTCAAACACTACACTAGAAAAACGTTTTATGGAAATTTTAGAAAAACAAATCAGAACACCACAAAAGAAAGTACTTAAAATTCGCTTTGTACCAAAACCTGCTTTATCAGTACATCATTAGATATAGTATTAGCACTCGTCGTTATCATACTGATCCACTATAACGCAAAATTAAAAAAGTAAATTATGACTTTAGAATACGTAAACCTCTCAAAAGCAGCTAAAAATACAGGCAATCCTGAAAAATTTGTAGATTAACTTATTAGCACTGAAAAAATGAGGGACATAAAGAAATATTACCATGCGCATTTTCTGCATTAGTAGTATGTATTCTTGGATATATTTGCATCTAAAAATTGATTCAATTGTTCATCTGTAATCTTATTTGAGGAAGCACAATCTAAAAGATCTCCAGTGGCGTTAATCCGAAACCTGGAATAAAAATCTCTGCAAAGCGGATCATAATTCACCCCATCTTTGTTAAATACAATATTAGATCCAATGGAAAGCTAACTTGACATTTACTTTCGAAACGATTATCTTATATGTAAAGCTAGCTTTCCATTATGAAGGAGAATGTAATCTGAAAAATAGACTTGAACAAATTAGAAAAGAAAAAGGCATAACCCAAGAAGAACTTGCAGACGCACTTGAAGTATCAAGACAGACAGTCGGCTCTTTGGAAAATGGAAGATATAACCCGTCAATCATATTGGCATACAAAATTGCCAAGTATTTTGATTTAACAATCGAAGAAATATTTATTTACGAGGAAGATAAAAAATGAAAAAACAGAAAACCCAAAATTTTTGGTACATAGGATATGTAATAGGAATTTTCGGACTAATTCTTGTACTGACTCTTAAACTGAACGAATCCGTAGAAATTGTACTGTCAGTTGTTTTTGTTGCAACTATCTCACTTTCACACGTAAAAATCATGCACTATAAGATGATGGAAAAAGACCACAACTACAAAATAAATGTGAACGATGAAAGAAACGAGAAAATCAAAGATAAAGTAAATGCAACAATGGCATTCATACTAATGCACCTAATGGGAATAATTGCCATAATTGCATTTATCACAAAAGCATATTTACCAGCTGCTCTTCTAGCTATTTCGATCGCATTTTCTCCATTAATCATGTTTTTTATCAACAAATATTATGAGAAAAAATATTAAAATCAGACCTAACCTGCCCATTTACTACTTATCACGCAACTTACCAACTTGCGTAAATTACTTATCCCCAATACGAAACTTTTTTATCTCAAAGTTGCATCAGGCAAAGCGAATGAAAATGACCTTTACACTTGGATTAAAAACCACCAAGCCTAATACTCCAACATTCCAAAGAATTTTTAGAATATGCCAAACTCTATTTCATGCGACTAGTCACAGTGGCGGACATAAAACACCACAACAGTATTACTTCACTACAGCTTTCCCATTCAAACAATGCACAGCATAGTGAGCACATCCATCTGTTTTGTACCCAAAATCTGCTTTATGCTTATCACAAACTTCAGCCACACCATTCTCACAAACTACTTCAAGACATGCACCCTTGGTAATTTCTCCTTCTAAAACACTCGTATCATTTAACGTATACACCGTGCAAGAAGCAGAAGCCTTAACATTATTCGCCACAGCAGAACCAATATCATCGCGCACGTTTAATGTCTCCAACAATATTCCCTCATAAACGAAGCAATCACCTGCAAATCTTCACCCTCATAATATTCAACAAGCAACTTCTTAAACTCAGGAACCTTATTTTCTGGAATAACCAACAAGCCCCTGCCATGAGA
>NZ_JBKQXS010000010.1:0-5676 GCF_048545075.1 Gardnerella phocaeensis | reverse complement strand
AAAAAGCGGGGAGTTAAAAACTCCCCGCTAGAAAGATTAATGCGGCAGCGTGCTAGTCTCCCACACCCTATCGAGTGCAGTACCCTCGCCGTGTCAGGCCTTAGCTTCCGGGTTCGGAATGGGACCGGGCGTCTCACCTGAGCCATGACCACCGCAAAACTAAATTATACACTCACCAACAGTGAGCGGCAACACGTGGCGGTTTGGGAACCGGACATGAACGCGAATAAAAACTCTTTTATCAACAGATCGTTAAGCAAAACATTCAGTACTCATTAACGCTAGAAGAATAATACTCAAAAGGAACTCACCCTCCCCACTAGTAAAAGTGAGGAAGAATGTCACCATCGCCCATTAGTACTAGTCAGCTCCACCCCTTACAGGGCTTCCACGTCTAGCCTATCAACCACGTGTTCTACATGGGGGCTCACACACTAAAGTGCAAGGAATGCTTATCTTGGAGCAGGCTTCCCGCTTAGATGCTTTCAGCGGTTATCCCTTCCGAACGTAGCTAACCGGCAGCGCCACTGGCGTGACGACCGGCATACCAGAGGTTCGTCCACCCAGGTCCTCTCGTACTATGGGCAGGTCTCCTCAACATTCCAACGAGCGCAGAGGATAGAGACCAAACTGTCTCACGACGTTCTGAACCCAGCTCGCGTGCCGCTTTAATCGGCGAACAGCCGAACCCTTGGGACCTGCTCCAGCCCCAGGATGCGACGAGCCGACATCGAGGTGCCAAACCATCCCGTCGATATGGACTCTTGGGAATGATCAGCCTGTTATCCCCGGGGTACCTTTTATCCGTTGAGCGATGCCACGTCCGTACGCCGGCACCGGATCACTATCTCCGACTTTCGTCCCTGCTCGACCCGTCAGTCTCACAGTCAAGCCCGCTTGTGCGATTACACTCAACACCCGATTGCCAACCGGGCTGAGCGGACCATTGAGCGCCTCCGTTACTCTTTAGGAGGCAACCGCCCCAGTTAAACTACCCGCCAGGCACTGTCCCTGACACGGATAACGCGTCGAGGTTAGACGCCAGATATGGAAAGAGCGGTATTTCACCTGTCGACTCCACGCAAGCTAGCGCCCACGCTTCACAGCCTCCCGCCTATGCTACACGATCCACACCTAACGACAATACCAAGGTATAGTAAAGGTCCCGGGGTCTTTTCGTCCTTCTGCGCTTAACGAGCATCTTTACTCGTACTGCAATTTCGCCGGGCTCCTGGCCGAGACAGTGGGGAAGTCGTTACGCCATTCGTGCAGGTCGGAACTTACCCGACAAGGAATTTCGCTACCTTAGGATGGTTATAGTTACCACCGCCGTTTACCGGGGCTTAAATTCACCGCTTCACCGAAGCTAACGGATCCTCTTAACCTTCCGGCACCGGGCAGGCGTCAGAGCGTATACAGCGGCTTACGCCTTCGCACGCTCCTGTGTTTTTGGTAAACAGTCGCTACCCCCTAGCTTGTGCCACCCCCAACAGCTCCGCTTGTAAAAAACATCACCATCAGGGGTCTCCCTTATGCCGAAGGCACGGGAGTAATTTGCCGAGTTCCTTGGCCAGGATTCGCCCGATCGCTTCGGTATACTCTACCAGACCACCAGTGTCGGTTTAGGGTACGAGCGGAATCACACCTCACGTTGAAGCTTTTCTCGGCAAGCAGGATCACCGGAATCAGCCTTACAGCCTACCCATCACGCCTCAGCTTTAACATCCCCCGGATTTACCTAGGAGACAGCCCACACGCTTAGCCACGGAAAACCACCTCCGCAGCCGGCTACCTACCCGCGTCACTCCCACGCTAACCTACTACCGATACAGTCCCAACACAAACAAGCCAACAACCCCGAAAGGCAGCCAGCTCATAAATGAAGGTTAGTACTCTCAGATTCAGTTCGAACGGTGTAACACCGGTACGGGAATATCAACCCGTTCATCCATTCGACTACGCCTGTCGGCCTCGCCTTAGGACTCGACTCACCCGGGGACGACGAACGTGGCCCCGGAACCCTTAGTCATTCAGCGGACGGGATTCACACCCGTCTCTCGCTACTCATGTCTGCATTCTCACTCCTGTAAAGTCCACGACAAGTTCACACTGCCGCTTCACCCCATACAGGACGCTCTCCTACCCCGCATGAAACAAATCATGCAGCCGCGTCTTCGGTGGCGTGCTTAAGCCCCGCTACATTGTCGGCGCGGAACCACTAGACCAGTGAGCTGTTACGCACTCTTTCAAGGATGGCTGCTTCTGAGCCAACCTCCTGGCTGTCTATGCGACTCCACATCCTTTCCCACTTAGCACGCGCTTCGGGACCTTAGACGACGATCAGGGCTGTTTCCCTTTTGACGACGGAGCTTATCCCCCGCCGACTCACTGCCGTGATAAACCTAACAGGTATTCGGAGTTTGGCTGCTATTGGTACCCGGTATGGGCCCGCAAGCATCCAGTAGCTCTACCCCCTGTAAGCAATAACACGACGCTGCACCTAAATGCATTTCGGAGAGAACCAGCTATCACGGAATTTGATTGGCCTTTCACCCCTAACCCCAAGTCATCCCCCCAGTTTTCAACCTAGGTGGGTTCGGTCCTCCACACGGTCTTACCCGCGCTTCAACCTGCTCAGGGCTAGATCATCCCGCTTCGGGTCCAGGACATGCGACTCAAACGCCTTTTAAAACTCGCTTTCGCTACGGCTCCCCCACCCGGGTTAGCCTCGCCACATACCACTGACTCGCAGACTCATTTTTCGATAGGCACGCCGTCACCCCACAAAGAAGGCTCCGACGGATTGTAAGCGCACGGTTTCAGGAACTATTTCACTCCCCTCCCGGGGTGCTTTTCACCTTTCCCTCACGGTACTAGTACACTATCGGTCAGACAGGAATACTTAGGCTTACCCAACGGTCTGGGCAGATTCACGCGGGATTCCACGAGTCCCGCGCTACTTGGGAATAAACATAAAGAGACATCGCACGACAAGCTACGGGGCCATCACCCTCTACGGCTGGGAATTCAATCCCATTCACCTAGCACGACATTTTATCACTCTCCTCAACCCCGTCAGAGGCTGAACAGTCCATCCCACGACCCCGAATGCGCAACACCTGACGGCTATCACACGCACCCGGTTTAGCCTGATCCGCTTTCGCTCGCCACTACTCACGGAGTATCCTTTCCTGCAGGTACTGAGATGTTTCACTTCCCTGCGTACCCCCCACAAAAACTGTGGTGACCACTCATAACAGTGGCCGGGTCTCCCCATTCGGAAATCCTCGGATCAAAGCCCACTCGGCAGCTCCCCGAGGCATATCGCAGCCCGTCACGTCCTTCATCGGTCCTGTCTACCAAGGCATCCACCATACGCCCTTACCAGTGACAAACACTAAAGTAAGAACCCATCAGCAAAATTCTCTAGACAAAAAATCATCACACTAAACGATCACAAAACGATCAAGCGACTCCAACAAAAGGAGCCGGTTGAAATTGATAAAAGCAAAAAAATCGAAACCAAAAAAGTCTCGCATTTTACTCGCGTCCACTATCCAGTTCTCAAACCACCACAACACCACAAAACCAGCATCAACACTCAAAAAGCATCAACCTGAAATCCTGCGGGTCAAGGACCGCAACCCCAAACAAAAAAGGGGGGTGGCAATCCGGGAACCCAAAAGCATGCCCAACAAACTCACATAAACGTCAACTATTGTTTTCCACACCAGTAACCACACTCAACCGAGCGTGCACAAAAACTCCGTAGAAAGGAGGTGATCCAGCCGCACCTTCCGGTACGGCTACCTTGTTACGACTTAGTCCCAATCACGAGCCTCACCTTAGACGGCTCCATCCCAAAAGGGTTAGGCCACCGGCTTCGGGTGCTGCCCACTTTCATGACTTGACGGGCGGTGTGTACAAGGCCCGGGAACGCATTCACCGCGACGTTGCTGATTCGCGATTACTAGCGACTCCGCCTTCACGTAGTCGAGTTGCAGACTACGATCCGAACTGAGACCGGTTTTAAGGGATCCGCTCCATGTCACCATGTCGCATCCCGTTGTACCGGCCATTGTAGCATGCGTGAAGCCCTGGACGTAAGGGGCATGATGATCTGACGTCATCCCCACCTTCCTCCGAGTTAACCCCGGCGGTCCCCCGTGAGTTCCCGGCATAACCCGCTGGCAACACAGGGCGAGGGTTGCGCTCGTTGCGGGACTTAACCCAACATCTCACGACACGAGCTGACGACGACCATGCACCACCTGTGAACCTGCCCCGAAGGGAAACCACATCTCTGCAGTCGACAGGCACATGTCAAGCCCAGGTAAGGTTCTTCGCGTTGCATCGAATTAATCCGCATGCTCCGCCGCTTGTGCGGGCCCCCGTCAATTTCTTTGAGTTTTAGCCTTGCGGCCGTACTCCCCAGGCGGGACGCTTAACGCGTTAGCTCCGACACGGAACCCGTGGAATGGGCCCCACATCCAGCGTCCACCGTTTACGGCGTGGACTACCAGGGTATCTAATCCTGTTCGCTCCCCACGCTTTCGCTTCTCAGCGTCAGTAACAGCCCAGAGACCTGCCTTCGCCATTGGTGTTCTTCCCGATATCTACACATTCCACCGTTACACCGGGAATTCCAGTCTCCCCTACTGCACTCTAGCCCGCCCGTACCCGGCGCAGACCCACCGTTAAGCGATGGGCTTTCACACCAGACGCGACGAACCGCCTACAAGCTCTTTACGCCCAATAATTCCGGATAACGCTTGCGCCCTACGTATTACCGCGGCTGCTGGCACGTAGTTAGCCGGCGCTTATTCGAAAGGTACACTCACCCGAAGGCTTGCTCCCAATCAAAAGCGGTTTACAACCCGAAGGCCTTCATCCCGCACGCGGCGTCGCTGCGTCAGGGTTTCCCCCATTGCGCAATATTCCCCACTGCTGCCTCCCGTAGGAGTCTGGGCCGTATCTCAGTCCCAATGTGGCCGTCCGCCCTCTCAGGCCGGCTACCCGTCGAAGCCTAGGTGGGCCATTACCCCGCCTACAAGCTGATAGGACGCGACCCCATCCCATGCCACTAAACACTTTCCCAACAAGACATGCGTCAAGTTGGAGCATCCAGCATTACCACCCGTTTCCAAGAGCTATTCTGGAGCATGGGGCAGGTTGGTCACGCATTACTCACCCGTTCGCCACTCTCACCAACCAGCAAGCTGGTCAGATCCCGTTCGACTTGCATGTGTTAAGCACGCCGCCAGCGTTCATCCTGAGCCAGAATCGAACCCTCCACGAAAAACTTCAATGAAGAGCCAACAAAAGGCTCCAATATAAAAGAAAAAGACGAGACATTCTTTAAGGAAAGAACATCCCAACAAAAAACCTCACCACCATTTAACCATCTCTCAGGCACCCTGCAATCTGCAAGGCAGGCAATGAACTGGCAATAATTAACTAATAAGTAGTACAGACACGCTCTTGAGTTCTCAAACCACCACCACACCAGCCGGCTCATCAACCTCAACCGAGGAGAACCAGCCGCGCTGAGCAGCAAGAGATAAACTTACACCAACCCACGCTAAAACGCAAACCCACCAAAAATAAACACCCCAAAACCATTGAAAACAAGCCAAAACACCGGCGTGTCGAAAAACGCAAAAAAGCACCCAAAAA